>NZ_JBIRRR010000007.1:0-453672 GCF_044333795.1 Streptomyces sp. NPDC020917 | reverse complement strand
CTGGGAAGTCCGCGACGACATCCACGAGGCCTTCCTCAAGCTCGCCTGCTGCATCATCGTCTTCAGACGCATCCGAGCATTGTGTTAGCTCCTCTAAGCCCCGCCCGAATCCGCCCGCCGATCCCCGTGTCCGCCGATGTCCCCGAGTCCTACCGGGCTCAGCTCTGGAGCAGCTCGTACGCCGGCAGCGTCAGGAAGTCGACGTACTCGGTGTCCAGCGCCGTCCGCAGCAGCAGCTCGTACGCCTCGGTCCACTTGCCGGTCGCGAAGGCGTCCTCGCCGACCTCGTCGCGGATCGCGGTGAGCTCGTCGGCGGCGACCTGGCGGACCAGTTCGGGCGTGGCCTTGCCCGCCTGGCCGGTGCCCTCGACATCGTCGAAGACCACGCCGGCGTTGGTCCACTGCCAGATCTGCGACCGGGAGATCTCCGCGGTCGCCGCGTCCTCCATCAGGTTGAAGATGGCCACCGCGCCGAGGCCGCGCAGCCACGCCTCGATGTAGCGGATGCCGACCTGGACGGCGTTGCGCAGGCCCTCGAACGTCGGCTTGGCGTGGAGCGACGCGATGTCGATGAGCTGCTCGGCCGTGACGTGCACGTCCTCGCGCAGCCGGTCCTTCTGGTGCGGGCGGTCGCCGAGCACCGCGTCGAAGGAGGCGCGGGCGATCGGCACCAGGTCGGGGTGGGCGACCCAGGAGCCGTCGAAGCCGTCCCCGGCCTCCCGGTCCTTGTCGGCCTTGACCTTTTCGAACGCCACCCGGTTGACCTCCGCGTCGCGGCGCGACGGGATGAACGCCGCCATGCCGCCGATCGCGTGGGCGCCGCGCTTGTGGCAGGTGCGCACCAGCAGCTCGGTGTACGCGCGCATGAACGGCGCGGTCATCGTCACCGCGTTGCGGTCCGGCAGCACGAACCGCGGGCCGCCGTCGCGGAAGTTCTTCACGATCGAGAACAGGTAGTCCCAGCGGCCGGCGTTCAGCCCCGAGGCGTGGTCGCGCAGTTCGTAGAGGATCTCCTCCATCTCGTACGCGGCGGTGATCGTCTCGATCAGCACGGTGGCCCGCACGGTGCCCTGCGGGATGCCGAGCCGGTCCTGGGCGAAGACGAACACGTCGTTCCACAGCCGCGCTTCGAGGTGCGACTCGGTCTTGGGCAGGTAGAAGTACGGGCCCTTGCCGAGGTCGATCAGGCGCTGCGCGTTGTGGAAGAAGTAGAGGCCGAAGTCGACCAGGCCGCCGGGGATCGGCTCGCCGTCGACCGTCAGGTGCCGCTCGTCCAGGTGCCAGCCGCGCGGGCGCGTGACCACGGTCGCCAGCTCGTCCGCGTCCTTGAGGGCGTACGTCTTGCCCTCGGGCGAGGTGAAGTCGATCCGCCGCTCGTAGGCGTCGATCAGGTTCAGCTGGCCGCCGACGACGTTCTCCCAGGTGGGCGCGGAGGCGTCCTCGAAGTCCGCGAGCCAGATCCGCGCCCCGGAGTTGAGCGCGTTGATCGTCATCTTCCGGTCGGTCGGCCCGGTGATCTCCACCCTGCGGTCCTGGAGCGCCGCCGGGGCCGGGGCGACCTGCCAGTCGCCGTCGCGCACGTGCGCGGTCTCCGGCAGGAAGTCGAGGGTGGCGGTGCGGGCGATCTCGGCGCGCCGCCGCGCGCGCCGCTCCAGCAGCTCGGCCCGGCGCGGGGCGAACCGCCGGTGCAGGTCGCCGAGGAAGGCCAGCGCCTGCGGGGTCAGCACCTCCTCCCCGCGGGGAACCGGGCCTGCGGCCGGGCTGACGACCGCCGGGGACGAGCTGCTTGCGGACATGGTGTCACTCCTCCAGAGGGGTGCCCGGCCCGGCACCGCAAGGGGTGTGGCACGCGGTGCCGGACCGGTCCGTGCGATGGGTGCTTTCTGCAAGGTGGAGCATAGGTTTCGCAGTGCGGAAGTTCAACGTTTTGTGGCACGCTGTGCAGCCTCGGCCAGAAGCCGCAGGTCCGCGGGGGTGTCGATGTCCGTGTGATCGCTGATGTCACCGCACTCCACCAGCACGGTCTGCTCCGCGTGCTCCCGCAGGTACGTGCGCGCCCCCCGGTCCTCGCCCGCGCTCATCGCCACCCCGGCCCAGCGGCTGGCGCCGATCAGCACCGGATGGCCGCGCCGGCCGTCGTACATCGCCGACACCAGGCTCGACACCATGTCGTCCCCCTGCCGCGCCGCGTCGATCACCCGCGCCACCGCGGCCCCGGTCACCCCCGGCTGGTCCACCAGCCCGATCACCGTCGCGGACGGCCGGTCCCGCGCGGCCGCCAGCGAGGCCAGCCCGGCCCGCAGCGACGAGCCCATGCCCTCCGCCCAGTGCGGGTTCTCCACCACCACGCAGCCGGTCAGATCGGCCCGTTCGCGCACCTCGGCCGCGGCCGCCCCCAGCACCACGTGCACCGGGCCGCAGCCGCCCTCGCGCAGCACCGCGACCGCGTGCTCCACGAGCGGCCGCTCCCCGTACGGCAGCAGCGCCTTCGGCCTGCCCCCCAGCCGCCGCCCCCCACCGGCTGCCAGCAGCAGTCCGGCCACCTCGCCTTTTGCGTCCATCCCTCCTGGATACCGCGCGCGGCGCCGCGGCGGAACAGGGCGCAGGCGGCGCGGCGTGTTCCGGTATCGTCGGGCCGTGTCGCGCGAGGTGCGGCGCCTGTGCGGTGAGCACTGGGGAGGAACGGGGACTGATGGGCGCTTCGCACAGCGGCCCCGACATCCAGGGGCCGGCGTTCGAGCCGACGACCGGCGACGACCCGGCGTCCGTCTCCGGGCACCGGATCAGCGCCCGGCTCGGCACGAGCGCGCTCGGCCGGGTCTACTTCGCGCACGCGCCCGGCGGTCAGCCGGTGGCGCTCACCGTCGTCCACCCCGAACGCGCCGCCCGCGACGGTTTCGCCGCGCGCTTCCACCACGACGCCCAGGACGCCGGGCGGGTGCAGGCGCCGGGTGCGGTGCCCGTGCTCGGCAGCGGCCAGGAGGGCGGCCGGTTCTGGATCGCCACCGCGTTCGTGCCCGCGCTGCCGCTGGACCGTGCGGTGGACGGGACGGGCCCGCTGCCCACCCGGGTCGTGCTGCGGCTGGTGGCCGGGCTCGCCGAGACGCTCCAGGCGCTGCACCACGCCGGCGTCGTCCACGGCGACCTGCGCCCGGCCCATGTGCTGCTCGCCGCGGACGGGCCCAAGGCCACCGGCTACGGGCTGGCCGCGCTCGCCGCTCCGGCCGCCGACGGGACGGCCGAGGGCACCGGGCCGGCCTTCCTCGCGCCGGAACAGGCCGCGGGCAAGCCGGCCGTGCCGGCCACCGACGTCTTCGCCCTGGGTCAGGTCGCGGCCTACGCGTCCATCGGACGCCCGCCCTTCGACGCCCCGGCTCGCATCCAGCAGGACGAGCCCGACCTCAACGAACTCCCGGGCGAGCTGCGGGAGATCGTCACCCGCTGCCTGATCAAGGAGCCGGGCCTGCGCCCCTCGCTCGCCCAGGTCACCGCCATGTGCGCCCAGGCCGTGCCCGCCGGCCCCCGGCCCGACACGTGGCTGCCGCCCGCCCTGCTCGCCGCCATCGTCCCCGCGATGCCCGCCCCGGCCCCTCCGCACCCCGCCATCCCCCCGGCCCCCGCGCCCCCGACACCGCCCGCGGGCGGCCCCGTTGCGCCCCCGCAGACCCCGGCGCCCACGCCGGGCGGGCCCGTTGCCGTGCCTCAGCCGCCGACTGCCGTTCCGCGCGGGCCCGTTGCCGCCTCGCAGGGTCAAACTGCCGCTCCAGGCGGTCCTGTTGCGCCGGCGCCCGCGGCGGGAGCGCCCGCCGCCGTGCCTCAGTCGCCGACTGCCCTGCCGGGTGGGCCTGTTGGGTCGCCGCAGGCGCCGCCTGCCGGTCCGGGAGCGTCCGCCGCTGTGCCGCAGGTGCCGATTGCCGCGCCGGGAACGCCTGTTGCGCGGCCTCCCGCCGCACCCCCGGGCCCGGCGCCCGGCGGGCTGCCGACGGCCCCTGGGGCCACGCCTGGCGGTCCCGTCCCGATGGGGCCTGCTCCGGTGCCGGGCGGCTCTCCTCCGTGCCCTCCTGCGGGCCTTCCTGCGGGCGCGCCGCCCGCTGGGCCGCAGGGACCGCCACCGGGGTCGCCCGGTGCGCCGCCGGCCCCTGGCGTGCCCGCGCCCGTACCCGCACCCGGCGGCCCTGTTCCCGGGCCCCCGCCGGGTGGTCCGGTCCAGGCGCCGCTGCCCGGAGGAGGTGCCCCGGTGCCGCCGCCGGGCGCGCCCGCGCCGGGCGGTCTGCACTGGCCGCACCGGCCGCAGTTCCCCCACATCCCTCACCTTTCCCACTTCCCGCATCTGGCCCATCTGCCGCTGGTACGGCCGCGGCGCAGGACCGCGGGGGTGGCGGCCGCCGCCGTGGGGCTGGTCGTCGCCGTCACCGCGGGGATCACGCTGGCCGGCGGGCTGGGCGGGAGCGGTCGGGACGACGCGCGCGGCAAGGGGTTCGGCGCGACCGCGCCCGCCGCCGCGCCCACTTCCTCCGTCCCGCAGCCCGGCGGCACGCCGTCCGCGTCCGCCACGCCCACCGACCCGACCGGCCAAGGCGACCCGGCGGCCGGGGAGGTGTACCCGGGGATCCGGCTGCCGTCCGGGAACTCCCTGGCGCTGCACGAGAACCCCCCGTCCGTCCAACCGGACGCTTCCGGAGGGGCCTTCGGGTTCTCCGCCGACGGGCAGTCCTTCGTCGCGGAGGCGCACCAGGCGCATCTGACCGTGCTGGATCCGGGCCTGCCGCCGACCGCGGAGGCGTGCCGCACCGACACCGGCCCGCAGCTCACGTCCGTCCCGCGGCACGCGCTGAGCCCGGGCAGCGGCCGGGTGTGCGTGCGTCTGGTGGACGGCACCATCGCACTGGTGACTCTCCGTCAGATCACTCCGCCCGCCGCGTCGTTGCAGTACGCCGTCATCGACGTGACGGTGTGGCGCCTCGTGGACCAGAGTGCCGAAAGTGATCTGTAGGGGCCTCTCGCCGGACCCCTGGAGCGGTGCGCGGCACGGAATTCAGCGCAATTTCGTTGGAGCGTATAGCGCGGCGGGGCCGAGTCGCGTTTACTGAGCCGCCCCGGATGGCCCGTCCGGCGATCACGTGGTGCGAGCGAGCAGGGCAGAAGACAGGGGATTGGTACGTGTTGGGGGAGACACAGGTGCTCGAAGACGACCGCGGTGGTGCGTCCGCGCCCGCGCTCGGCGAACTCGGGGCCGCCGGACTGCTGGTCGCGGTGACCCGCCTGAAGCGTGAACTCGCCACCTACCGGCGGCCGTTACCGGACCGCGCGGTGGCCGAGGACGAACTCGACGTGCTGGCCGCGTGCGCGGCCGAGGCCGTTCCTGACACGGAGCGGCTGCGGCACTCCTTACTGCTGGTTGCTGCCGCGCTGGGGTCGGTCAGTGCGTTGTCCGTTGCTTTGGAAGTTCTCAGGGAGGCTGTCGAGGCGGTGGCGTCACCCCGCTGACCCGCGCCCCTTCGGCAACGGGGCTGCCCCGCCAGGTGGTTCGCCGTCTGCGACATGCGTCGTGCCTGGGCGCGCAGTTCCCCGCGCCCCTTCGGCAACTGGGCTGCCCCGCCGGGTGATTTGCCGTCTGCCACGTGCGCTGTGGCTGGTCGCGGAGTTCCCCGCGCTCCTGGAGCATCGCCCCTCCGGGGCGGGAATCCGGGGTGCCCCCGGGCCGCCGTTGCCGGGTGCTGCGCCGTCGTGGCTGGTCGCGCTGGGGGACCCCGCGCCCCTTGGGTGCGCCCGGTGGGCAGGGGAGCTCAGGCCAATGTCCTCCCGCAGTCGGGGGACGGCCCGGGAGGGGACGGTGCGGGAGTGTCCCCGCAGGAACTGTGCATGCTCCCGGCCCACCCAATGGAGAGAGCCGCACGCACAGTTCCGAGGAGATACTCCCGTGGCGGCCCCGACCCCACCCACCGAAGGTGCACCGCCAGGGGCGCGGGGAACTGCGCCACCAGCCACGACGAGACCCGCACACGGCAGAGCACCCCGCAGGGCACCCCGGACCCCGCAAGGGACGCGGGGTCCCCCAGCGCTTCGCCTGGGAGGTGCCCCCAGCGCGAACAGCCACGACGGCGCGGCAGGCGGCAGAGCAGGATCCGGGGGCACCCCGGATGGCGAGCCGAGCTCAACCCAGAGGCGCCGCACCCGCGTTGGAGAGCGCGACCGACAACTGCCGAGCCACCCCCTGCAGCACGGGAACGATCTTGTCCGTGGCGCCCTCGGTGACCCGACCGGCCGGGCCGGAGATGGAAATGGCCGCAGCAGTGGGGGAGTCGGGAACCGTCACCGCCAGGCACCGCACCCCGACCTCCTGCTCGTTGTCGTCGACGGCGTACCCGAGCGCCCGGATCCGCTCCAGCTCCGCCAGAAAAGCGTCCGGGTCGGTGATCGTCCGGTCGGTCGCCGCGGGCATACCGGTACGGCCGAGCAGCGCCCGCACCTCCTCCGGCGGGACCGACGCCAGCAGCGCCTTGCCGACGCCGGTGGAGTGCGGCAGCACCCGCCGCCCGACCTCGGTGAACATCCGCATCGAGTGCCGGGACGGGACCTGCGCGACGTAGACGACCTCGTCGCCGTCGAGCAGCGCCATGTTCGCGGTCTCACCGGTCGCCTCGACCAGTTCCGCCAGGTACGGCCGGGCCCAGGTGCCCAGCAGCCGGGAGGCGCTCTCGCCGAGCCGGATCAGCCGGGGGCCGAGCGCATAGCGGCGGTTGGGCTGCTGGCGGACGTATCCGCAGGCCACGAGCGTCCGCATGAGCCGGTGGATGGTGGGCAGCGGCAGCCCGCTGCCGGCGGACAGCTCGCTCAGGCCCACCTCGCCGCCCGCGTCGGCCATCCGCTCCAGCAGGTCGAAGGCGCGTTCCAGCGACTGGACGCCCCCGGTCCGGTCAGCAGACACCTGCGCTCCCCTCGGTCGACCGGCTTCCCGGTGGACGACGTCCGTACGACGCGGATCCGCACGCCGCAGAACCACACCATGCGGAATATAGCTTTCACTCTGTGGAATCGTACCGCCCTTGACGCCGGGCAGAACGATACCCACCATGGCCGTCAACAGATCGTTGAATTTCTTCCAGGCGGAGGCCCCCGTGGCAGTGGAGGAGCAGGTCCTGCGCTCGACGCGCGTCGTGACGCCCGAAGGCGAGAGGGCCGCCTCGGTCCTGGTGGCCGGCGGCACCATCGCCGCGGTCCTGCCCCATGACGCGCCGCCGCCGGCCGGCGCCCGGCTCACCGACCTCGGGGACGACGTCCTGCTGCCCGGCCTGGTCGACACTCATGTGCACATCAACGACCCCGGGCGCGCCGAGTGGGAGGGCTTCGCGACCGCGACCGCGGCCGCCGCGGCCGGCGGGATCACCACGGTGATCGACATGCCGCTGAACAGCATCCCGCCGACCACCACGACCGCCCACCTCGACGTCAAGCGCGCCGCCGCCCTCGGCCGGGTGCACGTCGACACCGGTTTCTGGGGCGGCGCCGTCCCCGGCAACGCCAAGGACCTGCGGCCGCTGCACGACGCGGGCGTCTTCGGCTTCAAGTGCTTCCTGCTGCACTCCGGCGTGGACGAGTTCCCGCAGCTGAGCCAGGACGAACTAGCCGATGCACTCGCGGAGTTGACGCAGTTCGACGGGCTGCTCATCGTGCACGCCGAGGACCCGCGGCTGATCGACGCGGCTCCTCGGCGTCCCGGGCCGCGGTACGCCGACTTCCTCGCCTCGCGCCCGCCGGCCGCCGAGGACACCGCGATCGCCGGACTCATCGCGCTCGCCCGGCGGTTCGGGGCCCGCATCCACATCCTCCACCTGTCCTCCGCGAGCGCGCTGCCGCTGATCGCCGCGGCCCGGCGCGAGGGCGTGCGGGTCACCGTCGAGACCTGCCCGCACTTCCTCACCCTCACCGCCGAGGAAGTCCCGGACGGGGCAACGGAGTTCAAGTGCTGCCCGCCGATCCGCGAGGCGGCCAACCAGGACGCCCTGTGGCAGGCGCTGGCCGACGGCACGATCGACTGCGTGGTCTCCGACCACTCCCCGTCCACCGTCGACCTCAAGGCCCGCGACACCGGCGACTTCGCCGCCGCCTGGGGCGGCATCTCCTCGCTGCAACTGGGCCTGTCCGCGGTCTGGACGGAGGCCAGGCGGCGCGGCCACACCGTCGCCGACATCGCCCGCTGGATGTCCGCGGGCCCGGCCGCGCTGGCCGGCCTCGCCGGCACCAAGGGCGCCGTCGCACCCGGCCACGACGCCGACTTCGCGGTGCTCGCGCCCGACGAGACCTTCACCGTGGACCCGGCGCGGCTGCACCACCGCAACCCCCTCACCGCCTACGCCGGGCGGACCCTGCACGGCGTGGTCCGCGCGACCTACCTGCGCGGCCGGCCGATCGCCGGCGACGGCCGCCTGACCGGCGGCGAGCCCGCCGGCCGGCTGCTCACCCGCCCGGCCGCCCGCCCCCGCTGACCGCGGGCCGGGCAGCCCGGGCGGCGGTCAGCGGCCCTCCCCGCCACCCGGCATGTCCCCGCGCCGGGTCAGCTGCTGGCCCAGCACCAGCACGCTCAGGCCGAACATCAGCACGCCCAGCGGCACATGGACCGACGGCACGTGCTTGATGCCCAGCACCACCTGCACCGAGGCGAGGACCAGGAAGCCGGTCGCGTACCCGACCGGGCGGGGCGAGCCGCCGCCCGGCTTCCAGGCCAGGACCGCGGCGAGCACGTACAGCATCGACGCGCCGTACATCACCCGCGCCCCCGCGCTGTGCAGCGCCTCGCCGTGCGACGAGCCGAGCAGCACCCCCGCGGTGACCGCCTGGAAGAAGATGGCGAGGGTCTGCAGGGCGACCGCGACGCGGACGAAGGCGGTGGTGCTGCTCGGCGCTGCGGTGGTCTGGACGGCCATGAACTGGCCCTCCCTTCTGCCTCGCGGCAGTCGGTGGGTACGGTTTCGGTACCACGACGAGGCAGGCCCGCGAAATGTGAGGTGGACCGTGGCCGCTGCGGTCAGGACCGATGGCGAGCACGGGGTGGCCGGTGAACGGCAGCACCTGACCAGCCTCGCCTACCGGCTGCTGGGTTCGCTGACCGAGGCCGAGGACGCGGTGCAGGAGACCTACGCCCGCTGGTACGGGCTGTCGCCGCGGCAGCGGCAGGACGTCGAGGTGCCCGCAGCCTGGCTGACCACGGTGGCCGGCCGCATCTGCCTGGACCTGCTGCGGTCGGCGCGGGTGCGGCGCGAGCGCTACGTCGGCGTGTGGCTGCCCGAGCCGCTGCCCGGCGCCGGGCAGCGGCTCGGGCACGCGGCGGACGGCACCGACCCCGCGGACCGCGTCGCCCTCGACGAGTCCGTGCACATGGCCTTCCTCGTCCTGCTGGAGTCGGTGACGCCCGCCGAGCGGGTGGCGTTCGTGCTGCACGACGTCTTCCGGTACTCCTTCGCCGAGATCGCGGACGTGGTCGGCCGCACCCCGGCGGCCTGCCGGCAGCTGGCGGCCTCGGCGCGCCGCCGCGTCCGCGCCGCCCAACCGGGCCCGGCGGCAGCGGACTCGACCGCCCCGACGGCAGCGGCGGCGCAACAGGCCGCCCGCATCAAGGAGTTCCAGCAGGCCTGGCAGGCGAAGGACATCGCGGCCCTGGTCGGCCTCCTCGACCCCGGCGCCGTGATGACCACCGACGGCGGCGGACTGGCGGGCGCCAACGCCCGCCCGGTCGAGGGCGGCGAGCGCATCGCGCAGTACCTTGTGCACTTCGTGGACCGGGCCCCCGGACTCGCCCTGGAGGTGCGGACGGTGAACGGGCAGCCCGGCCTCGTCGCCCGGCACGCGGGCACGACCGTCTCCGTGGCCGCGTTCGCCTTCACCGGCGACGGCCGGATCTCCGAGATCTGGACCGTGCGCAACCCGGAGAAGCTCACCGCCTGGTGAGCACGAGCACGAAAGAAAGCCGGTGGCCCGGGACGCAGCCCCCGGGCCACCGGCCGGCGCGCGGGGTCAGGCCGCGCGCCGGACCCTGCGCCGGTGTGCGGCGATGATGTCCGCGTACCGGCGTCCGCTGCCCTTCACGGTGCGGACCTGCGTGGCGTAGTCGACGTGCACCAGACCGAAGCGCTTGTCGTAGCCGTACGCCCACTCGAAGTTGTCCAGCAGCGACCAGGCGTAGTAGCCGGCCAGCGGCACGCCCCGCCCGACGGCGCGGGCGCAGGCGGCCAGGTGCTCCTCCAGGTACTCCACCCGCTCCGGGTCGTCGACCTGCCCGTCCTCGCCGACCGTGTCCAGGTAGGCGGAGCCGTTCTCGGTGACGAAGATCTTCCGGGCGCCGTACTCCTCCGACAGCCGGACCAGCAGCTGCTCCAGGCCGCCCGCGTTGACCTCCCAGTCCATCGCGGTGCGCCGCAGCCCCGGCACGTAGGTCATCTTCGCGTGCGGGGCCGGCCCGGTCGGGTCGTCCACGACGGTCTGCGGGAAGTAGTAGTTCAGGCCCAGCCAGTCCAGCGGAGCCGCGATCAGCTCCATGTCGCCGTCCTTGACCGGCAGTTCGACGCCGTACAGCTCCACCATGTCCTGCGGGTAGCCGCGCCCGTGGATCGGGTCCAGCCACCAGCGGTTGGTGTGCCCGTCGGCGCGGCGGGCGGCCGCGACGTCCTCGTCGCGGTCGCTGGCCGCCACGATCGGGCTGAGGTTGTTGACGATGCCGATCCGCAGGTCGGAGTGCGCGGCGCGGAGCGCCTGCACCGCCAGGCCGTGGCCCAGGTGCAGGTGGAACGAGGCGCGCACGGCGGCGCTCAGATCGGTCCAGCCGGGCGCCATGGTGCCCTCGAGGTGGCCGATCCACGCCGAGCAAAGGGGCTCGTTGAGGGTCGCCCAGTCCTTGACCCGGTCGCCGAGGGCCTCGGCGACGACCGCCGCGTACGCGGCGAACCGCTCGGCGGTCTCCCGCTCGGGCCAGCCTCCGCGGTCCTGCTGCGCCTGCGGCAGATCCCAGTGGTAGAGCGTCGCGTTGGGGGTGATGCCCGCTTCCAGCAGCGAGTCCACCAGCCGGTCGTAGAAGTCCAGGCCGGGCTGGTTGAGGGTGCCGGAGCCCTGCGGGAAGATCCGCGGCCACGCGACGGAGAACCGGTACGAGTCCAGGCTCAGAGCCTTCATCAGCTCCAGGTCCTCGGGCACGCGGTGGTAGTGGTCGCAGGCGACGTCGCCGGTGTCGCCGCCCGCGACCTTGCCGGGGGTGTGGGAGAAGGTGTCCCAGATGGACGGGGCCCGGCCGTCCTCGTCCACCGCGCCCTCGATCTGGTACGCGGCGGTGGCCGCTCCCCAGACGAAATCGGCGGGAAGAGCGCTCAGGTCGTTCACAAGTTACCTTTCGGTGGGGGTCACTTGACGGCACCGGCGGTCAGGCCGGCGACCAAGTAACGCTGCAGAAGCAGGAATCCGGCGACCACCGGCACGCTCACCACGAGCGAGGCGGCCATGACCTGGTTCCAGTAGACGTCGTTCTGGGTGGCGTACTCGCGCAGGCCGACGGCGAGCGTGCGGGTACTGGAGTTCGTCATGACCGAGGCGAACAGCACCTCGCCCCAGGCGGTCATGAAGGCGTAGACGCTCACCGCGACGATGCCGGGAATGGCCGCCGGCACGACGACGCGGAACAGCGCGCCGAACGGCCCGCAGCCGTCCACCTTCGCGGCCTCGTCGAGGTCCCGCGGGATCGAGTCGAAGTAGCCGACCAGCATCCAGATGGAGAACGGCAGCGAGAACGTCAGATACGTGATGATCAGCCCGAGCCGGCTGCCGTTGAGGGTGATGCCCGTGCTGTTCCCGATGTTGACGAAGATCAGGTACAGCGGCAGCAGGAACAGGATGCCGGGGAACATCTGGGTGGACAGCACCGTCACGGTGAACACCTTGCGGCCCGCGAAGCGGTAGCGGCTGACGCCGTAGGCGGCGAAGATCGCCACCACCACCGAGAAGACCGTCGCGCTCACCGACACGATCAGCGAGTTCATGAAGTAGTGCGCGAGCGGAACGGTCTTCCAGATGTCCAGGTACGGACGGATGGTCAGCCCGTGCGGTATCCACTTGAACGAACCCTGCACGTCCTGGAGGTTCTTCAGGGACGAGCTGAGCATCACGTACACCGGCGTCAGCACGAACACCAGCAGCAGGGTGAGCACGATGCGCCGGGTCCAGATGAAGGACTTCGGCTGCGCCATGGGGGACGGCTGGTCGGGGATCCTAGGCATCGGCGTCGCCCCGCTTCCTGGACGTGAGCAGCAGGTACACCGCCGTGACCAGCAGCAGGAACAGCAGCAGGAGCACGGACATCGCCGAGCCCGAGCCGAAGTTCCAGGTGATGAACGACGACTGGTAGATGTGGATCGAGATCAGGTCGGCCTGGTGCGGCGCGGACTGGCCGAACATCACGTACGGCGTGTTGAAGTCGTTGAACGTCCACAGGAACAGCACCAGCACCAGCACCTGGTTGACCGGCCGCAGCGACGGCATGGTGATCTTCCGGATCTGCTGCCAGACACCGGCGCCGTCCATCGCCGCGGCCTCGTACAGCTCGCGCGGGATGTTCTGCAGGCCGGCCATCAGCGCCAGGAAGGCGAACGGCCAGGACTTCCACACCGAGACGATGACCATCGCCCAGAAGGAGTTGTCGCCGATCAGCCAGAACGGCTTGTTCGACGTCACGTGCAACTGGTCGTGCAGCACGTGGTTCACCAGGCCGGTGTCCTGCTGGAACATGAACGTCCAGGTGATCAGCGCCGCGTAGGCCGGCAGCGCGTACGGCACCAGGAAGATCGCGCGCATCAGCGCGCGGCCGCGGAAGGAGTCCTGCATCAGGATCGCGGCGGCGGTGCCCAGCAGCCACGACAGGCCCACCGACAGTACGGTGTAGGCCAGCGTCACCCAGAACGAGTGCAGCAGCGCCTGGCCGATGGGCTGGTGGATCTTGATCGCGGCGCGGTAGTTGTCGAACCCGGCCCAGGGGGCCTTGCTCCAGTTGCGGATGAAGAAGAGCGTCAGGTTCTTGAAGCTGATGACGATGCCGAAGAACATCGGCACGATGTGGATCAGCAGTTCGGCGATGAGGGCGGGGAGCAGGAGCAGGTACGGCAGGCCGATCTGGCGCAGCCGTTCTCTCGCACGCGGCCGGAGCCGGCGCCCGGCAGCGGTCTTGCCGCTGCTGCCGGGGCCGGCTTCGGGTGCGCGCCTTGTGGGGGCGGTCGCAGTCATGGAGGAGGGCCGATCCTTAGGACGCGGGCATCTGCTGCTGCGCCTTGGTCAGCGCGGCCTTGACGGAGTCGGTGGTGACGGGCTTGCCCGCCGCGGCGTCGGCGAACAGGTCCTTGACCGCGGTGCCGACCAGCGTCTCGAACTGCGCCTCGTTGGGCACCTGCGGCAGCGGCGCGGCGGAGGAGCCGAGCACGCTCGCCAGCACCTTCAAGTCCGGGGTCTGGAACGCCGCGTCGCTCTGCGCCTCCTTGACCGGCGGCAGCGAACCGTACGTGCCGTTGAGGATCTTCTGCTCCGGCGTGCTGGTCATGAACTTCACCAGCGCCTCGGCGGCGGCCTTGTGCTTGGTGTTCTGGAACACCGCCAGGTTGATGCCGGCCACCATGGACGTCACGCCCGCGTCACCGGTGGCGCCCGCGGTCTGGGTGGGAACCGGGACCACGCCGTACTGGTCGGGCGACATGCCGTGCGACTTGATGGAGGTCGCGGCGGACTGCCACATCATCATCGCGGCCTTGCCGGTGGCGAAGTCGGTGATGGTCTGGTTCTGCGAGTACTCCGCGTTGCCCTTGGCGGCGACCTTGTCGGCGGCGATGAAGTCGACGTACTGCTTGACCGCGGCCACGTTCGCCGGGGTGTCGAAGGTCGCCTTGCCGGACGAGTCGAACCAGTCCGAGCCGCGCTGCTTGGCCAGGACGAAGACGTGGTGGATGTTCTCCGCGCCGTTGCTGCCCTCGACCGCGAGGCCGTAGTGGCCGCCGGTGGTGAGCTTCTTGGCGTCGGTGACCAACTCGTCCCAGGTCTTGGGCGGGTTGGCGATGCCCGCGTCGGCGAACATCTTCTTGTTGTAGTACAGGCCGTACGCCATCGAGTACAGCGGCACCGCGGCCGGGTCCTTGCCGGCCGCACCGGCGGCCGCGATCGCGGCGGGCGCGAACCGGTCCTTGCCGCCGATGGTGTTGAACGCGGTGGCGTCCCACGGCATGAGGGCGCCGGTCGCCTGCAGCGAAGCTGACCAGGTGTTGCCGATGTTGAGCACGTCCGGGCCCTGCCCGGAGGTGGTCGCCGCCAGGATGCGGTTGAGCAGATCGGCCCAGCCGATCACCTCCAGCTTGACCTTGATCCCGGTCTGCTGGGTGAACTTGTTGAGCTCCGGGGTCAGCACCTGCTTGTCGTTGTCGAGGCTGGTGCCCTGGTTGCTCGCCCAGTACGTGATGGTCTGCCCCTTGAGGCTGGCGGGGTCGCTCTTGTCGCCGCCGCTGCTGTCGGAGCTGCCGCCGCCACACGCGGTGGCGGTCAGACCGAGCGCGGCCACGAGGGCGGTGGCCGCGAGGAGTCTGCTGGAGGTGCTGGAGGTGCGCATACCGGTTCCCTCTCAGGGGTGGGGATCGCTTCAGGAAGTGAACAGCGCCTGTGCCTTAATTCAGGCCGTGATTTAACTTGTGAGAAAAGGTGGCGTCAAGACCTCGTGCAGCGATAGATTCACCGGCGACGGGCGGAGAGGGAGGGTCGATGGCTGAGCGGGGCAAACGGACCGTGCGTGACCTGCGGCGCGGCAACCGTGCATCGCTTCTGCGTCATTTGTATTTCGAAGGGCCCCTGAGCCGCCAGGAGCTGGGCCGGGACACCGGTCTGAGTGCAGGTTCCATCAGCAACGTGGTGGGCGAGCTGATCGCGGACGGCATGGTCGAGGAGGCCGGCGCCGTCGAGTCCGACGGCGGCCGCCCCCGCATCCTGCTCCAGGTCTCCGCCCTCTACGGCTACGTCGTCGGCGTCGACGTCGGCGAAACCCGGGTCAGGGTCGAGCTGTTCGACCTCGCCCTGACCGAACGGGCCTCCGCCGACCTGCCGTTGTCCGACAGCGGGCACGACGTCGACCACGTGGTGAGCCTGGCCCTGCAGGGCATCGAGTCCGTGGTGCGCGAGGCCGGCATCGACGACAGCGAGGTGCTCGGCGTCGGCATCGGCGTACCCGGCATCGTCGAGCACGTCCCGCCGGAACCCGGGCAGACCGCGGCCCCCGGCGACGCCGACGGCATCGTCGTGCACGGCCAGACCATCGGCTGGGACGCCGTCCCGCTCGGCCGGCTGCTGCGCGCCGGCACCACCCTGCCCCTGTACATCGACAACGGCGCCAAGACCCTGGGCCAGGCCGAGATGTGGTTCGGCGGCGGCCGCGGCTCCCGCAACGTCGTCATCGCCCTCATCGGATCCGGCGTCGGCGCCGCCGTCGTCGCCGACGGCACCCCGTACCACGGCGCCAGCAGCAGCGCGGGGGAGTGGGGGCACACCACGCTGCGGGTCGGCGGGCGCACCTGCCGCTGCGGCTCCCGCGGCTGCCTGGAGGCGTACGTCGGCGCCGAGGCGCTGCTGGAGCGCTGGCCGTCGGCGCCCGAAGGCGTCAGCGAGGAGACCGGGCTCGCCGCGCTGCTGGCCGCCGCCGACCACGACCCCGAGGCCGAGGCGCTGCTCGCCGAGGCCGCCGAGTACCTCGGCGCGGGCATCGCCGACCTGATCAACCTCTTCAACCCGCAGCGGATCGTCATCGGCGGCTGGGCCGGACTGCTGCTCGGCCCCCGGCTGCTGCCCGCGGTCCGCGAGGTCGCCGCCGCCTACTCCCTGCACCACCCCTGCGCGCAGACCTCCATCGAACTGGGCAGGCTCGGCCCCGACGCCGTCACCGTCGGCGCCGCGACCCTCCCGCTGGCCCGCTTCCTCGACACCGGCGGCGAGCGCCCGGTGCGGCTGCCGGAACAGCAGACCGACGGACCGGACAGTGGCGCCGACCACTTGCGGAACCGGATCGCCCGGGCGGTACGTTGACCCGGCGGCGCCCACCGCGCCACCCGCGTACCACCAGCTCGTCCTGAGGAGCCCGCTGTGACCCTGCAGCAGCAGATCGTCGGCAACGCCATGCAGATGGCCGTCTGCACCCTGAACCCCGGCCAGACGGTGTACTGCGAGGCGGGCAAGTTCCTGTTCAAGACGGCCAACGTCAGCATGGAGACCCGGCTCGGCGGCCCCGGCGGGCAGGGCGGCGGCGGGCAGCAGGGCGGCGGCGCCGGGGGCATGGGCGGCTTCCTGCGCCAGGCCATGGGCACCGCCATGCAGGTCGGGCAGCGCGCCCTGGCCGGCGAGTCGCTGGCCTTCCAGTACTTCACCGCGTCCGGCGGCGAGGGCACCGTCGGCTTCGCCGGGGTGCTGCCCGGCGAGATGCGGGCCCTGGAGCTGAGCGGGTCGCGCGCCTGGTTCGCCGAGAAGGACGCGTTCGTGGCCGCCGAGGACACCGTGCGGTTCGGCATCGCCTTCGCCGGCGGCCGGCAGGGCATGAGCGGCGGCGAGGGCTTCATCCTGGAGAAGTTCACCGGCCACGGCACCGTGATCATCGCCGGCGCCGGCAACTTCATCGACCTCAACCCCGCGGACTTCGGCGGCCGGATCGAGGTCGACACCGGCTGCATCGTCGCCTTCGAGGAGGGCATCCAGTACGGCGTCCAGCGCATCGGCGGCCTCAACCGCCAGGGCATCATGAACGCCGTCTTCGGCGGCGAGGGCCTGTCGCTGGCCACCCTGGAGGGCAACGGCCGGGTGATCCTCCAGTCCATGACGCTGGAGGGCCTGGCGAACGCGCTGAAGAAGGCCCAGGGCGGCGACAAGCAGGGACCCACCGGCGGGATGTTCTCCACGCACGTGGGCTGACCCGACGGCCCGGGGGGCGCCCCCGCGGACCCGCGCACGCACGCCGGGAGAGACGCCGGACCCGCACGACCCAGGCGCATCAGGGGGCCCATGCCCCCCTCATGTCACGGTGCGGAAACAGCTCCGCCGTCCGGGGATCACCCGCCGCCACCGCGCCGGTACCGTGCTGAGCCCGTGCATCACCTCTCCAGGAAGGTGGGCGACCGCCGTGTACCGCTGGGAGACCACCCGGGCCGCCTTGGCCCAGCGGGTTTTCGCCACCATCCGCACCGAGAGCTACGACCAGGCCGCGGCCACCGCCGACACCCTGCTGTCCGCCGGCCTCACCACCCTGGAGATCTCCCTCACCACCCCGTTCGCCCTCGAAGCGGTCACCACCCTGGTCCGCGAGGTCGGCGACGACGCGGTGATCGGCGCCGGCACCGTGCTCGACGAGGTCTCCGCCCGGATGGCCATCGAGGCCGGCGCCCGCTTCCTGCTCGCCCCCAACCTCGACGAGGCCGTACTGCGCACCGGCCACCGCTACGGCATCCCCGTCTTCCCCGGCATCGCCACGCCCACCGAAGCCGTCCGCGCCATGGAACTCGGCGCCGACGCCCTCACCCTCTACCCGGCCACCGCGTACTCCCCGGACTGGGTCGTCGACCTGCGAGCGATCATCCCGCACGTCGCGCTGCTGCCGATCGGCGGCATCACCGTCGCCGCCGCGCCCGACTGGGTCACCGCGGGCGCCGTCGCCGTCGGAATGGGGTCGGCACTCACCGACGGCGACCGTCAGACTGTCACCAAGCGCCTCACCCACCTGCTGGAGCGCCTGGCCGACCCGAACTGACACGACCTGGGGGAGCAGTGGCACACGACCAGGACATCGTCGATCTGACCGCATACGGCGAGGACTTCGTCACCGACCCCTACCCCTACTACGCCCGGCTGCGCGCGAGAGGGCCCGTCCACCGGGCCGTCGTGGAGAGCGGGGAGCTGTGGCTCGTCGTCGGGTACGACGAGGCCCGCACCGCGCTCGCCGACCCGCGGCTGAGCAAGGACTGGCACACCCTGGGCGGCGGCCCCGAGAGCGCCGGGCCGGTCAGCGCCCACATGCTGGAGTCCGACCCGCCGAGCCACACCCGGCTGCGGCGGCTGGTCGCCCGCGAGTTCACCCCGCGCCGGGTCGCCGAACTGCGGCCCCGCGTCCAGCAGATCACCGACGACCTGCTCGACAAGATGCTGCCGGCCGGAAGCGCCGACCTCATCGAGGACTTCGCCTTCCCCCTCCCGCTCACCGTGATCTGCGAGCTGCTCGGCGTGCCCGACCTGGACCGGGACGCGTTCCGCGCATGGACCCGGGCCGTCCTCGGCGAGACCGGCGGCGACGCCGAGGAGATGGCCGCCGCGCAGGCCGTGAGCGCCTACCTGGCCGATCTGATCGAGGACAAGCGGTGCAGCGGCCCGCGCGACGACCTGCTCAGCGCGCTGATCCGCACCCGCTACGAGGACGGCGACCGGCTGTCCGCGCCGGAACTCGTCAGCATGGCGTTCCTGCTGCTCGTCGCCGGCCACGAGACCACCGTCAACCTCGTCGCCAACGGCGTCCTGGCCCTGCTGCGCCACCCCGACCAGCTCGCGGCGCTCCGCGCCGACCTGCCCGGGCTGATGCCCGGCGCGATCGAGGAGGTGCTGCGCTACGACGGCCCGGTCGAACGCGCCACCTACCGCATCACCCGGGCCCCCTATCCGATCGGCGGCACGGTCATCCCGGCCGGCGAGGTGGTCGCCGTCGTCCTGGCCTCGGCCGCCCGCGACGGCGCCCACCACAGCGCCGCCGACACCTTCGACATCCGCCGGCCCCCCGACGGCCAGCTCGCCTTCGGCCACGGCATCCACTACTGCCTGGGCGCGCCGCTGGCCCGCATGGAGGGCGCGATCGCGCTGACCACGCTGCTCACCCGCGCCCCCCGCCTCGCCCTCGACCCCGGCGCCGGCCCGCTCGCCTGGCGCCCCAACCCCCTGGTCCGCGGCCTCGACCGGCTGCCCGTCACCTTCTGAACGATTCCGCGCGCCGGGGCCGTCGGGGCCGGTGGGCGACCGGGGCTCGGTGCTCGGGGCTGTCCCCGTTCCGGGCCTTGATCGGGCCCGGAACGGGCCGTCCCCTGGGACGTTCCCCGGGCCGTCCCCGGGCCCTCCCCTGGGCCGGCCTCGCGGACCGGTGGAGGCGGGCCGGTCCAGGGCCCGGACAGCACGCACCCGCACCCGCCGCCCGTCCTAGACTCGCGCGGGGCGAGGCCGTGCCCGCCACGCCCGCCCCGCCCGCGCCGAAAGACCCCGCCAAGGAGGCATCCCGTGAGTGTCGTCGCCGTACCCGGCTCCAAGTCGGTGACCGCGAGGGCCCTGTTCCTCGCCGCCGCAGCCGACGGCACCACCGTCCTGCGGCGCCCGCTGCTGTCCGACGACACCGACGGTTTCGCCGAGGGCCTGACCCGCCTCGGGTACGACGTACGGCGCGGCGAGCAGGAGTGGCGGATCACCGGCCGCCCGCAGGGCCCGGCGGCACCCGAGGCCGAGGTCTACTGCCGTGACGCGGCCACCGCCGCCCGCTTCCTGCCCGCGCTCGCCGCCGCGGGACACGGCACCTACCGCTTCGACGCCTCCGCGCAGATGCGCCGCCGCCCCGTCGCCCCGCTCACCGGCGCGCTGCGCTCGCTCGGCGTCGACCTCACCCACGAGGAGACCGAGGGCCACCTGCCGCTGACGGTCGTCGCCGACGGCATCAAGGGCGGCGCGATCGACCTCGACGCCAGCCTGTCCTCGCAGTTCCTCACCGCGCTGCTGCTCACCGGCCCGCTGACCGCCGAGGGCCTGCGGATCCGCGTCACCGGCATCGTCTCGGTGCCGTACGTCGAGATCACCCTGGCGATGATGCGCCGGTTCGGCGTCACCGTGTCCCGCGAGGGCGACACCTTCGTCGTGCCGCCCGGCGGCTACACCGCCACCGACTACCCGATCGAGCCGGACGCCTCCACGGCGAGCTACTTCTTCGCCGCCGCCGCGCTCACCGGCCGCAGCGCCACCGTCCCCGGCCTGGGCGCCGGGGCCCTGCAGGGCGACCTGCAGTTCGTGGAGGTGCTGCGCGGCATGGGCGCGGACGTCGAAATCGGCCCGGACAGCACGACGGTCACCGGCACCGGCCGGCTGTCCGGCATCACCGTGGCCATGCGCGACATCTCCGACACCATGCCGACGCTCGCCGCCATCGCGCCCTTCGCGGACGGTCCGGTCCGCATCGAGGACGTCTACAACACCCGCGTCAAGGAGTGCGACCGCCTGGAGGCGTGCGCGATGAACCTGCGCCGCCAGGGCATCGCCGTCGAGACCGGCCGCGACTGGATCGAGATCCGGCCCGGCACCCCCGCGCCCGTCGAGATCGCCTGCCACGCCGACCACCGCATCGCGATGAGCTTCGCCGTCGCCGGCCTGCGCACCCCCGGCACCACCTTCGACGACCCGGGCTGCGTGAAGAAGACGTTCCCCGGGTTCCACGAGTTCTTCGCCGGGGTGCGGGCCGAGTGGGGCGTGTGAGGCGGGCGCGGCGCCCGGCGTGACCTTCGCGCGGGGCGGGCGCGGCGCCCGGCGCCGCAGGGCTGGTGGCCGGGGACCTGCCCGCCTCCGCTTCGTCAGCCGAGCGGGGCGACGACCGGCTCGCGGTCCAGCGTGATCCCGAAGTGCTCCCGGTACGCGGGCAGGACCTCGTCGGCCGCCAACTCCCGCTGCTCGCGGCCGCCTTCCCCGGTGGTCAGCACCAGGACGCGACCGCTGAGCGTGATCCGGCCGGACTCGGTCAGCCGCGAGCACACCAGCGACTGCCGGAAATGGGACTTCGGTGACGTCCGCTGCCACCAGCACGTGGCCTCGAAGTCCCGCAGTTCGCGGGGTCGCTGCTCCAGGCGGTACTGCGGCTCGCCGTCCCGCACCACGTCCAGGTCGCCGTCGGCGGTCTCCTCGATCCGGAACACGCCGCCGGGGTCGGGCTGTTCGTCGCGGCTGGCGAAGCGCAGCGGGTAGTGGCTGTGCCGGCCGAAGCCGACGTCCGCCAGCCACGGGCCGCTGCCGTCGGACGGGACGACCCGCAGCGCCAAGTGGTCGTACGGCACGCCGAGTTGCCCGTCCCTGCCGAACACCCGCGCCGCGAGCAGCGTCACCTCGTATCCGAGCGACCGCAGCAACGCGGCGAAGGCGCCGTTGAGTTCGTAGCAGAACCCGCCCCGGTGGGCGCCCACCACCTTGTCGACCAGGGCGCCCTCCTCCAGCACGATCTCCTGGCCGAGATGGATCGACAGGTTCTCGAACGGCACGGCCAGCTGGTGGTGGAGGTGCAGCGTGCGCAGCGACTCCGCGTCGGCCGCGGCCGGCCGCTCGACGCCGATGCGGCGCAGGTAGGCGGCCGTCGCGTCGGGACCCAGCGCGTCAGGCACCGGGGACCGCGCGTTCGGCCGCGCTGCGCTCCACGCAGAACTCGTTCCCCTCGGGATCGGCCAGCGTCACCCACCCCGTGCCGTCGGGCCGCCGGTGGTCCGCCACCAGCTCGGCCCCGCGGGCGAGCAGCCGCGTCACCTCCTCGTCACGGCTGCGGTCCTGCGGTTGCAGGTCCAGGTGCACGCGGTTCTTCACCGACTTGGCGTCGGGCACGGTCACGAAGAGGATCACCGCGCCTTCGGACGTCACGAGGGCCTCGGGATCGCCGGGGAGGTCGTCGTCCGCGAGCGTGCCGTCCAGCGCCTCGGCCCAGAAGGACGCGAGGCGGTGGGCGTCGGCGCAGTCGAAAGTCACATGTCGTACCAGTGATGCCATGCGGGCACCCTATGCCGGAGGCGGCGCCGGCCGCCCGGCCGGGGGCGGTACGCGGTCAGCCGACCTTCTGCACGATCCACTGGAAGCTGAGGCCGTCGGCGAGCGTCGCGCGGTCGCCCAGCACGGTGAGGGCGCTGCGCGGAGCGGCGGCGAGTTCGAGGGCGTCCACCTCGGGTGCCTGCGGGCCGATGACACGGAAGGCGTCGGGCGCGCTGCCGCAGGCGCTCAGCCGCAGGGCCGTCGGGTAGACGAACGCCGGCGACACCCCCAGGCAGCGGCCCTCGCCGCTCACCTCGGTGAACCGCACGGTGCCGTCGCCGACCGACTGCAGGTTCCACCGGGTGTCCGGGCCGCACGCCTGGAGCGGGCCGCCGATCGGGCCGTCCGCCGGCGCCACGCAGCGGCCCGACGCCGCGTCACGCAGCAGGTAGAGGCCGTCGGTGGCGGCGTGGGCCGGCGCGGCCGGCACCAGCAGGGCCGCGGCGGACGCGGCGAGGGACACGAGCGAGCGGATACGCACGGGGCTCCTCCGGTGTGCGGGGTTACGCGGGAACGCCGGGCCGTGACACGACCCGCACCCGACAGCTCACCACCACTTCGCCGCTATGCGGGCCGCACCACACCCATGTCACCCCCATTCGGCCCCCGCGTATCAGGCGCACGCGGGGGGAGCGCGCCCCTCCTCCACGCCACCAGTTCCGCGTCCCACCACTCCGGGCGGGGTGGTTGCACCCGTTGCCGCGCCCACCCGCCGCTGGTGGGCTGGTCGCGCAGTTCCTCGCGCCCCTGACGGGGCGCGTCCCTGTTGCGCGACCAGCCAGCGCGAGGCCGGGTGGGGCACGCGGGTCCGTGAGTCACCGGCGGGGTGGGGGTGAGGGGCGCGGGGAACTGCGCGATCAGCCACGGTGAGGCGGGTGGGTCGTCACCGGCCTGGTGGTGTGGGTGGGTTGGCCGGGCCACCGGGGAGGGGATGGGTGCCCCTGCCATGCCCCTGGGACACCCAGAGCCGGGGCGGGGGCAACCCCGTTCGTGGGGTCAGGCGAAGCGGCCACTCCGTACTGGTCCGGCCGTCCGTACGCGATCGCGGGGCGCGGTGAGCCACGCCTCGCGGACGCCCGCCGCGAACGCGGCCAGCCCGTCGACGGGGTCGGGCGGGGAATCCCCGTCGCCCTCGTCCGCCACGGGCGACGCCGCGGCGATCTCCGCGGCCACCTCCTCGGGAGGCCGCGCGTCCGCCGGGACGTCCTCCGCCTCGCCGCCGGCCGAGAACCGCATCCGGGCGGCCCACGGCGCCACCACCGTCTGCACCAGCAGCGTGCTGACGTCCGCCGCCGCGCCGGGCGGATCCGTCCAGCACGTCGCATGCTCGAACAGCACCTCGCCGGGAGCCCGTTCCCGCAGTGCAGCCACCAACTTCCGCTCGCAGTCAGCAAGGTCGTACGCCACGACCAGCACATCCGGCGTCCCCGGCCGGTACGGCGCCGCCGGCAGACCCAGCACGGACGCCGCCGCGAGCCCCAGCACCTGGCTGCCGCGGTCGGGCAGCAGCCCGACGGACACCGGCGCGTGACCCGAAGCGGCAAGCACCACCCGCAGCCGCTCCAGCCCGAGCCGGCACAGCTCGACGCTGTCCTGCAGGTACGCCCACCGCCCGGTCATGCTCGCGAAACCGTACGGCGACCGCGTGGTCAACAGCCCGCCGGTGAGGGCGAAGTGCCAGCCGCGCAGGTCCTCGCGGTCTCGCGGCGCGGCCAGTTCGGCGCGGGCCAGGATGCGCGCGAGCCGGCCGGCGGCCGCCCGCCACTGCTCCGGCGCGGCACCGAGCGCCGCGAACACCCGCCCGGCCTGGTCCAGCCGCCCGGCCATCACCGCGTTGTACGCGAGCAGGTAGCGGTCGGGCCAGTCCTGGGCCAGCGCGTCGTGCTCGGCGAGCACGTCCGCCGCCTCGGCGTGCCGCTCCTCGTCCTCCAGCGCGACGGCCAGCTCCGCGAGCACCCTGTGCGCCCCGCTCAGCCGCAGCGACTCGCGCAGCACGGGCACGGCGAGCGCGGGCACGCCGCGTTCGACGCAGTCGTACCCGAACGCGTAGAGGGCGACCGCGTCCTCGGGCGTGGCCGCGACCTTCGCGGCGGACTTCTCCAGATCGTCGAACCCGGCGCTCTGCGCCAACTTCCCGACCAGTGGCGCCATTTCCCCCGGCGCGAGCGAGTCGGCGGCGAACCGCAGGGTCCGCATGGCGCCCCGCGGGTCGCCGGAGTCGAACAGTTCCCATGCCGTGGACAGTTCGGGATGCGTCATCTCAGTCATCGCCGACGATGATCCGGGGCGTGCGACCGTACGGCAATGGGTTATCGGAGTGGCCGGCCGCTCCGGGGCGCGACGTCCAGCCGGAACTCGTTGCCCTCGGGGTCGGTGAACACGTGCGGGCCGGCCGTGCGCGCGGCCCCCGCCGCGACCAGCCCCGCCGCGCAGTCCTCCGCGTCTCCGGGCTCCCGCGCGGCGAGCACGAACTGCACGCGGTTCACCGCCGGCTTGGCCGCGACGGGCGGTCCCATGACCAGCGACGGCGCGACGCCGGGAGCCGGCTGGAGGCGGACGCCCCAGTCGCCCCGCTCGGTGACCGACCAGCCCGTGGCGGCCGCCCAGAACCGTCCCTGCCGCGCAGGGTCCGCCGCGTCCTGGCAGATCTGCGCCAGTCCGTCGGCCGCGTCGGCGCCGGGGAGCACGCAGAACTCGTTCCCCTCCGGATCGGCGAGGACCTCCCACGGCACGTCGCCCTGGCCGATGTCGGCGCGGCGGGCCCCGAGGGCGAGCAGCCGCCCGACCGCCCCCGCCTGGTCGTCGCCGCCCGACAGGTCGAGGTGCAGCCGGTTCTTTGCCGACTTGGGACGCGCCGACGCGACGAAGGCCAGTTCGACGGCGCCGCCCGCCTCCGGCCGGACGACGCCGTCCCCGGCCTCCCACCAGCCCAGGGCGTGCGCCCAGAACCGGGCCAACTCCCGTACGTCCCGCCCCTCGACCGCCACTGCGGCCAGCCTGGTCGCCATCCCCGCCCCTCCGGTGTCGCCGTCCGGTCCTGCTCCGCACACCCTACGAGAGCGCCCCTCGGGTGCCGCACGGCGCGGTGGCCGGCGAGAGCCGCCGAAAAATCCGGAGGGTGACGCTCACCCCCGGGCTACCGTGACGCCATGCCGCCCCACCCGCACGCCGAGCCGCGCACCGCCGAGCCGCGCACCGCCGAGCCGGAGCAGGACCAGCCGCACCCGTCCGCCGACGCGCCGCCGTACCGTCCCGCCCTGCTGGTCATCGACATGCAGGAGGCCATGCGGCCGATCATGCACCGCCCCGACCGGACGGTGGCGACCATCGCCGGCCTCAGCTCCCGGGCGCGCGCCGCAGGCGTTCCGGTGATCACGGTCCAGCAGCGCGGGTGCGGGCCCGTGCTGCCCGAACTGGCGCCGCGGGATGGCGACGAGGCCCCCGTCACCAAGACCACCGCGAACGCCTTCCTCGACACCGACCTCGACGCGACGCTGCGCCGGCTCGGCGTGACCGAGGTCCTGATCACCGGCTTCGCCACCGAGAACTGCGTGGAGACCACCGCACGCCACGCCCTCACCCTCGGCTACGACCTCGTCCTCGTCGCCGACGGCCACACGACGTCCCTGCGCCCCGACCCCACGGACTTCGCGCCGCCCGACCGGTCCATCGCGCACCACAACGAGATCTACCGCCACATCGACTTCCCCGCCCGCACCGTCCGCGTCCTCCCGGCCGCCGCCCTCGACCTCACCGCCCGCCCCCAGCCGCCCGGTTAGGGCAGCGGCGACGCATCCCGCTGCGGCGCCGGAGAGGCACCTGACGTCCAGGAACCGGGATCGGAACCGCGCATGCGGCGGGCGTCCTCGCTCGGCGACACCCCGAACAGGCGGCGGTACTCCCGGCTGAACTGCGAGGCACTGTCGTACCCCACTGAATGGCACACCGACGTCACCGCTCCCGGACGCCCGGCGAGCAGCAGCCGCGCCTCCTGCAGCCGGATGTGCTTCTGGAACTGGATCGGGCTCATCGCCGTCACCGACTGGAAGTTCCGGTGGAAGGCGGACGTGCTCATCCCGGCCATCCTGGCCACGTCCTCCACACGGAAGGCGGTGGCGTAGTTGTCGCGGATCCAGTGGATGGCGCGCGTCATGTGGGAGAACCCGCCGTTGGGCAGGCCGAGTTGGCGCACGACCGCGCCCTGCTCGCCGCTGATCAGACGCCACAGGATCTCCCGCTTGATCAGCGGCGCCAGGACGGGGATGTCCCGCGGGCTCTCCAGCAGCCGGACCATGCGGACGACGGCGTCGAGCAGTTCCGGCGGCGCGTCGCTGACGGCGATTCCGGTGGCGGCGGTCTTGGGCTGCGGATCCTGGCCGGCGCCGGCACTCAGCAGCACGTCGGCGATCTCCTCGGGCCGCAGGTCCATGCCGAAGCCCAGCGCCGGCTCCTCCGGGCGCGGGTCGACGAAGTGGCCGGTCACGGGGAGGTCCACTGAGGCGACCAGGTACTGGCCCGCGTGGTAGTCGTACACGCGGTCGCCGAGCGCGAGCCGCTTCGCACCCTGGGCGACCACCGCCAGGACCGTCCCGGTCGTCGACGCGGCGGGCGGGGCCGGGTGCTCCACCTTCGAGATCATCACGCCGTCGATGGCGGTGCTGCCGTCCGAGCGGGCATGGCATGCCAGCAGCGCCCGGAGCTCGTCGTGGGCCATGTTCCGATTGAAACACCGGACGGCCCGGGGAGGCCACGCGCCACCGCCGGTCGTGCGGCGATCGGGCAAGAGGTCGGCAGGATCGTGCAACGGATGCCCGGCTCGTTCGGCAGGATGCCGACGTACATGGGCAGGACGCGTGAGGTGTCCGCAGGGCGGCGAATCCGTAGCGACCAGGATCGTGCAAAGGTTCGCCAGGATCGGTCTAGGTGCCGGGCCGGGTCCGCGTTTCGATGGTGGGGAGACGACAAGGACGCATCCACGGGAGAACCCATGCCACTCGACCACTACGTGACCCTCGGCCGCTCCGGACTCCGCGTCAGCCCGTTCGCCCTCGGGGGCGATGACGTTCGGCGAGGATCCGCCGGGCGCCGGCTCCGGCGTCGAGGAGTCCGAGAAGATCCTCACCCGCTACCTCGACGGCGGGGGCAACTTCGTCGACACCGCGAACTTCTACACCAACGGCCACTCCGAGGCGATCCTCGGCGACTTCTTCGCCGCGCGGCCCGGACTGCGGGACCGGGTGGTGCTGGCCTCGAAGTTCTTCGGCAACCTCTTCCCCGGTGACCCGAACGGCGGTGGCGCCGGGCGCCGTTCGATCATCGCGCAACTGGAGGAGACGCTGCGGCGGCTGCGCACGGACCGCCTCGACCTGTACTGGCTGCACCAGTGGGACCGCAACACGCCGATCGAGGAGACGATGCGGGCCCTGGACGACCTGGTGCGCGCCGGCAAGGTCCGCTACATCGGCTTCAGCAACACCCCCGCCTGGCTCACCGCCCAGGCCCACACCATGGCCGCGCTGCGGGGCTGGACGCCGCTCGTCGCCCTGCAGGTCGAGTACTCGCTGCTCGCCCGCGAAGTCGAGGGCGAACTGGCGCCGTTCGCCCGCGACCAGGGCCTCGCGCTCGTGCCGTGGAGCCCGCTGAAGAACGGCTTCCTGTCCGGCAAGTACCGGCGCGACCGCCAGGTCACGGACTCCGCCCGCAGCGCCCACGTCGGCGGTCCGAGCGACCGCGACCACGAGGTCATCGACGCGGTCGCCGAGGTGGCCGACGCACTCGCCACCAGCTCCGCCGCGGTGGCCCTCGCGTGGCTGCGCGCCCGTGAGGGAACGGTCGTCCCCATCGTCGGCGCCCGCCGCCTCGACCACCTCGAGGACAACCTCGCGGGACTCGACGTCGCCCTCACCCCCGACCACCTCAGCCGTCTCGACGCCGTGTCCACCCCGGACCTCAACTACCCGGCGCCCATGCGGGGAGCGCTCCGCGCCATGCTGCAGTTCGGCGGCACGACCGTCGACGGCGAGTCCTCCGCCGTCTACCCGCCGCTGCTGCAGAGCGACATCCGCTACTAGCGCGTCGCGGTCACCCGAGCCGGGCCGGGCCCCTCGGCCCCGGCCCCGGCCGGTGGCGGGCTCAGTCCCGCGCGGTGCCGGCGACCGCTGGGCCGATGTCCGCGGGCAGATGGGCGAGGACGAGCGCGAGGGCGTCGTCCACCGAGTCGGCCTCACCGATCACCGTGCCGCGGCTCGGCCCGCACACCCGGAACCGCCCGTCGCGCAGCGGATCGACGAACGGCACCACCCACGTGTACGGGAACCCCGTGCAGGTGGTGAAGTGCAGCGACCAGTGGCTGGTGAACGGGAACAGCTGCCGCAGGCGCGGTTCCACGAAGGCCGCTTCCATCAGCTCGCGGATGTTCGGGAACGGTACGGGTTCCCGCAGCGCCTCGCGCAGTTGGCGCCACTTGACGGTGACGGCTTCCGCCGGCCCGCGCTCGTGCGCCTCCGCGAGTTCGCCGAAGTCCAGGAACGGGCAGAGGTCGCGCAGCTCGTGGAGGGACTCCCCGGAGCGCCAGGCCGCGGCCGCCTTCGCCACCTCGGCCAGATCCGCGGTGCCGCCGCGGACCAGCTCGACGCCGCGGCTCCACCCGCTGACAATGAAGCGACGCTCCACAGAACCGAGGTGGATCGCGAGGGCGTCGCGCCGGGCCGTCGGGCCGGCAGCCGGTGCGGCACCGGGGACCGCGCCCTCCTGCTCCATGTCCGGTTCGCCGCTGGGGAGTTCGCCGGGGTCGAGGTCCGCGGCGGCCTTCTCCAGCGCAGCCTGCAACCCGCCCGCCGCCGCCAGGTCCGGGTACAGCTCGGGATCGGCCTCCACCCGTTCGGAGGACGGCGCCGCGCCGGCGGGTTCCCGGCTCATCGGCCCACTCCCGCCGGCACCTCGCGACGCCGTCCGACACCGCGCCCGGGCACGGGCCCGGACCGGTGCCCGACCGCTCCGGACGAGAACCCGCGCGCCCGCACCACCGCACCCCGACCGACCTCGCGTGTCTGATTCATGACGGCCATCCTGTGCTCCGCCGGATCGGCGGACAACACCTCTGAGCTGTGCATTCGGTCTTTTGCGACCCCTTCCGTACCAGGAGCACGCGCAGGCGCCAGCAGCACCATCCACCCCCGCAGGACGGCGCGCGCCCCGGCCGGGAGGCGGCCCCGGACGGGGCTCCGGAGCGCCCGGTGTCCGGCGGCGTGGACCGTCCGCCGACCGGCCTCGCCGGACACGCGGGCCACACCCGCTGGATCGGCCGGACCGCGGACCGCGGCGATATCGCGTGGTGAGGCCGCCGGCCGCCGGGCCATCATCGCGTGCATGAACGCGAAGCCGCCGCCGCAGCAGCCGTCGCAGCAGTCGTCGGCCGGCGACCATGGCCCCGGCCACCTGCCGGGCCGCGAACGTGCGGGCGGCGACGCGGAGTTGCGGCACCTCGTGGAGGACCTTGCCCCAGGGGACCGACCGGTCGATCTGCGAGGAACCTTCAGCCGCAACCTGCACCTGCCCGGTGCCGGGCTCGTCCTGCGCGTCCACCCGCCCACCGACTCCCTGCGGCGCGTCACCGCCGAACGCGCGCTGCGCCGCCGACTGCTGGACGCGGGCGTGCGCACCGCGCGACCCGTCGCCTGGCACGGCCGCGAGGCCGTCCGCGTCGGCGGCCGGTGGGCGGAGCTGGAGGAGTACATGCCGCATCGATCCCAACCGCCCGGCGACGCATGGCTGTTCGGGGCCCTCGGCCGGCTGCACCGCGTCCTGGCCTCTCTCGACCTGACCGTGCCGCGCCCGGCGGTGGCCACGTACGGGCCGCCGCGGTCGTTGCGCCGCTGGCTGGCGGTCACCGGACCCGCCGTCGCCCACCACCCCGAAGCCACCCGGACCGTCGCACGCGTCCGCCGGCTCGTCGCCCGGCTCGACACGCGATGGGTGCCGGCCACCGCCCTGCCGGTCCACCCGGTCCACGGCGACGCCAAGACGGGCAACATCGTCGCCGACGCCCAAGGCGCCGCGGTCTACCTCGACTTCGGCTTCGCGGCGGTCCGCCCGCGCGTCCACGACCTGGCCTACGCGCTCGCCTGGCGGCTGCTGCCCACCGCCGACGCCGGCCCGGAGGACGACCTTCTCGCGCGCGCCCTCACCGCGTACGAGCAGGCCGCCTCACCGCTGTCCGCCCTCGAACGCACCGCCCTGGTCCCCTATGCGGCGGCGGTCCCGCTCTACTACGCGGCCGTCGCCGGTTACACCGCCGACCCGGTCGCCGAACTCACCACCGGCCTCCGCGTCCCCTTCCTCACCCTGGCCGAGCGCCTCCTCTCCCCGTCCCCCCCTCTCCTCCGCTGACCCGATCCGGGTGGTCAATCACCCTGATCCTCGCGACACTTGGCCGGTGGACGACTACGAAGGACCCGCCACGCTGGAATGGTGGGCCAACCGGTCGACGTGCCTGGGCGACTTCCCGGTGCACGTCACCGTGCGCGTGGCCGGCGACCGCTGGACCTGCCAAGCGTCCTTGAACGACCCGCCGGCAGACGGCGGCCGGGAGGCTTTCGCCTTCCTCATGGCACTCGACCCGGTCTTCACCCTGCGGTTCGCCGAGGACAGCGCCCTGCTGGTCGACGTCACGGAGAATGGGGACGGGTACCTGGAACTGACCGCCTTCGAGCCGGTGGAGAGCCAGGGCACCAGGCGGTTGTGGGTGTAGCGGCCGGCGGAGGTCGTCGGCCGAAGGGCGGGTAGCCAGGAGGACTGGGCATGGACAGCGGCGGGAGCGGCGTCTACCGGGACCGCTGGATCGAGTGCACGCCCGAGGCCGTCCGGATCCGCGGGTACTACCTGCCGTGGGGGACGAAGACCGTCCCGTACACGGCGATCCGCGGGGTACGGCGCGTCACCCTGACACCGCTCAACGGCGGCGGGCGGATCTGGGGCACCGCCAGCCCGCACTACTGGGCGAGCCTGGACCCGCGGCGGATGTCCAAGAGGGCCGCGCTGGTCCTCGACCTCGGCCGGTTCGTCCACCCCTTCATCACCCCGGACGACGTCGATGCCGTCCAGCGCATCATCTGCGAACGCACCGGGCTCACGCCCACGGAGAAGACCGGCTGAGTCCGCGGCCTCGCGCCGGCGCCCGTCTCTCCGGCGGTGCCGTGGCCGGCTCCTGGCCGCCAGCCGTCAGCCGGCGGCCAGGACCTCGACGCCGCGGGCCGCGAGCTGCCCGACCACCGGGTGGTGGGGGTCGGCGTCGGTGATCAGCCCGCTGATCTCCTCCCAGGGCAGGACGCGGAACCGTGAAGCCGTGCCGATCTTCTCGGACGAGGCGAGGATGTAGGTGTCCGCGGCCCGTGCGGCCAGGGCGCGTTTCATCGCGGCCTCCTCGGCGTCACCGGTGGTCAGTCCCGCCTCCGGGTGGACGCCGGTGACACCGAGCAGGCAGAGGTCGGCCGAGACGTTCTGGGCGGCCTCGACCGCGGCCGCACCGCAGGCGACCGCCGAGTGCTTGAAGATCCGGCCGCCGAGCAGGAAGACCTCGGCCTGCGGATGGTCCAGCAGCGCGGCCGCGATCGTCGGGCTGTGGGTGATCACGGTGCAGGCCAGGGCCGGCGGGAGCGCGTGGGCGACGGCGAGGGCGGTGGTCCCGCCGTCCAGGATGAGCGCGCTGCCCGGCCGCACCAGCGCGGCGGCCACCGCGGCGACCTTCTGCTTGCCGTCGGGGGTGACGGTCTGCCGGGCGGCGTAGTCCGCCACGGCAGGGGAGACGGGCAGCGCCCCGCCGTAGACCCGCTGGCAGAGTCCCTCGGCGGCGAGGTCGCGCAGGTCGCGCCGCACGCTGTCCTCGGAGATGCCCAGGTCGGCGGCGACGTCCTTGGCGACGATCTTGCCCTCGCGGGCGAGCAGGCCCAGCAGGTGGTCGCGCCGTTCGGCAGCCAGCATCCGCACTCTCTCCTGTTCTTGCACGTTTCTGCGTGTATCGTAGCGCGCCATGACCGACAAGCCGATGCTCATCCTCATCGCCGGCCCGTACCGCTCCGGCACCGGTGGCGATCCGCAGGCCATGGCCGCGAACCTGGCCCGCCTCGAAGCGGCGGCGTGGCCGGTCTTCGCCGCCGGGCACCTTCCCGTGATCGGGGAGTGGGTCGCCCTGCCCGTCCTCCGCTCGGCCGGCGCGGGCCCCACGGACCCCCTCGCCGACGAGGTCCTGTACCCGACCGCCCAGCGCCTGCTGGCCCACTGCGACGCCGTGCTCCGGCTCCCCGGCGACTCCACCGGCGCCGACCGGGACGTCGACACGGCCCGCCGCCGCGGCCTGCCCGTCTACCGCGACGTGGCCGAGATCCCGCGCCGCATCCCGAAGGAGGCCGCGTGACCGCCCGCCCCGGCGTCGACGCCCCCGACCACCGCGGCCGCACCGGCCTCGACCGGGCCGGGCGCGACCTGGACCGCAACCCCGACGTGGCGGTCCGCGACGTCGAACTCACCTCGCAGGGCTGGCACGTGCTGCGCCGCACCACCTTCGACTACCGGCGCCGCGACGGGCGCTGGGTCACCCAGCACCGCGAGACGTACGACCGCGGCAACGGCGCGGTCGTCCTGCCGTACGACGCCGAGCGCGGCCGGGTGCTGCTCATCCGCCAGTTCCGCTACCCGGCCTACGTCAACGACCATCCGGACGGCATGCTCGTCGAGGCCGCGGCCGGGCTGCTCGACGGCGACGACCCGCTCGCCGCGATCCGGCGCGAGAGCGCCGAGGAACTCGGTGTCACGCTCGGCCCGCTCACCCACGTCCTCGACGCATACATGAGCCCCGGCTCGGTCACCGAGCGCCTGCACTTCTACGCCGCCCCCTACACCCCGGCCGACCGCACTGGCAGCGGCGGCGGCCTGGAGGAGGAAGGCGAGGACATCGAAGTCCTCGAACTCCCCTTCGCCGAGGCCCTCGCCATGGTCCGCGACGGCCGCATCATCGACGGCAAGACCATCCTGCTCCTCCAATGGGCGGCCCTGGACGGCCCCTTCGCCCCGGCCCCGGCCCCGGCCCCGGCCACGAGGTGACACCGCCGCGGTGCGACGCCGTTGGCCAACGCACCCCCCTGGAGGGAGAGTTCAGCGCCCGTCGAGCCGGTTGTGCATGGGCGGCCGGTTCAGCACCTCGACGTACATGATCGTGCCGTGGACGACGTCCAGGACGAGCATGCCCTGCGCCGGGAGGAGCGGGACGCATCGGTGACCCTCTCCGTAGGGCTGACCCTGCGGATGGTCCGCCGTGTGGATGCTCTGGCAGAAGTCGTCACCGCAGTCGCACATGGCGACCAGCCGGAGGTCCCGTGCGCAGATGGCCAACTCGCGTTCGCCTTCCTCCTCCAGGAGGGCAATCACCTCGGCCACCAGGTCGGGGAAGGCATCGCGAACGAGGGGGCGGTCGTGCTCCACGTCGGCAGGTTAGCCGGGAGACCGGCCGATGGGGCAGGCGACGGAGGGCCCTGGTCGTCCGGCGAGGGCCGAGGTACGGCGTCCCCGCCGCCTCGCGTCAATGAGCCGGTTGCTGCGGGCGCCGGCGCCCGGCCAGGCCCGGACGCGTCACCGGCGCTTGGTCTTCTCGCGCATCCGGGCGCGGAGCCGGGCCTGGTAGAACGCGGACTTCTCGCCGCCGAGGCCGAAGAACTCGCAGATGTCGGCGACCGTTTCGGCGTCGTCCGCGGTGCCGGTGAGGCCGATCCCCACGAGGTCCCAGAATCCCTGTTGCGCGTTCCGCCGGCACGCCGCCTCCAGGCCGGAGCCGTCCGAACTCGCGGCCACGAACGACAGCGTCTGCAGCAGGACGCCCCGGGCAAGGGCGGAGAGTTCCCCGGCCAGCGCCGCCATGATCACGGAGACGGCAGGCGGGGTGCACGCGAAGACGACCGTGCCGACCTCGACATGGCCGTCGAGGGTGTACCCGATCATGTCGCGGGGCGTCCCGGCGGTGATGATCGTCTCGATCAGCAGGGGCACATGCTCCGCGGACCCGCCGCACCCGCACTCCAGCGCGGCCCAGTCCACCCGCTCCAGTTCCGCACGGACCACTGCGCTGACCATCACACCTCGCCCGACGCCATGGCAGGGAACCGGTCCGGGCGGAAGTCCGCGAGCATCGCGTCCGGCGTGCCGGTGAGGATCTCCGCGGCGAGCAGCCGGCCGATGACCGGGCCGAGGGTGATGCCGCTGTGGGTGACGGCCTCGTAGTAGCCCGGCACGGACGGCACCGCTCCCACCGAGGGGAATCCGTCTCCGGGGATGGGCCGGTGGGCCACCCGCGTCCGGGCGACGCGGGCGGTGCCGAGTCCGGGAACGACCTGCCGCGCCGACGCGTGGAGCCGCGCGCCGAGTTCCGCCGGCTCCTCGCCCGTGTCGATGAGCGCGTCGATCTCGCGGCTGTGGAGGACCACCGACGCGTCCCCGTCGGGGCGGATCTCGATGTGCGGCGCGTGCATGGCCCGGCGCACCGGGACCTCGGTGCATGCGAGCCGGGTGACGGCGCCGGGCTCCCTGCGCATCGGCAGGTGCCGTGCGACGAGCCCGGCGACGTGGGCGGCGTCGGGGCCCGCCGCGTTCACGACGGCGTCGACGTCGAGACGGCTCCCGTCGGACAGCGCCACGCTCCGGACGCTCCCGTCGGCACCGGTGCCGATGTCGTGGACCGAGGTGCCGGACCGGAGTTCGGCGCCGGACGCGACGGCCCGGCCGACCAGGCGGCCGACGAGATGCCGTCCGTGCACCCAGGCCTCGTCGGGGTAGAACACGACCGGCGCCTCATCCGGCACGGTGAGGGCCGGTTCGAGGCGGCGGCGCACCTCGGCCCCCGTGCACACCTCCAGCCGGTAGTCCCAGCCGGCCAGCAGGCGCGCCGCCTCCAGGAGCTTCGCCTCCGCCGCGGGATCGTCCGCCCAGCGCAGGTGGCCGCCGGGAAACCACCACGAGTCGGGTCCGAGGGCCGTGGCGAGCTCGCGGTACGCGGCCATGCCCGCGACGTTCAGCGCGAAGTAGGACCTGCGCGCCGTCTTGTTGCTGGCGTTGACCCAGGAGAAGGACCAGTTGGTGACGCCCTCGCCCGGCCGCCCCGTGTCCACGAGGACCACCTCGGCGCCCTGCCGGGACAGGTTCCAGCCCACACTGGCTCCGAGGATGCCCGCTCCGATGACGGCCACACGTCCAGGGCGCTTCATAGATCCGATGTTCACCGCCGGCCCCTTCCCCGATCGAGGGTGAACTCCCGTTTCTAGCACGTGCGCAGAGCCAGCGGTGAGGCCCGTGGACGGGACCGCGAAAGCTCCGGAACCGGGCGCGAGAAGTGGCGGGCGCGGAGCCGCCTCCCCGCGCCTCTATGCCGCGTCCGAGGCGGCCCGCCGGCGGACCTCGTGCGCGACGGCGCGCGGGCCGGGGGACTGCGGTGTCACCTTCAGGTGCAGTGCGGCGAGCCCCAGGCAGAGCGCCGCCATCGTCGACCACAGCGTCGTCGTCCCGGCCCGGGCGAGCAGCTGGGTGCCCAGAACGGGGGCGAGCGTGGCGGCCACGCCCCAACTCGTACCGAAGACGGCCAGGTAGCGGCCGCTCCCGCCGGGCGGCGCGAGGTCGGTGACGAGCGCGTACACGCGGCCCATGATCAGCAGGTCGCCCAGACTCCACACGGCGGCCGAGACGAGCAGCGCGGGCAGCGTGCGGGCGAGGGTGTAGCCGGACAGCCCCGCGGCCAGGAGGAGATGGGCGAGGGCGAGCGCGGCGGGCGTCGTGAGCCGGTTCGTCCAGGCCAGCCGGATCAGCGGCTGGGCGAGCACGGTGGTGGCCGCGGTGGCGGTGAACAGCAGCCCGGCGTCGGCGGCGGGCAGGTCCCGCCGCGCGAGGGCCAGCGGCAGGGTCATCACGGTCTGCTGGTTGATCAGGGCGTAGGCGGTGCCGGTGGCCAGGACGGTCAGCAGGGCCCGGTCCCGCAGCGGGCGCACGGCGGTGTCCCCCCGGTCCGCCCCGGCCGGTGCGGGACGGTCGCGGGGCAGGGCCAGCCGGACCAGCAGCGCGCAGCTCAGGCAGGTGGCCGCGTCGACGACGAAGAGCCACCGTAGATCCCAGCGCCCGAGCAGGGCGGCCAGCAGCCCCGCGCCCATGCCGCCGGCCGCGAGTGCGGCGCTGAGCAGGCTGAACGCGCGCACCCGTTGCCGTTCCGGCACGGACTCGCCGATGATCGCCTGGCTCGGCGGCTCGTAGAGTTCGAAGGCCAGCCCGAGTAGCACCGCCGCGGCGACCGTCCAGGCCAGCGACCTGCAGGCCGCGATCGCCAGCTGCGACACGGCGCATCCGCAGAGCCCGAGCAGGATCGTCGTACGCCTGCCGATCCGGTCGGCCAGCCGGCCCCCGGCCAGCCGGGAGGGGATGGTCGCGAGCCCGAAGGCGGCGCTGACCAGGCCGGCCGTGGTCAGGCTCGCGTGCTGCCCGGCGCAGATCAGGGCCGTGAGGAAGGGGAGCGAGAACGCGCCGAGCTGGTTGACGACCCGGGCCAGCAGCAGCAGGCGAACGGCGCGGGGCAGCGGGTCAGCGCGCAGCACGGCGCCTCCTGTCACTGGTCAATCGACTATGGTCAGTGACGAGAACCGTAGGTGAGGGAAAGGTAACTGGTCAAGTGTTGTTCGACAGTCACATGCGTGCCTTGCTCGCCGCGTCGGCGGAGCTCGTCAACACGTTGACCCCCGGCGAGGCGCGGGGGCGGCGCTACGTCGCGCCGGAGGGACCCGAGCGGGTCGACGCGGTCCGCGCCGCGCTCTCCGCCGGGCCGGACCTGGGGATCGGCGACGCCGATCAACTCGCCGGCACCGCCCGGGTCCTGCGCGTCGTGTTCGAGGCCGCGGCAGCCGACCGCCTCGACGACGCCGCGCCCGCCCTCAACGCGCTGCTGCGCGAGACCGGCGCCCGCCCCCAACTCGACCGCACTCCCGGCCAGCCGTGGCAGGTCCACTTCCACGGCGCCGACGACTCCTACGCCGTCGGCTGGAGCGCGGGCTGCGCCACCGGCCTGGCCATGGCGCTCGGCGGCGACTACGCCGGCCGCCTCGGCGTCTGCGCGGCCCCGCGCTGCGACCGGGTCTACGTGGACACCTCCCGCAACGCCGGCCGCCAGTTCTGCTCGACCGCCTGCCAGAACCGGGTCAAGACAGCGGTGTTCCGCGCGCGACGCGCGGGCGACGAGGCGGCCGGCGGCGACGCGGAAGGCGGCGGGGCGGCGGGCGGCGACTCGCACGGAGGCGGGGCCTGAGCCTCGGCTCCACGGCCGCCCGAACGCCGGTCGCGGGCCAGCCGGTTGTCAAAGGTCGGGTGACTGCGACGATCCGTGGGGCTGGAGGGATTGACGGTGCACCACCACACCGGCGAGGATCGTCCCCGCGAGAGTGACAACGTTGTCGCACGAAAGGATCGTCATGAGTGCGTTGAAACGCGTGCTGGCCGCCTTGGCGCTCGCCACGACCGTCACCGTGGCTTCCGCCGCGACCGGCGGCGTCGCCGACGCCGAGAGCGGGCCGAAGTTCGCCAAGGACCCCACCACGCTGGTCGACACCTCGATCGGCAACAACGGCGACGGGACCACGTTCCCCGGGGCCGCGGTCCCGTTCGGCATGGTGCAGCTGAGCCCCGACACCCAGCTGAACAAGTACGCCTCCTACGACTACAGCCAGAACAGCATCCTCGGCTTCAGCATGACCCACCTGTCGGGCGTCGGCTGCCAGACGATGGGCAACTTCCGGTTCATGCCGACCACCGGCGCCGTCACGTCGTCCGACCCGGCCCAGTACGGCGCGAAGTTCAGCCACGACAACGAGACCCGCGCGCCGGGCTACTACGGCGTGAAGTTCGACAACGGCATCCAGAGCGAGCTGAGCGCGACGGAGCGGACCGGCCAGCAGCGCTACACCTACCCCGCCGGTTCGGGCCCCGAGAACGTGCTCATCGAGGTCGGCCAGAGCAACGGCAGCACCTACGCCGGTGACGTCCACGTGGTCGGCGACGACACCGTCGAAGGCTGGCTCCAGGGCGGCAACTTCTGCGGTGAGACGGGCAAGGAGCGCTACCGGATCTTCTTCAGCGCCAAGTTCGACCGGACGTTCTCGAGCTTCGGCACGTGGACCGACAACACGCTCACCCCGAACCAGCGGGACGCGTCGCGCGGCAGCCAACGTGCCGGCGCCTGGCTGACGTTCGACCCGGCCAAGGGCGGCCAGGTCGGCGCGTCGGTCGGCCTTTCCTACACCTCGGTCGACGGCGCGCGCCTCAACCGCACGGCGGAGCAGCCGAAGTCGTTCGACAAGGCCCGCGACGCCGCGCACGCGTCGTGGCAGGACGAGCTGAACCGCATGCGGGTGGCCGGCGGCAGCACCGCCGACCAGCGGACGTACTACACCGCGCTCTACCACTCGCTGCTGGATCCGGCGATCGGGTCCGACGTCGACAACCGCTACCGCGGCTTCGACGACCAGGTGCACCAGGCGAGTTCGCCGTACTACCAGATGTTCTCGCTGTGGGACACGTACCGCTCGCAGAACCAGCTGGTGGACCTGCTGGAGCCCGGCCGGGCCGCCGACATGGCCAAGTCCGTGCTGCACATCTACCAGGACGGCGGCTGGCTGCCCCGGTGGGCGCTCGCCAACAGCGAGACCAACGTCATGAGCGGTGACCCCATCACCCCGTGGATCGTCGACATCTACAACCGCGGCCTGCTGGACGGCACCACCGCGAACCAGCTCTTCGACGCGCTGTGGAAGAACGTCAACGAGGTGCCGGCCGACCAGTCGATCTTCCGCGGCCGCGACGGCAACCCGTCGTACGTCAAGAACGGCTGGGTGGCCTACCAGAACCTGCCCGGCTACAAGTACGGCGACAGCCGCCAGGCGGGCTCGGCCACGCTCGAGTACGCGCTCGCGGACTGCGCGCTGTCCACGATGGCGAAGGGCCTGGGCCACCAGGACGAGGCCGCGACGCTCGCCTCGCGCTGCGACAACTTCACCAAGCTCTGGGAGCCCGGCGTCACTTCGCAGGGCTTCACCGGGTTCCCGGTCGCGAGGAACGCCGACGGTTCCGTCGCCGGCAACCCCGACCCCACCCAGACCGCCCCGTTCCACGAGGGCACCGCGTGGCAGTACCAGTGGCTCGCCCAGCAGGACCCGCAGACCCTCTTCGGGCTCATGGGCGGCCAGGCGCAGGCCGAGCAGCGGCTCGACAAGTTCTTCGACATGCCGACCGTGCTCACCGACCCGGCGAAGGCCGCCTCGGACTCGTGGGTGACCGGCGCCTACGACTACCACAACAACTTCGCCTTCAACCCCAACAACGAGCCCGACTTCAGCGCTCCGTGGATGTACACCTGGACGGGCGCGCCGTGGAAGACCTCGGCCGTGCTGCGCGCGCTGCGGACGCTGTTCACGGACAACGTGTACGGCATGCCCGGCAACGACGACCTCGGCGCCACCTCGTCGCTGCTCGTCTTCGCGATGGCCGGCATCTTCGAGGCGCAGCCCGGCTCCGCCACCTACGTGATCAGCGCGCCGATGTTCGACAAGGTCGAGATCCGGCCGGCCCACGGGCGCACGATCAGGATCGACGCTCCGGGAGCGGACGCGTCGAAGCTGCAGTACGTGTCCTCCGTGAGCACGAACAAGGGTGCGCTGAACCAGAGCTGGCTCTCCCACGAGGACCTGCTCCGCGCCGGCACCCTCAAGGTCGACCTCTCGTCCCAGCCGACGAGTTGGGGCGTCAACGCGGCCCCGCCCGCCATGGCCCAGCACTGATCCCCCTGGTGCGGCCCCTCACCAGGGGGCCGCACCGCGGCGTTGCCCCTCTGCCTGCGGCAGGCACACAATCGGCGAGCCCGCGACACCCGCGGGCGAACGAGGGGGCATCATGAGCGGAGATCGCCGTCACCGCGAGACCGTTGCAGCGATCGCGCGCAATCCCGGCGCGTCGGCAGCGGTGTTGACCAGGCTTCTGTGCGAGGAAGCCGTCGAAGTCTGGAGCAGGATCGCCTGGCGCGCTCTGCCGGACGACGTCGTCGACGCCATCGTCACGCATCCCGACCACAGGTTGCGAACCGCGTTCGCCGAGAACGTCGAAGTGACGGCGGAGCAACGCGCCCGGCTCGTGGACGATCCCGATCCACGTGTCCGCCATGCACTGGCCCACGGACCCGAGTGGTTCCGCATTTCCGCGCAGCCCCTGCCCCTGCCCGCCCAGCAGCGCCTGCTGGCCGATCCGGACCCGCGGATCCGCCGCACCGCCGCCTTCTGCCGCGACACCGCGCCAAGCATGGTCGCTGCGCTCGCCGACCACCAGGATGCGCCGCTTCGGCAGGCGGCCTGCAGCCAGTGGGCCCTGCTGTCCGAGGACACCCGAAGCCGTCTTGTCCGCGACGTTGATGGCACGGTCCGTCAGGCGGCCATGATCGAGGCCTGCCGCGATGACGCGGGCATTACCGAGCTTCTTCTCGCGAGCGAACTTGGCCGCTTCGCCAGGCAGGACGTGATCCGGAACGGCGCCATGAGCAGGGCGACCGCCGAACGGCTCGCGGCAAGCCCCGACGAGGAGGACCGGCGCGAACTGGCCGCCAATCCGAACGTGGCCATCGACATCGTCCGGACGTTGGCGGACGACGAAGCACACAGCGTTCGGCTGGCCGTATCCGTTCGACCCGAACTGACGGAGACCGCACGAACTGCTGTCGACATCAGCGTGAGGCCGTCCGACCGGCTCTATCCCGTCGAGTGGGTTCGCCTCTGTGCCGATCCCGAAGTCCTGCGCCAGTGCGCCAAGTCGACCAATACGCTGCTACGGCGCAGCGCCGCGTACAGTCGGCACCTGCCTGCCGACGCCGTCGACCTGCTCTCCCACGACGACGACTACGCCGTGCGGCTCCTTCTCTGCGAGAACCAGCCGACGGTGGACGGCGAAGTAGTGCTCCAGACGTATCTGGACTGCCAGGTCATCACCAAGGGTGCCCTGCTGTCCCACCCGAACTTCCCCCGCGCGGGCGCCGGACAACGCTTCGCCGACGACCCGGACCCGGAGAAGCGATGGCTCGTGGGGCTCGACGCCGAAGCACCCGCTGACACAGTGATCCGGTTGCTTGCGGACCCGGACGCTCGTGTCCGCGCCATGGCAGCCCGGCACCCCGCACTGCCGGTCGAGCTCATCATCCATAGCTGCGGTCATCCCGAGATCTTCGCGCAGGCCCTCAGCAACCCCAGCCTTCCCTCGGAGGTCATGCACCAACATCTGGACGACGCGGGCATCCCTCGCTGACGCGGACCGCCCCGGAAGCGGGCCCCCACGCCGGCGCGGTGGTGTCCCCACGACCGCGACACTGAGCTTTGCCCGGGCTTCGGCAGCGAGAACGGACAAGAGGGCTCGGGTAGCTCAGATGTGGGCCCTGACCTGCGCCACGGGGTGTCCGAGTGCCTCGCCGAGCGTGGCGAGTTCCTGGTCGCTGAACCAGGCCCGTTCCGGATTCCAGATGGCGACCTCGAAGCGAGCGAAGCCGCAGGGCCATTCGTACGTCAACGCGTCCAGAGACGTCGTTCGACCGCAGCACGGAGCGTCGATCGTGAGGGTCGGGAAGCCGTCCTCGACGTGGGCCTCCACCAGGTCCTCCCACCACTCGGTGTCGATCGAGGCCGCGCACAGCGGGCAAGTGATCCATTCCAGGTTCGAGCCGCAGTCCACGACGGTGACCTTGTCGTGCCAGGTGACGTCGATGTCCACGTCAACGCCACCCTCCAGCCCGGGCGCCAGTTCCTCGACGATCGACAGCAGCCGGTCGGCTGCGGCCTGATCGGGTTGCCAGTGGGGGGCCGTGGGGATCACCGACAGGACGTCGTCGCTCATCGTGGGCTCGATTCGGTAGGCAGGGAGTACCTCGTGATCGAGGCGGCGGCCATCACGGCCGGCGCTTCGACGGTTTACCGGTCGGCGGATACTGCCGAGTCAACCGACGGGCGCGGCGACGCTGTTGGGCCGTCAGGAGCAGTCGAACCAGTGGCCGATGGGGCGTTCGGGGCAGGTGCGGCACTCGAAGATGTAGACGCCTCCGGCGTCGCCGAGGCAGAGGCCGGCAGGGTTGTGGGCTTCTTCCTTCCACCGCCGGCCGTCCGATACGCGCGGGTCGACCCGGTCCTCTTCGGGAAGCCAGGTGCGCCAGGACTCGCCGTCGAACTCCCAACTGGCCACGGTCAGAAGGTGTTCCATCCGGTTGCCGCACCCCTCGCAGTCGGGCCACACCGGCTCCTGCGTCCAGCCCGGGTAGCCGCCCAGTTTGATTCCGGGGGCGTCCGCCAGGTGGTAGAAGTAGCGCCAGCCGGTCTCGGCGAGCAGTTCGTCGAAACGTCCTTTGAGTGGGTCCCCGACCTCATCGGGAAGATCCCATCCCGGGTACTCGGTCACCTGCTCGGGGTGCACGGCGCAGCGGGCCGGATACCAGTCCTCGGGCAGTTCGGGCCCCGGTGCAGGAGTGGGGAGTACCTCGCCCACGGCACCGGAGTCCCGCCAGTGGACCCGCGGCAGCGGGTAGCAGAACTCGCCGTGCTCATAAGGGCACCACAGGACCTGCAGCAGGTCGGTCCCCTCGGGGAAGGGCACGGACGGCGCGTCGGCACGGCGGACCTGCACGATCGGGACCATGGCCACCGCGGGCGCGGGCCGACTCGCGCTGTCCGGGTCCGAGTGCTCCTCCCGGCACATCGGCCACGGCTCCGCGGCAGGCCACAGCAACGGACCTCCCACGGAACTCTCCTGGCACGTCGGAGTGCCAGGACGCGGGTGAAGGCGGACCGACTCGCGCCGGAAGGGCAGCAACTCGGGAAAGAGCTTCTCGACGTCGACCGGACGGCCGGGCGTGTGACGGGACATGAGGAGGACTCTAGAACTCAGGTACGACAGCCGGCCGTTTCACGCCGGGCCTCGGTCGGGTCAGGACGCGCTGACGGCGGGGTTTCCCTCGCTCCACACCTTGGTGACCTCGCGGTGGGTGATCTGCCAGCCGGCCGGGGTACGCCGCAGCCGGTCGTCGTACCGGCCCCCCACGAGGAGGTGCTCCCCGTCGGGCAGACCGCGACGGATGTGCTGGGCCTGGAAGTAGCACCTGTGCTCGGCTTCGTCCCCGCTTACGACGGTGACATGGTTGCCGTTCAGGTGATGGGTGGCGTCGTAGCGATCGCCGCCGGTGCTGAGCCGGGCAACGATCGCGTCCCGCCCGCGGACCTGCTCACCCGAACCGCTGTACGCCCAGGAGGCGTCCTCGGTGAAGAGCCCGCCCAGCAGCTTCCAGTCCCCGGTGTCCAGGGCCGTCGCGTACGCGACGGCGACGTCGACGATCGCGGCGCGGTCGATGTACTCCTCGAGCATGGAAGCCGCCCTTCATCAGCGCACGTTGGGATACGGACTCGATGCTCTGCGGCGGCCGAGCAGGGCGCAAGAAGGCCCTTCGTTCCCAAGGGCTGCGACAACCCTGGATCGCCGGGTCCACGTCTCTCGTCGCCGCCCCGTGCGCACCGCCCGTAGCCGCGCCTGGGCAGGCGATCAGCATGTCTCGCAGGCTGAGAACCCGTCAGCGGTGTCGGCCGAACCCTCTCGGCCCGTCTCCCTGTGTGCAGCATGATTGGGCTCGGCCTCAGGCTGGCCTCCAGCCGTCCGAGGGCACGACTCGATCCTGCCGACCAGTCTCAGCAGAGGCCGGGAGATCCTGGACACCTTCGGATCGGTCAGTAGCGCAGACGGAAGCGATCGTCGTCGATGTAGAGCAGGAACTCTGTGAGCGGCTCCCCGTCGCCGGCACCGGTGATCACGAGGTCCATCGCCTCCAGCGCTTGGTCGGCAGCGATCATCGCGGCTTCGTCGCTCTCTTCCACAGCCCGCGACCACTCGTCGAAGAGCGGCCGGGCGGGCGTGAATTCGACCGTGGGTTGGAAGTGGCCGTACCACCAGGGCATGTCGCCGCCATCGACAACGAGTGTCCCGAGGAGCGTGTCACCCAGCTTGAGCTGCATCGGTGGCTGCATGGTCCGCCCTTCTTGTGAGGGCCGCACTCTAGCGTGAGGGGCCCGGCCGGTCGTGGGGGGCGTCCGGCTCGGCCACGACGGCGGGCCCGGCTCCTTGAGCAGCGGCCGCGCGGAGTCCGTGGCGGATGCGAGCTGGGGGCGGTGTCAGTGAGGACTGCGAAAGTGCCCGCTGTGGACAACGACGCGTTCTGGCGACTGATCGAGGACAGCTTGCGGTACTCACCGAGCCGCAGCCGGCGGGAGGCGTTCCTGGCCGAGCGGCTGGCCGAACTGCCTGCCGACCACATAGTCCTGTTCCAGACCCACCTGGACATCGCGTGCGGACGTGCGTACGCCTGGGATCTCTGGGGGGCCGCCATGCGCATCTTCGGTGGCTGGTGCTCTGACGACGGCTTCGAGTACTTCAGACTCTGGCTCATCGGCCGAGGCCGCACGGTCTTCGAGCGAGCCGTCGCGGAACCCGACGCGTTGGCCGGCTTCGCAGAGGTTCGGTGCCTTGCCGGCCGCCACCGCCGTACATGGAGCAGCGACGTGGAGTGGCCCGAGTGGGAGTCGCTGGACTACACCGCCGCCAAGGCCTACGCCCGGGTCACGGGTGATGACGACGAGTGCTCCGAAGGCTTCTACGACGCCGTCGAGGTCCGATTGAGCGGACACCCCTTCCCCCGAGACCCCATGGGGGAGCGCTGGGACGCGCGTGACGAGGCAACGTCAGCACGCAAGGTGCCGAGCCTGACAGAGCTGTTCAGCATCGAGACCCTGCGCTGACTCTGACCTCAGCTGTGGGATTCGTGGACCGGGTGCGCTGCGCTGGTCACTCGGGGCGGAGACGGGTCAAGAGTTCGCCGGTGGTGGGGTAGGGGCGTTCCTCGGGGAGGAGGGCGCGGGCCTGGTCGAGGTGGCCGGCGCGGACCAGGGCGTGGATCTCGTGGGCGAGGGGCGTGACGTCGGTGAGGGAGACGGTCCATTCGTCGGCGTAGAGGCGGGTGGCTTCGCCGGAGACGCCGAGTTGGAGGGAGCGGTGGGGCAACGACCGCAGGTGGAGGTCGCGTTCGGGGTCCCACTGGACGCGGGCGGGGGACGTCCTCAACTGCCGTTTCCAGGTGGCCTGGTCGGCGTGGAAGCCGCGCTCGTAGTGGGACAGGCAGGCGTGGGCGAGGGCCCACTCGAATCCCTCGCGGGTGATCTCGACGGCCAGGACGGTCTCCTGGCCCTCCTTCGTGCCCCACCCGCAGCGGTACATCATCCACAGGAACGACGGCTTGATCCACGTCATGCGGTCGCGCTTCCAGGCCGCGGGGAAGCGGCCGTGCCGCGCCGCGGGGAGGCCGAGGGCGGGGGAGTAGGCCTGGTAGACGGTCAGGGTCGTGGCCGTGTGGGCAGCGCGGATCTCGTACTTGGGCTCGGACACGGGCCAAGCCTGGCGCCCTGAGCGGGCGTTACGCGAACGAATTCGAGGCGCTGGACGTGGTGTCGGCGCTGGGGAGCGGCGTGACCCTCGCGGAGGTCGTCCCGACGGCGTGGACCTACCGGCGCACAAGCATGTCGACTTGTAGACCCGCCAGACCCGCCAGACCCGCGCCCGCGGGATCGACCGTGGCGCCGCGCGGCCGCCCCGCTGACCCCTCGCTCACACCACGACACCGTTCACCTCGGCCGCGAAGGCCCGCGCGGCCGCCTCCATCTCGGCGACCGCCACCGGCCGCCGCTCACGCCGGGACACCTCGCACGCCTCGGCCACCAGCAGGGCCCGCAGGGCCTCCCGCCCCTCGCAGGGATTGGGCAGCTCGCCGCGCACCACGCGCAGGAAGGCGTCGAGTTCGGCCCGGTACGCAGGGGCGAACCGCTCCAGGAACCCCGGCCAGCGCGCCGGTCCGGCCGCCGCCTGCCGCTCGCCCTGGCTCTCCGGTTCGACCGACGTGAGCGGGGCCCGCGGCCCCACCCCCACCACCAGCTGCTCGGCGGTCCCGGCAAGCTCCATCCGCACGTCGTAGCCGGCCGCGTGGTAGCGGGTCGCGGTGGCCGTCGCCAGGACGCCGCCCTCCAGGGTGAGCAGCGCGGCCGCGGTGTCGGCGTCGCCCGCGGCGCGGAAGAACTCCTCGCCCTCGTTCGTACCGGCCGCGTACACCTCGGTGACCTCGCGCCCGGTCACCCAGCGCACGATGTCGAAGTCGTGGATCAGGCAGTCCCGGTACAGGCCGCCGGACAGCGGCACGTACGCGGCCGGTGGCGGCGCCGGGTCGGAGCTGACGGTCCGCACCGTGTGCAGCCGGCCCACCCGACCGTCCCGCAGGGCTTCGCGGGCGGCCGCGTACCCCGCGTCGAAGCGCCGCTGGAAGCCGACCTGCAGCAGCGTCCCGGCTCTGGTGACCGCGTCCAGCGCCGCGACCGTGCCTGCCAGGTCCACGGCGATCGGCTTCTCGCAGAAGGCGGGGATGCCGGCCCGCGCGGCCCTGGCGACCAGCCCGGCATGAGCCGCCGTCGCGGAGGCGATCACCACCGCGTCCGGTGCGCCGGCGAGCAGCCGGTCCACCGGCAGAGCGACCGCGTTCAGGCGTTTCGCGACCTCACGGGCCCGCTCCGGATCCGCGTCCGCGATCACCAGTTCGCCCACGGCGGGGTGCGCCGCCAGCGTCCCCGCGTGGAAGGCGCCCATCCGCCCGGCGCCGAGTACTCCGATCCGCATGACCTGCTCCTCGGAAGAAGGAGAACGGAGGTGGTGCGGCGCCGACCTTCCGCGCCGCCTCGCACCCTGTCAACGTTATGCCCCGATCTGCGGACTTCCTGGCGTTGTGTCCCGCGCCCGCGTGCCCAGGGGGCTTTCGGGGGAGTGCCCACGTGCACAGCCCCGCCCGCGCCTCCGAGCACGCCCCTCTCCGGGCCGGCGGACAGGGCCCGCACCCCCTTGACGGATACTGGGGCCCCCGGGAAGGTCACTCGCAGCACTTCGATGCACAGGTCTCCCGGCTGCACCACGGACAGGACGGAAAGGCAGGGCCACGTGGCGAAGGCAAGGGCTGGACGGAGAAGGAGCTCCGCCCGCGGGCGGGTCCTCGGCATACTCTGCGTGGTCGTGGCGACGGCCCTGGGCGCCGGCGCGCTGGCCGGCTGCAGCAGCACCGGGGGCAAGCGCGCGGAGGACCGGGCGAAGCGGCTCGCGGCCAACGGCTCGGCCGTCAACACCCCGCACTGGACCTTCGCCATGGTCACCCACTCCGGCGCCGGCGACACCTTCTGGGACATCGTCCAGAGCGGTGCCAAGCAGGCCGCGGCCAAGGACAACATCAAGTTCCTGTACTCCAACAGCGACCAGGGCGACCAGCAGGCCCAGCTGGTGCAGACCGCCATTGACCAGCACGTCGACGGGCTGATCGTCACCCTCGCCAAGCCCGACGCCATGAAGGACGTGGTGGCCAGGGCCGAGAAGGCCGGCATCCCGGTGATCACCATCAACTCCGGGTCCGAGGACTCCAAGAAGTTCGGGGCGCTCACCCACATCGGCCAGGACGAGACGGTGGCCGGCAACGCGGTGGGCGAGGAGCTGAACAAGCGGCACAAGCAGCACGCCCTGTGCATCCTGCACGAGCAGGGCAACGTGGGCCACGAGCAGCGCTGCGCCGGCGCCAAGGCCACCTTCGGCGGCCGGATGGACAACCTCTACGTCAACGGCACCAACATGCCGGACGTGCAGTCCGCGATCCAGGCCAAGCTGCAGTCGGACAAGAGCATCGACTCGGTGGTCACCCTCGGCGCGCCCTTCGCCGCCACCGCCGCCAAGGCCAAGCAGCAGGCCGGGTCCGGCGCCGAGATCGACACCTTCGACCTCAACGCGCAGGTCGCCACCGAACTCAAGGACGGCACGATCGGCTTCGCCGTCGACCAGCAGCCGTACCTTCAGGGCTACGAGGCGATCGACCTGCTGTGGCTCTACCGCTACAACGGCGACAGCCTCGGCGGCGGCAAGCCGGTGCTGACCGGCCCGCAGATCGTCACCAAGGACGACGCCGACGCCCTGCTGTCGTACACCAAGCGGGGTACCCGGTGAGCGTCCTCACCCCGCCCGCCGCGGCGCGTGACGAACGGCTGGCCCCCCGGTCGCTGGGGCGCCGGTTGCTGGGCCGGCCGGAGCTGGGCGCGGTGGTCGGCGCGGCAGCGGTCTTCGTCTTCTTCTCGGTCGTCGCCGACTCGTTCCTCCAGGCGTCCAGCCTCGGCACCGTGCTCTACGCCTCGTCGACCATCGGGATCATGGCGGTGCCGGTGGCGCTGCTGATGATCGGCGGCGAGTTCGACCTGTCGGCCGGCGTGATGGTCACCAGCTCCGCGCTGATCTCCTCGATGGTCAGCTACCAGATGACCGCGAACACCTGGGTGGGCGTGGGCGTCTCGCTGGTCGCCACGCTCGCGCTCGGCGCGTTCAACGGGATCATGCTGGTGCGCACCAAGCTGCCCAGCTTCATCATCACGCTGGGCACGTTCCTCATGCTCACCGGCCTGAACCTGGGCCTGACCAAGCTGATCAGCGGCACCGTGTCCACCAAGTCGATCGGCGACATGGAGGGCTTCCCGGCCGCCAGGGACGTGTTCGCCTCGCACTGGACGATCGGCTCGGTCGACCTGCAGGTGACGATCCTGTGGTGGATCGGCCTGGTCGCGGTCGCCACCTGGGTGCTGCTGCGCACCCGCGCGGGCAACTGGATCTTCGCCGCGGGCGGCAACGCCGACGCGGCCCGCGCGGTGGGCGTGCCGGTCGCCCGCACCAAGGTCGGCCTCTACATGGCCGTGGCCTTCTGCGCCTGGATCTCAGGACAGCACCTGCTGTTCTCGTTCGACGTGGTGCAGTCCGGCGAGGGCGTGGGCAACGAGTTCCTGTACATCATCGCGGCCGTCATCGGCGGCTGCCTGATGACCGGCGGCTACGGCAGCGCGATCGGCTCCGCGGTCGGCGCGTTCATCTTCGGCATGACCAGCAAGGGCATCATCTACGCGCAGTGGAACCCGGACTGGTTCAAGTTCTTCCTCGGGGCGATGCTGCTGCTCGCCACCCTGCTCAACGCCTGGGTCCGCAGGCGTGCGGAGGCCAGCACATGACCGACACCACGACCCCGGCCGAGGGCGAGCGCACCCCGCTGGTCTCGCTGACCGATGTGGCGAAGTCCTACGGCAGCGTCCGCGCGCTGCACGGCGTCTCGCTGGACGTGCACGCCGGCGAGATCACCTGCGTGCTCGGCGACAACGGCGCGGGCAAGTCCACCCTGATCAAGATCATCGCCGGGCTGCACCCGCACGACGCCGGCACGTACACCGTCGAGGGCGAGCAGGTGCGGCACGCCTCGCCCCGCGAGGCGCTGGACCGCGGCATCGCGACCGTCTACCAGGACCTGGCGGTCGTGCCGCTGATGCCGGTGTGGCGGAACTTCTTCCTCGGCTCGGAGCCGACCAGGGGCCGCGGGCCGCTGCGCCGCCTCGACGTGGCCACCATGCGGGCCACCACCCGCGAGGCGCTGCTGCGGATGGGCATCGACCTGCGCGACGTCGACCAGCCGATCGGCACCCTGTCCGGCGGCGAGCGGCAGTGCGTGGCCATCGCGCGGGCCGTCCACTTCGGCGCCAAGGTGCTGGTGCTCGACGAGCCGACCGCCGCGCTCGGCGTCAAGCAGTCGGGTGTCGTGCTCAAGTACGTGGCAGCGGCCCGCGACGCGGGCCTGGGCGTGGTGCTCATCACACACAACCCCCACCATGCCTACCTGGTCGGAGATCGTTTCGTCCTTCTCAAGCGTGGCGCGATGTCCGGCAGCCACCTCAAGGAGGACATTACGCTGGACGAGCTGACCCGGGAGATGGCCGGGGGCAGTGAGCTCGACGAGCTGACCCACGAACTGAGCCGTACACCGGCTGCCACCGAAGCGGCGGCAGCCGCCGATCCGGAGACCACCGCTTGAGTGCCTATCGTGAACGTGTTTACCGCGGCGGTGCCGCCCGTGCCACTGTGTGGCGCAACGTCAGCGGGATGGACCGGCGTGAGCGGCGCTCGCACCTGACCGCCCCGCGCGTGCCGACCGTCGGCATCGACATCGGCGGCACCAAGGTGATGGCCGGGGTGGTCGACGCCGACGGCAACATCCTGGAGAAGCTGCGCACCGAGACGCCCGACAAGTCCAAGAGCCCCAAGGTCGTCGAGGACACCATCGTCGAGCTGGTGCTCGACCTGTCCGAGCGGCACGACGTGCACGCGGTCGGCATCGGCGCCGCCGGCTGGGTGGACGCCGACCGCTCCCGGGTGCTGTTCGCCCCGCACCTGTCGTGGCGCGACGAGCCGCTGCGCGACCGGCTCTCCGAGCGGCTGCTGGTGCCGGTCATGGTCGACAACGACGCGAACACCGCCGCCTGGGCGGAGTGGCGGTTCGGTGCCGCCCGCGGCGAACCCGACCTGGTGATGATCACCCTCGGCACCGGCATCGGCGGCGCCATCCTGGAGGACGGCCAGGTCAAGCGTGGCCGCTACGGGGTGGCCGGCGAGTTCGGCCACATGCAGGTGGTGCCCGGCGGGCACCGCTGCCCGTGCGGCAACCGCGGCTGCTGGGAGCAGTACAGCTCCGGCAACGCCCTGGTCAGGGAGGCACGCGAGCTCGCGGTCGCCGACTCCCCGGTGGCGTACGGGATCATCGACCGGGTCGGCGGCAACGTCCGGGACATCACCGGACCGCTGATCACCGAACTGGCCCGGCAGGGCGACCCGATGTGCGTCGAGCTGTTCCAGGACATCGGCCAGTGGCTGGGCGTCGGCATCGCCAACCTGGCCGCCGCCCTCGACCCGTCCTGCTTCGTCATCGGCGGCGGCGTCAGCGCCGCCGACGACTTGCTCATCGCCCCCGCCAGGGACGCCTTCCGGCGCACCCTGACCGGGCGCGGCTACCGCCCCGAGGCGCGCATCGTCCGCGCCGAGCTGGGCCCGGAGGCCGGCATGGTCGGCGCCGCGGACCTGGCCCGGCTGGTCGCCCGCCGCTTCCGCCGCGCCAACCGGCGCCGCGTCGAGCGGTACGAGCGCTACGGCCGGGTCGCCGGGCGCCAGGCGGCCGACTCATGACCACGAGCCCCGACCAGCGCACCCCCGACAGCACGCCGGACCAGCACGAGCAGGACGCGCTCGCCACCGATCACGCGGCGGACCAGCGCCCGCCGGAGCAGCGTGCCGCCGGGACCCGCACCGCGGAGCCGCTCGCGCCGGAGCAGCCCGGCCCGCGCGGCGCCGACACCCGCACCCCGAAACCGCGGCGCCCCGGCGCGACGGCCGGGTCCGCGGGGGCCGGGTCCGCGGCCACCCCGCGGGACCTGCCGCGCTGGGTGCGGTGGACCGTCCTGCCGCTGCTGGTCCTCGTCCCCCTCGGCTACGTGATCATCTCGGCCCAGCAGAGCCGGGAGAGCGGCGAGAGCAAGCAGCAGGAGGCCGCCTCCCGGCACATGACCTTCGGCTACTACCCGAGCGCGCTGCAGCAGCGCATCTACGAGATGCCGATCCCGTACGGTGCCGCGCACGTCGGCTACCTGGAGACCAACTCCTGGGACACCAGCGTGCTGTACACGCAGTTCACCACCACCGCGGGCGGGCTCGACACCTTCCTGGCCAAGGTCGGCACCAGCCGCGAGGCGCTGCACGCCGGCGCGTCCGACATCACCGCGGCCCAGGCCCGGGCGGCGCACTGGACGTTCACCGGGCCCGGCCCGTGGGCCGGCATCAGCATGCACAAACCCGGCGACAAGCCCGACCACGCCATCAGCGTGGACCTGCGCGACCCCGACGTCCCCACCGTGTACGTGGTTTCCACCGTCAACTTCCAGCACGGCTTCCGCGGCAACTGACGCCGCCCGCAAGGGAGTCGGCGCGTGCCGGCGGGCGGACCGGCGCGCGGCCGCGGGCCCCCGCCCCTACCCGTCTGTTGCCGTCCCCCGATCCCTGGGTAGCGTGTGAGCCGATGAGCGAGACGACCGATATGACTGCTGCCGGGTCCGGTACGTACGCCACCACGTACGCCGACGGTCACGACCTGTACGACGACCGTGACGATCTGCTCCAGCCGCCGCTGCAGTACCGCTTCGACGGGCCCGACGACGCGCCGGTGGTGGTCCTCGGCCCGGCCCTGGGCGCCACCTGGCACATGTGGGACCGCCAACTCCCGGTGCTCACCGGTACCTGGCGGGTGCTGCGGTACGAACTGCCGGGCCACGGCGGCGCGCCCGCCGAGCCCGCCGCGTCCGTCGACGACCTGGCGCGGCGCCTGCTGGCCGTGCTGGACGACGAGGGCATCGACAGCTTCGGGTACGCCGGTTGCGGCCTCGGCGCGGCCATCGGCGCCCGGCTGGCGCTGCTGCGGCCCGACCGGGTCGCCGCGCTCGCCCTGGTCTCGGCCGCGGCCCGCTACGCCACCGCCGACACCTGGCGGCAGCGCGGCGTCGTGGTCCGCGCCAACGGCCTGGAGCGCACCGCGCAGGCCACACCGGAGCGCTGGTTCACCGAGGCGTTCCTGGCCACCCAGCCGGCGATCACCGAGTGGGCGGTGCAGATGGTCGGCACCACCGACACCGCCTGCTACGTCGCGGCCTGCGAGGCGCTCGCCGCGTTCGACATCCGCGAGTCGCTCGGCGGCATCACCGTGCCGACGCTCGTCGTGGCCGGCGCCGACGACACCGAGACGCCGCCGGCCGACGCCCGGATGCTGGTCGCCGGCATCCCCGACGCGCGCCTGGCCGTCGTCCCCGCCACCGGCCACCTCGCGCCCGTCGAGGAGCCGGCAGCCGTCGGCGACCTGCTCGCCCGGCACTTCGACACCGCGTGGGACCGCACGGTGCCGTCCGCGCCGTTCGCCCCCGCGCCGCCGCCGGTGCCGCCGCGCCCGCCCGCGCTGCCGTCCGGCGCGCCCACGGCACCCGACCGCTACGCCGAGGGGCTGCGGATCCGCCGGGAACTGGTCGGCGACGCCGAGGTGGACGCCGCGCAGGCCCGCGCCGAGGGCTTCGGCGCCGGCTTCGACGCGTTCGCCACCCGGTTCGGCTGGGGCGAGGTGTGGAGCAGGCCCGGCCTGGACCGCCGCACCCGCAGCTTCCTCACCCTGTCCGTGCTGACCGCGCTCGGCCGGCTCGGCGACCTGGCCGACCACACCCGCGCCGCGCTGCGCAACGGCCTGACCCCGGCCGAGATAGAGGAGGCGCTGCTGCACACCGCCGTCTACTGCGGCCTGCCCGCCGCCCAGGCGGCGGTGGACGCGGCGCGTCCGGTGATCGAGCAGGAGACTGCGGGCGACTGACACCCGTAGGAAGATGGGTGCCATGAAGTTGACCAAGAAACTGCACTCCTGCGTGCGGCTGGAGAAGGACGGGCGGACGCTCGTCATCGATCCCGGCACCTTCAGCGAGCCGGACGCGGCGGCCGGCGCCGACGCGATCCTCGTCACCCACGAGCACCCCGACCACTTCAACGAGGAGCGGCTGCGCACCGGCCTCGACGCCAACCCGGCCGCCGAGCTGTGGACGCTGGCCAGCGTGGCCGACCAGGTCTCCGCGGCGTTCCCCGGCCGGGTGCACACCGTCGGCGAGGGCGACGCCTTCACCGCGGCGGGCTTCGAGGTGCAGGTGCACGGGCAGCTGCACGCGGTGATCCACCCCGACATCCCGCGGATCACCAACGTCGGCTACCTCGTCGACGGATCGGTGTTCCACCCCGGTGACGCGCTGACCGTGCCCGGCGTCCCGGTCGACACCCTGCTGCTGCCGGTGATGGCACCGTGGAACAAGATCTCCGAGGTCATCGACTACGTCCGCGAGGTCGCCCCGCGCCGCAGCGTCGACGTGCACGACGCGCTGCTCACCGACCTGGCCCGGCCCATCTACGACCGGCAGATCGGCGAGCTGGGCGGCGCCGAGCACGTCCGGCTGGCCCCCGGTGACCAGGCATGACACCCCGTCGTACCCGGACTGTCGGACCGAGCCGCTAGGTTGAGGGACATGCGCATCGCGACCTGGAACATCAACTCCGTCACCGTCCGCCTGCCCCGGCTGCTGGCCTGGCTGGAGAGCACCGGGACGGACGTCCTGTGCCTGCAGGAGACCAAGTGCACCCAGGAGCAGTTCCCGCACGACGAGCTGCGCGCCATCGGCTACGAGGCCGCCGTCAACGCCGACGGCCGGTGGAACGGCGTGGCGCTGGTCTCCCGGGTGGGACTGGAGGACGTGGTGTCCGGCCTGCCCGGCGGTCCGGAGTACGAGGGCGTCCAGGAGCCCCGCGCGGTCTCCGCGACCTGCGGCCCGGTCCGGCTGTGGTCGGTGTACGTGCCGAACGGCCGGGAGATCGGCCACGCCCACTACACCTACAAGCTGGCCTGGCTGGAGGCGCTGCGGGTGGCCACCGCTGAGGATGCCGCGGGCGGGCGCCCGTTCGCGATCCTCGGCGACTACAACGTCGCCCCCACCGACGAGGACGTCTTCGACACCGCGTTCTTCGAGGGCCAGACGCACGTCACCGAGCCGGAGCGGGCGGCGCTCGCCGCGCTCCGCGGCTCCGGGCTGGACGACGTGGTGCCGCGCCCGCTGAAGTACGACCGCCCGTACACCTACTGGGACTACCGCCAGCTCAGCTTCCCCAAGAACCGCGGCATGCGGATCGACCTGGTGTACGGCAACGAGCCGTTCGCCAAGGCGGTCTCGGACGCGTACGTGGACCGCGAGGAGCGCAAGGGCAAGGGCGCGTCGGACCACGCGCCGGTCGTCGTCGACCTCGACGTCTGAGCGGCCCCGGCCGGAACGGGAAGGGACGGGACGGGGCGCGCGCGACCCGTCCCGCGCGCCCTGTGGTCGCGGCGCACCCCGGGTGCCACGCTGGGCGGTATGGACATCCCCTTCCTCGGCAAGTGGCGCGAGCGGCACGCGATGCCGACCTGGTTCGCCGTGGCGGGCACGGGTGGTCACCGCGATCCGGCGTCGGTGGCCGAACTCCTGGGCGAGTGCGAACTGCTGCGCGAGCGCGCCGGCCACTACGGTGTCGAACTCGACAACTCCGCTGCGTCGTTGAGCGCGCTCGACCAGCTCGTGCCGAGCTGGCGCGACGACCCCGACGTGATGAGCTGGCTCGGCAACGACGCGGGCCTCTACCTGGGCACGGTGATCCTGCACTCCGTCCCCGGCGCCGCCTGGCAGGTCTGGCCCGACGGCCACCCGGTGATCCGCCTCTCCTCCGGCCGCGAGATCGACACCGTCGCCCTCGGCCACGCCTGGGCCGAGTCCGGCAGCCCCGAACTCTCCCAGGCCCACGCGGAGGCATCAGAGGACTGACGCACGAGCTCCCGGAGTGGCCGGCCGAGGGACGAGGTCGTCCGCGGAGGGAGTGAGCAGGAGGTCCGATTTTGGGCACAGAGGACTGACGCACGAGCTCCCGGAGTGGCCGGCCGAGGGACGAGGTCGTCCGCGGAGGGAGTGAGCAGGAGGTCCGACATGGGGCACTGCGGACTGACGGGGGCGTGAGGCGGGCCGGTGCGCGCCCCCCGTGGAGGGCGCGGGGGGCTGCGGAAGTCGGGGGCGGGCGTGGCGGATTAGTGCACTGGCGTCAGTCGGTGGTGACGCCGCGTCATCACGGTGGGGGATGGCCACGGGCGTGTCAGGCCCGTTCGCCCCGGGGCACCGGCGGGACCGTGCATCATGGCGCGAAGCGCACCCTCTTGCAACGGCTTGAACCCGGAGGCTCGACGTGGACTCCCTTCAGCAGCTTCCTAACATCGGGGCGGTGCTGGCCGACCGGCTGCGCCGCGCAGGCGTGGGCGACGCGGTCGAACTGCGCCGCCTCGGCTCCGGCCGGGCCTTCGAGAAGATCCGGCCCGACCTTCCCGAGGACGCCTGCACCCATACCCTGCTGGCCCTCGAAGGCGCCCTGCGCGGCATGCGCTGGACCGCCATCCCGCAGACCGAGCGGGACACCCTGGTCAACCGCATCCTCGGCTGAACCCGGCCGAGGCGATGCCCATATCCGGCCGCACCGAGCCGCTGATCCGGCTCGCCGGGGTCAACAAGACCTTCGGCGGCCAGCACGTGCTGCGCGACATCGACCTGACGGTGCACCGCGGCGAGGTCGTGGCGGTCATCGGGCCGTCCGGCGCCGGGAAGTCCACGCTGTGCCGCGCCGTCAACCGGCTGGAAACCGTCGACTCCGGCACCATCACCATCGACGGCGAGCCGCTGCCCGCCGGCGGCCACGAACTGGCCCGCCTGCGCGCCCAGATCGGCATGGTCTTCCAGTCCTTCAACCTCTTCGCGCACCACACGGTCCTGGAGAACGTCACCCTCGCCCCGCGCCGGATCCGCGGGCACCACCAGGCCGACGCCGAGCGCGACGCCCGCGACCTGCTGAACCGGGTCGGCGTGGTCGGGCACGACGGCAAGTACCCGCGGCAGCTGTCCGGCGGCCAGCAGCAGCGCGTCGCGATCGCCCGGGCGCTGGCGATGAGCCCCAAGGTGATGCTCTTCGACGAGCCGACCTCCGCGCTCGACCCGGAGATGATCAACGAGGTGCTGGAGGTCATACGGCAGCTGGCGGCGGAGGGCATGACCATGGTCGTGGTCACCCACGAGATGGGCTTCGCCCGCTCCGCCGCGGACCGGGTGGTCTTCATGGCCGACGGCCGGATCGTCGAGGAGGGGCCGCCGGAGGAGTTCTTCGCGGAGCCGCGCACCGAGCGGGCCCGCGCGTTCCTGGCGAAGGTCCTCCGGCACTGAGCCCTCCGGCACTGAGCCCTCCGGGCGCTGAGCCCTCCCGCCCCGAGTCCTCGGGCACCGAGGGTGTCCCGTTTGTCCCTCCGCTGCCCGGGCAGCCGCTCAGGGAGACGTGCCGGACCTCGGGCCCGACGCCTGCCGAGCGAACGGAGAGCACCCCTCATGAACAGCACGGCCACCCAGGACCGCGTCCTGAACGACGCCCAGATCGCCGAACTCGCGCAGCAGCTGCGGGTCGACGCGGTACGCGCCGCGGCGGCGGCCGGCTCCGGGCACCCGACCTCCTCGATGTCCGCGGCGGAGCTGACCGCCGTGCTGCTCGCCCGCCACCTGCACTACGACTTCGACGATCCCGCCGCGCCCGGCAACGACCACCTGATCTTCTCCAAGGGGCACGCCTCGCCGCTGCTGTACGCCGCGTACGTGGCGGTCGGCGCCGTCAGCGAGGAGGAGCTGCTCACCACGTACCGCAGGTTCGGCAGCCGGCTGGAGGGGCACCCCACGCCGAAGCTGCCGTGGGTGGACGTGGCCACCGGGTCGCTGGGCCAGGGCCTGCCCATCGGCGTCGGCGTGGCGCTGACCGGCAAGCGGCTGGACGACCTGCCGTACCGCACCTGGGTGCTGTGCGGCGACAGCGAGCTGACCGAGGGCTCGGTGTGGGAGGCGCTGGAGATGGCCGGCACGGAGGGCCTGGACAACCTCACCGCGCTCCTCGACATCAACCGGCTCGGCCAGCGCGGCCCGACCCGGCACGGCTGGGACCTGGACTCCTACGCCCGCCGGATCCGCGCGTTCGGCTGGCACACCGTGGAGGTCGACGGGCACGACGTCGCCGCCGTCGACCAGGCCATGACCGAGGCCGCCGCCACCCGCGGCGCGCCCACCGCGATCATCGCCCGCACCCGCAAGGGCCGCGGGGTGGCCGAGGTGGAGAACAAGGAGGGCTTCCACGGCAAGCCGCTGCCGCACCCCGAGGAGGCCATCCGCGAGCTGGGCGGCGTCCGCCACCTGCGGGTGCACGTGCAGCCGCCGGAGCCGGCCCGTCGCCCGACGCTCGGCGGCGACCCCGCCGCGCCGCTGCCCCGCTACCGCCTCGGCGACCAGGTCGCCACCCGTGACGCCTTCGGCGAGGCGCTGGCCGTGCTGGGCACCCGCCGCGAGGACGTGGTGGTGCTCGACGGGGAGGTCGGCGACTCGACCCGCGCCGGGGTGTTCGGCAAGGCGCACCCCGAGCGGTACATCGAGTGCTACATCGCCGAGCAGCAGCTCGTCGCCACCGCGGTCGGCGTCGGGGTCTGCGGCCGGCTGCCGTACGCCTCGACGTTCGCCGCGTTCCTGACCCGCGCGCACGACTTCCTGCGGATGGCGGCGATCAGCCGCAGCGACCTGAAGGTCGTCGGCTCGCACGCCGGGGTCTCGATCGGCGAGGACGGCCCGTCGCAGATGGCCCTGGAGGACCTGGCCATGATGCGGACGCTGCACGGCAGCACGGTGCTGTACCCGTGCGACGCCAACCAGACCGCCAGGCTGGTCGCCGGGCTCGCCGGCCACCACGGCATCGGCTACCTGCGCACCACCCGCGGCAGCACCCCGGTGATCTACCCGCCCGACGAGGAGTTCCCGCTCGGCGGCAGCAAGGTGCTGCGGTCCGCCCCGGACGACCAGGTGACCCTGATCGGCGCGGGCGTCACCCTGCACGAGGCGCTGGCCGCCGCCGACCAGCTGATCGCCGACGGCACCCGGGCGCGGGTGATCGACCTGTACTCGGTGAAGCCGGTCGACATGCAGACGCTGCGCGAGGCGGCCGAGATCACCGGGCGCTTCGTCGTCGCCGAGGACCACCACCCCGAGGGCGGGCTGTCCGACGCGGTGCTGGAGTCGTTCGGCAACGGCCACCCCATGCCGCTGCTGACCCGGCTCGCCGTCCACACCATGCCCGGCTCCGCCACCCCCGACCAGCAGATGCACGCCGCAGGCATCAACGCCGACGCGATCGCGGCCGCGGCCCGCAAGCTGGTCAACACGCCGCTGACCACGGTCAGTCCCCGGTGACCTGACGGCCGCCGCATGGCCGCCGCGTGACCGGATCCCCCGGAGCCAGGACATGAGCCGGAGCCAGGACGTGAGCGCTCCCTCCCGCGTGTCGCGGGAGGGAGCGCCTCCGTGGGGGGATCAGGTCCTGCTGCCGTGCTCTGCCTGACGGTCCGTTCCTGCCTCTCAGTCCCAGTTCGGGCCGCTGTGACGGCGCCGCGTGGTGCGGGTGCGGCCCTCACTGACCCCGGAGTAGTTGATCTCGTGCGGGAAGCGCCGGCGCCCGTCCCGCGGAACCTCGTTCGGCACAGGGCGCCGCGACTCGTGGCTGCGCGGGCCTTCCTCCTGGTGTCCCGGGCCGTGGTCCGAGACCTCGCCCTCGCGCGGCGGAGCTTCGTTCGGAGCCTGCCAGGCGCCCGACCGCGCCCTGGTCCCGCGCGGAACCGGGGGCTCACCGGCACTGCGCCTGCGGCCGAACCAGACGGCCGCGATCAGCAGGCCCACGATGCAAATGCCGAGGACCAGCGGGCCGATCCCGACAAGGTAGTCGTTCGTGACGGCGAGCTGCACGGCATGGTGGTCATATCCGGTCATTTCGGCACCTCCTCATCTGTGCGGATGCCCGGGATTCGACCGCCGACACGGAACTCGCACCGGCAAAAAACGCCGGGATGCACGCCGGGCGACTGCCCGGTAACATCCGGCCGTCCTACCCATTGACACGCGTCACACCGCACCCCGAGCCTTGATCCTCATCGGCGCCGGTATCCGGCGCCGCACAACAGCACACACGTGGGGAACAGGGGAGGGCCCGATGGCCTCAGGGAGCAGCACCGGCGCGCGCCGGGGACAGGGTGGCGGGGACGGCGCGGGGGCCGCGGCGGCGCGCGGGGAGGCGAAGCAGCCGTCCGCCGGACGCGCCGCGTGCCTGGGCGCCGTGGCGCTCGGCGGCGCCCTCGCGCTGACCGCCGCGATGGCCGGCCCCGCGGCGGCTTCCCAGGGCCAGGGCGCCCAGACCCGCTACGTCGCCCTCGGCGACTCCTACACCTCGGGCCCGGCCATACCCACCCAGGTCGACGCGAACTGCGAGCGCTCGAACCACAACTACCCGTCGCTGGTGGCCGCGGCCGACCACGTCGCGGACTTCACCGACGTCAGCTGCGGCGGCGCCACCACCGCGGAGATGTGGAAGCCGCAGGGCACCAACGGGCCGCAGCTGGACGCGCTGGACCACGGCACCACCCTGGTCACCCTGCAGATCGGCGGCAACGACATCGGCTTCGGCTCGATCATCGCCGCCTGCGCCGGGCTCACCGCGACCAACCCGCTGGGCAGCCCCTGCAAGGACCACTTCGGCGCCGGCGGGATCGACCAGCTCACCCTCAACGTCCTGAAGGCCGCGCCCAAGGTCTCCGACGTGCTGCGGGCCATCCACCAGCGCTCGCCGCGCGCCCGGGTCGTCGTGGTCGGCTACCCCGACCTGCTGCCCGACGACGGCGTGCCCTGCACGTCGCCGGTCGTGCCGTTCGCCGCCGGCGACTTCCCCTACCTGCGGGACACCGAGAAGAAGCTGAACGCGATGCTGCGGGTCGAGGCGCTGGTGCACGGCGACGAGTACGTCGACACCTACACGCCCACCGTCGGCCACGACATGTGCACGGCGCCCGGTACCCGCTGGATCGAGCCGCTGGTGCCGGCCGCCCCCGCCGGGCCCGCGCACCCCAACGCGCTCGGCGAGCAGGCCATGGCCGAGGCCGTGCTGGCCCGGGTCGCAGGGCACGGGCGCGGTCACCGCGTGTGAAGTCACAGGGGGTAAGGCGACCCTGAGTAGCGAGCGCACGCGGCGTCATGGATCATGTCCCCATGCCGGTCCTGATAGCCGCGTGCGCCTTCGCGATGACCCTCGTCGGCGGCGTAGTCGCACAGCACATCGGTGACCGCCGCCATCTCGTGCTCGGTCTGGCCGCCGGCCTCATGCTCGGTGTCGTCGGCTTCGACCTGCTTCCGGAGGCGCTCCACAACCAGCCGCACGAGGTGTTCGGGGTGCCCGCCGCCCTGCTGATGTTCGTCCTGGGCTTCCTGGCACTGCACGTGGTCGAGCGGTCGGTCGCCGTCCACCGCGCCCACGAGGGCGAGTACGCCTCCCACACGCACGTCCACGGGCACGCCCACGACCCGGTCAAGGGCATCGGCCTGGCCGCGGCCGCCGCGCTCGTCGGGCACAGCGTCATGGACGGCTTCGCGATCGGCGCCGCCTTCCAGGCCGGCGACACCGTCGGGACCGCGGTGGCCATCGCGGTCGTCGCGCACGACTTCGCCGACGGCTTCAACACCTACACGATCATGCGGCTCTACGGGAACGACAGGCGCCGGGCCCAGCTGCTGCTGGGCGCCGACGCCCTGGCCCCGGTGGCGGGCGCCGCGATCACGCTCGCCTTCACCATTCCGGCCGGCCTGCTCGGCCTCTACCTCGGCTTCTTCGCCGGCTTCCTGCTCTATCTGGCCACGTCCGACATCCTGCCCGAGGCGCACAGCCCGCATCCGTCGCGGACCACGTTGATGTGCACCGTGGCAGGGGCCGCCGTCATGTGGCTGGTGATCGGTCTCGCTGACTCTTGATCTTCGGCGGGGTGGTGGCCGCCTTCGTCACGTCGGCGACCAGCTCGACGACGTCGGAGCCGTAGGCCTGGGAGTTGACCACCCGCAGCAGCAGGCAGAAGGTGCCGTCCACGCCGTGCTTGCGGGCCAGCCGCGCGTGGTGCCGGGCCAGGTAGCGGACCGCGGCCTGGTTGGCGATGCCGCGCTGGCCGGAGGAGAGGAAGACCGGGCGGTCGTTGCCCGTGTCACCGGCCGCCGCGAGGCGGGCCAGCAGCACGTACTCCACCGCGCCCTTGTCCAGCCGGTAGGTGTCGTTGCCGACGGTGATCGCACCCTGCTCGGGACCCGAGGTCGCCTCGGTGTTGATGTCGACGCCGGGCAGCATCGACCGCACGTGGGCGGCCAGCCGCAGGTTGGCCGCCGGGCCGCCGATGCAGAACTCGGTGCGGGCGCCGAAACCCTGCCAGGACGTGTCGTGCGCCAGCACCTCGGCGTGCGCGCCGCACTCCTGGATCACCGCGGACAGCTCCAGCAGTGCGAAGGCGTCGTGCCGGGCCAGACTCCAGCCGCGGGCGCCGGGGTCGCGCGGGACCACCAGCAGGCACTCCGAGTCCTTCGGCAGGCCGAAGAACCGCTGTTTGCGGTCCAGCCGGCGCCGCCACACGTAGCTGCGGGCGAACCAGCCGATGACCGCGCCGATGACCAGGGCCGCGAGGGCAAGTACGAGGTTGCGTACATCGTCGCTCATGGCGGGGCATCGTAGCGGTGTTCGACCGCGGCGTCCTCTCCGGCGGTTGACGTGTGCCTGACGAGACGGGTGCGGTGAGGTTACGCTGCCCGGACGCTCGTCGAGTGGAGGCTGAGACCATGACGTCCCAGAAACCCGATCCACGGACACCATCGGCACCGCGCAACTCCTTCCGCACCCTTGCCGGATCCCCGGCCTTACGGACAGTCCCTGCGGCCGCCGGACGCCCCGCGTCGCAGGCGTCGCGGACACCCCGCAGGCCCCGGCGCACGGCCGCCGCGGTCGCCGTCCTCGCGACGGCCGCGGCGCTGATCGGCGCGAGCTCCGCCAACGCCGCCAACGCCGCCAACGCCGTCAACGCCGTCAACGCCGTCAACGCCGCGTCCCCGGCCGCCCCCGCGCACCCCGCGCCCGCGTCGCCCGCCAAGAGCCCGCTGGCGGTCGGCTACGGCGGAGCCGTGACCAGCGTCGACGCCGACGCGACCGCGGCCGGCATCGAGGTGCTGCGCCGCGGCGGCAACGCGGTCGACGCGGCCGTGGCCACCGCCGCCGCGCTCGGCGTCACCGAGCCGTACTCCTCCGGCATCGGCGGGGGCGGCTACTTCGTGTACTACGACGCCCACCGCCACCAGGTGTTCACCGTCGACGGCCGGGAGACCGCGCCGCACAGCGCCACCGACCAGCTGTTCGTCGAGAACGGGCAGCCGCTGGCCTTCGCCGACGCGGTCACCAGCGGCCGCAGCGTGGGCGTGCCCGGCACCGCGGCCACCTGGCAGACCGCCCTGGACCACTGGGGCAGCCGGTCGCTGGGCGAGGTGCTCAAGCCCGCGGAGCGCATCGCCCGCGACGGCTTCACCGTGGACGCCACGTTCAACTCCCAGACCGCGGCCAACCAGGACCGCTTCAAGGACTTCCCGGCCACCGCCGCGCTGTTCCTGCCGGGCGGGCAGCCGCCGGCCGTCGGGTCGGTGCTGCGCAACCCCGCCCTCGCCCGCACCTACCAGGAGCTGGGCGCCAAGGGCATCGGCGCGATCTACCACGGCGACATCGGCGCCGACATCGTGCGCACCGTCCGCAATCCCCCCGTCGACCCGGCCGCCACCCGCGTGGTGCGCACCGGCGACATGACCGCCGCCGACCTGGCGTCCTACGGCACCAAGGTGCAGGACCCCACCCACACCACCTACCGGGGCCTGGACGTCTACGGGCCGGCGCCGTCCTCGTCCGGCGGCACCACCGTCGCCGAGGCGCTGAACATCCTGGAGCACACCGACCTCGCCGGCGCCTCGCAGGCGCAGTACCTGCACCACTACATCGAGGCGAGCCGGATCGCGTTCGCCGACCGCGGCCGCTGGGTCGGCGACCCGGCGTTCGAGCAGGTGCCGACGGCCGCGCTGACGTCGAAGCGGTTCGGCGACGCGCGCGCCTGCCTGATCAAGGACGACGCGGTGCTGACCAGCCCGCTCGCCCCGGGCGACCCGGCGCACCCCACATCCTGCGGGACCACGGGTGCCGCCGCGCCGACCACCTACGAGGGCGAGAACACCACGCACCTGACCGTCGCCGACAAGTGGGGCAACGTCGTCGCCTACACCCTGACCATCGAGCAGACCGGCGGCAGCGCGATCACCGTGCCCGGCCGCGGGTTCCTGCTCAACAACGAGCTGACCGACTTCTCGTTCGTGCCCGCCAGCCCGGCCGTGCACGACCCGAACCTGCCCGGGCCCGGCAAGCGGCCGCGGTCCTCGATCTCACCGACGATCGTGCTCAAGGACGGGCAGCCGGACTTCGCGATCGGCTCCCCGGGCGGCGCGACGATCATCACCACGGTGCTGCAGGTGCTCACCGAGCACGTCGACCGCGGGCTGCCGCTGGTGGACGCCATCGCCGCGCCGCGCGCCAGCCAGCGCAACGCCGCATCCACCGAACTCGAACCGGGCCTGTGGGACAGCCCGCTCAAGGGCTCCCTGGAGGCGATCGGCCACCACTTCACGCTGAACCCGGAGATCGGCGCGGCCACCGGCGTCCAGCGGCTGCCGGACGGCCGGTGGCTGGCCGCCGCGGAACCGGTACGCCGGGGCGGCGGCGCGGCGGCGGTGGTCAGCCCCGCGCCGTAGGCCGTGTCCGGCCGGGCGGGACCCGGCGTCCGGGACCGAGCGGGTTCCGGCGGGACCGGCCGGCCGCACCCGGACGTCAGGGTGCGGCGGCTCTGCCCGGAGCGGGCGGAACCGCCGCACCCGGCGGGGTCGTTCAGGCCGCGGCGGGCGCGGGCAGCAGGGCGAGGACGTCCGCCGTGCTGCCGGTCTCGCCGAGCCGCGGGAAGATCGTGCCCACGGCGTGGTCGTGCGCCGCGGGGTCGGTGTCGGTCACCGCGTCGGTGGCGACGGTGACGTGGTAGCCGAGCTCGTGGGCGAAACGGGCCGTCGACTCCACGCCGATGCTCGTCGAGATGCCGGTCAGCACGATCTGGGTCACGCCGCGGCGGCGCAGGTCCTGGTCCAGCGAGGTGCCGGAGAAGGCGCCCCACTGGTGCTTGGTGACGGTGAGGTCGCCGGGCTGCCGGTCCAGCTCCTTGACCAGCTCGGTCCAGCCCTCGGGGAAGCTGACGGCGCCGCCGGGGCCGCCGTCGGTGCGGCCGGGCGCGACCCCGGCCACGTTGACCAGCACGACGGGCAGGCCGCGCTCGCGGAAGGCCGCGGCCAGCTCGGCGCTGCGGGCGACGACCTCGCCGGCGGGGTGGACGGTGTCCAGGCCGACGATGCCCTGCTGAAGGTCGATGACGACCAGCGCGGTACGGGGGTCGAGGGTGGTGACGCTCATGTGCGGAACACTCCGAAGGGGGTTGGGAGGGGAAGGAACCGTGGGGGGTGTGGGGGAACTCGGGGGTCGGGGGGATCAGGGCCGGTAGCGCGAGGTGCGCAGCGACCGGTCGAGGACGGTCAGCAGCAGGACCGCGACGGCCAGCAGGCCGGACGTCAGGGCCATGGCGTGCAGACCGGAGTCGGTGGCGCGCTGCCCGTAGAACAGGCCGATCAGCGCGGCTGCGGTGATCGCGCCCAGGTACTGGGCGGTGCGCTGCAGGCCGGCCGCGCTGCCGGTCTCGCCGGCCGGCGCCTGCGCGTAGACGGCGGCCTGGTTGCCGGTCGAGGAAAGCCCCTGGGGCAGCCCGAACAGCGCGCCGGCCGCGGCGAGCGCGAACGCCGGCGTGGTGTGGCCGGCCGCCAGCAGCACCACGCCGCCGCCGGCCAGCAGCACCGCGGACACGGTCAGCGGGGCCCTGATGCCCCGGGTCCGCGCGCCGAGCAGCGACGTCGCCATCGCCGCCACCGACATCGGCAGCATGATCAGCCCGGCGTCCGCGGACGACATGCCGTGCGCCTCCTCCAGCCACTGCGCGTAGCCGTACATCACGCAGTAGATGACCAGGTACGTCAGGCCGTGCCGCAGATACGTCAGGGACAGCGCGCGGTTGCGGGCGAGCATCCGCAGGTCCAGGAAGGGCGCGGTGCGGCGCAGCTCCCACCGGGTGAGGGCGGCGCCCAGCACCGCGGCCAGCGCCAGCAGCGGCCACGGCGGCGCGTCCAGCCGCATCAGGAACAGCATCAGGGCGGTCAGCACCGCGGCGAACAGCACGATGCCCACCGGGTCGAGGCCGGCCGTGACCCTCCGGGACGCCGTCGCTGGCCGCGGTGCGCCCGCGTCCCGCGGCGCGGGCAGCGGGGCCGTGGTCGCGCGGCCGCCGGGCAGCCAGAGCGCGGCCAGGACGAAGCCGATCGCGGCCAGCGGGACGTTCACCGCGAAGACCGCGCGCCAGCCGAGCGTCGCGGCGAGCACGCCGCCCAGCACCGGGCCGACCGCGGCACTGGACAGGCCCGCGAGGGAGAGCAGCCCGAGCACCGTCCGGGGCGTCGGCACCCCGATGCGCTGCGAGTGCGCCCGCAGCAGCGCCATCGCCGCCGGATACGCGGCCGAGGTGCCGATGCCGAGCAGCACGCGGGAGACGATCAGCCAGCCCAGGGCCGGCGCCACCGCGCCGACCACGCCCGCGGCGCCGACGATCACCAGCCCGGCCAGGAACACCCGGCGCGGCCCGAGCCGGTCCGCGAGGCGGCCCATCGTGGGCTGGCCCACGGCGCTCGCCAGGTACAGGCAGGACACCAGCCACGCGGTGCCGGCCGCGCCCGTGTGGAAGGTGCCGCCGATCGCGACCAGGGCGGTGGCGATCATCGTCGAGTTGATGGGGTTGAGGACCGAGCCCAGCATCAGCGGGACGACCAGCTTCGGGCCGAAACCGCCCCGCGCGGCGGAGTGGTCGGTCCCGCCGGTGGTCCAGGTGCTCGCCGCGGTCTGCTGCGTCACCAGGACACCAGTCGCTGCAGCAGCGGCACCGCCTCGGTCAGCAGGCGCTGCTCGGCCGGGCTGAGTTCGTCCTCGATGGCGTCCGCCAGCCAGCTGCGGCGGTTGCGGCGGCCGGTGCCGTGCAGGCGCACGCCGGTCTCGGTCAGCGTGAAGACGACCTGGCGGCCGTCGGACGGGTCCGGGGTGCGGGCGACCAGGCCGCGCTCCTCCAGCGCGGCGAGCGTCATCCGCATCGACTGCGGGCGCACCAGCTCGCTGCGGGCCAGGCCGGCGGTCGTCGCCGGCCCCTCGCGGCTGAGCCGGCTCAGCACCGAGGTCTGCGACGGGGTCAGCTCCTCCTGCGCGGAGGCCGCGCGCAACCGGCGGGTGAGCTGGGCGATCACGGTCGTCAGCTCGTCCGCGATGCGGGCCTGGGTCTCGTCGGGCATACCGCCACCGTAGGACTTCGACAGGAAAACTTGCAAGTCAGCCTTGCAAGTCTGCCTGCCGAGGTGGCGGTCGACGGGGCGCCCGCCGAAAACTCCCCGTAGCAGCCTCGTAACGCGCCGGGTGTGCAATGCGTGGGTGACGACGGACTTCACCGGCTACTTCAGGTCCCTGGTCGCGGCACTCGGCGGGCAGCCGGGCTGGTACGGGGCGTTCGCCGCCCGCCGGCCGGGCGTCGCGCGGGCCTACGAGGCCGGGGCGGAACTGCCGCCGTGGGACGTCGTCCACACCGTCCTGCACGACGCCGCCGCCGCGCACGGCAGCGTGCCCGGCCCCGCGGAGATCGCCCGCGCCCGCTCCTTGCACCAGGCCGCGGTGGCCACCTGGGACGCGGCCCCCGGCGCCGAACCCTCCCTGCGCGCCCGCCTCGACGCCGCCCTCCGGGAGGAGGACGCCGCCGCGCGCCGCGAACACCAGGCCGCCGCACGCGTCCTGTCCGCCGCCCCCTCCTCCGAGTCCGCCGCGAGCCTCGCCGCTCTCCACGCGTGGACCCGCGACGACCACCGCAGGGCGGCCTCCCGCCGCGCCGAACTCCACACCCGCCTCCTCTCCCTCCAGTCCCGGCCCCGCGAAGCCTCGCCCCGCCCCGGCCATCAGGCGGCCGGCGCCGCCACGGGCGGCCCTGCGAGCGGCAGTTGGGCGCGGTCAGGTGCTGAGCCCGGCGGGGCCCGTTCCCGGGTGGAACCCGGGTCCGGTTCGGGTCGGGGTCCGTGGTCCGCGGAGGCCCCCAGGCCAGGGAGCGGTGACGGTGCGCCGCCTGCGGGCGGGAGTTGGGCGGGGTCGGCGCGCGCATCGGCGCTGGGTGGCGGGTCCGCTGACGAAGGGGTGCTGCCTGCGGGCGGGCGTCGGGATGGAGAGGAGCGTGGGGCCGCAGGCGGCGACGGGAGCCGGCGGGACGTCGGGCGGCCCGGTCAGGGTGGCGGCGCGGGCGGGGAGGGGCGGCCACGGGGAGCGCGGTTCGCGGGGGCGTACGAGGAGGCGGGTGGGCCGCCGCCTCCGGCCGCGACGGAGGGGGCGGCGCCCGCAGGTGCGCGGTTCGCGGGGGCGCCGCAGGCGCCGGGGGAGGGCGGGACGGCTCCCGACGGGCGCGGGGTGCGGGCGCCGCGAGGAGCGCGGTTCGCCGGGGCGCCGCAAGAGGCGCGGGACGGCGGGAGGGCGGAGGTGCCGGTGGTGCCGGCCGCGCCCGCGCCGCGGGGCGCACGGTTCGCCGGGGCGGCCGCGCAGGCGCCGCGGCCGGCGCAGCCCGCGGAGGACCCGCGGTGGAGCGCGGAGGCCAGGGCCGTCGTCGCGCGGCTGGCGCAGGCGCGGGCCGCGGGGGAGGGCGGCGGGGCGTACGTCCTGCTGTGCCGGGCCGCGGCCGGTCCGGCCGAGCGGCTGCCGTACCTCGTACGGGAGTTGGAGCGGGCCGGCTACGGGGCCGACGTGGCCACCCTGCTCTGGGAAGTGGCGGTGCTGCCCGCGGGCGCGCTCGCGGACGCCGCCCGCGCCCTGGCCGTCCACGGCCGCCACGCCGAGTGCCGCACGCTGCTGCAGCAGGTGGTCTCCCGTCCGGCCGAGGACGTCGCGGCCGTGGCCGCCGCACTCCCCGACCCCGCCCGCACCGAACTCCTCGCCGCCCTCGTCCGCACCCGCCCCCCGGAGGCCGCCGCGGGCGTGGCCCGCCTTCGGCCCGCCCTCACCACCCTCCTCCTCACCGCCGCCGGCCACATCTCCCCCTCCCGCCGCCACGACCTCACCGCCGCCTTCCACCGCGCCGGCCTCCCCACCACCTGACCCGCGGGGATACCCGGTCCGCGACCGGCCGGCACACCGGAACGCGTCCGGGCAGCGGCGCCCCCGCCCGTTCGGCCGCCGGCCGGGCCGGCTCCCCGGAACGGGCCCGCAGGTCAGGGCGGGTTGACGTGGAGTCCGGGTGGGAGGCCGCCGAATGGGTCGGGCGGGTGGGAAACCGAAACGTCTTCGGGTGGTAACGGCCGCACTCTTGTCAGAGTGGGACCGGCGCTTCTACGTTCGTCCCCACGACAGGGGTCTACGTGCGTAGAACCGGACCCGACGTGCTGCCGCGTCAGAGGAGCTGCTCATGAGCAATGTCGTGCGTGCCGCACTCGTTCAGGCCACCTGGACCGGCGACACCGAGTCGATGATCGCCAAGCACGAGGAACACGCCCGCGCGGCGGCCGCGCAGGGCGCCAAGGTGATCGGCTTCCAGGAGGTGTTCAACGCCCCCTACTTCTGCCAGGTGCAGGAGGCCGAGCACTACAAGTGGGCCGAGCCGGTGCCCGACGGGCCGACCGTGCGGCGGATGCAGGACCTGGCCCGGGAGACGGGCATGGTGATCGTCGTGCCGGTCTTCGAGATCGAGCAGTCCGGCTTCTACTACAACACCGCCGCGGTGATCGACGCCGACGGCTCCTACCTCGGCAAGTACCGCAAGCACCACATCCCGCAGGTCAAGGGCTTCTGGGAGAAGTACTACTTCAAGCCCGGCAACCTGGGCTGGCCGGTGTTCGACACCGCCGTCGGCCGGATCGGCGTGTACATCTGCTACGACCGCCACTTCCCGGAGGGCTGGCGCGCGCTGGGCCTGGCCGGCGCCCAGCTCGTCTACAACCCGTCGGCCACCAGCCGCGGCCTGTCCGCGTACCTGTGGCAGCTGGAGCAGCCCGCCGCGGCCGTCGCCAACGAGTACTTCATCGCCGCGATCAACCGCGTCGGCCAGGAGCCGTACGGCGACAACGACTTCTACGGCACCAGCTACTTCGTCGACCCGCGCGGCCAGTTCGTCGACGGCACCGCCTCCGACACCAAGGAGGAACTCCTGGTGCGCGACCTGGACTTCGGCCTCATCGAGGAGGTCCGGCAGACCTGGGCGTTCTACCGGGACCGCAGGCCGGACGCGTACGGCGACCTGACGGAGGCCTGAGCCGATGGCCACCGAGACCGAGAGCGCCCACGCCACCCTGCACGCCCGCCACCGCGCGGTGCTGCCGGACTGGCTGGCCACCTACTACGCCCGCCCGATCGAGCTGACGCACGGCGAGGGCCGCTACGTCTGGGACGCGGAGGGCACCCGCTACCTGGACTTCTTCGGCGGCATCCTCACCACGATGACGGCGCACGCGCTGCCCGAGGTGACCGCCGCGATCACCGCGCAGGCCGGGCGGATCCTGCACACCTCGACGCTCTATCTCAGCCGGCAGGCGGTGGACCTGGCCGAGCGCATCGCCCGGTTGTCCGGGATCCCCGACGCGCGGGTGTTCTTCACCACCTCCGGCACCGAGGCCAACGACACCGCGCTGCTGCTGGCCACCACCTACCGCCGCTCCAACCAGGTGCTGGCGCTGCGCAACAGCTACCACGGCCGGTCGTTCTCGGCGATCGGCATCACCGGCAACGCGTCCTGGTCGCCGACCAGCCTGTCGCCGCTGCAGACGCTGTACGTGCACGGCGGGGTGCGCACCCGCGGGCCCTACGCGCACCTGACGGACGCCGAGTTCACCGCCGCGTGCGTCGAGGACCTGCAGGACGTGCTCGGCCAGGCGGGCGGCACGGTCGCCGCGCTCATCGCCGAGCCGATCCAGGGCGTGGGCGGCTTCACCTCCGGCCCGGACGGGCTGCTTGCCGCGTTCAAGGAGGTGCTCGACCGGCACGGCATCCTGTGGATCACCGACGAGGTGCAGACCGGCTGGGGCCGCACCGGCGAGCACTTCTGGGGCTGGCAGGCGCACGCCCAGGCCGGGCCGCCGGACATCCTGACCTTCGCCAAGGGCATCGGGAACGGCCTGTCGATGGGCGGCGTGGTGGCCCGCGCCGAGGTGATGAACTGCCTGACCGCCAACTCCATCTCCACCTTCGGCGGCAGCCCGATCACCACCGCGGGGGCGCTGGCCAACCTCGCCTACCTGGTCGACCACGACCTGCAGGGCAACGCCCGGCGGGTCGGCGGGATGCTGCGGTCCCGGCTGGAGTCGATCGCCGCCGGCCTGGATATCGTGCGCGAGGTGCGCGGCCGCGGCCTGATGCTCGGCGTCGAACTGGTCGAACCCGGCACCGACACCCCCTCGGCGACCGCCGCGAGCCTGGTGCTGGAGGCCGCCCGCGAGCACGGCCTGCTGATCGGCAAGGGCGGCCGGCCCGGCAACGCGCTGCGTATCGCGCCGCCGCTGTCGCTGACCGTCGCCGAGGCGGAGGAGGGCGCCGAGGCGCTCGAAGCCGCCCTGAAACACGCCCAGTCCACGATGGAAGGAGGGACCGCCGTATGAGCAGCCCCCGCACCGTCATCCGGGGCGGCCTGGTCGTCACGGCCTCCGACGAGGTGCACGCCGACGTCCTGATCGAGGACGGCCGGATCGCCGCGGTCGCCGCGTCCGAGTCGTCGGCCGCCAGGAGCTGGACCGACGCCCAGGGGCTGGACGCCACCGGCAAGTACGTCATCCCGGGCGGCGTCGACGGCCACACCCACATGGAGATGCCGTTCGGCGGCACGTTCGCCTCCGACACCTTCGAGACCGGCACCCGCGCCGCGGCCTGGGGCGGCACCACCACCATCGTGGACTTCTCGGTGCAGACCGTCGGCCAGTCGCTGCGCGCCGGGCTCGACGCCTGGCACGCCAAGGCCGACGGGCAGTGCGCCATCGACTACGGCTTCCACATGATCGTCTCCGACGTCACCGAGCCGGTGCTCAAGGAGATGGACGTGCTGGTCGAGGAGGGCGTGACCAGCTTCAAGCAGTTCATGGCCTACCCGGGCGTCTTCTACAGCGACGACGGCCGGATCCTGCGGGCCATGCAGCGCGCCGCCGGCAACGGCGGGCTGATCATGATGCACGCCGAGAACGGCATCGCCATCGACGTGCTGGTCCAGCAGGCGCTGGCGGCGGGGAAGACCGACCCGCGCTACCACGGCGAGGTGCGGCACGCCCTGCTGGAGGCCGAGGCGACGCACCGCGCCATCCAGCTCGCCCGGGTCGCCGGCGCGCCGCTGTACGTGGTGCACGTCTCCGCCGAGCAGGCGGTCGCCGAGATCGCCCAGGCCCGCGACATGGACCTGCCGGTGTTCGGCGAGACCTGCCCGCAGTACCTGTTCCTGTCCACCGACAACCTCGCGGAACCGGACTTCGAGGGCGCCAAGTACGTGTGCAGCACGCCGCTGCGGCCGCGCGAGCACCAGGCCGCGCTGTGGAAGGCGCTGCGCACCAACGACCTCCAGGTGGTGTCCACCGACCACTGCCCGTTCTGCTTCGCCGGGCAGAAGGACATGGGCCGCGGCGACTTCTCCAAGATCCCCAACGGCATGCCCGGGGTGGAGAACCGGATGGACCTGCTCCACCAGGCCGTGGTCGAGGGGCACATCAGCCGCCGGCGCTGGATCGAGATCGCCTGCGCCGCCCCCGCCCGGATGTTCGGCCTGTACCCGCGCAAGGGCACCCTGGCGCCCGGCGCGGACGCCGACGTGGTGATCTACGACCCGCACGCCGAGCAGGTGGTCTCCGCGCAGACCCACCACATGAACGTCGACTACAGCGCCTACGAGGGCAAGCGGCTCACCGGCCGGGTCGAGACGGTGCTCTCGCGCGGCGTCACCGTGATCGACCGGGGGACCTACACCGGCCACGCCGGGCACGGCCAGTACATCCCGCGCGGACTGACCAGCTACCTCGCCTAAGGACCTGAAGGAGCGGTGCCATGGATTTCGGCCTCGTGCTGCAGACCGATCCGCCCGCCTCGGACGTCGTCGCCCTGATGCAGCGCGCCGAGCGCAACGGCTTCACCCACGGCTGGACCTTCGACTCCGCCGTGCTGTGGCAGGAACCCTTCGTGATCTACAGCAGGATCCTCGACAGCACCGAACGGCTCACCGTGGGCACGATGGTGACCAACCCCGGCACCCGCACCTGGGAGGTGACCGCCTCCACCTTCGCCACCCTCAACTCGATGTACGGCAACCGCACGGTGTGCGGCATCGGACGCGGCGACTCGGCGATGCGGGTGGCCGGCCGCAAGCCCAACTCCCTGGCCCGGCTGGGCGAGGCGATCGAGGTGATCCGCGACCTCGCCGAGGGGCGGGAGGCCGTCGTGGACGGGACGCCGCTGCGGCTGCCGTGGGTGGAGGACGGCCGGCTGCCGGTGTGGATGGCCGCCTACGGGCCCAAGGCGCTGGCCCTGGCGGGGGAGAAGGCCGACGGCTTCATCCTCCAGCTCGCCGACGTCTACCTCACCGAGTGGATGGTCAAGGCGGTCCGCGAGGCCGCCGAGAAGGCCGGGCGCGACCCGGACGCGGTGACGGTGTGCGTCGCCGCGCCCGCCTACGTCACCGCCGACGACTCCCCCGAGGCCCTGGCCCACGCGCGGGAGCAGTGCCGCTGGTTCGGCGGCATGGTCGGCAACCACGTCGCCGACCTGGTCGGCCGCTACGGCACGCACTCCTCCCTGGTCCCCGAGGAGCTCACCGCCTACATCGCGCAGCGGCAGGGCTACGACTACTCCCACCACGGACGGGCCGGGAACCCCGACACCGCCTTCGTGCCGGACGAGATCGTCGACCGCTTCTGCCTGATCGGACCCCCCGAGGCGCATCTCGCCAAGCTGTCGGAGCTGCGCGACCTGGGCGTCGACCAGTTCGCGGTCTACGACATGCACGACGCCCGGGAGTCCACCGTCGACGCCTACGGAGAACACATCATCCCCGCTCTGAGATGACCGATTCGAGGTGAGTCCATGGCCATAGCCGCAGGGGCGGGCGACCGCGTCGACCTCCCCGCCGACGCGGGCCCGCCGTCCGGGCCCTACGCCAACCCCGACCTGCTGCCCGTCCCCCTCGCCCACCGCACCTGGACCACGTACAACTTCACCGCCCTGTGGGTCGGCATGGCCCACAACATCCCCTCCTGGACGCTCGCCTCCGGCCTGGTCGCGCTCGGCATGGACTGGAAGCAGGCGGTCCTGACCATCGCGCTGGCCAACCTGATCGTGCTCGTCCCGATGCTGCTCACCGGGCACGCCGGGCCCAAGTACGGCATCCCCTTCCCGATCCTGGCCCGGGCCTCGTTCGGGCTGCGCGGAGCGAACCTGCCCGCGCTGGTGCGCGCGGCCGTCGCCTGCTGCTGGTTCGGCATCCAGACCTGGATCGGCGGCCAGGGCATCTTCGTCCTGCTCGACCGGGTGTTCCCCGGGAACTGGGCCGGCGCCGGGCACATCGGCGGCTACCCGTGGCCGCTGTGGCTGTGCTTCGTGCTGTTCTGGGCCCTCGAACTCGCCATCATCGCCCGCGGGATGGAGACGCTGCGCCGGTTCGAGAACTGGGCCGCGCCCTTCGTCCTGGTCGGCGCCGTGGTGCTGCTGATCTGGATATCGGTGAAGGCCGGCGGCCTGGGGCCGCTGCTCGACCAGCCCTCGCAGCTCGGCTGGGGCAGCCACTTCTGGAAGGTGTTCTTCCCCGCCCTGATGGGCATGATCGGCTTCTGGTCCACGCTGTCCCTGAACATCCCCGACTTCACCCGTTTCGGCGCCGGCCAACGCGCCCAGGTCTGGGGGCAGTCGCTGGGGCTGCCGACCACCATGACCGCCTTCGCACTGCTCTCGGTGCTGGTCACCTCCGGCGCGCAGGCGGTGTACGGCGCGAAGGACGCCACCTTGTGGGACCCGGTCGCGCTGACCGCCAAGAGCGGCAGCACCATCGGGCTGCTGTACGCGCTGCTGACCGTGCTGATCGCCACGATCTCGGTCAACATCGCGGCCAACGTGGTCTCCCCGGCCTACGACCTCTCGCACCTCGCGCCGAAGGTCGTCAACTTCCGCACCGGGGCGCTGATCACCGGCGCGGTCGGCGTGCTGCTGTTCCCCTGGAAGCTGATCTCCACACCCGAGTTCTACATCTACACCTGGCTCGGGGTGGTCGGCGGCGTACTCGGCACGGTCGCCGGGGTGCTGATCGCCGACTACTGGATCATCCGCCGCACCGAACTGGTGCTGGGGGAGCTGTACGACCCGGCCGGCCGCTACTGGTACCACCGCGGCTGGAACTGGCGTGCGGTGGCCGCGTTCCTGGTCGGCGGCCTGCTGGCGGTCGGCGGGTCGTACTCCGCACCGGGGTCGGGGCCCTTCCCCCGGCACGGGCTCGTCCCGTTCCTCAAACCCCTGGCCGACTACGGCTGGGCGGTCGGGCTGGGCTCGTCGCTGGTGCTGTACGTGGTGCTGATGCGGCTCACGCGGCCGCATGATGCGCGGGTCTGATTGGATGGGTGTATGGGCAACGAGGTCGGTGCGGTCAGGGGGGCGGCCACGGACACGGAGGGCGTCGCGGACGAACTGCTCGCCGCGGTCGAGGCCGCGGTCCGGCAGGTGGTCGCGGCCGAGGTCGTCCCCCGCTGGCGGACGCTGGCCGACGGCGACATAGCCGTCAAGACCGGCCCGCACGACCTGGTCACCACCGCCGACCGGCGTGCCGAGCAGCGCCTCACCGAGCAGCTCACCGCGCTCCTCCCCGGCTCCGTCGTCGTCGGGGAGGAGGCGGTGAGTGCCGACCCCGGGGTGCTGGACCTGCTGCGCGGCGACGATCCGGTGTGGGTCGTCGACCCGGTCGACGGCACCGCCGCGTTCGTCCGCGGCGAGGAGGGGTTCGCCACCCTGGTCGCCCTGGTGCACCGCGGCGAGCCGCTCGCCTCGTGGACCTACGCGCCGATGCGCGGCCTGTTCGCCACCGCCCGGCGCGGCCGCGGCGCCCACCTGGGCGGCGCCCGGCTGCACACCCGCCGCGGCGGCCGCGACGACGGGCCGCTGCGGCTGTGGACGTCCAACCCCGTCTACCGCACCGGCGCCGAGCGGACCGCGCTGGACCGGCTGGCGGCCGCCGGCGCCGTCTGCACGCCCTGCGGCTGCGCGGGCCTGGCCTATCTCGACGTGGCGCGCGGGCTGACCGACGGCGTCGCCTTCTTCTGGGAGGCACCCTGGGACCACGCGGCGGGGCTGCTGCTGGCCGCGGAGGCGGGCGGGGCCAGCCTGACCGCGGGTGGGCAGCCGTTCGGCATCGCCGGCGGCAACACCCTGCCGTTCACGGTGGCCCGCGACGCGGCGACCGCCCGCCGGGTGATCGGCCTGCTGGGCGGTGCGCGGTGAGTCGGGCGGTGGTGGCCGACGCGGTCGTGGTGGGCGCCGGCCCCAACGGCCTGACCGCGGCCGCCGAACTCGCCCGCGCCGGGCTGTCGGTGCAGGTCTACGAGGCGGCGGACACCGTCGGCGGCGGGGCCCGCACCGAGGAGCTGACGCTGCCCGGCTTCCGGCACGACCCGTGCTCGGCGGTCCACCCGTTCGGCATCGGCTCGCCGGCCTTCCAGGCGCTGCCGCTGGCCCGGCACGGCCTGGAGTGGCTGCAGCCCGAACTGCCCATGGCGCACCCGTTTCCGGACGGCACGGCCGCGGTGCTGGGCCGCACGGTCGGGGAGACGGCCGCCTCACTCGGCCCGCGCGACGCCGGGACGTACCGGCGGCTGATGGAGCCCTTCACCGGCCACTGGAACGCGGTGGCCGCCGACTTCTTCCGCCCGCCGTGGGCCGGGCTGCCGCGCGACCCGTACCGCTTCGTGCGGTTCGGGCTCACCGGGACGCCGCCGGTGGCGGTGCTCGCCCAGCGGTTCCGCGAGCCGAAGGCCCGCGCCCTGCTCGCCGGGCTCTCCGGGCACGCGATCTGCCGGCTGCGGGAGCCGTTCACCGGCGCCATGGCGATGATGTTCGCGCTGGCCGCGCACGAGCGCGGCTGGCCGGTGGCCCGCGGCGGCTCCCAGTCGATCTCCGACGCCCTGGCCGGCTATCTGACCGAGCTGGGCGGGGTGATCCACACCGGGGTGACGGTCCGCAAGCTGGACGAGCTGCCGCCGGCCCGCGCCTACCTCTTCGACACCTCGCCGACCGCGCTGGCCAGGATCGCCTCGCTCGGCGACAGCTTCCGCCGCTACCGGTACGGGCCCTCGGTGTTCAAGGTGGACTACGCGCTCGACGGCCCGGTGCCGTGGACCTCGCCGGACGCCCGCCGGGCCGGGACGATCCACGTCGGGCCGACGTACACGGAGATCGGCGACGCGCTGACCAGGGCGGTCACCGGGCGCCCGCCGCAGACCCCGTTCCTGATCACCTCGCAGCCGACCGTCGTCGACCCCTCGCGGGCGCCCGAGGGCAAGCACGTGTTCTGGGCCTACGCGCACGTCCCGCACGGCTGGCACGGCGACGCCACCGACGCGATGGAGCGGCAGATCGAGCGGTTCGCCCCCGGGTTCCGCGACCTGGTGCTGGCCCGTGCGGTCACCGGGCCGGCGGGCCTCGCCGCCCGCAACGCCAACTACGTGGGCGGGGACATCGCGTGCGGGGCGTTCTCCGGGCTGCAGAGCGTGCTGCGGCCGCGGCTGGCCGCGATCCCGTACGCCACCCGGCGCCCCGGGGTCTTCCTGTGCTCCTCCGCGACCCCGCCCGGGCCCGGCGTGCACGGCATGAGCGGGCACAACGCGGCGCTGGCGGTGCTGCGCCACCTGCGGCGCACGGCGGCCGCCCGCTGAGGGCCGGCCGGGCGCGGCCTGCGTCCGGACGGGTGCCCGCGGGCTCCCGCGCCCGTGCGTCGGGCGGGGCGTCCTTGTCACGGAGGTCCGCCGAACCTATCCTTACTCCCCAGTAAACTTACTCTGGAGTAAGGAAGTGGGTGCCGCGATGGCCGCGCTCGACGATCTCGACCTGGACGCGCTGGACTTCGGCTCGGTGGAGCCGCAGGAGTTCGCCCGGCTGGTGAAGGGGCTGACCGCGGCGCGGCTCGCCGCGCTGATGGACGGCCCGCAGCGGCGCCGGGTGCTCGACGAGGTCTTCGGCCGGATGCACACCCGCTTCCGCCCCTCGGCGGCCGGCGACCGGGACGCGCTGATCCGCTGGAAGATCACCGGCGCGGCCGGCGACGGGGACGTCTACGAGACGCACATCGCCAAGGGCGCCTGCACGGTGACGACCGAGCGCACCGAGCGCACCCCCCAGCTCAGCCTGACCATGGCGGCGCCGGAGTTCCTCAAGCTGGCGTCCGGCAACGCCTCCGGCCCCACGCTGTTCTTCACCCGCAAGCTCAAGCTCAAGGGCGACATCAAGCTGGCCGGCTTCCTCACCCACTACTTCGACATCCCGCGGGCCTGACACGCGCGCGGCGGCGCGCAGGGGTTGACGCGATCACGGTCGGGTTGCATCCTTCCATCATTCGGTAAGCCACTACCGACTGGTGGAAAACGACTCTGTCGCCCACGCCTGGAGAGCCGCCGTGCGAGACCATGAGTGACGCGCCGATCGACCTGCTCGCGGGCCGGCTGCGCGACCGCATCGGCGCCGACCGCGTCCTCACCGACCCCGCGCAACTGCGCACTTACGCCTGCGACGGCCTGGCCACGGTCCGCGTGCAGCCGGCCGTCGCCGTCCTCGCCGGGACGCGGGACGACGTGGCCACCGCGGTCCGGCTGTGCGCCGAGGCCGGGGTGCCGTTCGTCGCCCGCGGCTCCGGCACCGGGCTGTCCGGCGGGGCGGTGCCGGTCGCCGACGGCGTGCTGATCGTGCTCTCCCGTCTGCGGCAGATCCTGGAGGTCGACCCGGACAACGCGCGGGTCGAGGTGGAACCCGGCGTCGTCAACCTCTGGGTCACCCGCGAGGCCGCGCCGCACGGGCAGGCGTACGCGCCCGACCCGTCGTCCCAGCAGGTCTGCTCGATCGGCGGCAACGTGGCCGAGAACGCCGGCGGCGCGCACTGCCTGAAGTACGGGTTCACCGTCAACCACGTCACCGGCGCCGAAGTCGTCCTGCCCGACGGCGAGGTGGTGCACCTGGGCGGGACCGCGCCCGAGCACCCCGGGTTCGACCTGCTCGGCGCCTTCGTCGGCAGCGAGGGCACGCTCGGCGTCGCCACCCGCCTCACCCTGCGCACCGTGCCCGCCCCCGAGACCGTACGCACCCTGCTGCTCGGCTACCGCTCCGTCGAGGACGCCGCCGGCACCGTCAGCGACATCATCGCCGCCGGCATCGTGCCCGCCGCCGTGGAGATGATGGACGCCCTGGCCATCGAGGCGGCCGAGGCCGCCGTGCGCTGCGGCTACCCCGAGGGCGCCGCCGCCGTCCTGGTCGTCGAACTCGACGGCCCCGGCGCGGAGGTCGAGGAGCAGTTCGCGCGGGTGCGGGAACTGGCCGACGCCCGGGGCGCGTTCGAGACCCGCGTCGCGCAGGACGCGGCCGAGCGCGACCTGATCTGGAAGGGCCGCAAGTCCGCGTTCGCCGCCGTCGGCCGGATCAGCCCCGCCTACTACGTCCAGGACGGCGTGATCCCGCGCACCCGGCTCCCGGAGATCCTCGCCGAGATCGGCCGCCTCGCCGACGACGCCGGCATCCGCGTCGCCAACGTCTTCCACGCCGGCGACGGCAACCTGCATCCCCTGATCCTCTTCGACGACACCCTCCCCGGCGCCGCGGAGGCCGCCGAGGACCTGGGCTTCGCCATCCTCGACCTCTGCGTGGACGCGGGCGGCTCCATCACCGGCGAGCACGGCGTGGGCGTGGAGAAGAAGACCAAGATGGCCCGGCAGTTCACCGCGGACGACCTCGACACCATGCACCGGCTGCGCTGCGCCTTCGACCCCGCGGGCCTGGCCAACCCCGGAAAGCTGTTCCCCACCCCGCGGTTGTGCGGCGAGCGCCCCGGCGTGCGCACCGCCGCCGACCCCGCCCGCGACCCCGCGCTAGGCGAGGTGTTCTGAGATGGCTCCGCCCGTGCCCGATCCCTTCGCACCCGATCCGTCCGCGCCCGATGCCTCCTTGCCCAGAGCCTCCGTGCCCGATCCGTCCGCACGACCCGTGCCCGCGTCCTCCGCGGTCCGGCCCGCCACCGGTCCTGCGAATCCGGGTGCGCCCGCGTCCGGCCCGCACTGGCCGGACGCCGAGCAGGCGCATCCGGCGAACGCCGCCGAGACCGCCGGCATCCTGCGCGGCACCCGCGGCACGGTGGTGCCCGTCGGCGCGGGCACCAAGACCGGCTGGGCCGCCCCGCCCACCTCCTGCGACCTGGTGCTGCACACCGGTGGCCTGGCGGGGATCACCGAGTACCTGCCGGGCGACCTCGTGGTGGTCGCCGAAGCCGGAGTCCCGCTTTCCGCGCTGCAGCAGACCCTCGCCGAGCACGGGCAGATGCTCGCCCTCGACCCGCCGGAGGCGGGCGCCACCCTCGGCGGGATCGTCAGCGCCAACGCCTCGGGACCGCGCAGGCTGCGCTACGGCACCGTCCGCGACCTGCTCATCGGCGTCACCGTCGTGCTCGCCGACGGGACCGTCGCCCGCGCCGGCGGCAAGGTCGTCAAGAACGTCGCCGGCTACGACCTCGGCAAGCTGTACACGGGGGCGCACGGCGCGCTGGGCGTCGTGGTGTCCACCACCTGGCGGCTGCACCCGCTGCCGCCGGCCCGCGCCACCGTCACCGTGCCCGTCCCCGACAGCACGCAGGCCGGCCGCTGCGCCGTCCGGCTCGCCCGCTCCCCGCTCACGCCCACCGCGGCCGAACTGCGCTGGGACGGCGCCGGATCGGGCGGCGCACTCGTGGTGCTCTTCGAGAGCACGGCCGCGTCCGTGCGCGCCCAGGCACGCGAGGCGGTCGCGCTGCTCGGCGGCGGGACGACCGGTGACGACGTCCCCGCCTGGTTCGGCCGCCGCCCTCGGGGCGGACTCGTGCTGCGCCTGGCCTACGCACCGGCCGCGCTTCCGCAGGTGCTCGACGCACTCGACGCCCTCGGCGCGCCCACCCAGGGCGCCGGTGGCGCACCCGCCGGCGCGCACGTCACCGCCTCCGCGTGCACCGGCGTCGCCTACGCGGCCGTGCCGCCCGGCGCCGACCTCGCCGTGCTGCGGGCCGCCCTCGCCCCGTACGACGGGTCGGCGGTGATCGTCGGCGGCTCCCCGGACGGCACCGCGCAGGCGGCCGGCGCCGGCCGCACCGCCGCCGAGCACTGGGGGCCACCCGGCGACGCGTTCGCCCTGATGACCCGTGTCAAGGACCGGTTCGACCCCGGGCGGCGGCTGTCGCCCGGCAGGCTGCTGGGAGGTCTGTGATGCCCGCCGCCACCCCCGACCCCGACCCCGTGCCCGTGCACGGGTCCGGCGACCCCGCGCCCGCTCCGGACGCACCCGTCCCGCCCGGCAGCCCAGCCGTCACCCCGTACGGCGGTCCGGTGGCACCCGGTGCCGACCGGGCCACCGTGGGCCTCGGGATGCCCGGCTTCGGGATGCCGGACGGGCCGGTGTTCGACGGGCAGCGGCCGCCGGACGCCGCGCTGGCCGGCGACTGCGTCCACTGCGGCTTCTGCCTGCCCACCTGCCCCACCTACGTGCTGTGGGGCGAGGAGATGGACAGCCCCCGCGGGCGGATCGACCTGATCAAGGCCGGACTCCAGGGCGAGACCTTCGACGAGGGCAGCGTCCGCCACCTCGACCAGTGCCTGGGCTGCATGGCGTGCGTGACCGCCTGCCCGTCAGGAGTGCAGTACGACAAGCTCATCGGCGCCACCCGCGCCCAGCTGGAACGGCGCGTCACCCGGCCCCGCGCCGCGCGGCTGCAACGGGCCGCCGTCCACGGCCTGTTCCCCTACCCGCGCCGGCTGAAGGTGGTGCGCGCCCTGCTGCGCGCCTACCAGGCCGGGCGACTCGGCCGCCTGCTGGCCCGCGCCGGGGTCCTGCGCCGGCTGCCCGCCTCCCTGCAGGCCATGGAGGCGCTGGCCCCCAAGCTCGGCCCGGCGCCGCGGCTGCCCGCCCGCACCCCCGCGGCCGGCGCCCGGCGCCGGACCGTCGCGCTGCTCACCGGCTGCGTCCAGGGCGCCTTCTTCCCCGACGTCAACGCCGCGACCGTGCGGGTGCTGGCCGCCGAGGGCTGCGACGTCGTCGTGCCCCGCGGGCAGGGCTGCTGCGGCGCGCTGTCCGCGCACGCCGGGCGGGAGGGCGAGGCCCTGGACTTCGCACGGCGGATGATCGAGGCGTTCGAGGCCGTGCAGGCCGACGCCATCGTGGTCAACGCCGCCGGCTGCGGCTCGCACCTGAAGGAGTACAGCCACCTGCTGCGCGACGAGCCCGGCGACTGGGGCGAGCGGGCCGCGGCACTGGCCGCGCGCGTGCGGGACGTCACCGAACTCCTCGACGAGATCGGCCCGGTGGCGCCCCGGCACCCGCTCCCGATCACCGTCGCCTACCAGGACGCGTGCCACCTGGCCCACGCCCAGGGGGTCCGCGCCCAGCCGCGCGGGCTGCTCGCCGCGATCCCCGGACTGACCCTGCGCCAGCCGGCCGAGCCCGAGCTGTGCTGCGGCAGCGCCGGCACCTACAACCTGCTGCACCCCGAACCCGCGGCCGAACTCGGCGCCCGCAAGGCACGGGCCGTGCTCGCCACCGGCGCCCAGGCGATGGTCACCGCCAACCCCGGCTGCTGGATGCAGGTCGGCACCGCGCTGGCCCGCATGGGCCGCCGCATGCCGGTCGCCCACACCGTGCAGGTGCTCGACGCCTCGATCCGCGGCGTGCCCGCCGAGCAACTGCTGGCCGACGCCCTCGACGGCCCTGGCACCACCGTGGGAGCGTGAGGCCGCGGCCGGCCCGACCCCGCGGTCTCCGGCTCCGGCACCCCGTCCGACTCCCCGGCCGGGGACCGCAGTTCGGCCCTGCTCACCGGGCCGGCCCGTCACCGGCGCCGGGGGCCGCGGGCCGGCTCCTCCCCGGGCGTGCTCGGTAGGATGATCTCTCCGCAGACTCTGGAGTGTGATCTTCTTGGCCTCCACGTATGTGCTGGACCACCTGCCGAGCACCCCGGCGCCGACCGTGGCGGGCACGCCCGCCCCGGTGACGCTGTGACGGCCCGTACGCCGAGGGCGGCGGCGCGCGTCGCCGTCCTCGCCCCTGACGGGTCCGTGCTGCTGCTGCGCTACGACAACCCCGAGGTCGGCATCCACTGGGCGATGCCCGGCGGCGGCCTGGACCCGGGCGAGAGCCCGCGCGACGGCGCCCGCCGCGAGGTCCGCGAGGAGACCGGCTGGACCGACGTCGAGCCGGGACCGCTGCTGTGCACCTGGGAGCACGACTTCACCCGCGGCACCGTGCCGGTGCGCCAGCACGAGCACGTCTACGTCGCGTACGCGCCGCACCGCCCGCTCACCGGGGACCTGGCCGCCGCGCACAGCGCCGACGGCATCCTGCACGCCCGCTGGTGGACGCCGGCCGAACTCGCCGCCGCCGACGAGGCGTTGTGGCCGCCGAACCTCGCCGAGCTGCTCGCGGGACTGCGCGCGCACGGCCCCCAGGACCCGGCACCGGACCTTGGCTACGTGCCCAACCCGGTCCCGGAAGCGGCCCCTTCGGACTGACGGCCGCGCGCGGCCACCGCAGCGCCGCGGAGCTCAGGACCGGTCAGGACCCGGCCGCCGCGACGCCGTCCGCGGGGCGGCCGTTGACCAGTTCGGCGGGACCCGTGCCGGCCAGCAGGGCGGCCAGGGCGGCCCGCACCCGGCGGGTCGCGCCCGGGGTGAGGTAGTGGTCGATCTCGTCGACCGGGGTCAGCCGCCAGGAGTCCAGCTCCTCCTCCTGGAGCCGCACCGCGGCGAGCTGCTGCTCGGTGAGGATGCCGCCGTCGAACAGGAAGCTGGTCAGCGGCGGGCGGCCCGCCCCGGTGATCCAGTCCACGGCCAGCAGCGCACCGGGCGGCACGTCCAGCCCGATCTCCTCCAGCGACTCGCGGCGGGCCGCCTGCCGGGGCGTCTCCCCGTCGTCGGACTCGATCGTGCCGCCGGGCAGCGTCCACGTCCCGTCGTCCCGGTAGTTCGGCTCGACCAGCAGGACCCGACCGTCGGCCGAGCGGAACAGCGTGTTGGCGCCCGCGAGGATCCGGGGCAGGCCCGCGATGTACGTCGCGTAGTCGGTGGTGGTCATGGCACCAAGCTACGCGGGCGCCCCCGCGCGGGGCGCCCATGGGCAGCCGGGCCGTGCCCGGGATAGGGTCGCGACGGCGCGACCTACCGTTCCGGATGGAGAACAACCAGTGTCCGAGGCTGCAACAGAATCGACCGCGCGCGTGCTGATCGCCGCCGACAAGTTCAAGGGCTCGCTGACCGCGGTCCAGGTGGCGGAGCACGTCGAGGCCGGGCTGCGGTCCGTCGCCCCCGGGCTGACCGTCGAGGCGCTGCCGGTCGCCGATGGCGGTGACGGCACCGTCGACGCGGCCGTCGCCGCCGGCTTCGAGCGCCGCACCCGCACCGTCACCGGACCGCTGGGCACCCCCGTCGAGGCGGTGTACGCCGTCCGCGGCGACACCGCGGTGGTCGAGATGGCCGAGGCGTCCGGGCTGCGCCACCTGCCGCCCGGGGTCTTCGCGCCGCTGACCGCCACCACCTACGGCACCGGCGAGCTGCTGCGCGCCGCGCTGGACGCCGGGGCCCGCACCATCGTGCTGGGCGTCGGCGGGAGCGCCACCACCGACGGCGGCGCCGGCATGCTCACCGCGCTCGGCGCCCGGCTGCTGGACTCCGCTGGGCAGCCGGTCAGCCCCGGCGGCGGGCCGCTGGCGGGCCTGGCGACCGCCGACCTGAGCGGGCTGGACCCGCGGCTGGCGCAGACCGAGGTGGTGCTCGCCAGCGACGTGGACAACCCGCTGCTCGGGCCGAAGGGCGCCGCGGCCGTGTACGGGCCGCAGAAGGGCGCGTCGCCGGTCGACGTCGAGGCGCTCGACGCCGCGCTGGGCCGGTTCGCGGAGGCGCTCGGCGACCCGCGCGCGGCGGACGCGCCGGGAGCCGGAGCGGCCGGCGGGATCGGCTACGGGGCGCTGGTCGGCCTCCGGGCGACGTTCCGGCCCGGGATCGAGGTGCTGCTCGACGTGCTCGGGTTCGCGCCCGCCCTGGCCCGTGCGGACCTGGTGATCACCGGCGAGGGCTCGCTGGACGAGCAGACGCTGCACGGCAAGGCGCCGGTCGGCGTCGCGCAGGCGGCCCGGGCGAGCGGCATCAGCGTCCTCGCGGTCTGCGGCCGGCTGGCCCTGTCCGAGGAGGCCCTGCGCTCCGCCGGGATCTCCCGCGCCTACGCCCTGTCCGACCTGGAGCCGGACCTCGCGGCCTGCATCGCCGATGCCGGCCCGCTGCTGGAGCGGCTCGCCGCCACCTTGGCGCGGGACACCTTCCCGCTCTGAGACGGCGCACCGGCCGCAGCGCGAACGACGAAGCCGCGCCCCTTCGCGGGGCGCGGCTTCGTCGTGTTCGTCGCGGGTGCGGCTGCCGGCGGCCTCAGCGGGCGTCGGCGCGCGCCTCGCGGCGGGCGGCCCGCATCGTGCTCACCCGGCGGGTGGTCGCGAAGCAGGGGATCAGCGCCGCCGCGGTGCACTGCAGGGCGCAGCCGGCCTGGAGCAGCTGGTGACCGCCGGGCACGCCCAGGGTCCAGGCGGCCAGGCACCCCATGCTGACGATCGTCCAGCAGAAGGTGATCAGGGCCAGCCGGCCGCGCGGCTTGGGGTACTCGACCCGGCTCACCATGAGCCAGGCCACCCCCACGATGCCGATGACCGTCGGCACGAACGGCAGCTCCAGCAGCACCAGGGACACCACCGTCATCGCCCCGAAGGGGCTCGGCATGCCCTGGAAGACGCCGTCGCGCAGCGTCGTGCAGGAGAAACGGGCCAGCCGCAGCACCACGGCCAGCACCACCAGTACGGCGGCGACCGCGGCGACCTTGCCGTGCCCGTTGTCGCTGACCAGGCCCCATACGACGACGAAGTACGCCGGCGCCAGGCCGAAGCTGATCAGGTCCGACAGGTTGTCCAGCTCGGCGCCCATCGCGGAGCTGCGCAGCTTGCGCGCCACCAGCCCGTCGAAGAGGTCGAAGACCGACGCCATCAGCATCAGCGTGACCGCGTTGGCCGCGCTGCTCTTGGACATGGCGCCGTCGGCGGTGCCCATCAGGTGCGGGACCAGGACGCCGGTGGTCGTGAAGTAGACGGCCATGAAGCCGCAGATCGCGTTGCCCAGCGTGAGGGTGTCGGCGATGGAGAGGCGGGTCGACAGCGGAATGTCGGGACCTTCCTCCTCCAGCTCGCTCACCCAGGAATCGGCGGTGTCGGGCTCAGTCACGGTCAAGGCGCGTCACCCCAGCCGTGGTGGTCTGGCCGACCTCGACCGCGGGCTCCACGCCCTCCGGCAGGTACACGTCGACCCGGGAGCCGAAACGGATCAGGCCGATCCGGTCGCCCTGCTCGACCTTGCAGCCGCGCGGGACGTAGGGGACGATGCGCCGCGCCACCGCGCCGGCGATCTGGATCACCTCGACGTCACCGATCTCGGTGTCGAAGTGCCAGACGACCCGCTCGTTGTTCTCGCTCTCCTTGTTGAACGCCGGCACGTATCCGCCGGGGATGTGTTCGACGGAGGCGACCGTGCCCGCCAGCGGGGCGCGGTTGACGTGGACGTTCAGTGGGCTCATGAAGATCGCGACGCGGGTGCGCCCGTCCTTCCACGGCATGATGCTCTGCACCACCCCGTCGGCCGGGGAGACCACCCGGCCGTCCGTGATCTCCCGCTCGGGGTCGCGGAAGAACCACAGCATGCCGGCCGCGAGGGCGGTGGCGGGAACGGCCACCGCCGCCCAGCGTCCGGAGCGGCGGGCCTTGGCGAGGCTGACCGCCGCCGTGGCCACGGTCGGGAGGAGCCACGGCGACGCTCCGCGCGCGAGACGAACGCCGACGAGGCTGTCGCGTGGTGCAGAGGATGGGCTGTGGGGCATGGAAGACCTTCGTAGCGGAGGATGCCGCGAATTGCTTCTGGGGACGGCGGCTTTCGTCGATGGTATCGGCTGACACCGGCAACACGGCAAGCTCGGGGGCGAGTCGATGGCCGGTTCCGGTGCCACCGCCGATGACGCGCTGTGACGTTTGCCTCGAAATTATCGGTCCATTTACGGACATTCACCCCTGGATGCGATACTCCTCCAACAGCCGCCGGCCGATGATCATTTTCTGGATCTCGGCGGTCCCCTCGCCGATCAGCAGCATCGGGGCCTCCCGGTAGAGCCGCTCGATCTCGTACTCCTTGGAGAAGCCGTAGCCGCCGTGGATGCGGAAGGCGTCCTCGACGACCTCCTTGCAGTACTCCGCGGCCAGGTACTTGGCCATGCCGGCCTCCAGGTCGTTGCGCCGCCCGGAGTCCTTCTTGCGCGCCGCGTTCACCATCATCTGGTGCGCGGCCTCGACCTTGGTGGCCATTTCGGCCAGCTTGAACTGGACGGCCTGGTGCTGGGCGATCGGCTTGCCGAAGGTGTGCCGCTGCTGCGCGTAGGCGATGCCGAGCTCGAAGGCGCGCTGCGCGACACCGCAGCCGCGCGCGGCCACGTTGACCCGGCCGACCTCGACGCCGTCCATCATCTGGTAGAAACCGCGGCCGGTGGAACCGCCGAGCACCCGGTCCGCGGGTACCCGCACGTCCTCCAGCACCAGCTCCGTGGTGTCGACGCCCTTGTACCCCATCTTCTCGATCTTGCCGGGCACGGTCAGCCCCGAGACCTTGGGGTTGGGGCCGAAGCCGGGCTCCTTCTCGATCAGGAAGGTCGTCATCGAGCGGTGCGCGGGCGCGTCCTCCGGCTGCCCCTCGTCGGTCCGGCACAACACCGCGACCAGGTGGGAGGTGCCGCCGTTGGTCAGCCACATCTTCTGGCCGTTGATCACATAGGAGTCGCCCTCGCGCACGCCCTTCGTGCGGATCGCCGACACGTCGGAGCCCAGCTCCGGCTCGGACATCGAGAACGCGCCGCGCACGTCGCCGGCGGCCATCTTCGGCAGGAAGTAGTCCTTCTGCTCCTGCGTGCCGTGCTGCTTGATCATGTAGGCGACGATGAAGTGCGTGTTGATGATGCCGGACACGCTCATCCAGCCGCGGGCGATCTCCTCCACGGTGAGCGCGTACGTCAGCAGCGACTCGCCGAGGCCGCCGTACTCCTCGGGGATCATCAGGCCGAAGATGCCGAGGTCCTTCAGGCCCTCGACGATCTGCGCCGGGTACTCGTCGCGGTGCTCCAGCCCGGTGGCGACCGGCAGGATCTCCTTGTCGACAAAGCTTCGGACGGTCGACAGGATCTCCTGCTGGACGTCGGTCAGCCCGTCGGTCTGCGCGAGGCGGTTGGCCATCTCAGTTCCCTCCCAGCTCCGGGCGGCCGGGCTGCTCCCCGCCCCGCTCCTTGATGTACGTGGCCGTGGGCACCATCACCTTGCGGCGGAAGACGCACACCAGGGTGCCGTCCTGGTTGTACCCCCGGGTCTCCACGTGGACGATGCCGCGGTCGTCCTTCGACTTCGACGGGCGCTTGTCGAGCACCGTGGTCTCGCCGTAGATCGTGTCGCCGTGGAACGTCGGCGCCACGTGGCGCAGCGACTCGATCTCCAGGTTGGCGATCGCCTTGCCGGACACGTCGGGCACCGACATGCCGAGCAGCAGCGAGTACACGTAGTTGCCGACCACCACGTTGCGCCCGAAGTCGGTCGTCTTCTCGGCGTAGTTGGCGTCCATGTGGAGCGGGTGGTGGTTCATGGTGAGGAGGCAGAAGAGGTGGTCGTCGTACTCCGTGACCGTCTTCCCCGGCCAGTGCTTGTAGACCGCACCGACCTCGAACTCCTCGTAGGTCCGCCCGAACTGCACAGTCATACCTCCAGCTTGTTCGCGATCCGGATCTCGTCCACGATCCGGCCGATGATCCCGGTGATACCGAAGTCCTTGGGTGTGAAGACGGCCGCCACGCCAGCGGCGCGCAGCTCCTTCGCGTCGGCTGCCGGGATGATGCCCCCGACGACCACCGGGACGTCGTCCGCGCCGGCCCTGCGCAGCCGCTCCAGCACGTCCGGGACCAGCGCGGCGTGCGAACCGGACAGGATGGACAGGCCCACGCAGTGCACGTCCTCGGCGACCGCCGCCGACACGATCTGCTCGGGCGTGAGCCGGATCCCCTGGTAGACCACCTCGAAGCCGGCGTCGCGGGCGCGCACCGCGATCTGCTCGGCGCCGTTGGAGTGCCCGTCCAGGCCCGGCTTGCCGACCAGCAGCCGCAGCCGCCCGCCGCCCAGCTCCCGCGCGGTGTCCTCCACCCTGCGCCGCACCTCCGCCAGCTCGCTGCCCGGCTCGGCCGCCACCGCCACCGGGGCGCTGCTCACCCCGGTCGGCGCGCGGAATTCGCCGAACACGTCGCGCAGCGCCCAGGACCACTCGCCGGTGGTCACCCCGGCCCGCGCGCACTCCAGCGTCGCACCCATCAGGTTCTCGCTCCCGGCGGCGGCCGCCCGCAGCCCCGACAGCGCCGCCTGCGCCCGCGGCTCGTCCCGCGCCAGCCGCCAGTCGTGCACCGCCGCCACCACCCGGGCCTCGTTGGCCGGGTCGACGGTCATGATCGCGGCGTCCAGGTTCGCCGTGAGCGGGTTGGGCTCGGTGGTCTCGTAGACGTTGACCCCGACGATCTTCTCCTCGCCGGACTCGATCCTGGCCCGGCGGGCGGCGTGCGAGGCCACCAGCTCCGCCTTGAGGTAGCCGGACTCCACCGCCGCCATCGCGCCGCCCAGTTCCTCGATGTGGGCGATCTCCGCGGTGGCCGCCTCCACCAGGCCGGCCACCTTCTCCTCGATCACGGTCGAGCCGGCGAAGATGTCGTCGTACTCCAGCAGGTCGCTCTCGTGCGCCAGCACCTGCTGGATGCGCAGGCTCCACTGCTGGTCCCAGGGGCGCGGCAGGCCCAGCGCCTCGTTCCACGCCGGGAGCTGGACCGCGCGGGCCCTGGCGTCCTTGGAGAGCGTCACGGCCAGCATCTCCAGCACGATGCGCTGGACGTTGTTCTCCGGCTGCGCCTCGGTCAGGCCCAGCGAGTTGACCTGCACGCCGTACCGGAACCTGCGGTGCTTCGGGTCCTGGATGCCGTACCGGTCGCGGGTGACGGTGTCCCAGATGCGGCCGAAGGCGCGCATCTTGCACATCTCCTCGATGAACCGGACCCCGGCGTTGACGAAGAAGGAGATCCGGGCCACCACCTCGCCCCTGCGCTCCTCGGGCACATGGCCCGAGGCGAACACCGCGTCCAGCACGGCGATCGCGGTGGACATCGCGTAGGCGATCTCCTGCACGGGCGTGGCCCCGGCCTCCTGCAGGTGGTAGCTGCAGATGTTGATCGGGTTCCACTTGGGCATGTGGTTCACGGTGTACGTGATCATGTCCGTGGTCAGCCGCAGCGAGGGTCCCGGCGGGAAGACGTGCGTGCCCCGCGACAGGTACTCCTTGACGATGTCGTTCTGCGTGGTGCCCTGCAGACCGGCGACCGCCTCGGCGTCGAGCCCCTGCTCCTCGGCGACCACCTGGTAGAGCGCCAGCAGCCACATGGCGGTGGCGTTGATGGTCATCGAGGTGTTCATGCGCTCCAGCGGGATGTCCTGGAACAGCCGCCGCATGTCGCCGAGATGGGCCACCGGCACGCCGACCCGGCCCACCTCGCCGCGGGCCAGCACGTGGTCCGGGTCGTAGCCGGTCTGGGTCGGCAGGTCGAACGCGACCGACAGGCCGGTCTGCCCCTTGGCCAGGTTCCGGCGGTACAGCTCGTTGGACGCCTCGGCCGTCGAGTGCCCGGCGTACGTCCGCATCAGCCACGGCCGATCGCGCCGCCCTGCACTGCGCCCGCCCGCCTCGGGCCGCTCCGGCCCGGTGGCCCTCGGCTCGCTCGCGCGGCTCGCGGCGACCATCAGGCGTCCCGGAAGCGGTTGATGGCGGGCAGGTGGCGCTCGCGCAGTTCGGGGTTCGTCACGCCCAGGCCCTGCTCGGGGGCCAGCGCGAGGACGCCGACCTTGCCCTGGTGGAGGTTGCGGTGCACGTCGTACGCGGCCTGGCCGGTCTCGGCGAGGGTGTAGGTGCGGGAGAGCGTCGGGTGGATCTTGCCCTTGGCGACCAGGCGGTTGGCCTCCCACGCCTCGCGGTAGTTGGCGAAGTGCGAGCCGACGATGCGCTTGAGGCTCATCCACAGGTAGCGGTTGTCGTACTCGTGGGTGTAGCCGGAGGTGGAGGCGCAGGTGACGATGGTGCCGCCCTTGCGGGTCACGTAGACCGAGGCGCCGAAGGTCTCCCGGCCGGGGTGCTCGAAGACGATGTCCACGTCCTCGCCGCCGGTCAGCTCGCGGATCCGCGCGCCGAACCGCTTCCACTCCCGCGGGTCCTGGGTGTGCTCGTCCTTCCAGAACCGGTAGTCCTCGGCGGTGCGGTCGATGATCGCCTCGGCGCCCATCTTCCGGCAGATCTCCGCCTTCTCCGGGGAGGAGACCACGCAGATCGGCGTGGCGCCGCCGGCCAGCGCGAACTGCGTGGCGTAGGAGCCGAGTCCGCCGCTGGCGCCCCAGATCAGGACGTTGTCGCCCTGCTTCATCGCGGCGCCGTTGTGCGAGACGAGCTGGCGGTAGGCGGTGGAGTTGACCAGGCCGGGGGCGGCGGCCTCCTCCCACGTCAGGTGCTCGGGCTTGGGCATCAGCTGGTTGGACTTGACCAGGGCGATCTCCGCCAGGCCGCCGAAGTTGGTCTCGAAGCCCCAGATCCGCTGCTCGGGGTCGAGCATGGTGTCGTCGTGGCCGTCGGCCGACTCCAGCTCCACGCTCAGGCAGTGCGCCACCACCCGGTCGCCGGCGTGCCACTTGTTGACCCCGGGGCCGGTGCGCAGCACCACGCCCGCCAGATCGGAGCCGATGACGTGGTACGGCAGGTCGTGCCGCTTCGCCAGCGGCGACAGCCGGCCGTACCGCTCCAGGAACGCGAAGGTGGACACCGGCTCGAAGATCGAGGTCCACACCGAGTTGTAGTTCACCGAGCTGGCCATGACGGCGACCAGCGCCTCGCCGGGGCCGAGTTCGGGCAGCGGCACCTCTTCCAGGTGCAGCGACTTGCGGGGGTCCTTCTCCCGGGTGGTGAGCCCGGCGAACATGTCGGCCTCGTCCTTGTGCACGGTCACGGCACGGTACGACTCCGGCAGCGGGAGGGCCGCGAAGTCGGCGGCCGCGCTGTCCGGCGCAAGGATCGCGTCCAGGATTTCCTTCATATGACTCGCCTCCGGCGAAGCGTTCTCGCGGTAACGCTTGAGGGAACGCAGGGGTCGGGTGGATGGGGCTGCCGTCGTCGGTCCGGCGAATGGCTGACGGTGCGGGGTGAAGGAGCCGCGCGGTGGCGCGGAAACGGTGCCTGTGACGCAGGCGTCCGGGCGCGGGGCCAGTGGCCCTCGGGGACAGACGGGGTGCCTGGGATCGCTGCACACCGCCCGCCCGGACTGCTCCCGGCTGCCGCCGGGAGGTGTGCTTACCGTATGGCACTCTGTGCCACTCGACAAGACACTGCGTGCCAACAATTTCCCTCAAGTGTCACCCCGTGCCAACGGCCGGGCAACAGCAGGGCCGTTACACGCATCAGCGGCCGCCCGGAACGCTCCGGACGGCCGCTGGACGCGGGCTGGGGGCGGTTCTCCGGCCGCTGGGCCGGGCGCCCGGCTCAGGCCTGGCGCAGGGCCTCCTCGATGCTGCGCAGGATCTCCGCGGGGGAGGCGTCGGTGCGCGCCACGGCGACCACCACCTCGCCCTGCCGGGAGAGCGTCGCCGGGGTCGGCGAGGTGGCGCGGGACGGTATCCGCCCGGCCCCGATGCCGGTGCCGAAGGTGGACTTGATCACGTCGAAGGCGTGGTCGAGCTGCTGCTCGACGTCACCCTTGCCGCCGGCCCGCAGCCAGCGCCGCAGCACGTGGTTGTGCGCCGCGACCACCGCGGACGCGGCGACCTCGGCCAGCAGCGGGTCGTCGTCCCCGTCGCGCTGGGCGCCCTCGTCGAAGTGGCCCAGCAGATAGCGGGTGAACAGCCGCTCGTAACGGGCCACCGAGGCGATCTCCCGCTCCCGCAGGGTGGGCACCTCGCGGGTCAGCCGGTAGCGCTCGACGGACATCTCCGGCACCTGCGCGTACATCCGCAGCACCTCGGTGATGCCGCGGCACACGGTGTCCAGCGGGTGCTCGCGCGGGTCGGCGGAGTCCAGCACCGCCTGCACCCGCACCAGGGTGTCGTCGTGGTCCGGGAAGATCGCCTCTTCCTTGGAGCGGAAGTGCCGGAAGAACGTCCTGCGGGCCACCCCGGCCTTCGCGGCGATCTCGTCGACCGTGGTCGCCTCGTACCCCTGCGTGGCGAACAACTGCATCGCCGCGGCGGCGAGGTCCTGGCGTACCCGGTGGCGCTGGGCGGCGGCACGGCGGCCGCTCGCGGTCTCGGGGGCGTCGGAGTTCACAGCTTGGGGCATGTGGGGAACGTAACACGCCGGAGCCTCCCGTCCGGTGGCGGGCGGGAATCCGCCCCAGCCCACCGGACGGGCAGCGCGCTCAGCGCCGGGCATACTCGCGGAATCCGCGGCCGGTCTTGCGGCCCAGGCACCCCGCGGACACCAGGTGCTCCAGGAGGGGCGCGGGCGCCAGACCGGGGTCGCGGAACTCCTCGTGCAGCACCTGCTCGATCGCCAGCGACACGTCCAGGCCCACCACGTCGAGCAGCTCGAACGGGCCCATCGGATACCCGCCGCCGAGCTTCATCGCCGCGTCGATCGCCTCCACGCTCGCGTAATGGTCCTGGACCATCTTCACCGCGTTGTTCAGGTACGGGAACAGCAGCGCGTTGACGATGAAGCCGGCCCGGTCGCCGCAGTCCACCGGGTGCTTGCGCACCGCGGCGCACACCTCGTGCGCGGTGGCCACGACGTCCTCGCCGGTCAGCACCGTGTGCACCACCTCGACCAGCTTCATGGCCGGCGCGGGGTTGAAGAAGTGCATGCCGACCACGTCCTGCGGGCGGCCGGTCGAGCGGGCGATGGCCACCACCGGCAGCGAGGACGTGGTGGTCGCCAGCACCGCACCCGGCTTGCAGACCTTGTCCAGCATCCGGAACAGCTGCTGCTTGACGAACAGGTCCTCCGCCACGGCCTCCACGACCAGGTCGGCGTCCGCGAACGCGTCGTACGACCCGGCCGGGGACACCCGGCCCACCGCCGCGTCGCGCTGCTCCTGGGTGAGGCGGCCCTTCTTCACCGACCGGTCCAGGGACGCGGCCAGCCGCGCGACCGCGGCATCGGCCTTCTCGGACGTGCGGGCGGCGAGCACGACGTCGAACCCGGCCTTGGCGAAGACCTCGGCGATCCCGGTGGCCATGGTCCCGGACCCGGCGACCCCGACCGCCCGGACGGCGCGGCCCGCGCCGCGGTCGTCCCGGTCGCCCGGCGTCTCCGCGTCGGGCACCACCACGGAGCTGCCCGGCGCCTCGTAGCTGTAGAAGCCGCGGCCGGACTTGCGTCCGAGCAGCCCGGCGGCCGTGAGCTGCTTGAGCACCGGGGCCGGCGCGTGCAGGCGGTCCCTCGTGGCCTCGTACATCGCCTGCAGCACGGTCGTGGCGGTGTCGACGCCGATCAGGTCGAGCAGCGCCAGCGGGCCCATCGGAAGCCCGCAGCCCAGCTTCATCGCCGCGTCGATGTCCTCGCGGGTGGCGTACCGGGCCTCGTACATCGCGGCCGCCTGGTTGAGGTAGCCGAAGAGCAGCCCGTCGGCGATGAAACCGGGCCGGTCGCCCACCGGCACCGGCTCCTTGCCGAGCCGGACGACCAGGTCGGTGACGGTCCGCGTGGCCTGCGGCGAGGTCAGCACGGTGGAGACCACCTCGACCAGCTTCATGGCCGGGGCGGGCGCGAAGAAGTGCAGGCCGAGCACCCGGTCGGGATGGGCGGTGTCGGCGGCGAGCCGGGTCACCGACAGGGCGTTCGTGCCGGTCGCCAGCACCGCGTCGGGGCGCACGATCCGGTCCAGCGCGGTGAAGACCTCGCGCTTGGTCTCGTAAGCCTCGTCCACGACCTCGATGACCAGGTCGGCTTCCGCCGCGGCCTGCAGGTCGGGGAAGGTGCGGAACCGGGCGAGCGCACCGGCCCGTTCGGCCGCGCCGACCCGGCCGCGCTCGACGGCACGGGTGGTGGAGCGCTCCAGGGAGCTGACGGCCCGGCGGGCCGCCTCGTCGCTGACGTCGATGCCGATGACCTCGTGGCCGGCCAGGGTGAGCACCTCGGTGATGCCGGTGCCCATGGTGCCCAGGCCCACGACGGCGACGACGGGGAGCGCCGACGAGGCGCGGGAGGCCGAGGAGGACGAGGAGGCCGAGGAAGTGGGGGAGGGGGACGCAGAAGAAGCAGACGGACGGTCCATCGCATGCCTCCTGAAGACAGGCGGGGTGGGAGACGCGGGCCTCTCGCACAGGTGGGTGCGCCCGCGGATACCAAGGCGGGCCCTGTCCCGGGGCCTCGCCGCGATGTGCCGAACCGACGTGGTGTGAAGCGGTGGCCGTAGCTGCGTCACCAGGCTGCGGTCACCTGGCTTGAGAGTAACTCGCGGGTAACTTGAGCGCCACCCCTTCGCGCATGTGATGTGCTCCACCGCCAGATGAGCGCGATCCTGTCCCCCCGCCCCGTCCCCTCGTCGGCCGACGTCAGGGCACCCGGCGGACGTACCGGACCTCCCGCAGCGGGACGCCGTCGTAGTCGTCCGATGTCTCCGCGCCGTCCGGGGCGAAGCCGGCGGCCGCGTAGAAGCGGCGGGCCCGCGCGTTGTCGGCCAGCACCCACAGCAGCAGCCGGCCGCGGCCCAGTTCGGCGGTCCGCAGGACCGCCGCGGAGGTCAGCGCCCGGCCGACGCCGGTGCCGACGTGCTCGGGCAGCACGTACAGCGCGTACAGCTCGCCGTCGCCCGCGTCGTCCGGCTCACCGCGGTACGGGCCGAAGGCCGCCCAGCCGACCGGTTCGCCGTCCACCACCGCCAGCAGGTTCTGCACCCGGCCCCGCGACCGGGCGAGGAACTCCCGCCGCTGCTCCGCGTCCTCCTCGGGATCCATCGCGTCCAGGTACGGCTGCGGCACGATCCCCGCGTACGCCCAGCGCCAGCCGCGCACCCTGATGTCCGCCACCGTCCGCACGTCGGCCTCGGTGATCTCCCGGATCTGCACCCCGCTCTGTGTCATGTGCCGACTCTAGAGAGGTCACAGCAAGGTGAGCTGGGTGTTTTCCGCCTCCGGCGGTGCCGCCGGCGGCTCGGGCGCGCTGCCCGGCTCCCCGGCCCGGCCCGCATCCTGCCGGGGCAGGTCGAGCCGGCGTGCGGTCCCGCGCCGCCCGGGGCCGCAGCCGAACTCGGCCGCGAACTCGTGCACCTGGCGGGTCACCCGGCGCTGGTACCAGGTCGGCGCATAGGCGCCGCCCGCGTACAGCGCCTCGTAACGCCGCACCAGATGCGGGTGGTTGCGCCCCAGCCAGGCCATGTACCACTCCCGCGCGCCGGGCCGCAGGTGCAGCACCAGCGGGGTGATGGAGACCGCGCCGGCCGCGGCGATCGCCCGGACGGTGGCCCGCAGCTGCTCCGGGGAGTCGCTCAGGAAGGGCAGCACGGGGGCCATCAGCACCGTGGGGGTGATGCCGTTCTCGCTGAGGGTGCGGCAGACCGCCAGTCGCGTCTCGGGGGAAGGCGTGCCCGGTTCGACGCTGCGCCACAGCTCGCCGTCGGTGAATCCGACGGACAGCGCGATGGACACTTCGGTGACGCTTGCGGCCTGCCGCACCAGTTCGAGGTCGCGCAGGATCAGCGAGCCCTTGGTGAGGATCGAGAACGGGTTGGCGTGGTCGCGCAGCGCCTGGAGGATGCCCGGCATCAACCGGTAGCGGCCCTCCGCCCGCTGGTAGCAGTCGACATTGGTGCCCATGGCGACGTGCTCGCCCTTCCAGCGCGGCGCGGCCAGCTCGCGGCGCAGCAGCTCGGCCGCGTTGGTCTTGACCACGATCTGCGTGTCGAAGTCGTGGCCGGTGTCCAGGTCCAGATAGCTGTGCGTCCTGCGCGCGAAGCAGTAGACGCACGCGTGGCTGCACCCGCGGTAGGGGTTCACCGTCCACTCGAAGGGCATCCGCGAGGCGCCCGGCACCCGGTTGAGGATGGTCCTGGCGCGTATCTCGTGGAACGTGATGCCGCGGAAGCCCGGCGTGTCGAAGGTGCGGCTGGTCACGGCGTCCGTGCCGAACAGCGCTCCCGCCGCGTCATCGCGGTTGAGTCCGTCCCAGCGCATGGCACCCTCCTCCGGTCGTCCCGCCCCCGGGCTCCCTGCCCGCCGTCCACAATAGAACACAGATTCGAAAAGCGGGTGTGGTTGGCTTGGGCGTCGCGTGAAGAACGCGTTCGGAACACAACCGAGGAGAAGTCATGGCGCTGGTCGAGGCCACCACGGAGCGGATCGTCGCGGCGGAGCCGGAGCGGGTGTACGACGCGCTCGCCGACTACACCGGCACCCGCGGCCGGGTGCTTCCCGAGCAGTTCAGCGAGTACGAGGTCAGGGAGGGCGGCCAGGGGGCGGGCACCGTCGTGCACTGGAAGCTCCAGGCGACCAGCAAGCGGGTCAGGGACTGCCTCTTCGACGTCACCGCGCCGACGCCGGGCCGGCTCGTGGAGACGGACCGCAACTCCTCGATGATCACGACCTGGACCGTCACCCCGGCCGGCACCGGCCGCAGCAAGGTCGTCGTCACCACCGCCTGGCAGGGCGCCACCGGCGTCGGCGGCTTCTTCGAGCGCACCTTCGCCCCCAAGGGCCTGGGCCGCATCTACGACGAGGTGCTGGCCGCGCTCGCGGCCGACGTCGAGAAGTGACCCCGTCGGGCCCGCGCACGCCCGGTCACCCGATTGGTTTCGTGATCCTTCACTGATAAGGGTGGTTCCGCCTACTTCCTGAGAATCGCCGCGCTCGTCCGTCGTTGTCGCCTCATGCGGGTAACGGTGGCGGAGCAGGAGTGGCGAGGGGAGCGGCAGTGAGTGGCGGGACGCTGATCGAGCGCGCGGAAGCGGGCCCAGGGGAGGGGGATCGACCCGGCGGACCGGGACCGGGACCGGGACCGGGGGCGCCGGGCGCCGCGGGTCCCGGGACCGCGGCCCCGGGCGGCGCGGGACCGGGCGCGGCCGACCCGGGGGCTCCCGGCGCGGGAGCCGGGAGCCAGGATCCGGACGGCCCGCACGCGGCGGTCCCCGCGGCCGCCGGGCCGGGCGCGACCGTGCTGGACCCGCGGCGCGTGCGGCTGGTGTTCGTCGGCCTGATGCTCGCCCTGCTGCTGGCCGCCCTGGACCAGATGATCGTGGCGACCGCGCTGCCGAAGATCGTCGGCGAGCTGCACGGCCTGGACAAGATGTCCTGGGTGGTCACCGCCTACCTGCTGGCCTCCACGATCGGACTGCCGATCTACGGCAAGCTCGGCGACCTCTTCGGCCGCAAGGGCGTCTTCCAGTTCGCGATCCTGACCTTCGTGGTCGGCTCGGCCCTGGCGGCGTGGTCGCGCACCATGGACGAGCTGATCGCCTTCCGCGCCATCCAGGGCATCGGCGGCGGCGGGCTGATGATCGGCGTGCAGGCGATCATGGCCGACATCGTGCCGCCCCGCCAGCGCGGCCGCTACATGGGCCTGATCGGCGCCGCCTTCGGCCTGGCCTCGGTCGCCGGGCCGCTGCTCGGCGGCTTCTTCACCGACCACGCCTCCTGGCGCTGGTGCTTCTCCATCAACATCCCCTTCGGCCTGGTCACCCTCGTCGTGATCACGCTCGTCCTCAAGCTGCCCAAGCCGCGGGCCAGGCCCCGGCTCGACGTGCTCGGCGCCCTGCTGCTGGCGGTCGGCTCCACCTGCCTGGTCCTGCTCACCACCTGGGGCGGCTCCACCTACGGCTGGCGCTCCAAGGAGATCCTGGGGCTCGGGGCCGGCGCCCTGGTCTGCGGGGTGCTCTTCGTCGTCGTCGAGCGGTTCGCCCCCGAACCGGTCATCCCCCTGCGGCTGTTCCGCGACGGCGTCTTCAACGTCACGGCCGTCGTCGGCGGGGTCGTGGGCGTCGCCCTGTTCGGCGCGGCCAGCTACCTGCCGACGTTCCTGCAGATGGTCGACGGCGCCAGCGCCACCGGCTCCGGGCTGCTGATGCTGCCGATGATGCTCGGCGTGGTCGTGGCCTCGATCGCCAGCGGCCAGCTGATCAGCCGCACCGGCCGCTACAAGGTCTTCCCGGTGCTCGGCGGCGCCCTGTCCTCGGTCGGCATGTACCTGCTGTCGCTGATGGACGAGAACACCCCGCAGGTGGAGTACAGCTGCTACATGGCCGTGCTGGGCCTGGGCATCGGCATGATCCTTCCGGTGCTGGTCCTCGCCGTCCAGAACTCGGTCCGGCCCGCCGACATCGGCTCCGCGACCAGTGCCAACAACTACTTCCGGCAGATCGGCGGCTCGGTCGGAGCCGCCATCTTCGGCACCCTGTTCGCCGACCGGCTCACCAAGAGCCTGGCCGTCGAACTCCCGCACGGCGCGCACCTGCCCGACCCCCAGTCGGTCACCCCGCAGCTGGTCCGCACCCTGCCCGCGGCGGTACGCGACGGCTACATCCACGCCTACGCCCAGGCCATGCCGCGGATCTTCCTGTACCTGGTGCCGGTCCTCGTCCTCGGCTTCCTCTTCGCCTTCCTGCTCAAGGAGAAACCTCTGGTGACCCAGCACGGCACGGCCGCCCCCGCGGCCCACGAACCCGCCTACGACGGCGTGTACGACCCGGCGCACACGCCCGCCAACGGCACCCCCGTCGCCGACCCGCACGGCAGGTCCGATCCGGGCCTGCCCGGCGCCCGCCGCAACCTCGGCGGGGGCGTCCCGGTGTGCGGCAGCGTCCTGCACTCCGACGGCACGAGCGTCGGGCGCGCCGCCCTCACCCTGATCGACGGCGCCGGGCTCCAGGTGGGCCGCGGCGCCACCGGCGAGGACGGCAGGTACGCGCTCAGCACCCCGGGCCACGGCAGCTACGTGCTGATCGCCGCCGCGGGCGGCCACCAGCCGCAGGCGGTCAGCGTCACGGTCGCCGAACACCCGGTGGAACTCGACGTGGTGCTCGGCGGCGCGGGCCGCCTCGCCGGAGCGGTGCACACCGCCGACGGCACCCCGGTCAGGGACGCCGTGGTCACCCTCACCGACGTGCGCGGCGACGTGGTGGCCAGCGCCCGCAGCGGCCGCGAGGGCCTGTACGTGCTGACCGAACTCGTCGCGGGCGAGTACACCCTGGCGGCGAGCGCACCGGCCTTCCGGCCGGCCGCCCTGCCGGTCAGCGTGCAGGCGTCCCGCGAGACCCGCCAGGACGTCGAACTCGCCGGCGGCGCGGTGCTGCGCGGCACTGTGCGGGCGCCCGGCGGACGCCTGGTGGAGGACGCCCGCGTCACGCTGCTGGACGCGGCGGGCAACGTCGTGGACTCCGTGACCACCGGCGCCGACGGCCACTTCCGCTTCGTGGACCTGGCGGCCGGCGAGTACACCGTCATCGCCGCGGGCTACCCGCCGGTGGCCACCGTCCTCCAGGTCGCCGGCGGCGGCCGCACCGAGCGCGATCTGCAGCTCGGCCACGCGGACTGACGCGCGGCGCCCGCCGGGACCCGGAGCTCCGGAGCCCGGCGGGCGCCGTCCGGATCAGCCGCCGGCGCCGATCGGCGCCGCGGGGGCGGGGGCTCCCGCGCCCTGCGTCGTGTCCTTGGCGCACTGGGTGCCGCGGATCAGCGCGTACGAGCCGCCGATCCGGTAGGTGCCGGCGGCCGGCGCGTACAGCCGGGTCCAGTCGCCGTCGGGCGTCAGGCAGCCGTGCCGGTTGTCCTTGGCGCCCTCGATGCCCAGCACCGGGGACCACGGGATGCGCAGCACCACCGAGCCGGCGTGCGGCATCGTCACCGTCAGCTCCGCGGGCCCGGCCTCGTTCACCACCGCGGGCGGGTCGGCGAGCGGCTCGGCGCCGCTGACCTCGTACAGCTTCCAGTGCGCGTCGCTCCACACCGGGTGCAGCCACGGGTTGCCCGCCGCGACGATCTTCGCCTCGGCGACGGCCGCGCCGTCCGGCTCGTCCGACGGCAGCACCACGTAGTTCACGCTCCAGCGGCGCAGCCAGTCGCGGTAGCTGTCCGGGGTGAGCGTGCCGTCGTAGAACAGCGGGTTGCGCTCCACGTCGGCCTGCCGGTTCCAGCCGCGGGCCAGGTTCACGTACGGGGACAGCCCGGACGCCTCCCAGTGGGAGCGCAGCGGGACGACCTCCACCCGGCCGCGGTCGGCCTTGACGTGCCGCAGCTCGGTGATCAGCGGGCCGGCGTTCTTGATGGTGGACGACACCGCGGACGTCTCGACCTGGTCCACGATCGGCTTGGTGATCTGCCAGGTGGCCACCCCGGCGAACGCCAGCCACAGCAGCACCGTCCGGCGCGGCCCCCAGGTGCTCGCCATCGCTATGATCAGCACGACCGTCCCGCCGAAGAGCAGGGCCAGCCGCTCGACGTTGCTCCCGATGGGTGACGGGATCACATAGGTCAGGGCCACGCCCAGCGCGTACACCCACGCACCCAGGTACAGCGAGCGCCACTTGCGCGGGACCACCAGCGCGGTCACCACCGAGATGGCGAACGGGATGATCGCGAAGTACCAGTTGAACGGCTGCACCCCGTAGAAGGGGAACAGCAGCGAGGTCGCCCCGACCACCAGCGGCGGTGCCGCGGCCAGCACGTACGCCTCGGTGCGGCGGCCGGTGAGGAACATCGAGGCCGCGACCACGAGCAGGAACAGCCCCGCGACCGGGCTGCACATGGTCGCCAGCGCCCCCATCGCCGTGGCGACCAGCATCCGCTTGGTCCGGCCCTTGATCGCCCGCTCCGCGGGGAACAGCAGCACCGTGGACACCAGGGCGAACATCATCCCCAGCGCGAACGTCACCCGGCCGGAGACGACATCACACCAAAGAGCGAACACCGTCCAGGCGATGGGCAGGGCCGGGCGGTCGATCCGGGAGCGCAGCAGCAGGGCCGTGGCCAGCGTCGCCGACAGCGTGCCGGCGATCACCGCGGTCGTCCGCACCCCCGCCCACGCCATGATGTACGGCGACAGGATGCTGTACGACGCCGGGTGCATCCCGCCGTACCAGGAGAAGTTGTACGAGGCCGAGGGGTGCGCCCGTATGAAGTTCGTCCAGGCGTACTGCGCCGCCATGTCACCGGAGTCCTTGGCGAGGAACAGCGCCCACAGCAGGTGGAGCACCGCGGCCGCCGCGGTCGCCAGGATCAGCGGGTGTCTCGGGTCCACCCACCGCAGCACCGATCGGGGTCCGCGGACGGCGCCCGTGCGCGCAGGCTGCCAGGTGGTCACGTGGCCTCTTCCGGTAGCGGGTGCGGAGTCGTCCCGGCCGGGGCCCGGCGGGCGGGGAGTCGGAGCGCTTCCGCGGAGCGGCCGGGACGCACTACGAACACAGGTGTTTGGACGCTAGCACGACCGGCTTGGTTGCTCGTGCGCGGGCGTGCGCCCGGTTTTGCCCAACGCCTGACCCGGCACCCCGGGCGGTCGTACCGTGGTGGCGGCACCGCAGATCTTGTGCCGGTCGGGCTCCTTCCCGTGGCGTCCGGCGGCCGCGGCAGGCGGACGCCACGGGAAGGAGCCCGACACCCACGGACCGGTCTTCGCGGTCGAGCTGGCCGAGGCCGCCAAGGGGGTGCTGATGGGCCTCGCCGGCGGGCCGCAGGGGCCGCCGCTGAAAGTCCGCGCGATCTTCGCGCACGGCATCGCACCCGGTGAGGTGGCCGACGCGGCGGTGCCCGGCTACGTCCACGAGGCGGGTCTCGCGGTGCTCGCCGAGGGTGAACAGCCGCTGCTGACGACCGAGTTCACAGCCGAGGGCGAGAGGATCGAGGTTCCGTCGAAATGGCTGGTCGCGGGGCGTGAGGGCTGACCGCTAGAGGTGTAGACCAGTGAAGTTGTCCACAGGTCGCGGAGGGCTCTGGCCGGGGCCCGCCGCGGCCGCGTAACGTGACGCGCATGAAGATCCTCATCTCCGCGGACATGGAAGGCGCGACCGGTGTGACCTGGCCGGCCGACGTGCTGCCCGGCAGCGAGCAGTGGCAGCGCTGCCGCCACCTGTTCACCTCCGATGTCAACGCCGCCGTGGCCGGCTTCTTCGACGGCGGCGCCGACGAGGTGCTGATCAACGAGGCGCACTGGACCATGCGCAACCTGCTCCTCGAGAAGCTCGACGAGCGCGCCGAGATGCTCACCGGCCGCCACAAGGACCTCTCCATGGTCGAGGGCGTCCAGCACGGCGACGTCGACGGCATCGCCTTCGTCGGCTACCACACCGGCGCCGGCACCGAGGGCGTCCTCGCCCACACCTACCTCGCCAACTCCATCACTGGCGTGTGGGTGAACGGCGAGCAGGCCAGCGAAGGCCGGCTCAACGCCCTGGTGGTCGCCGAGTACGGCGTGCCCGTGGTCCTGGTCACCGGTGACGACCGCACCGGCCTCGACGCCCACGGCTACGCCCCGCGGGCGCGCACCGTCGCCGTCAAGGACTACGTGTCCCGGTACGCCGCCGTGTGCCGCCCGCCGGCGCGCACCGCCGCGGACATCCGCGCCGCCGCCAAGGAGGCCGCGTCCCTCGCGGTCCGCCAGGAGCCCGCGCAGGCCGGACCGTTCACCGTGGAGCTGGAGTTCGACGCCGTGCACCTGGCCGGTGCGGCGACCGTCGTGCCGGGCGTGCAGCACACCGGCGAGCGGCGCGTGTCCTACACGCTGCCCACCATGTACGAGGCCATCCGTGCCTTCAAGGCCGTCACCACCCTCGTCTCGCAGGCCGTGGAGGAGCAGTATGGCTGAGCAGCAGACCGTCGCCGCGGCCCACGGCCGCCCCGACGCCGTCGACCAGCAGGCGCTCGACGAGGTGGTGCGCTTCACCTCCGAGCTGATCCGGATTGACACCACCAACCGTGGCGGCGGCGACGGCAACGAGCGGCCCGCCGCCGAGTACGTCGCCGAGCAGCTCTCCGACGCCGGGATCACCCCGCGCATCCTGGAGTCCGCGCCCGGCCGCGCGAACGTCGTCGCCCGCATCCCCGGCACCGACCCGACCGCCCCCGCCCTGCTGGTCCACGGCCACCTGGACGTGGTGCCCGCCGAGCCCGCCGACTGGAGCGTGCACCCGTTCGCCGGCGAGATCCGGGACGGCGTGGTCTGGGGCCGCGGCGCCGTCGACATGAAGAACATGGACGCGATGGTGCTCGCCACCGTCCGCGCCTGGGCCCGCAGCGGGCAGCGCCCGCCGCGCGACATCGTGCTGGCCTTCACCGCCGACGAGGAGGACAGCGCCTCCTACGGCTCCGGCTACCTCGTCGCCGAGCACGCCGACCTGTTCGAGGGCTGCACCGAGGGCATCAGCGAGTCCGGCGCGTTCACGTTCCACGCGAGCGACTCGATGCGGATCTACCCGGTCGCCGCGGGCGAGCGCGGCACCGCCTGGCTCAAGCTCAGCGCCAAGGGCACCGCGGGCCACGGCTCCAAGGTCAACCGCGACAACGCCGTCACCCACCTCGCCGCGGCGATCGCGCGCATCGGCGAGCACCAGTGGCCGGTGCGGATCACGGACACGGTGCGCGCCCAGCTGCTCGCGCTCGCCGAACTGCACGGCGTGGAGCCCGACCTGGACGACGTGGACGCCCTGCTCGCCAAGCTCGGCCCGTCCGCGACGCTGGTGAAGTCGACCGTCCGCAACAGCGCCAACCCCACCATGCTGGACGCCGGCTACAAGGTGAACGTCGTCCCGGGCGCCGCCACCGCCTTCGTCGACGGGCGGATCCTGCCCGGCGGCCAGGAGGAGTTCACCACCACCCTCGACGAGCTGACCGGCCCGCATGTGACGTGGGAGTACCACCACCGCGAGGTCCCGCTGCAGGCACCGGTGGACTCGCCCACCTACGCCGCGATGCGCGAGGCGCTGGAGCACTTCGACCCGGAGGGGCACGTGGTGCCCTACTGCATGTCCGGCGGCACCGACGCCAAGCAGTTCTCCCGGCTGGGCATCACCGGCTACGGCTTCTCCCCGCTGAAGCTGCCGCCCGGCTACGACTACCTGGCGCTGTTCCACGGCGTGGACGAGCGGGTGCCCGTCGACGCGCTGCACTTCGGCGTCCGCGTGCTGGACCGCTTCCTGAGCGGCGCGTCCGCCCCGGCCGGCGAGGAGAGCCGATGACCGCCACCGGGCTGCCGCCCGCCCCGTACGGCACCTGGCCCTCCCCGATCGACGCTGCCACCGCGGCCGCCCACGACGGCAGCCCGGAGTACGTCGGCGTGGTCGGCGACGAGGTGTGGTGGACCGCCCCGCGGCCCGCCGAGGCCGGGCGCCGCGCCCTGATCCGGCGCCTGCCCGACGGCACCGAGGAGTGCCCGCTGCCCGCGCCGTGGAACGTGCGCAGCCGTGTCATCGAGTACGGCGGCACCCCGTGGGCCGGCGCGATCGTCGACGGCAGCCCGCTGATCGTCTTCGTCCACCACCCGGACCAGCGGCTGTACACCTTCCGCCCGGACGCCCCCGCGGAGCCGCCGCGCCCGCTGACCCCCGTCTCGCCGGTCGGCGGCGGGCTGCGCTGGGCCGACCTGGAGGTGCAGCCCGGACGCGGCGAGGTCTGGGCCGTGCTGGAGGAGTTCACCGGCGAGGGTCCGAGCGACTGCCGCCGCGTGCCCGCCGCCGTACCGCTCGACGGCTCCGCCGCCGACGACCGGGCCGCGGTCCGCGAACTGGCCGCCGAGACCCACCGGTTCGTCACCGGCCCCAGGCTCTCGCCCGACGGCACCCGTGCCGCCTGGATCGCCTGGGACCACCCGCAGATGCCGTGGGACGGCACCGAGCTGCGGGTCGCCGACGTCTCACCGGCCGGCGGCTTCGGCCCCGCGCGCACCGTGATCGGTGGCCCCGACGAGTCCGTCACCCAGGCCGACTGGGCGCCCGACGGCACTCTGCTCGCCCTCACCGACCGCACCGGCTGGTGGAACCTGCACCGCGTCGACCCCGCCGGCGGCGAGGCCGTCAACCTGTGCCCGCGCGACGAGGAGTTCGGCAACGCGCTCTGGAAGCTGGGCCACTGCTGGTTCCGGCCGCTGGACAACGGCCTGATCGCCGTCCTGCACGGCGTCGGCGCGCTCCGGCTGGGGCTGCTCGACCCCGCCACGGGCGAGGTCGCCGACGCGGCCGGGCCGTGGACCGAGTGGAACCCCACCCTGGCCGCCGCCGGCAGCCGGGTCATCGGGGTCGCGGCCAGCGCCCGCACCTCCTCCGAGATCGTCGAACTCGACGCGCTCACCGGCCGCGCCCGGGTGCTGGGCAACGCCCACCACGACACCGTCGACCCCGCCTACCTGCCCGACGCCACGCACCGGGTGTTCACCGGCCCGGGCGGACGCGACGTGCACGCCCACGTCTACCCGCCCGCGAACCCCGCGGTGACCGGCGAGGGCCCCGCCCCCTACGTGGTGTGGGTGCACGGCGGGCCCACCAGCCGCGCCGGGATGGTGCTCGACCTGGAGATCGCCTACTTCACCTCGCGCGGCATCGGCGTCGCCGAGGTCAACTACGGCGGCTCCACCGGCTACGGCCGCGCGTACCGCAACCGGCTGCGCGAGCAGTGGGGCGTGGTGGACGTCGAGGACTGCGCGGCGGTCGCCGAGGGCCTGGTCGCCGAGGGAGCCGCCGACCCCGAGCGGCTCGCCATCCGCGGCGGCAGCGCCGGCGGCTGGACCAGCGCCGCGGCGCTCACCTCCACCAGCACCTACGCCTGCGGCACCGTCATCTACCCGATCCTGGACCTCTACGGCTGGTCTCCGGCCGGCGGCGAGACGCACGACTTCGAGTCCCGCTACCTGGAGACGCTCGTCGGGCCGCTGGACAAGGTGCCCGAGCGCTACCACGACCGCTCGCCGGTCCACCACGGCGACCGCATCACCGTGCCGTTCCTGCTGCTCCAGGGGCTGGACGACGTGATCTGCCCGCCCGTGCAGTGCGACCGGTTCCTGGAGGCGGTCGCCGGGCGCGGCATCCCGCACGCCTACCTGACGTTCGAGGGCGAGAGCCACGGCTTCCGCCGGCTGGACACCATGGTCACCAGCCTGGAGGCCGAACTGTCCCTGTACGGGCAGGTGTTCGGGTTCACCCCGGCCGGTGTGCCGAAGCTGGAGCTGACCACGTGAGCGAGTCCACCGCTGCGGGCCGCGCGGCCCGGCCGCCGGTACCCGCGCTGACCCGCCCGCGCCGCCTGCGGGCCGGCGACCGGATCGGGATCGTCGCACCCAGCGGTCCCGTGCCCGGCGAACGGCTGGAGGCGGGCCTGGACATCGTCCGCGGCTGGGGCCTGGAGCCGGTCGTGGCCCCGCACGTGCTCGACAAGCACCCCTCGGGGTACCTCGCGGGCGCCGACCACGACCGCGCGCAGGACCTGCGGGACCTGTGGTGCGACCCCTCCATAGCCGCGGTGCTGTGCGCACGCGGCGGCTACGGGGTGCAGCGCATGGTCGACCTGGTCGACTGGGAGGCCATGCGCGCGGCGGGGCCGAAGGCGTTCATCGGGTACAGCGACATCACCGCGCTGCACGAGGCGTTCGCCACCCGGCTGCGGATGGCCACCGTGCACGGCCCGATGGCCGCGGCGGAGACCTTCCTCCAGGACGGCCCGACCCAGGAGCACCTCAGGCGCACCCTGTTCACGCCCGAGGACACCCGGCAGCTCACCTCCGCGTCCGCCGCCACCCTGGTGCCCGGCACGGCGTCGGGGGTGACCCTCGGCGGGTGCGTCAGCCTGCTCGCCTCGGACCTGGGCACGCCGCACGCCCGCCCCTCGGCGGCCGGCGGCATCCTGATCCTCGAGGACGTGGGGGAGGAGACGTACCGGCTCGACCGGATCGTCACCCAGCTCCTGCGCGCCGGCTGGCTGGACGGCGTCGCCGGCGTCGTCCTCGGCTCGTGGCAGGACTGCGATCCGTACGAGGACGTGCGTGCGCTGTTCGCGGACCTCCTGGGCGGGCTCGGCGTGCCGATCGTCGAGGAGTTCGGCTTCGGCCACTGCCCGTCCACGCTCACCGTCCCGCTGGGCGTGCCGGCCGTGCTCGACGCGGACGCGCGGACGCTCACGCTGGACGTGCCGGCGCTGGTCTGACCGACCCGGGCCGGCCCAGCGGCCGGCCCGGGACGACCGCCTCGCCCGGGCGTTCCCTGGCCGGGGCATCCGTTCGGACGTGGGCGGCCCGGGTGCACGCGGCGCATCGGGGCGGAGTCGGCGTCCCGGGTGCCCGAGCGCGGCTGCGACCGGCCGGATCACCTCAGCCCGCCGCCCCGCCGCCCCCGCCGACGCCCCTTTCGGCAGGCACCGGACGCACCCGCCGCACCGCCGCTTCGAGCGGCGCCACCCCTTCCCGCCGCGTAGCGCCGCCGCTATGCCTGCGGGAGCGCCGCCACCGGCAGGACCACGTCGAAACGGCAGCCGCCGGGGATGTTCTGCACCGCGGCCCGGCCGTGGTGGGCCTCCACGATGCCGCGGACGATGGCCAGGCCGAGGCCGGCGCCCGCAGGAGGGGTGCGGGCACCCGTACCGCGCCAGCCCGTGTCGAAGACCCGCGGCAGGTCGTCCGGCGGGATGCCGCCGCAGCCGTCCGAGACCGACAGCACCACCGAACCCGACGCGTCGTCCCGCCGCGCCGAGACCGCGACCGTCCCGTCCGCCGGGGTGCGGTGGATCGCGTTGGCGAGCAGGTTCGCCAGCACCCGCGTCATCTCCCGGCCGTCCACCTCCACCGGCACCTGGTCCACCCCGTCGCCGACCAGGCGCACGCCGTGCTCGGCGGCGAGCGGGTTCGCCCCGGCCATCGCGTCGCCCACCAGGTCGTAGACCGACATCCGGGTCGGCGACAGCGCGAGTACACCCGCCTGGATCCTGGACAGTTCGAACAGGTCCCCGACCATGGCGCTCAGCCGGTCCACCTCGGCACGGATCTGCCGGTGGTAGCGCGCCGGGTCGTCGGCTATGCCGTCCTCCAGCGCCTCGGTCATCGCCCGCAGCCCGGCCAGCGGGGTCCGCAGGTCGTGCGAGATCCAGGCCACCAGCTCCCGCCGGGACGCCTCCAGCGCCCGCTCCCGTTCCCGCGACGCGGCGAGCCTGGCGCTCGTGGCCTCCAGCTCCCGTCCCAGCTCGGCGAGTTCCGCGGTCGGCGCGCCGTCCGGTGCGGCGAAGGCGTCGCCGTCGCCGAACGCCCGCGTGGCCGCGGTCAGCGCCCGGCTGCCCGCCACGACCCGCCGGCCCAGCACGAAGGTCACGCCCAGCGAGACCACCGCCGCTATCGCGCACACCGTGGTGACCACGCCCAGGTCGTGCTCGGACAGGAACATCGCCCACGCCACCGACAGGGTGCCCGCGAGCATCGCCGCCACCGTGACCGCCGCGACGACGGCCAGCGAGAGCGCGAGCGAGCGGTGCCGCAGCAGGCGCAGGACCACCGCGCCCAGCAGCCCGGCGGCGGCCGCGCCGAGCGCGGCATAGGCGGCGATGACCAGCAGATCATGCACGGTCCCCGCCCCCCTCCACCGGCCGTCCGCCGTCCGACCGCCGCCCGGCGGCCTGCGTCCCGGCGCCGGGCAGCGGCGGGGGAGCGGGCCGGCGTCCGGAGACCGGGGGCTGCCCCGCACCGGGAGCGTGCCCCGGCCCCGGGGGCTGCCCGGCTCCCGGCGAGGAGCCGGCCGCCTCCGCGGGCTCGGTCGCCGGCGCGTCGAGCGGGTCGAAGCGGTAGCCGACGCCCCACACCGTGCTGATGAGCCGGGGCCGGGCCGGGTCCTCCTCGATCTTCTCCCGCAGCCGCCGCACATGGACCGTCACTGTGGACAGGTCGCCGAACTCCCAGCCCCACACCCGGCGCATCAGCTCCTCGCGGCCCATGACGCGTCCCGGATGCTGGAGGAAGAACGCCAGCAGGTCGAACTCCCTGATCGTCAGCGGCAGCTCGCGGCCGTCCCGCAGCGCGCGGCGGGCCGCGGGGTCGAGGGCCAGGCCGCCCGAGCGCAGCCAGGGGCCGGGTGCCGTGCTGCCACCGGCCCGGCGCAGCACCGACTCCACGCGCAGCACGAGCTCACGCGGGCTGAACGGCTTGGTGACGTAGTCGTCCGCGCCGACCTCCAGGCCGAGGATCCGGTCGTCCTCGTCGCCACGCGCGGTGAGCATCACCACCGGCACCGGGCCGTCCTGCCGTATCCGCCGGCACACCTCCAGCCCGTCCATGCCGGGCAGCATGAGGTCGAGCACCACCAGGTCGGGACGCGCCAGCGCGGCCCGGGTCACCGCCGACGGGCCGTCCGCGGCCCGGTCCACGGCGAATCCCGCCCGGTCCAGATAGCCCGCGACGACCTCGGCGACGGTCGGATCGTCATCCACCACCAGGATCCGCCGGCGCGCCGGGGCGGGCGCCGGCGGCTCGGGCACGGTTGCGCTGCTCATGGATCCGAGTCTGTCACCGACCACTGACAGTGACCACGGCCCTCGCCCCGCGGACGCCGACCGTCCGCGTTTCGTAAGGAACGCCAGAACGTGCACCCGTCTTGTCCGTTTCTGTCTCCTGGGTGCTCGACGGCCGCACCGTCCGCAAAGCGACCGGCCGCGGCGGTTTCGCCGGGCGCGGGGTGCCGGCCGCCCCGCGGGCTGCCGGTGAGCGGGGTTGCTGCGTACGGCCTCTGCGGTCGACGCCGTCATCGTCCTGGCTGAGTCGACGTACGCTCTGCGGCCAGGCACAGGAGTGCGCGGCCGTCCGCCTGGCCACGTGCGTCTCCCTGCCGACGGCCCTGCGCCACGGGGTGTTTCACGGCGCGTCAGGTTGCCGTGCCGGGCGCCGGTGCAGGTCCGGCGACGGCGGGCACGCACCGGCGCCGGACGGCAGCAGTCTCCGCTTCGTCGTGCCGCGGGCCCGAGGGAGGCCGCGCGCCCGCTTCTCACGCGCCCGTCGTACGGCGGGTACGCCTCACCGATGCGGGCGCGGGCCGGCGGACGGGGCCGCCGGCGGCGCCCACCGCGACTGCCTGCGGGACTCGTCCGGAACCACCGCGGCGGGGCAGACGTAGCGGGCCACCGCCCTCCCTGACGGCCGGGGCGCCGTCCCGGTTCCCGCCCGCTGCCAGGCGCAATCGGGCCCGCGAATGGTGCGGGTAGCACCGTTGACACCTCCGCAGGGGCCGTGACCTACTAACGGGATCCACTCGATGTCGTAATGCGGCCGGGGCGTCACAGGACCTCGGCTTCAGGGGGATTGCGGTGACGAGACAGCGCTATCCGACGACCGCCGAAGTTACCGACGGTGCACGAGCGTTGACAATGAGACACCCTGACGTGTGCCGCCTGCGTGAGGTCGGCCGATCGCGGGCGGGGCGGCCGCTGCTGCTGCTGACGGTCGGTCAGGGGCCGCGGAACGTCCTGGTGGTGGCGGGCCCGCACGCCAACGAGGCCGCGGTCGGCGGCGCGACGGTGCTGCGCCTGGCCGGCCGGATGGCGGAACTCCGCGAACGCGGCGAGGACGACGGCAGTGCCTGGCACTTCCTGCTGTGCATCGACCCGGACGGCGCGGCCCTCAACGAGCCCTGGCTGCCGGGCCCTTACACCCTGCGCGGCCACTACGAGCACTTCTTCCGGCCGTGCGCCGCCGAGCAGCCCGAGTGGCTGCCGCACGACGGCTCCCGGGAACTCCCCGGGCTGCCGGAGACCCGCGCCCTGGTGGGCGTGATCGACAAGCTGCGCCCGGTGCTCCAGTGCTCGCTGCACGGCATCGACATAGGCGGCAGCTTCGTCCAGCTCACCAGCGACGTACCGGGCGTGCCCGAGCGGATCGGCAAGTCCGCGGCCGAGCTGGACATCCCCCTGGAGAGCGGCTCGTCCGACGCGTTCCAGTGGCCGAGCCCCGGACCCGGCGTCTACGTCATGCCGCCGGCCAGCGACCCGGCGGCCGGCGACGGCGCCCACTCCACATGGGTGCACGCCCAGCGCTACGACGGGGTCACCGCGATCGTCGAGGTGCCGATGTGGGCCTGCGACCGCAGCGCGGACACCACCCCGCACCCCGACCCCGACCACGCCCTGCGGACCGCCGGCGCCGCCCTGCGCCGCGACCTGCCCACGGTGGCCCGGGTGCTGGACCGCATCGACCCGCAACTCATCGGCGCGGACAGCCCCATGCTCCGCACCGTGCGGGAACTCGTCGGCATAGGGCCGCAGTTGAGCGCCGAGTGGGATCCCGCGGTTCGCCCGGCGGACGCGGCCCCGCTCCCCCCGATGACCACCGCCCGGGTCACCAGCATCCAGGTGTACGCGCAGCGCATCCCGCTGCGCGCGGCCGCGATGCTGCGGCGCATCGCGGACGTGCCGGACGTCACGCGCCTGGTCGACCGGTGGTGCGCGGAGTACGAGCGGGCCTACCGCCCGCGCTGGATACCGGTCGAGGACCAGGTCGAGCAGCAGACCCGCAGCGTCATCGCGGTGTACGAAGAGCTGTGTACATGAACGCGTCCCGCAGTTCGCCGCCCACCCGCATCCAGTCGCGCATCAGCCCCTCGCGCTGGTAGCCGCAGCTCTCGGCGGTGCGCAGCGACCCGGCGTTCCACGGCTCGATGTGCAGCTCCAGGCGGGCGATGCCCAGGTCGTGCAGCCCCCATTCGGTGATCGCGCGCAGCGCGGAACGGGCGGCACCGGAGCGGCGCGCCGACGGTGCGACCCAGTAGCCCACCGACGCCCGGTCCCGGGTGACGAGCCGCAGCCCGGCGTGCCCCACCGCGCTGCCGCCCTCGCCTTCCCCCTGGGAGCCGGTCCCCTGCCCGGGCCGGTCGTCGCTCCCGTCGCGGCGCGGCTCCTGGCCCTCGCCCCGGGGCCGGCCGATCGCGAACGGGTAGAGGCCGGTGGCGGGTCTGCCCCACTGCCGCTCGACGAACGCCACCCCTGCCTCGTACGTGTACGCGGCCGGGACGGTGTTCACCAGCGGGATGTACGGGTCGCCGGCGGCCTCCTCGACCACCGGCAGGTCGGTCAGCTCCCAGCGGCGGAGGACGTAGTCCCCCGCGGCGAGTACCGGCAGCCGGTGCAGCGTGTCCATGGCTGCATCGTCGCAGCCCGCCCCCGAGGGCGGCGAAGGGTTTCCCGGTGCGATTCACCCGGACGGACCCTCCCGGGACCCGCGCCCCGCCGGTCCCGGCGATCATGGGGCAGGGGCGAGCGAGAGCGGGTGAGCCGGATGAGCGGGACGGGCGGAACCGCGGGACGGACGGCGGACAAGAGCGCACGCGGGAAGGTGCGCGACTGGCTGACGCCGGGCAGGACCGTCGTGCTCGTCCTCACCGTGCTCGCGCTGATCTTCATCTTCGAGAACACCCGGAAGGTCAAGATCAGGCTGCTCGTCCCGCAGGTCACCATGCCGCTGTGGGGCGCGCTGCTGATCACCTTCGCCATCGGGCTGCTGGCCGGGCTCTATGTCGGCCGCACCCGCCGGCGCCGCCGCTAGCTCGCCCCTCGGCCGTGCCCGGGCCCGGCCCGGTCCGGCGCCGTGCCGGGCTCAGCCCAGCGGCTTGCCCATGCACACCGACAGCTCGTGGTCCCGGTAGTACCCGAACTTCGCCACCGGCAGGTATCCCGAGGACTGGTACAGGGCGATGGCCTCCGGCTGCTTGGTGCCGGTCTCCAGCACCATCCGGGACCGCCCCGCCGCCGCCGCGGTCGCCTCCAGCTCCGCCAGCAGCCGCCGCGCCAGGCCGCGACCGCGCGCCTCCGGCACCACGAACATCCGCTTGACCTCGGCGTCGCCGTCCGCGAAGCCCTCGGGCGAGGCGTCCTGCGCCCGCCAGCCGCCGCTCGCCACCGGCGTGCCGTCCACGTCGTAGACCAGCAGGTACAGGCCCAGCGGCGGGTCGAAGTGCGCGGCGTCCATCTCCGTCAGGTCGCCGTCCCCGTAGCGGACCACGTACTCCAGCTGCACCTGGTCGTTGAGCTTCACCGCGTCGGGGTGGTCGTAGCGCGTCCTTCTGATCTCCACGGTCACCATCGTACGGGTGTACGGTCCTGGCCCCGGCGCGCGGCCCCGGTAGGGTCCAGGGACGCTCACCGTCACCACGCACACGGTGTCGTGCACCAGGAGCCTTGACCGCGCCACCAGCCGGAGTCCGTTTTGCTCACCGTCACCACCGCCAACGTCAACGGTCTGCGGGCCGCCGCGAAGAAGGGCTTCCTGCCCTGGCTCGACGCCACCTCCGCGGACGTCGTCTGCCTTCAGGAGGTCAGGGCCGAGCCCGACCAGCTCTCCGACGAGCTGCGCGCCCCCGCCGGCTGGCACGCCTACCACGCCCCGGCGGCCGCCAAGGGCCGCGCGGGCGTCTCCGTGTTCAGCCGTCGCGAGCCGACAGCGGTCCGCATCGGGTTCGGCTCGGCGGAGTTCGACGCCTCGGGCCGCTACCTGGAGGTGGACGTCCCGCACGCCGGCACCGCCGTCACCGTGGGCAGCCTCTACCTGCCCTCCGGCGAGGTCGGCACCGAGCGCCAGGAGGAGAAGTACCGCTTCATGGACGCCTTCCACGCCCACCTGTCCGCGACGCTGGAGCGGACCGCGGGGGACGGCGACGGGCACGCCCTGGTCTGCGGCGACTGGAACATCGCCCACCAGGAGGTGGACCTGAAGAACTGGCGGGCCAACCAGAAGTCCGCCGGGTTCCTGCCCGAGGAGCGCGCCTGGATGTCCCGGGTCCTGGCCCCCGACGCCTGGCGGGACGTCGTCCGCGACCTCCACCCCGACACCACCGGCCCCTACTCGTGGTGGTCCTACCGCGGCAAGGCCTTCGACAACGACACCGGCTGGCGCATCGACTACCAGGTCGCGACCCCGCGGCTCGGCAAGACCGCGACCACGGCCGTGGTCGAGCGGGCCGCCTCCTACGACCTGCGCTGGTCCGACCACGCGCCGGTCACGGTCACCTACGACCTCTAGACCGCGGGCGCGCCGGCCCTGCGGGGCAGGCGACTTGGTGGGGCGGGCGACTTGCCGTGACGTACGACGTGCCGGGGCGCGGCCCCGTAGGCTCGGTGCACTGGACACCGCAGGAGGCCGGCATGACGCGTGAGCATCCCGACGGCGGACCGGGCACGTCGTACCCCGTCGTGCCGGTCGGCCGGGTCGAGTCCCCGCTCCACGACCGGGACGCGGCACCCCGCCAGGGGGACGAGGACGCGCCCGAAGCCTGGCTCGCCTTCGGGGCCGCGTACGGGCCCGCGCTGCGCGACCTCGCCCCGGGCGACGACGTCCTGCTGTTCACCTGGCTCGACCGGGCCGACCGCACACGGCTGACCGTGCATCCGCGCGGCGACGCGTCCCGGGCGGAGCAGGGCGTGTTCAGCACCCGCTCCCCGGACCGGCCGAACCCCATCGGCCTGCACCGCGTGCGGATCCTCGCGATCGACGCCGATGGCAGCCGCCTCCACGTGAGCGGCCTCGAGGCCCTCGACGGCACCCCCGTCCTCGACGTCAAGCCGGTCCTCGGCGACATCGCGGACCGCTAGGAGCGGTCCCCAGCCCCGGCCGCCCTTCGGCCGCCGGCTAATCACGTGGTCCGCGGGGGCGCGCCGATGGCATGCTGAAACCGTGAGCCGACCGCGTATCACCGTCAGCATCCCCGCCGACCTGCAGGTGTTCCTCTCCGCGGAACGGCGGCGTACCCAGTCGAGCGACGTCGTCACCGACGGGTCCTCGTCGCTCGGGCACGTCGTGGAGTCGCTGGGCATCCCGCTCACCGAGGTGGGGCGGCTCACCGTGGACGGCCGCGAGGCCGCGGTGGCACACGTTCCCGCGGACGGCGAGCACGTCGACATCGGCGCGATCGTCCGGCCCCAGCAGGTGCCCGGGGCGCCGCTGCGGTTCCTGCTCGACGTGCATCTGGGCACCCTGGCGCGGCGGTTGAGGCTGCTCGGCGTCGACGCCGCCTACCTCAACGAGGACATCGGCGACCCCGCGCTGGCCACCCGGTCCGCCGCGGAGAAACGGGTGATGCTCTCCCGCGACCGCGGGCTGCTGCGGCGCCGCGAGCTGTGGGCCGGGGCGTACGTGTACAGCGACCGCCCGGAGGAGCAACTCCGCGACGTGCTTGAGCGGTTCGCCCCCGACCTCGCCCCGTGGACGCGCTGCGTCGCCTGCAACGGCCCCCTCGTCCGCGCCGACAAGGACGACGTCGCCGACCGCCTCGAAGGCGGCACCCAGCGCTCCTACGACGTCTTCGCCCAGTGCACCGCCTGCGACCGCATCTACTGGAAGGGCGCCCACCACGCGACCCTCCAAGCCGTGGTGGACCAGGCCCTCCGCACCACCACCCCACCCCCGCCCAACTGAGACCCCCTCGCACCGCAAGGCGCAGAACAGCCCCCGCAGGGGCGGGCCACGGCGGACCTTTTCCCGGCAATGCACCGCATGGGGGCAGGACAGCCCCCGCAGGGGCGCGGGGAACTGCGCGATCAAGCACGCCGAACCGTGTTCCGGCAACGCACCGCATGGGGCGGAACAGGTGCCGCAGGGGCGCGGGGAACTGCGCGATCAGCCACGGCGGACCGTGTTCCGGCAACGCACCGCAAGGGGCAGGACAGGTCCCGCAGGGACGAGCTGGGCCGGGCCGTTGGCCGGGCGCGCTGGAGCGCAGCGGGAAGAGCCCGGCCCGGCCAGGGCGACAAGACGACAAAGCGCTGAGGCGCTACGCCTCGTGGAGCCCGTCCCGGACGGCGGCAAGCGCCGCGGCTGCCTCAGGGAAGCCCGCGGCCCCGCACCGCTCCACCGCCGCGGTGAGCCGCGCCGTCGCCTCCGGGACGGCACCCAAGCCCCGGGCCTCGACCAGCGCCGCCATGCGGACGGCCTCCGCCCGTGGCTCCTCCCCGTCCCGCCCCCCGGCCTCGTACGCCGCGATGGCCCGTTCCAGCTCCGCGAGCGCTTCCGCATAGCCCGCGGCCGCGGCGTGGCAGCGGCCGCGCTGGTAGTGCGTGGCACCACGGTGGTACCAGTGCGCGAAGTCCGCGGCGGCGGCGTCCGCGGCTTCCGGCACCTGCGCGATGACCGCGTCCGCCTGCGCCAGGTGGCCGAGTGCCGCGGCCAGCCCCTCGGCCTCCCGCTCGGCCATGGTGATCCGGGCGAACTCCCTCATCATGCTGACCAGTTGGTTCGGCATCGGCGCGGTGCCGTGCGCGTCGACGGCCCGGGCGTACGCGGTGGCCGCGGCGTCCCAGTGGCCGGCCTTGGCCAGCGCCACCGCGGCCTCGCAGGCCACCATCGTGTGCGTGTACTGCTCGTCCTCCCAGGTGGCGACGGACTCCGCGAGCCGCAGGAACTCCTCGGCCGCGTCCCGCTGTTCGCCGAGCGCGGCCAGCCCGCGCGCCAGGTTCAGCCGGACCTGGGCCACCAGACGCCGGTCCAGCGCCTCGGTGTCGCCGAGGACCAGCGACTCGAGCACGGCCACGGAGTCGGCGCGCCGCCCGTCCTCGGCGAGCACGTCGGCCAGTTCGAGCCGCACCTGGGCGGCGTGCTGCTCGCTGCCCTCCCGGTCCAGCCGGTCCGCCGCCTCCGAGAGGTGCCGCACGGCGCCCGCGGTGTCGCCGCTGTGCGCACAGGAGTGGCCGAGCAGCGCGTGGAAGGGGCCCAGCGACAGCGAGCGGTCCGGCCAGCGGGCCGCGGCCGACAGGGCCTGGTGGATCAGCGGCACCGCCTCCTCGGCCTGCCCGCCCTGCACCTTGATCTGCGCGAGGAGCGCGAGCGGACGCGGGGTGCGCCACGGCTGGCCCGCACCCTCCACGAGGGCGAGGGCGGCGGTGAGTTCGCGGGTGGCGTCGGCGAACCGCCCGCTGCGGGCGGCGGCGTCCGCGGCGTACTGCCGGGCCGCCGAGGCCCGCGCGGGGAACTCCAGACGTTCGGCCTCGCGCAGCAGCGCGGCCACCGACGCGTCGAACGCGTCGCGCGTCGCGGGGGACGGGTCGGGGAACTCGGCGATCAGCGCGTGCCGGGTCCGCATGGCCTCGCACTGCAGGACGGCGAGGTAGCGGTCCGGCTCGATCGCGCCGTCGCCTGCGGCCGACAGCTCGGCGGCGAGCCGCAGTTCGGCGTCGAGTTCGGCGTGCGCGGCGGTCACGTCGACGTCCGCGTCGTCCTCGCCTGCGGCGATCAGCGCGGTCGCGGCCCGCGCCCGTGCGGCGACCGCCCGGCCGGGCAGCCCCGCCTCCTCGTAGAGCGCGGCGGCCTGGAGCATGGCCGTCCGCGCCTGCGGCCACTGTTCACCGTCGAAGGCGTGGAAGGCGCTGCGCTCGGCGAGTTCGGCCCGCAGCAGGGCCTGCGGTCCGGCGCCGTCGTCGAGCACGAAGCCCTCGGCGGAGGCGAGACCGCGGATCCGGTCCCACAGCGCGGCCGCGTCGGGCCGCCCGACCGCCGTCAACTCCCGTGCCCGCGCCAGCAGTTCGACGAACGACCCGGGTACGTCCTCGGCTTGCGCCACCGGACGGGCGGCGGCGACCGGGGCGGCTGACCGCAGACCGAGTGCCAGCGGCTCGTCCACCAGCGGCCGCGCGGCGAGCCGGGCCAGCCGGCGCCGGCCCACCGCAGCCGTGCCGTTGCGGGCGTCGAACGCGGCGGCCAGCGCCGACGCCTCACCGCGCACGTGCGCCAGCAGCCCGTCGACGGCCCATTCGCGTCCGGGCGGTCCGGCCACCGCGAGGGCGCCGTGGCCCTCGGCGGCCAGCCGTGCCAGCAGCACCTCCACCCCGGTCAGGAACCCGAGCCGGTCCAGCGGCGCGCCGGGCGTCGCGAACGCGCCCCGGTTCTCCGCCAGGATCTCCAGCCCCCGGCCCTCGTTGCGCGAGAGCGCGCAGAACTCCACGTGCAGGCCCAGTGCGTCGGCCATGTCCGGGTTGCCGCGGGCGAAGCGGTAACCGGCGAGATGGTGCGAGCGCGCCTCGTCCGTCCGTCCGCACCGCAGCAGCGGCAGCAGCGCCCGGGCCTTGCTGACGTACGGCTCCTCCAGGCAGGTCTGCCGGCCGCCGAGCACCGGCTCCCACTCCCGCAGCGCCCGCTCGTCGTCCCCGGCCGCCACGTGGTGCAGCGCCCGCCCGCGGGTCTCGCACGCCTCGCAGTCGCTGAGTTCGGTCCGCGGCCGGGTCACCCACAGGTCGTACGCGGCATCGGTGTCCGCGTCGCTTGCGCCCACGTGGCGGGCCAGCAGGTGCCGCATCGCGTACACCGGCTGCAGGCCGTGCCCGGCCCTGGTGTAGCGGTCGCGCATCTCGGTGTTCCACCGCTCGATCGCCGGCAACGGCACCTCGGGGACCTGGATCAGCGCGTTCGTCACCCACTTGAAGCGCCAGTAGAGCTGGTGCTCCTCCCAGTCGCTGAAGTCCTCCGGCCGCTCGTCCCACATCCGTACGATGCGCGCGAAGACGACCGGCGACTTCTGCTCCTCACCGGCGTACGTGTAGGCCGACATCAGCTCGAACAGCGCGGTCACCAGCGCGCCCTTGTCGTCGAACTGCTGGGCGGCCTCGACGAGTTCCTCGGCGCGGACGGTGCGCTGCCGGCCGTAGGGGCGCTCGGTGTTCTCCCGCAGAGCCTCGAAGACCGCCTCCGGCGTGTCGGTCACTGCGACTCCTCCCGCGGTTCGTGCATGGCGTGGTCCAGCAGGCCGATGAAGGCCCGGTTCAGCAGGGCGCTCTCCGAGGCCCGCAACGGCCGCCGGGTCAGCAGCAGTGCCTGCCCGTACAGCGCCTCGACCGCCGTCACCGCCAGGTCCCGGTCGGTGATCGACGCGGCGCGCCGCACCAGCGGGTTGAGGTGGTTGAGCACCAACTGGGCGCGCGGCGCCTCGGAACGCAGCGAGCCGAGGATGTCCGCCCACAACCCGCCCGCGCTGTCCGCCAGTTCGCTCCGGGTCCGCTCGTGCCGCGCCTCGCGGTTGTCCAGCAGCAGCGACGGCGCGCTGACCGGGTGGAAGCTGCGCAGCACCACGTCGCAGTCGAACTGCGCGACCACCTCGCGCGCGATGTGCAGGAACGCCGTCGCGGCGAGTTCGGCGGCCGGCTCTGCCGCGTCCAGATGCGCGGTGACCGTCGCCGGATCGAGGTCCACCACCGAGCATCCGGGCCGGACCTCCGGCAGCCGGTGCACCAGGTCCCGGTCGTACGCGTAGCCGCCGTTGACCACGCCGAGCCCGGCGGCACCCGCGATCGGCGCGACCTGCCGGAACTCCTCGACGGTCTGCGTCACCAGCACCACCGGGTGCGTGCGCGCGAACTCGTCGAGCGTCACCTGCCCGTCGGTCGTCTCGAACGGCAGCCACGGCAGCAGCAGCCGCAGCAGCTCGTCGTCGTAGCGGGCCAGCGCCTTGACCGCGAGGTGGTGCGTCGCGATGAACTGGTGCAGCAGCGCGGGGTCGCTGGCCGACAGGCCGGTCAGCCAGTCGCGGATCCGCGCGCCGAGCGCCTCGCGGATCGCCGCCAGCGTCTCGTCCTCGTACAGCGCCTCGCGCGACGCGGTCGGGCGCAGGCTGTCCGCGTCGACCACGCAGCGCACGAAGAACGCCCAGTCCGGCAGGAGTTCGTGCGCCTGGTCGGAGAGCAGCATCCCCTTGAGGTGGACGCGGTGGCCCGCCTGCCGCGACGGGTGCACCGACGTCGGCAGGACGTACGCCACGCCCTTCAACCCGACCAGCGGCAGGTCGAGTTCGATGCTGTCCAGCGGTGCGAAGCCGAACACCGAGCGGCAGTGCGCGGCCAGCGCCTCGCGCCGCGCCTGCGGCGAGGCGTGCCGCGTCTGCCACGGCGGCAGGGCGTCGTTGATCCGGGCCGGCGCACCGTGCCCGTCGCCGACCACGACCTCGTGCCGCAGCAGGCTGCCGTAGTGCCGGGCGAGCGCCACCACCCGGTCCGGGCGCGTCCATTCGGCCGCGTCGGGCCGCGGGACCAGCGTGACCGTGGTGCCCGGCTCGGCCACCGCGCCCGCGGGCAGGGTGCGGATCGCGTAGCGGCCGTCGGAGCCGCCGCGCCACTCCACGGCCGGGGCCGCCGGGTCGGCCGCGGACCTGGTCGTCACGGTGATCTCGTCGGCCACCACGAAGCAGGCGAGCAGCCCGATCCCGAACTGCCCGATGAAGTCGTCGCGCGAAGCGCCGAGTTGGTCGGCGAACGTGCCGTCGGGCCCCGGGTCCGCTGCCGCCGCCGAGCCGGTGCCGTCGTCCAGCGCGCGCTTGGAACTGCGGCCGATCGTGGCGAGGAAGCGGTGCACGTCGGCCTCGGTCAGGCCGATCCCGGTGTCGGTGACCGTCAGCCGGTCCTGTCCGGCGAGCACGGTGATCCGCGCGGGCGCGCCGGCGTCCAGCGCCTGGCGGGCGGTGATCGCGTCCACCGCGTTCTGCAGCAGCTCGCGCAGGTACACCCGGGGGCTGGAGTAGAGATGGTGCGAGAGGAGGTCGACCAGGCCGCGCAGGTCGACCTGGAAGGTGTGCGTTGGCGATACGTCGGACACCACTGAGGCTTTCTGCTGGGTGGGGCGGTCAGGGGCGGCGTGGGGGGTCGGGAAGCGAGAGACGCGGACGCGGGGTCAGGCCCCGACGCGTGAGCGCCAGGCGCGGAACGGCTCGGCCGGGTCCTGCCCGTCGAGGTACATCCACGGGAACTCCGTGACGCGGCCGTCCAGCACCAGGAACAGCGCGGCGGCGGCGTCCCGTTCGCCCGCCACCGCGAAGGCCAGCGCGAACGTGTTGACGCCGCGGATCCAGTCGCGGCGTCGCAGGAAGGCGGGATGGCGCACGGAGCGGTCCGCGGCCTCGTGCAACTCCCGCACCACGAAGGGACGGCGCATGTGGCCACCGTCTTTGCCCGCATCGCCGTCCTCGTCGAGCCACTGCTCCAGGTGCGCGATCGCGACGAGTTCGCCCAGCGGGCTGCCCGGCTCGGCGCCCAGCATCGCCTCCCGCGCGAAAGCGTGCATCCGTGCGGGGGAGCCGCCCCACTTGCCGCACACCTGCTGCAAGTGCTGCCGGTGCGCGGCCAGATGACCGGGCGCGCGGCGCACCACGGCCTCGAAGCGCCGGTCCGCCACCTCCTGCCCCACCTGCAGCCCGCGCCCGCTGATCTGCAGGAAGTGCCACGGCGCGGCCCACCGGGGCGCCCGCTCGGCCGCCTCGTACAGCTGCTCCTCGGCGATCCGCAGGCGGGCGTGGAAGACCTCGAACTGCTCCTTGGACACGTACTTGGCCATCTTCCGGGTGCGGGCCTGCCACGCCCACTCGACGTGCCGGGCCCCCGAGACGAGCAGCGGGAGCACGGCGTCCAGCTCCGCGAAGTCCGGTTCGACGGGGCCATGCTGTGCGGAGTCAGGCCGGGCGGCGCCGGGTTGCGCGGCCACCACCGCGGAGATCCAGGTCTCGACGCCAGGAACCGTCATCAACGCCTCGAGCAGCCAGGTCAGTTCCTCGCCGTCCGCCGACGCGGCCTCGTCCGTCAGCGCCGCACGCACCTCGGGCCAGCTGCCGCGCGCCGCCGCGTCCCGCAGCGGGGCCAGCCGCGGATCCCCGTGGTCGCGGTCGATCCGGACGGGCGCGCCCCGCCCCCACCTCGCCACCACGGAGCGCCCGTCCCCCGCGGCGGTACGGCGGATCAACGGCATACGGCGGCCCCCTCGCGTCCACTCCCCAGGGCCGTGCCAACACTGCCCCCCGCCGCACTACATATCACGCCACCCCCACACCCCGCCGACCTCACGGCCCCAGTCCAACTCCCGCCACTTCGCGGACCCTTGCGGTTCCCCCTGTCCTCCCCACGGTCCGACGGTCCGCTACCTCGGCACCGTGGGCCCGGACGCCGACATGTGCCGTAGCTCTGCAGAGGTGAAGCGTGCGGCCGCCGTCGGTGAACCTCGGACCACATCCGAGATCTCTTGGCCGGGAGTCAGTACGGGCTCCTGCCTGCGGGCGACTGGTAACCCTCCGGCAGCGCGGTTCCGTTGCTGTCGATGACCGTGTAATCGGTGATCACCCTCGTCGGATCGCCCTCTTCGTAGATCCAGACGACCAGACGGTGCTTGATCACAACCAGCGTGAACTGGGGATCCGGCACGCTGGCGGCGGGCACGACCGTGAACTCGTCACCAGGTCTCAACCAGAAGACGTCACAGCACGGTTCGACGAAGAGGCAGAGGTAGTCCTCGCCGCCGTTCTGCACGGGAAGCCTGTGCACTGACGCCGCCCCGGTTGCCGCTGTGGTGGAAGGCCACCAGGGTAGCGACCCGCAATCGAGCCACTCAGGTCCGAGGGGCCGGGGTCGCCGGGGCACCGGGTGAAGTACCCGTACACGGTGGGTCATGGGGGCCAAGTCGGGAAAAGGGCCGTTGTCAAAAGTGCTCGCCGCATCGCTCGGCGGGAATTGTCAGTGGCGGCTGCAACCCTCTTCAGGCGCGATCAATCGGGCCGCCAACCACCCCTGCGCATAGGCCGGTTGTGCCCTTTTTCCGCGCACTCGCGGGCGCCGACTTTCCGGCGCCCGGATACGCCTCGCATTCCACGGAGGAATGAGACATGACGAGACCTCTTGACCTCAGGCCCGGACTGTCGCGCTTCGCGACCGTCCTCGGTGCGGCCCTGCTCCTCTTGCTGACGTTCGGTCCGCTGACCGGTCGGGCGAACGCCGTCACGGCGCAGACCGGATCTCTCAGCTTCAGCGGCGACCCGGGCGAGTACATATCCGGGGGGCAGGCGACCACCTACGACGCCGGCTCGGCGCAGCTGTTCGACGTGTCCGGCGCCAACGACCACAACGGCGTCGACGTCACCGTCATCGCGGCTGACGGCACGCGCTCCAGCCTGTTCATGTTCGCCCCCAAAGGGCAGACGCTGACCTCGGGCACCACTTACACCGGTGCTCTGCGCTGGCCCTACGCCACGGCCCAGGACCCGCAGTTGGAGTTCGACACGGCGAACCGGCAGTGCGACTCCAGCACCGGGTCCTTCACCATCTCCTCGGTGGTGTTCGGGCCCTACGGCTACGTGAGTGCGCTGGACGCCTCGTTCGAGCAGTACTGCAACGGGTCGCCGCTGGCCCTGCGCGGCGAGGTCCACCTGACCACACCCCCGCCGCCGCCCGCCCTGGAGATCGGCCTGACCGTCGACCCGACGGGCACGATCGACGCGCACGACAAGCAGCCGACCGTCCGGGGAACGGTCACCTGCAACAAGCCCGCCCAGTTCTCCCTCAACGGCTCGATCAACCAGGACCAGAAGCCGCAGCCGGCCGTCAACTCGTTCGAGGACGTTGTCGTCGCCTGCACCCCCGGAGCGCCGGTCCCGTGGGCGATCGCACTCACCGACTATCCGGCCGCCGTCGGCTTCCGGCCGGGCTCCGCCGGCATCTCAGTCACGGGCACCGCGCCTGACGGGGACTACCCGGTGACCGCCGGCACCGGCGAGCAGACCGCCACGATCGGCCTGTCCGTGTCCTGAACCCGGGGCGGCGCCCGGCACGCGCCGATGACGGGCGCCGGGCGCCGCCCGCCGCCGTCGCACCGTCGAGTGAATCCACTGTCGAAACTGCGGGGCGGTCGGCGATTCCGGCGGAGTGCCGCGGCTCGGTAGCGTGGAATACCTACCTTCTGCCGTACGCCTCTTGGAAAGGGGAAAGCCCGATCGCGGCTCCGAAAAGGCGGTGACAAAGCTGGCGGCACGACTTCTCCGGGCCATTCGGTGAGCCTCCTGGGTGGCCACCTCGCAGCCGCCGGGAATCCGTCCCGCGGCGGGCGCGGCGCGAGGGCGAACGCTCTCCGATCGCCACCCTCCGTCACCGATTCTCACCGCTGGCCCGTCCGCCACTGAGTCCAGGCCCCGATCGCCAGGTCGATTCCGCGCGCGGCGTCCGGCGAGCCCGGTCCGCCACCGACAAGAGATTCGCGCTGGACAAAAAAAGTTTTCGGTGCGACGGTGGAGCCATGTTGGATGTGAGCGTGATCGAGGACGCGGAGGCGGCAGCCGTCTCGCTGGACCCGACGCGGGCCCGGCTGCTGGCCGAGCTGGCCGCGGGGCCGGCGTCGGCGACGATGCTGGCGGGGCGCGTCGGCCTGCCCCGGCAGAAGGTCAACTACCACCTGCGGGCACTGGAGAAGCACGGCCTCGTCGAGCTGGCCGGAGAGCGCCGCAAGGGCAACGTGACCGAGCGGCTCATGCGCGCCACCGCCGGCTCCTACGTCATCTCGCCCCTCGCCCTGGCCGCCGTCCAGCCCGACCCCGACCGCTTCCGCGACCAGCTCTCGGCCCGCTGGCTGCTGGCCGTCGCGGCCCGGCTCGTACGGGACGTCGGGGCGCTGATCACCGGCGCCGAACGGGCCCGCAAGCGGGTCGCGACCTTCGCCCTGGACGGCGAGGTGCGGTTCGCCTCCGCCGCCGACCGGGCGGCGTTCGTCGAGGAGCTGACCCGCGGCGTGAGCGCGCTCGTCGCCAAATACCACGACGCCGACGCCGAGGGCGGGCGGCCGCACCGCATCGTCGTCGCCCTGCACCCCACCGTGAAGCCGCAGGACGCGGCACCGAACGAAATCGAGGCAGCACCATGAGGAAGCTGGTCGTCAGCGAGTTCCTGACCGCCGACGGAGTGATGGAGTCCCCCTTCGAGTGGCACGGGGACTACTTCGACGAGGACATGGCCCGCACCGTCTCCGACCAGATGGCCGCCTCCGACGCGCTGCTCCTGGGCCGCATCACCTACGAGGGCTTCGCCGAGGCATGGCCCGCGATGGCCGACCAGCCCGGCGGCGCGCACATGAACGGCGTCGCCAAGTACGTCGTCTCCACCACCCTGGAGAAAGCCGACTGGAACAACTCCACCGTGATCGCGGAGGACTTCGAGGGCGCCGTCCGCCGGCTGAAGGAGCAGGAGGGCGCCGACATCACCGTGATGGGCAGCGCCACGCTCGTGCAGTGGCTGCTGGCCAAGGGCCTCGTCGACGAGATCGAGTTGCTCATCGACCCGGTCGTCGTCGGCCGCGGCAAGCGGCTGTTCCAGGACGGCCTGCCGGCGATCCCGCTCACCGTCGTGAAGTCCGAGATGTTCGGCTCCGGCGTCCACCACGTCGTCTACGCACCCCGGAAGCAGGGCTGAACCATGGCCAAACCCTTCGAGATCGTCCGCGAGTTCGAGGTCGAGGTGAGCCCGCAGGAGGTGTGGGACGCCGTCACCTCCGGTACCGCCGGCTGGCTGTGGCCGATGGAGTACGAGCCGAAGGAGGGCGGCGCCGGGCCCTACGGCAGCACCGTCACCGCCTGGGACCCGCCGCACCACTTCACCAGCCGCGCCGAGTTCCCGGAAGCCGCCGAGGGCGGCGAGGACGCGGAAGGCCGGGAGGGCGGTGGCCCACGGCAGACCCTCAACCAGCTCGACCATCTCATCGAGCCGCGCCAGGGCGGCGGTTCATGGGTGCGGTACGTGCACAGCGGCATCCTCGTCGACGACTGGGACAACCAGTACGACGGCGCCAGCAAGCACACCGACTTCTACCTGCACACCCTCCGCCAGTACCTGCTCCACTACCCGGGCCGCCGCGCGGTGTTCTCGGGCGCCGACGCCACCGGCACGGCGGCCGGGGCTCCCGACGCCCTCGAAGTCGCCGCACGTGCGCTCGGCCTGCCCGGCGATGCCGTCGAGGGCGACGCCGTCCAGGTCCGGCTGCCGGGCGCGGACGCACCCGTCGACGCCGTACTGGACTACCGCAACGGCTACTTCCTCGGGCTGCGCACGCCCGACGCGATGTACCGGGTCTTCGGCCGCAACAACTTCGGTGCCACGGTCGGCGTGACGGTCCACGACTTCGGGCCCGGCGCGGACGCGGAGGGCACCGGCGAGCGGTGGCAGCACTGGCTGGACGGGGTGTACGCCTAGCGGGCGCTGAGCACCCGGGCCGAGGTTGACGCCGGCTGCCCGGCTGCCCTGCGGGCGTGGGCGGGGCGCCGCGCGCGGTGTGTGTGCCCCTGAAGTGTCAGAGGGGGGTGGCACGATGGCACTCCGACGCTCCCCTACAGGTCAGGACGGCTGCAATGGCCACCTTCGTACTCGTTCCCGGTGCCGACGGCAGCGCCTGGTACTGGCACCTGGTCGTGCCCGAACTGCGGGCCGGCGGCCACGACGTGGTCAGCCTGGACCTGCCGGCGCAGGACTCCGCCGACCTCGACACCCTCGCCGACGCGATCGCCGGTGCCGCCTCCGAGGCAGTGGCCGAGGCCGGGCGGGAAGGCCGGGAGAGCGGGCCGCTGATCCTCGTCGCCCAGTCCCTCGCGGGCTTCTCCGCGCCCCTGGTCTGCGCCCGGATGCACGTCGACCGGATGGTGCTGGTCAACGCCATGGTGCCGCGGCCCGGCGAGACCGCGGGGGAGTGGTGGGAGGCGACCGGGCAGCCCGCCGCCCGGCTGGCCCGTGCCGAGGCCGACGGACGGCGCGGCCCGGACGCGGAGTTCGACCTGCGGACCGACTTCTTCCACGACGTTCCGCCCGCGGTCACCGAGGAGGCGTTCGCGGCGGCACCCGGCGGGCCGCCCTCCGCGGTCTTCGCACAGCCCTGGCCCCTGGAGAAGTGGCCCGACGTGCCGACCCGGTTCGTCCAGGGCACCGAGGACCGCTTCTTCCCGCTGGAGTTCCAGCGGCGCGTGGTCCGCGAACGGCTCGGCCTGGACGTCGAGGAACTGCCCGGCGGCCACCTGCTGGCCCTGAGCCGCCCGCGCGAACTCGCCGCGGCCCTCATGCGGGAGGCGTGAAGGCCCCGCGGCCCGTACGGTCACGCCGGGTGGCGAGAGGCCGGAGTCCCGTACCGTCACGCGGCCGGCGCGGCGGCGAGCGCCCGGACCGTCCAGTCCAGCACCGGTGCCAGGCTCGGCGGCTGCGGCCATCCGTTGACCACGGCGAGCAGCCGCGTGTACCGCTCCCTGCGCGGGTCGTTGAGCTGCGCGGCCCTGCCCGTCAGCCGAGTGCGGCGCGCGGACGTTCCACCGGGGCCGAGGAAGGCCGCGCAGCCGGCGTCGAGTGCGGTCACGTACGGCACGGCCTGCGGCGAGCCCGGCTCGACACCGGCCGCCACCGCGGGCGCCACCAGCGCGCCCACGGTCGCCGCCAGGTCGCGGCGCACGCCCGCCGCCCCTCCGGAGCGCTCCCGTTCCGCCGCCTCGTCCGCGACCAACTGCCGCATGTACGCGCGGAATCCGGGATCCCCCGCCAGCTCCGCGAGATCCACCCACGCCTGGAGCCGTTCCGGCGCGGCGTCGTCCGGCAGCTGCGCGGACAGCGAGCGCATGGCCCCGGCGAACTGCGGGTCGGCGGTGAAGCCGTGGAAGACCTCGTCGAGGAACGCCTCCACCAGGCGCCTGCGTTCGTCCTCGGAGAGCCTGGCCAGCTGGTGCACGAGCGTCAACTCCTCTGTTCCCGAACCGCGTTCCGCGGCCGCCGCCAGGACCGCCTGCCGCAGCCGCAGCGCGCGGATCTGCACGTCGATCGCGGCGGCGTGTTCCGCCGCGACCTGCGCCAGCGACAGCTCCCGCTCGACGACCTTGCGCACCGTCGCCAGGTCCACGCCCAGGTCGCGCAGCGTCCGCACGAGGTCCAGACGGGCCGCGGCGCCCGCGTCGTACCGCCGGTAGCCCGCCGCGGTCCTCCCGACCGGCGTCACGATGCCGCGATCGGAGTAGAAGCGGACGGTCTTCACCGTCAGGCCCGTACGCCGGGCGAGGTCGCCGATCGAGTAGAGCGGCTCGCTGTCGTCCATGGGGCCACTGTGCAGTCTCCCCTCGGGGGAGACGCAACCCCGGCCGGCCGGGAATGCACCGCCATAATCGCCGGACGGGGGCGGGACGCGAGGCGCGCACGGCGTGGCGTGGCGCCCGGCAGGGAGGAGACGGGGATGGAGGAGACGGGGATGGACGAGGTGCGGGCGGTCGTGACGGGTCCGGACGGCACGGTGCCGGACACGGCGGGCCCGGACGGCGGGGCGAAGGCGGCGGACCGCGGAACGGGCGCCGGCGGGGATCCCCGGGCGAACGCGCCGACGGACGCCTGGACCGACGACGGGATCACCGTCGTGCCCGCGAACCGGGCGTCGTGGGAGGACCTGGAGCAGGTGCTCGGCACCGCACGCTGCCACGGCGGGCTGTGCTACTGCCAGCGCTTCAAGATCACGAACCCCGAGTGGCGGGTGACCGACGACGGCGAACGCGCCCACCGGCTGCGCGCGCAGAGCGAGTGCGGGCAGCCGGAGGCACCGGCGACCAGCGGGCTCGTGGCCTACGCCGGAGACGAGCCCGTCGGCTGGTGCGCGGTCGAACCCCGCACCGCCTACCCCAAGCTGCTCACCACCCGCATTCCGTGGGCCGGGCGCGACGAGGACCGCGGCGATGCCGGGGTGTGGGCCGTCACCTGCTTCGTCGTCCGCGCGGCCGCCCGCCGCACCAGGATCACCCACGTCCTCGCGCGCGCCGCCGTCGACCACGCCCGCCGTCGCGGCGCCCGCGCCGTCGAGGGCTACCCCATGCTCACCGCGCCCGGCCAGGACGTCCCCTGGGGAGAACTGCACGTCGGCACGGTCAACGCGTTCGCCGCCGCGGGCCTCACCGAGGTCAGCCGCCCGACCAAGCGGCGTGTCGTGATGCGGATCGACTTCCCGGAGCGGCCGGCGGAGTGACCGCCCGCCCCTCCGGCTCCGGCCCGGCCCCTCCGGCCCCCGCCCGGCCGTTCCGCCCGGACCCTCCGCCCCGCGTCCGCCGGTTGCCCGGTGCGGGGGCCGGTCCGTCCCGGTCCGCCTCGCCCGCGTCCCGTCCGGCCGCCGACCCGCCGACCCGCCGACCCGCCGACCCGCCGACCGGCCGCCTCCGTCCCCCGTGTCCCGTCCGGTGGGTCCGGTTCCCGCCGCCCAGGACCCGCCGTGCCCACGGATCGTGGCGCGGCGTCAGCCCGAGTCCACGGTCACTCACCCGAACGGCCCCGCCGCGAATGCGACGTGTGGGGCGAATCGGGCGACTGTGGGGGTCGGATGCCGAGTCTGGCGGACCGGTTTGCGAGGATCGGTGGCGATGACTTCCCCGCCGACCGAAGCGCTCGACGAGAGCGCCACCGAATCCAGCCCGGGCCGACGACGGCACCGGCGGCCTCGCCGTGCCGCCCGCAAGGGCGTGATCGTCGCGGCCGTGGGTGCGGTCGGTCTGGCGGCGCTCGGCGCCGGATACGTGGTCCTCGGGCGGCAGGGCGGCCTGGCGGCCGCCGCCGACGACGGCGGGCGCAAGGCCGCCGCACCAGTGTCGACACCGCACCGTGCCGGCGCTCCCGCGGGCCCTGACGCCCTCGGCGTCAGGAACGAGGGACCGCTGGCGATACCAGGGATCGGCCCGAAGACGCGAGCGGCCATCCCCGCCGACAGCACCCAGGTGCTCGTCGCGTCCGGCAAGGGCAAGAACTCCTCGGACACCGTCGTCACGCTGTGGACGCGGACCAAGGACGGCCACTGGCACGCGGGTGTCTCCTGGCCGGCTCACAACGCCCTGCACGGCTGGACCGTCACGCACCACGCCGGTGATCTGCGCAGCCCGATCGGCGTGTTCACGCTGCACGACGCGGGCGGCTTCGACGCCGACCCCGGGTCCAAGCTGCCGTACCACCAGTCGTCGGGATTCCAGGCCGGCGGCGTGGGGTTCGACGGCGAGCCGCTCGACGACGCCTTCGACTACGTCATCGCCATCGACTACAACCGGGTGGCCGGCACCTCCCCGCTCGACGGGACCCAGCCGATGGGGTCGTCCCGCGGTGGCGGCATCTGGGTGCACGTCGACCACGGCGGTCCCACGCACGGCTGCATCAGCGTCTCCGCCGCGCACATGGTGGAGTTGCTGCGCACCCTGTCGCCCGCCGATCACCCGGTGATCGTCATGGGTGACAGCACCTCGCTGGCCGGCTGAGTGCCCGCCCGGGCCGCGCCCCACGCGCGGTCCGGGCGGCGCGCCACCTTCTGGCCGCGACGGTCCTTACTCCCGCGGGAGTACCGCGGAGGCATACCGCCGGGCGATGCCCCGCGCGCGGCGCGGCGGGACCCTTGCGGGGACGGCGTACCCGGAACCCGCGACGGAGGCACCCCGGCATGACGACCCACCCGCAGGAGCTCGCCGACTTCCCGAAGCGCTGGGCCGACGCCGAGCGCCGGGGCGACGTGGCGGAGCTGGAGCACCTGCTCACCGACGACTTCACCGCCGTCGGCCCGCTCGGCTTCGTCCTGGACAAGAAGCGCTGGCTCGACCGCTACGCCTCCGGCGCGCTCGTCCACGACGACTTCGCGTGGAGCGAGGTGACGGTCCGCCGGTACGGCCGGGCCGCCGTCGCCGTCGGGGTGCAGGGCCAGCAGAGCATCTACGAGGGCCGGGACCTCGACGGGCACTTCCGCATCACCCAGACCATCGTGGAGGAGGACGGCTGCTGGAAGCTCGCCGCCGTCCAGTTCAGCCCGACCGGCGCGCACTGACCGCGGGCACCCGGAACGCCTGGGTGCCCGCGGTCGCGTCGGCGGTGGTGCCCGGCTCGACCGGGCGGCTCAGCGGGGCGCGTTCAGCCGCGCGGCACCACCATGGACTGGACCTGGGGCAGTCCCCGCCAGTCGTTGGACGCCACCGTCGCGTGGGCCTTGGCCAGTTGGGCGACCCGGGCCTGCGCGTCGGCCGGCGCGGGGTTGGTGTCGTCGAGGGCCGGGGCGACGTTCTGCGAGTCCGTCATGAACAGCAGGTAGTGGTGGGTGTCGTACCAGCTGGTGTCGATGCTGCCGTTGAGGTACGTCGACGCGTCACCGTCGAAGGCCACGAACCACGGCCGGAGCGAGGCGTCGGAGTAGCGCGAACGCGGGTCGCCCGCCTGGGCGTTGTGCACCGAGGGGAAGATGTTCGCCTGGGCGGTCTTGCCCTGGCCGTGCAGGTCCTTGAGGTAGCCGGCGTACTCCTGGTCGGTCCACAGCGAGTCGGTCGGGTTGGACTCCTCGACCGTGCCCGGGATGACCTCCAGGACCACCTTCCCCGCCAACTGCGCCCGGGTGGGCCAGTTGCCGGCCGTGGCCGCCTCGTCCAGCGTCGCGTACTGGCCGCCGCCCGGCTTGTTGAGCAGGTCGTCCGGCTTGAACACCAGGTTGCCCAGGTGCGCGCTGATCGACTGGTCGAGCTTGGCCGGGCTCATCCCGAACGTGGCCTGGAAGCCCGCCTTCATCTCCAGCTTGATGAACAGCGGCCCGTGCCCCGGGTGGGCGCCGAGCCAGACGCGCACGTCGTCCAGGCAGCTCTCCAGGTCCTTGTTGGCGCCGCCGGTGTACAGCTGCGACGGCGTCGACGCGTTGACGCAGTTGTTGCTGTTGCCCGTCGGGTTGGAGTGGCTGACCTTCCACTCCTGGGTGAAGAAGTCGTCCCAGACGTCGAGTTCGATCATCGAGGTGCCCGTGTCGAGCCCCTGCGCGAGATAGGTGAACGCCGACGGGTCGTAGGTGTTGTGCAGGCCGGAAGTGGTGGCGCCGGACAACGGCAGGCCGTCCCCGTCGGCCGCGGAAGCGTTTACGCCTCCGGGTCCTGCGACGGTGAACGCCAGGCACGCGGTGAGCGTCCCGAGCAGTGCGGTGCGCACGGCGGTGCGCGGTCGCAGCGCGCCGCGCCGCGTCCGACGGTTCAGCGGACCGGTCACTTGTCCTCCTGTGGGGGGCGGATCTCCGTCAGGACGGTGCCGTCCACTCGTGAATCGACGGAGACATGACACGTAACACGATCTGGAATCCTCCTGTCACCTCCGATTCGAGCCGGATCCCCTCCCGGGGGCGCACGTTGGACGTACCCCGGCCCGGGACGGCACCCGACTGCACCCGACGGCACCGTGACGGCCGGGCATTGAGCGCGCGGGAAGCGGACCGCCCGCTGGGCGGGGGCCGGCTGGCGCCGAATCGGCCTGCCTGGCCGCCGAGTCGAGGTGACGCTCCACCCGGCGTCGGAGCCGCGCGCGGTGCCGCCGGCGGACGATCGGGGGCTTCGCACCGAGGTCCCGGGGCGGGGCTGCGGTACGTGTCGCGGCCGTTGCCGCGGTCAGCGAGGACCACGTCTGGTCGGCGGCGGGCCTGCCCGCTGGGCCGCGTCGGCGGCACTGGACGGGGTCGCGGCTGGGTGCCGGGCGTGGTTGCCGCTGAGGGGTGGGGGGTCAGGGGAGGGCAAGGAGGCGGAGGAGGGCGGTGGTTGCGGCGGCGGCGATGACGACGAGGGCGAAGGGGGCGCGGCGCCAGGCGAGGAGAGCGCCGACGGCGACACCGGCGGGGCGGGCGGGGCCGGTGAAGTGGTGGCCCTCGGTCAGGGTGGAGGTCGCCACCAGGGCGGCGAGCAGGACGACCACGGCCACGCCCACGAACCGTTCCACCCGTGGCGACATCCGCATGCGCGCCCGCAACACCGGCCCTGCGAAGCGGAATCCGAACGTGCCCGCACCCAGGACCACGGTCGCCAGCGCCAACCTCATCGGGCCACCGCCAGCCCTGCCAGTGCCAGCAGTACGGGAACGCCCGCCGGAAGGACGGGAGTCGCCGCCAGCGCCACCACCGCCCCGGCAGCCGCGGCCTTGCGGGCCGGGCGGTCGCCGAGTGACGGCAGCAGCAGCGCCACCAGGACGGCGGGGAACGCGGCGTCCAGCCCGAGCGCGTCCGTGTTCCCCACGGCCCGCCCGCCGAACGTCCCCGCCAGCACCCCCAGGTTCCAGGCCGCGAACAGGCCGGCGCCGCACCCCCAGTACGCGAGGCGTCGTCTCCGCGGGTCGTCCTGCGCCAGCGTGAACGCCACGGTCTCGTCGACCATCAGGTGGCTGCCGGCCAGTCGCCGCACCCATCCCGTCGTCAGGACGTCGCCGACCGCGAAGCCGAACGGCAGGTGCCGCGCGTTGACCAGCAGACCCGCCGCGACCGCGGCGACCGGGTTGCCGCCCGCGCCCACGATCCCGATGAACAGGAACTGCGCGGCGCCCGCGAAGACCACCACCGACAGGAGCACGGGCAGCCACAGGGGCAATCCGAGCCCGACGGCGATCGCGCCGAACGACACGCCGACCAGCGCGTCGGCCACGCACACCAGTGCGATGTCCCGCGCCAGGCCCGGTTTCAGCGGGGTTCGCCATATCGAACGCATCACACTTTAGAATGAACACACAGTCGGTCGTTCGTCAAACCGTACGAGTGGACTGATTCAGCGAACGCGCCGGAGGGCGGCATGGCACCAGCAGATCAGGCAGGCGGCGGCGACGCCGGACGCGCCGCTCGCAGCGACACGGGCAGCGACACGGGCCGGCGCGCCCCGAGCGGGCCGGCCGGCGGCCCGCCGCTGGCGGCGATCGCCGCCTCCCTGCAACGGGAGCGCCGCCGCGCCGGCCTCTCCCTCGCCGAGACCGCCCGCCGCGCCGGCATCGCCAAGTCCACGCTGTCCCAGCTGGAGTCCGCCACCGGCAACCCCAGCGTCGAGACGCTGTGGGCGCTCAGCGTGACCCTCGACGTGCCGTTCGCGCAGCTCGTCGACCCGCCGCGCCCGCGCGTGCAGGTCATCAGGGCCGGTGAGGGGCCGACGTTCACCGCCGAGCGCTCCAGCTACGTCGCCACGCTCCTCGCGTCCTGCCCGCCGCACGTCCGCCGCGACATCTACGTGGTGTCCGCGCAGCCGGGGACGGCCCGCGAGTCCGAGCCGCACATGCCCGGCGTGATCGAGCACGTGGTGCTCAGCACCGGCCGCGCCGAAGTCGGCCTCACCGAGGACCCGGTGGAGCTGCGTCCCGGCGACTACGTGTCCTACCCGGGCGACGAGGCACACGTCTTCCGTGCCCTGGAACCCGGCACCGTGGCCGTGCTGCTGTCCGAACACCACTGAAGGGCCCGGAAGATGACCCACGACGACACCCCCGGGCCCCGGTCCGCCGTCCGCGTCGAGCGCACCGGCGCCGTGACCACGGTGGTGCTGTCGCGGCCCGCCGCGCGCAACGCCGTCGACGGTCCGACCGCCGCCCGACTCGCCGACGCCTTCCGCGACTTCGACGCCGATGAGGAGGCGTCCGTCGCGGTGCTCTGGGGCGACGGCGGTACGTTCTGCGCGGGCGCGGACCTCAAGGCCATCGGCACCGGCCGCGGCAACCGGGTCGAGGCCGACGGCGACGGGCCGATGGGTCCGACGCGGATGCGGCTCGGCAAGCCGGTGATCGCCGCGATCGCCGGCCACGCGGTCGCCGGCGGGCTCGAGTTGGCGCTCTGGTGCGACCTTCGGGTCGCCGAGGAGGACGCGGTCCTCGGGGTGTTCTGCCGCCGCTGGGGCGTGCCGTTGATCGACGGCGGGACCGTACGGCTGCCCCGCCTCGTCGGTGCCGGCCGGGCCATGGACCTCGTGCTGACCGGACGGGCGGTCGGCGCGCACGAGGCCCTCGCGATGGGCCTCGTCGACCGCGTCGTGCCCACCGGGCAGGCCCGCGAGGCCGCCGAGCACCTCGCGGCGGAGATCGCCGCGTTCCCGCAGACCTGCCTGCGCCACGACCGGCTCGCCCTGCTGGAGCAGGAGGGACGGTCCGAACAGGACGCCCTCGCCGTCGAGTTGGCGCACGGCCGGATCTCGCTCACCGAGGCCGCCGCGGGGGCGGCGCGGTTCGCCGCGGGGGAGGGGCGGCACGGCGGCTTCGGCCCCCCGGGCAGGTAGGAGGCGCACAGGCGTCGTGCGGACCGCGTCGTGCTGGCCGTGCCCGCCGTGCCCCCCCGTGCCGGCCGTGCCGCAGCCCTCGTGCGGACGGCGCCGCGCCAGCCGTGCCCGCCGCGCCAGGCATGCCACCCGGGCCCGCCGTGCCGAAGGGGGGACAGGTCGTCCCTGGATGAGCTGTGCCTTCATCCGCCCGGCGCCGCGGCGGATCGTGGTCAGTGGCGGGGCCGTACCGGTGGACATCGCACCGGCCGCACCGGGCCCGCCGCGACCACGACCGTTCCGCACACCGAGGAGATCCCATGAGCCGGCACGCCATCGCCCTCATCACCGGCGGCAACCGGGGGCTCGGCCGGGCCACCGCCCTCGCGCTCGCCGAGGCGGGCACCGACGTGATCCTGACCTACCGCTCCAACAAGGAGGAGGCCGCCGAGGTCGTCGACGCCGTCACCGCACGGGGACGCAAGGCCGTCGCCCTCGAACTCGACACCACCGCGTTCGGCGCCTTCCCGGCGTTCGCCGACGCCGTCGCGGACGCCCTGCGCACCACCTGGGACCGCGACACCTTCGACTTCCTGGTCAACAACGCCGGGGTGGCGGTCCTCACGCCCCTCGGCCAGGTCACCGCGGAGGCGTTCGACCTGCTGGTCGACGTGCACTTCAAGGGCGTGGTCCTCCTGACCCAGGCGCTGCTGCCGCAGCTCGCGGACGGCGGCCGGATCGTCAACCTGTCCACCGGGCTCGCGCGGTTCGTCGACGAGGGCTGGTCGGTGTACGCGTCGGTGAAGGGCGCGGTCGAGACCTACAGCAGGTACCTCGCCAAGGAACTGGGCGGGCGCGGCATCGCCGTCAACGTGGTCGCGCCCGGGCCGATCGGCACCGACTTCGCCGGCGGCGTGCTGCGCGACGACGAGCAGGTGCGGGAGGTGCTGGCCGGGCAGGCCGCGATGGGCCGCGTCGGCCTCCCGGAGGACATCGGCGGCGTCATCGCCGCCCTCCTCGCGCCCGGCACCGGCTGGATCACCGGCCAGTGCATCGAGGCGTCGGGCGGCACCCGGCTGTGACGCCCGGGCGACGGCCCCGGACCGCTCCGACGCCCGGGCGACGGCCCCGGCGCGGCCGGCCCGGGTCCGGGCCCGTCCGTCCGCCCCCGCATACCCACGCCCCCCGCCCCGCTGTATCCCGCCTCGGCAGGGAAGCCGCCCCGGTTCGCCCGCGCCCGCCCTTGCGAAGGAGAATCTCTGCCATGGACCGAGCACAACTGGCGCACTTCCTCCGCACCCGCAGGGAGGTCCTCCAGCCCGAGGACGTCGGACTGGCGCGCGGCCCGCGGCGGCGTACCCAGGGCCTGCGCCGGGAGGAGGTCGCCGCGCTGTGCGGCATGTCCACCGACTACTACACGCGCATCGAGCAGCAGCGCGGCCCGATGCCGTCGGAGCCCATGCTCGCCGCCCTCGCCCGCGGCCTGCACCTGTCCCTCGAGGAACGCGACCACATCTTCCGGATGGCCGGGCACAACACCCCCAGCCGCGACATGCGCGCCGACCACGTCTCGCCCGGGATGATGCGGATCCTGGACCGCCTGCAGGACACTCCGGCCCAGGTCATGAACTCCCTCGGCGAGACCCTGGTGCAGACCCCGCTCGCCGTCGCGCTGGTCGGCAACGAGACGGGCTTCACGGGCCTCGAACGGAGCTTCGCCTACCGGTGGTTCACGCTTCCGCGGACCCGCCGCATCTACCCCGAGGCCGACCGCGCCCTGCAGGGCCGGTACTTCACCTCGGACCTGCGCGCCGCGTACTCACGGACGGGCGCCGGCTCCCGCGCCGGCCTCGTCGTCGACGCGCTGCTCGAACGCAGCGAGGAGTTCGCCGAGTTGTGGAACGCCCACGAGGTGGGCCTGCACCGGGAGGGCGACGCCAAACGCATCCAGCACCCCGACCTCGGAATCCTCGACCTGCAGTGCCAGACCCTCTACGACGGCGACCGGTCGCAGGTCCTGCTCGTCTACACCGCGACCCCGGGCACCGAGAGCCACGACAAGCTCCGGCTGCTGCCCGTGCTCGGCGCCCGCGCGGCCGACCGGTGAACCGGGCCCGCCGGGGGCCCCGGGCGCGCCCGCCCCTGGCGCCCGCGGCGCCCCGGTAGGCTCGCGGCCATGATCGTGTGGCTCAACGGAACCTTCGGCGCGGGCAAGACCACCACGTCCCGCCACCTGGCCGAGATGCTCCCCGGCGCCCGGATCTTCGACTCCGAGCACGTCGGCTACATGCTCCGGCCGGTCCTCGCCGACGTCACCGTCCGCGACTTCCAGGACCATCCGCCGTGGCGCGCCCTGGTCGTCGAGACCGCCGCGCAGGTCCTCGGCTACGTCGGCGGCACGCTCGTCGTCCCGCAGACCGTCCTGGTCCGGCCGTACTGGCAGGAGTTGGCGGGCGGCTTCGCCCGAGCAGGCATCCCCGTACGGCACTTCGTACTCCACGCCGAGTCCGAGCAACTCGCCCGCCGCATCGAGCAGGACGACGTCGAGACGGGCGCCCGCAAGTGGCGGCTCGACCACCTCGCCGACTACGAGGCGGCCCTGCCGTGGCTGCGCGAGGAGGGCGAGGTCGTGCCGACCGAGGGCGTCGCGCCGGACGAGGTGGCCCGGCGCATCGCCGCATCGGTGGCGTGACCGCGCGGGGCCTTGGGGCCCCGGGCGGGGCCGCGGCGGTGCGTCACCGGGATCAGCCCCGTCCCGAGGCGCGTGCGGCCGCGCGCATGGCCCAGGCCAGGCAGCCCAGCGCGGCGGTGCTCGTCAAGGTGCGGGCGACCGTCCAGTGCACCCACGTCGTCTCGAACTTCTCCCGCACCGCCGCCAGATCGCGGATCCGGGCCGGGTCCCCGGCGTTCGCCAACTGGTCGTTGAGCGGCACGTTGAGGCCCATCGTGATGAACAGCGACGCCGTGTAGAGGACGACGCCGGCGATGACCCAGGGCAGTGCGGGCCGTGCCTCGCCCCGCCAGTGCAGCACGACGGAGACCGCGCCGAGGACCAGCGCACCGCCGAACGCGATGCTGAACCAGCCGTTCAGGATCGCCGAGTTGATGCGCTGCATGGTCTCGACGAAGGTGCGGTCGCTCGCCTTGGCCAGCCCCGGCATCACCGCGACGGAGAAGGCGAAGTACAGCCCGGCCATCAGGCCGGTGGTGAGCGTGGCGGCGAGCAGGACGAGGCTGCGGATGTCGCCGTTCACGGCAACTCCCTTCCGTGGAACGTGGTGCGGGGTGTGCGTCGGCCGGGCGGCGGCGCCCCAGGGCTGGGGCCGGTGCTGGGACGGGGGCGGGTTCCAGGCCGGGGCCATGGCCGCGGGGGGCACCGGCGCCGTGGCCGGTACGTGCGCCCGCACGGGCGAGTGGGCGCCGGTCGCAGCGGGGGCGTGAGGCGGCGTCTGCGGGGTGCGCGATCCGGGCGTGTGCGGGGCGAGCGGCGCATTCGGTGTCATGTCCTCAGTACAGCCGCGCAGGTGGGCCCGCGGCCATGCGCGAAAAGCTCGTGGCCATGCGCGTCCGTCCAGACCTAGGCTGGGCGCCATGGACGCCCTCGCGACCCTCCTCGACGGCCCGCGCGCCCGCGGCGCCTTCCTCCTGCGGTCGGTCCTGACCCCGCCCTGGTCGCTGCGGATCGAGGACGGCGCCCCCGTCACGCTGCTGTACATGCTCCGCAACGACGGCTGGATCGTGCCCGGCGGCGAACCGCCGGTCCCGCTGCGGCCCGGCGACATCGCCGTCGTCCGCGGCCCCGCACCGTACACGGTCGCCGACGCCCCCGGCACCCCGCCGCGGATCGTGATCCGGCCGGGCCAGGTGTCCACCACCCCGCAGGGCGAGGAACTCTGCGAGGAGATGGACCTCGGGGTGCGAACCTGGGGCGACGCGCCCGAGCGGACCGGCGGCGGGGCCGACCCGGGCGAGGGCGGCGACCCGGCCGGGTCGCCGGGCGCTGCGGACGACCCCGAGGGCGCGGCGGTGATGATCAGCGGGACGTACCAGATGGACGGCGAGGTCAGCCGCCGGCTGCTGACCGCGCTGCCGCACGTCCTCGTCCTGCCCCGCGACTCCTGGGACAGCCCGCTGCCCGGACTGCTGGCCGACGAGATCGTCCGGGAGGCCCCTGGCCAGGACGTGGTGCTCGACCGGCTGCTCGACCTGCTGCTGATCGCGGTGCTGCGCGAGTGGTTCTCGCGGCCCGAGGCGGGGGCGCAGTCCTGGTTCGCCGCGCAGAGCGACCCGGTGGTCGGCCCCGCGCTGCGGCTGCTGCACGACGAGCCCGCACACCCCTGGACGGTCGCGGCCCTCGCGACCAGGATCGGGGTGTCCCGGGCGGCCCTGGGCCGCAGGTTCACCGACATCGTCGGCGAACCGCCCATGGCCTACCTGACGAACTGGCGCCTCGCACTCGCCGCCGACCTGCTGCGCGAACCCGACGCGACGATCGCCGCGGTCGCCCGCAAGGTCGGCTACGGCAGCCCGTTCGCCCTCAGCGCCGCGTTCAAACGGGTCCGCGGCGTCAGCCCGCAGCAGCACCGGGACGCGGTCGCCGCCTCCTGACCCCGGTCGGGCGGCGGTCCTCCGGCGCCCTCCGACACCGGCCGCGTCCTCGGCCGGTCCACCAGGCCGCCGCCATCGCCGGCCCTCGACGAGGCACGTCCAGGGGCCGCCCTTCATGGTTCACGTTCCGCCCATGAATGTTTAGTCTGGCTGCATGAAAGAGTGGGACCTGAGGAAGCTGCAGATCCTCCGCGCGCTGCACGACACCGGGACGGTGACCGCCGCGGCGGCCGCCCTGCGCATGACGCCCTCCGCCGTCTCGCAGCAACTGGCCGTGCTGTCCAAGCAGATAGGGGCCCCGGTCGTCGAGGCGCGCGGGCGCGGCGTGCGGCTCACCGGCGCCGCCCAGGTGCTGCTCCGCCACGCCGAGGTGGTCTTCGCGCAGCTCGAACGGGCCGGCGCCGAACTCGACGGCTACGCCCGGGGCGACGCCGGGCTGGTCCGCATCGGCACCATCGCCACCGCCATCAGCCGTCTCGTCGTGCCCGCGGCCGAAGTGCTGCGCACCGCCGCGCCGGGCATCACGCTGTCGGTGCGGGAGGCCGAGGCCGCCGAGGTCTACGAGGATCTGGCCGCCGGCCAGGTGGACCTCGCCGTGTCCCTGGCGGTCGACGCGCCCACCGCCCGCGATCCGCGGTTCGTGGTGTTTCCGCTGCTCAACGACCCGCTGGACATCGCCCTGCCCCTAGGGCACCCGCTGGCCGCCGCGCCGGGACTGCGGCTGGCCTTGCTCGCCGAGGAGCCGTGGATCTTCGGCAGCCGCGGGCCGTGGCGCGAGATCACCCTGGCGGCCTGCGCGGACGCCGGGTTCGTGCCCGAGCAGGCACACGCCGCCGCCGACTGGCCGGCGATCTTCTCGCTGGTCGCGGCCGGGATGGGGATCGCGCTGGTGCCGCGGATGGCGTTCACCGGCGGTCTGCGCAGGTCGGTGGCGGTGCGGCCGCTGGACGCCGACCGCCCGCGGCGGCGGATCGTCGGCGCGGTGCGCGGCGGCGCCGAGGACGCGCCGCTGCTGCGCCGGACGATGGCGGCACTGCGGCAGGCGGCCGAGCTGGATCCGACCGTCAAGTTCAACTGAAGAGTCGGTTCAGTAAGTTTCGATGGACGTGAAGGGTGGGCGTCGTCGAAAGTGGAGCCATGAGACGAGATGACGCTGAGAACGCTGAGAACGCCACCGGCTCCGGGGACGCTGAGAACTCCGGGAATGTGGTGAGCGCCGGCAAGGCGGGGGACGTCACGTCCGAGGGTGCGGTCACCGCGAACGGGAGCGGCACCGCGACCTTCACGGCCCTGACCGACTTCACCGGCGATGCGCTGCCCTATGCGGGAGGCAATCCGTACGCGGACTACCGCAAGACGCTGCTGCCCTTCTCCGGGCTGGCGGACCTGGCCGACCGCCGGCTGGGAGCGGGGATCATCGCGGCCAACGACGAGTTCTTCGCCGAGCGCGAGAACATGCTCCTGCCCGGTCCGGCGGTCTTCGACCCCGAGCACTTCGGGCACAAGGGCAAGATCATGGACGGCTGGGAGACCCGGCGCAGGCGCGGCGCCTCCGCCGACGCGCCGCATCCCGACGCGGCCGCCCACGACTGGGCGCTGATACGGCTCGGGGCGCCGGGCGTGATCCGCGGCATCGTGGTCGACACCGCCCACTTCCGCGGCAACTACCCGCAGGCCGTGTCGATCGAGGCGACCGCGCATTCGGTCTCGGCGGCGCCGGAGCACCTGCTCGATCCCGAGGTGGAGTGGACCGAACTGGTCCCGCGCACCCCGGTCGGGGGCCACGCCGAGAACGCCTTCGCGATCCATGTCGACCGGCGCTTCACCCATCTGCGGCTGCGCCAGCACCCCGACGGCGGCGTGGCCCGGCTGCGGGTGCACGGCGAAGTGGTGCCCGACCCGGGCTGGCTCACCGAACTCGACACCTTCGACCTGGTCGCGCTGGAACACGGGGGCGCCGTCGAGGACGCCTCGGACCGGTTCTACTCGCCGCCGGAGCACACCATCATGCCTGGCCGCTCCCAGAAGATGGACGACGGCTGGGAGACCCGCAGGCGGCGTGACGACGGCAACGACTGGATCCGCTACCGGTTGGTGGAGCAGGGCGTGATCCGCGCCGTCGAGATCGACACGGCCTATCTGAAGGGGAACGCGGCCGGATGGGCGTCGCTGTCCATACGCGACGGCGCCGACGGGGAGTGGATCACCCTCATACCCCGGGTGCCGCTGCAGCCGGACACCATCCACCGCTTCCTGGTCAACCCGATCCCCTCGACCCATGTGCGGATCGACATCTTCCCCGACGGCGGCATCTCCCGGCTGCGGCTGTACGGCTCGTTGACCAAGGACGGGGCGGAGCGGCTCACCGAGCGCGCCGAGGCCCTCAGCTGAGGGTCTGCTCCGACCAGCGCACCAGGTGCTCCAACAGGCCCTGGAAGCGGCGCAGCACGCTCTCGTCGTCACCGCCCACGTCGTAGGTGGGGGAGCCGGCGGGTTGCCCCGCGGCGAGGCGGGTGAGCATGACCGGGGTCAGCCAGCAGTACTTCGCCGCGCCGGCCGCGGCCACCGCACGACGCAGGGCGCCCTCGTCGCTGCGGTGACCGCCCTGGCGCAGGCCCTCCAGGTACCCGGCGAGGACCGCTTCCGCGATCTCGGGGAGCAGGGAGGCGGGCATCAGACCATCGGTCACGCAGTCGGGGATGAGGTTGGCGATGTCCTCGCCGACGCCGCCCTCACCGACGAAGGCCCAGTCCAGCAGGACGGTGTGCGGGCCCCCACCCGCCGGGCCCGGGGCCGCCCCGGCCTTCGTGCCGCCCTCCGCGCCCGCGCGGATGCCGACCGGCTCCCCGGTCGCCAGCAGGTTGAGCGGCCACACATCGAGATGGCACAGCGTGCGCGGCCCCGATTCGGCCGCGGAGAGGAGGAGTTCACGCCGGTCCCACATCCGGCGCAGACCGGCGCGCAGCGGCGCGGGCCACACCGCGACGGCGGTCGGGTGGTCCCAGGAGATGTGCGCGGGAAGGTCCTTGCTCGCCACGTACTGGCGCAGCCAGCCCCGGGAGAGCCATGGCTGGTCCGGCACCCGGTCGACCCACTGTGCCTGGGCGGCACCGAGCGACTGCGCGAAGGCATCCAGGCGGTCCACCGTCCAGGACGGCCCGGGGACCCCGCTCACGTCCTCCAGCCACAGGGCGAAGGAGCCGTCGGCACGTTCTTCGCTCGCCAGCAGCTCCGGCCCGACGATGCCGGCCGACGCGAAGGCCGTGGCGGTCAGACCCTCACGGTAGGCGAGGGGCTCGCGCCGCCCGTGGTCCCAGCCGCGGGGATCGGCGCCGTCCTTGGACCGGCCGGCCGTACCCGGCGCTCCACCCGGGCCGGCGGGCGCACCGGCCCCGCACACCTTGAGGACTACGCTGCCCGCCGGCCCCGAGACCCGCCAGACGCCGCCGGTGGCCTGGGTGAGCTGGCTGTGCGTCAGCTTGGTGAAGCGGCGCCCGGCCGGCTCGTCGGCGCCCAGGACCGCGGCGACCGCGGCGGGGACCGGAACCGGCTCGCGGGAAGCGTCCGGCGACGGGCCGGTGGGCGGGGAGAACGCCGTCACGGGGAGCCGAAGAGCTTGAGCAGCTCATCCCGGCCGAACATCTGGGCGGTCTCGAGCGCGGACGGGTTGCCGGCGGACGGGTCGGCGCCCGCCTCGACCAGGGCGTCGATCACGTCACGGGCCTCCTTGAACACCGCACCGGCCAGCGGCGTCTGGCCCTGATCGTTCGCCCGATCGGGCTCCGCGCCGCGGTGCAGCAGCGCCAGCACCGTGTCCGCGTGGCCGTGGTAGGCGGCGAGCATCAGCAGGGTGTCACCGCGGTCGTTGGTCAGGTTCGCCGGGACCCCGGCGTCGACGTAGGCCGCGAGCCGGTCGGTGTCCCCGTGCCGGGCCAGTTCGAACGCCTGGGCGGCGAGCTGCAGGACCTCCGGGTCGTGCGCCGGCTCCTCGGTCGGCCCGCCGCTGGAGCCGGGGTCGGGCGTGTGCTCGGTCATGGCTCCACACTACGCAGGGCAGCGCCCCTGGAAGAAGGAGATCACGACGTGCTGCACCGGTGCGTCGCCGACCTTCACGTCCACGGGGACGCAGGCCCGCCCGTCCCCGGCGACGAAGAACCCGCCCGAGAAGGAGGTGGCCGCAGCCGTGCAGCTGTGGAAGGTGACCGCGGGCGCCGGGGTGTTGCCGTAGCCGCCGCCGTACTCCAGGCCGGCGCGGGCGCGTTGCTCGGCCCCTATGGTGACGGTGACGACGGTGCCGGCTTCGAGGCGGGCGCTGAGGCGGTAGTGCCAGCCGCCGGAGTTCTGCGCCCCATGGGCGTGCTGGTCGCCGGTCTCCAGCGTGCGCAGCCCCTGCCACAGCAGCGGGCCGATCCTGACGTCGTCCGCCGGGCGGTGCGCGGGAGTTCCCGGGGCGTTGCGCGTGCCCGAGGACGGCGAGGAGCCCGAGGAGGGCGGTCGGCCCGAGATGGGCGTGGATCCGGCGGCCGGCTTCCCGCCGTCCGGGGCGGTGCCGGTGGCCAGCGGGCTGCCGATGCCGGCCGTCCTGCCGTCGAGGCACTCCACCGGGCGGGGGTGCTCGATGCTGCCCACGGGTGGTGGCTGGGACACGGACGCGTCGGGCGGCGGAGCGGAATCGTCCGATGCGGTGCCGAAGGAGCAGGCGCCGAGCAACGCCAGCGCTCCGCACACCGCGCCTGTCGTGAGCAGTACCCGACCTGACATGGGCATCACCCCTTCGTCAGGACGGTACGTCCTCAGCCGAGCGGGGGCCAGACCGCCAACTGCCGCACGAGCTCGGCGTCGCCGGTCAGCCGAAGCGGATCGCCGTCCCACGGGGCGCGGCGGTACAGGCCGAGGAGCAGGTCGCTCGCCGAGCCGGACAGCGTGGCGCCGACCTGAGGGGCGCCGCCCGCCCCGCCGCGCACCACGGACGCCCCGGTCTCGTCGAGGATCAGCATCCAGGCCGGGCCCTCGTCGCTGACCAGCCGCACCCGGGCGGGCGCGTGCGGCCAGCCGTCCATGGAGCCGAACCCGACGTGCAGGAACTCGTCGACCGCGTCCACGGCCACCACGGCCGGTACGGGTTCGGGCGTGCCCGCCGCGTCCTGGGCGTCGCGCGCGTGCACGGCGGCCTCCTGCACCTGGTGGCGGGCCACGGCCCCCGACGTCGCCGGGTTGCCCGACTCGGCCCACCAGGTCCAGCAACCGGCGTCGGGGCCGGCCGCGTCGAGCGCGTCCAGCAGCACGCGGGTGGACTGCGCCGACCACTCCATCAGGTCGCCGGACGGCTCCCGGCCGGGCACCTCGGCGTCGGCGGGTGGCCGGAGCGCCGGACCGGCCGCGACCGTCGCCGCCCAGAACCGCTGCACCTGGGCCACATGCGCGACCAGATCCGGAACGGACCAGTCGGGGCAACCGGGGACGCGCACCGACGGATCGGCCTTCCCGGCTGCCGCCCGCAGCGCCGCGGACCGTTCCTCGATCAGCTCCAGCCGGTCCCCGAAGGACGGCTCGGGGAAGCGCGAAGTCGTCATGGCGTCCGTTGTAGCAGCGACCGCTGTCAACGGCCGCCGGCCCGGGCCGGCCTGCCGCCGCAAACCGCGCCACCCGCGGCGCCGGGGCGGCCGGCCGCCCCCAAAAGACGACCGATTCCCGGCCTTTGCCCAACCCTGACCCCTGGGGGCCCTGGTCAGTACGCGCCGGACCATGTTCCATGGTCATCGGACGGCCGACCGACCCGAAGCGGCCGCGGGCAAGAAGAGGTGGCCTTGGCTACGACAGCAACGACCGTGCGGCGCATCGCGGTGACGCTTCCCGCCGTCCCCCTCGGCGCGGAGAACCCGCTGCCCGCCCTGAGCCCTCTCGACGAGGTGCACCAGGTCGACGCCGGCGACCGGGACCGGCTGCCGGCCGACATGGCACGGCAGATCGGGTACGCGCCGCTGCGCTCCATGCTGCCGGTCCGGCTGCGGGACGGCTACGGGCGCGACCGCGCCCCGGCCGCGCTCGACGCGATCGCCATCGAGAACGACCTGGTCCGCGCCACCGTCCTGCCCGGTCTCGGCGGCCGCCTGTACTCCCTGGTCCACAAGCCCACCGGGCGGGAACTGCTCTACCGCAACCCGGTGTTCCAGCCGGCGAACTTCGCGCTGGCCGACGCCTGGTTCTCCGGCGGCGTCGAGTGGAACCTCGGCGCGACCGGCCACTGCGCCCACACCTGCGCGCCGCTGCACGCCGCCCGCGTCCCGGCCCCCGACGGCGGCGAGATGCTCCGGCTGTGGGAGTGGGAGCGGCTGCGCGACCTGCCGTTCCAGATCGACATGTGGCTGCCGGCCGAGTCGGAGTTCCTGTACGTCGGCATCCGGGTCCGCAACCCGCACGACCGCACGGTGCCCGCCTACTGGTGGTCGAACATGGCCGTCCCCGAGACCGAGCACACCCGGGTGCTCGCCCCCGCCGACGCCGCCTACCACTTCGACTACACCCGGGCGCTGTCCCGGGTCCCCGTGCCGGCGCCGCACGGCGAGGGCAGCACCGACATCACCTACACCACGCGCTCGCTGCACGCCGCCGACTACTTCTTCGACATCGAGGGCGACGACCGGCGCTGGATCACCGCGCTCGACGCCGGCGGCCACGGCCTGGTGCAGACCTCCACCGACGTGCTGCGCGGCCGCAAGCTGTTCCTGTGGGGCAGTGGCCGCGGCGGGCAGCGCTGGCAGGAGTGGCTGACCGAGCCCGGCAGCGGCGGCTACCTGGAGATCCAGGCGGGCCTGGCCCGCACCCAGCTGGAGCACATCCCGATGCCCGCCGACTCCGCCTTCTCCTGGCTGGAGGCGTACGGGCCGCTCGCCGCCGACCCCGCGCGGGTCCACGGCGACGACTGGACGGCCGCCCGCGCCGAGGCCGCGGAGCGCCTGGAGGCGGCGCTGCCGCGCGCCACCGTCGACGCGGCCTACGCGGCCTGGCTGGAGCACGCCGACACCGAGCCGAAGGACGTGCTCGCCACCGGATCCGGCTGGGGCGCGCTGGAGACCGAGCGCAGCCGAGCCGACCTGCCGGGGACGCCCTTCCCCGCGGCAACCCTCGGCGACGCGCAGAAGCCGTGGCTGGAACTGCTGCTGGCCGGCGTCTTCCCGCGGCCCGCCGCCGACACCCCGCCCGGCCCCGCGCTGGTCGCCCCGCAGTGGCGCGACCTGCTGGAGTCCGCGAGCACCTACCCCGGCAACGAGTGGTTCCTGGACTACTACCTCGGCATCTCCCAGTGGGCGGCCGGCGACCGAGCCCAGGCCGTGCGCAGCTGGGAACGCTCCGCCGGGGCCCGGCCGTCGCCGTGGGCGCTGCGCGCCCTGGCCGTCGCCGAGGCCGCCGCGGGCCAGCCGCAGCAGTCCGCGGAACGCTATCTGGCGGCGTACGCGTGCCTGCGCGAGCAGCAGCCGGCCGCCGCCGCGCAGCCGGGCCCGGCCCAGGACGAGGCCCGCGCGGTCCAGCGGGCCCTGCTGCTGGAGGCCGTTCCCGCGCTGATCGACGCCGGCCGCCCCGCCGACGCCGAACGCCTCCTCGACGAGCCCGCCGCGGGCGGCACCGCCCCCCTGGACGGCGGGCGGATCCAACTGCTGCGCGCCCAGGCCGCCCTGGCCGGCGGCGACGCGGCCGGCGCCCGCGCGATCTTCGACGAGGGCTTCACCGTGGAGAACCTCCGCGAGGGCGACGAGGCGCTCAGCGACACCTGGTACGCGATCGCCGAACGGCTGCTGGCCGGGGACGGCCCGGTCGACGACGCGATCCGCGCCCGGGCCCGCACCACCCACCCCCTCCCCGCCGCCTACGATTTCCGGATGCGCCCGGAGCACCACGAGACCGGCACCGCCGGCTGACCCGCCCGGCACCGTCCGCCCCGCCGCCCCCGGGGTGCACCTCACCCCCTGAGGCGCGCCCCGGCCACCCCACGCCCCGGGCCACCGCCTGGCCCGCCCGGCTGCCGGGACGAGGGCGGGGCGTCAGCCGGGGAGGAGCGCGGTCAAGTGGGCGAGTTCGGGGGGTGTCAGGGTGCCCGGTTCGCGGTGGGCGCGGGCGAAGCGGTTGGCGGTGCGCTGGAGGGCCTCGTTGACGGGGGTGGGGACGCCGGTGGTGCGGCCGAGCAGCACGATCTCGCCGTTGAGGTAGTCCGACTCGATCGACCCGGCGCCGCGCGCCAGGCTCTGCCAGGACGAACCGCCGCCGCGTTCCGCTCCCTTGAGGGGCTGGGGCCGCATCCGGTCCCCGCGCACCCGGGTCTGCTCCAGCTGGTCGATGTGGCGGATGCCCGCCGCGTCCAGCACCGCCTCGCCCTCCGCCCGCGCCGCGGCGGCGAGTTGCGCGGCGGGTGCGGTGTCCTCGGCGGGGCCGCAGACCGCCTGGACGGCGTTGCCGAGATTGGCCAGCAGCTTGGCGTACTTCCAGGCCATCACCTCGTCGGTGACGGGCGCCGCGAACCCCGACTTCTCCAGGTCGGCGGCGATCCGCCGGGTCACCTCGTCCGTGCCCGAGGGGAACCGGCCCACGTGCAGCATGCCCGTCAGCGGCGCGCACGGCGCCCGCACCACGCCCGGCTCCAGATGCTCCGCCGGCAGCCACACGCACATGCCGTGGACGTCGCGGAAGCGGCGCAGCGCCAGCCGCTCGTTCTCCACACCGTTCTGCGCGCACACCACCGGCAGGTCCTCCCCGTACGCCGCCCAGGTGTCCAGCGCGGCGGCGGCGTCCTGCGTCTTCACCGCCAGCACCAGCACGTCGTCGGGGCGCGGCGTCAGCTCCTGCGGCGAGGTGGCCACCGGGACCTCCAACTCCAGCTCCCGGCCGGGGAGTTCCAGCCGCAGACCGCGCTCTCGCAGCGCCTCGGCGTGCGACCCGCGGGCCACGAGGACGACCTCGTGGCCCGCCTCGAACAGCCGCCCGCCGATCGTCCCGCCGACCGCCCCGGCGCCGATGATGAGGTATCGCATGACCGCAGCCTGTCACACCGTCCGCGCCGCCCGCCGCCGGGAAAACCACTGGCCCGCGGCGCGGGCCGGCCGACACAGTGAACTGCGCGTCGGCCGAGCGGAGATGGCGGCCGCGCAGCCACGAGGAACCATGGGGGAGGGCACAGCCATGTCCACACTGCGCGTGACCGCCGAGCGGCTCACGATCCTGGACCACCCGAACGCCGACGCACTGGAACTGGCGCAGGTGGGCCTGTACCGCGCGGTCGTCGCCAAAGGGGCTTACCGTACGGGTGAGTTCGCCGTCTACATACCCGAGCAGGCGGTACTGCCGGAGCCGCTCATCACCGAACTCGGCCTCACCGGGCGGCTGGCCGGGTCCGCGGCCAACCGGGTCAGGGCCGTGCGGCTGCGCGGCGAGCTGTCCCAGGGCATCGTCTGCCGGCCGGGCGCGCTCTCCGGCGTCGACCTGGAGCGGGCGGCCGCCGGCGACGAGGACTTCGCCGAGCGGCTCGGCATCGTCAAGTGGGTGCCGCCGGTGCCGATCTCGATGAGCGGCGACGTCGAGGCCGCGCCGGACCTGCTGCCGTGGATCGACATCGAGAACCTCAAGCGCTACCCGGACGTCTTCGCCGCCGGCGACCCCGTCACCGTCACGGAGAAGCTGCACGGCACCGCGTGCTGCCTGACGTACTACGCCGGGTCGGGCACCGTGCACGTCACGTCCAAGGGCCTCGGCGGCCAGCGGCTGGCCCTGAAGGAAGCACCGGGGAACCTCTACTGGCGTGCGGTGCGCGGCCACGGGCTGCCGGAGATCGCGGCCCTGCTGGCCGGGAAGCTCGGCGCCGACCGGATCGGCATCTACGGCGAGGTGTACGGCAGCGGCGTGCAGGACCTCGCGTACGGCGTCGACGCCGGCCGCGAACTGCCCGGGTTCGCCGCGTTCGACGTGTGCGCCGACATCGGGGGCCGCCTGCGCTGGCTCGACCCCGCGGGCCTGCCCGTCGGTGAACTCCCCCTCGTCCCAAGGCTGTTCGAAGGGCCCTTCGACCTGGAGACCGTCCTGGGGCTGGCGAAGGGACGGGAGACCGTCACCGGCCGCGGCGAGCACATCCGCGAGGGTGTGGTCGTACGCACCGCCGCCGACGCCTACAGCCCGGTCCTCGGCGGCCGCGCCATCGCCAAGGTCGTCAGCGACGCCTACCTGACCCGCAAGGGCGGCACCGAGTACGAGTGAGCGGCGCCGCCCGCCCTTGTCGCGACGTCCCGCCGCCGTCCCGCCGCAGACCGCCCCCGTCCGCCTCCGACCCGCCCCCGTCCCGCCGCGGACCCGCCTCCGGGCGGAACAGCGGCAGCCGGGACGAGGGCGGGCCTCCGGGCCGGGGGCGTGGGTCAGGCGGGCGGGGTGGCGCGGCGGGTGGCGGACGTGACGCGGGCTTCCAGTGCGGCCTTCGCCGCCGGCCACTCGCCGGCCAGCATCGAGAAGAAGACGCTGTCGCGCCACGTGGTGCCGTCCGAGCGGAGGCGGTGGCGGCGCCACACACCCTCGCGGACCGCTCCCAGCCGGCCGATGGCCTGCTGGGAGCGGGTGTTGAGATGGTCGGTCTTCCAGCAGATCCGGCCCATGCCCAGCTCCTCGAAGGCGTGGGTCATCAGCAGCAGCTTCGACTCCGCGTTGACGGCGGTGCCCCAGTGGGCGCGGCCGTACCAGGTCCAGCCGATCTCCAGGCGCTCGTCGACGGTGCTCACGTCGTGGTACGTGGTCCAGCCGACCGCCCGGCCGCCGGCCTTCTCCACCACCGCGAAGGCCAGACCGCCCGAGTCCCGCGCGGACGCGACCACCCGGCCGGCGATCGCCCGCAGCTCCTCCTCGGTGTGCGGCGTTTCGGTGGGCAGCCAGCGCCACACCTCCTCGTCACGCCCGCCGGCGGCGAACAGATCCGCGGTGTGGGCGGCGGGATCGAGCGGTTCGAGGCGGACGAAGCGGCCGTCCAGCACGGCGGGCACGGGGCTCTTGGCAACCATGCGGGCACCGTATGCGGGCCGGACCCTGCCTGGTCAACGCCTTTTCACTCCGTGGATGGCATGACCGGCCGAGGGCGGGGTACGCGCGGAGTTCAGTCACCCCGGTACACCAGGCGAACCCGATGCCCGGCGGAGCAGCCGGCCGGCGAGAGGAGTCCCAGCGATGACCGACACCACCCCCGGCGCCAACCCCGACGGCGCCCTGCCGCCCGCCCAGCGCGCCCTGCACGAGATCGCGCACGGCAGCGAGAACGTCGTGGCCCTCAGCACCCTCGCGGTCAGCGAGGTGCTGCTGCCGGTCCCGGGCGTCGACGAGTACCCGGACGGCGCGGGCGGCGCGGAGCTGCCCCGTGAGATCCAGCTGCCCGTGTACGAGCAGGACGACGGCCGGCAGCTCGTCCCGGTCTTCACCTCCGAGTCGCGGATGGCCGACGCGCTGCCCGCCACCCGCCGCTACCGGCTGATCCAGCTGGCCGCGCTGAGCGGGGCCTGGCCCTCCGACGAGCTGATCCTGTCGATCGACACCGGCAGCGACGACGCGCTGAGCATCTCCGGCGAGGGCGTCCGGGCCCTGGCCGGACTCGTCGGCGGGAACTGACCCGCCCGGCGAGGACCGGCCGCTCCGGCCGGAGCACCCGCTCCGGCCGGTTCCGGCTGTTCCCGGGCCCGGAAGACGCTGTTCAGGCCCGGTAGACCCGCAGCCCGCCGGGCACCTTGTCCAGGAGCAGCTCGGCGGGCGCGGGCGCCACCTCACCGTCGCAGGCGAGACGCACGCCCGGGCCGGCGGCCGCGGCGACGGCGACGGCGGCCATGGCGGCGGTGACCGCGCCCGCGCCCCCGTCGCCCAGGTTGCCCGTCGCCCCGGTGCCGCGGGCGGCGCCCGCACCGCCGGCGCCGCCCGCGTCCGGCACCCGGATCCGCAGCCGCCGCACCGTCGCCTCGGTGTAGATCGGCGACGACGTCAGCACGCCGGTCAGCGCCGCCGCCACCAGCCGGGTCCTGGCGAACCGGCCGCCGTCGACGATCCGCACGTCCAGCAGGCCGTCGGTCAGGTCGCGGCGCCGTACCGGGGCCGGCCCCCAGCTCGAGTAGCGGCAGTTGCCGGCGAACAGCAGCCACACCGAGCGGGCCCGGCCGTTCACCTCGACGTCGACCGGTGCGCAGGTGCGCAGCACGTGCACGGCCGCCAGCACGCTCGCCGGCCAGCTGCCGACCCGGCGCGACCAGCGCTCCCGCACCCGGACCAGATCCGGGTACGAGCCGATGCTGAAGGTGTTCAGGAACGGCGACCGGCCCGACGGATCCGTCCGCCGCGCCACGTCCACCCGCGCTCCGCTGCCCGCGAGCACGGCCGCCGCGGTCGCCTCGACCGTCTCCAGGCCCAGGTCCAGCGCGAAGTGGTTGCGGCTGCCGCCGGGGAAGACCGCGAGCGGCAGGCCGTGCCGCAGGGCGACGCCGGCCGCCTGCGCCACGGTCCCGTCGCCCCCGCACACGCCGAGGGCGCCGCCCGCGGCCGCCGCGGCACCGGCCGCGGTCTCCAGCAGGTCGACGAGGTCGTCGTCCTCGGTGTGCTCGATGACGACGGCCTCCGGCAGGGCCGCGCGGACCCGGTCCGCGGCCGGCGTCAGCAGCGGCGGCGGGCCCGAGGCGGTGTTGACGACGACGTGCAGCCCGCGTCCCGCGGCGAGCGCCGGCACCGGCACGGCGCGGCCCGACTGCGGGCGCGGCCGGGCCGGCGGGCGCAGCGCGCGCACCACCAGGGCGGCACCCGCTCCCAAGGCACAGCCGGCCAGCACGTCGCCGGGGTAGTGGACGCCGGTGTACACGCGGGAGAACGCCACGCTCGCCGCGACGGGGGCCAGCACCGTTCCCCAGGCGGGTGACTCCATCGCCGCGCCCGTTGCGAACGCGACCGCCGACGCGGAGTGGCCCGAGGGGAACGACGAGGTGAGCGGCTGCCGGTGCAGGCGCCGGATCACCGGGACCGCGTCCAGCAGCGGACGGGCCCGGCCCACCGCGCCCTTGCCCACGGTGTTGACCGCCAGCGAGGCCAGGGCCAGCGAGCCGAGGCCGCGCACCGCGGCGCGCCGCCCCTCACGGCCGCCGAGCGCCGCCATCGTGCCCGCGGCCGCCAGCCACAGCCGGCCGTGGTTCGCCGCCCGGCTCAGCCGCGGCAGCACCGGCTCCGCGCCCGGCCAGTGCCGCCCGGCGACCTCCGCGAACAGGGCGCGGTCCCACTGCCTCCAGGCCTGTGCGGCCCGCATCGGTTGCGTCATGCGGCTCGGATACCCCGGGCCGGGCGCCGCACGCTCGGCGGTACGCTCACCTGCGTGAACGCACTCCAGGACCGGTGGCCCGAGCCCGAACTCGTCATCTTCGACTGCGACGGCGTCCTCGTCGACAGCGAGAAGATCGCGGTGCGGATCGACGTGACGATGCTCGCCGACCTCGGCTGGCCGATGGCCGAGGAGGAGGTCGTCGAGCGCTTCGTCGGACGGTCCTACGCCGACATGGCGCGGGACATCGCCGAGCACCTGGGCCGGCCGCTGCCCGAGGACTGGAACGAGCCGTACCGGCGCCTGTACCGCGAGGCGTTCGACCGCGAACTCACGCCCGTGGACGGGATCGTGGACGCCCTGGACGCGCTCACCCTGCCGTCGTGCGTGGCCTCCAGCACCTCGCACAGCGGGCTGCGGCACACGCTCGGGCTGACCGGGCTGTACGAGCGGTTCGCCGGCCGGATCTTCAGCGCGACCGAGGTGGCGCGGGGCAAGCCGGCGCCCGACCTCTTCCTGCACGCGGCGCGGACGCTCGGCGTGGAGCCGCGGCGGTGCGTGGTGGTGGAGGACAGCCGGTACGGGGTCGAGGCGGCGCGGGCCGCGGGGATGCGGGCGTTCGGGTACTGCGGGGGGTTGACGCGGCGGGAGTGGCTGGCCGGGGAGGACACGGTCGTCTTCGACGACATGCGCGAGCTTGTCGGGCTCATTCGGGGGTAGGGCTTCCCGCTTCCGCGTGGGGTGCGCTGTCGGGTGGCCGGCGGTCCGTTCCGGGACACGGGTCCCGTCCCCCCGCGCGGGGTTGCGCCGTTGGCGGCTGGCGGTGCGTGCGGGGTTCGCGTGCCCCGGCGGGGGTTCGCCGTCGTTGTCGGCTGCCCGGCCGTGCGGGGTGCGCGCGCCTGCGGCGCGCTGGTGTTCCCACCCGCACCACCCGTGCGGGTTTCGTCGGTGGGTGCGGGTGGCCCCTGCGGGGGTGCTTCGCCGCCGGCGGCTGGCGGTGCGTGCGGGGTTCGCGTCCCCCGGCAGGGGTTCGCCGTCGTTGTCGGCTGCCCGGCCGTGCGGGGTGCGCGCGCCTGCGGCGCGCAGGGGTTCCCACCCGCACCACCCGTGCGGGTTCCGGTGCCGGGCGCGGGCCCCTGCGGGGGTTCGCCATCGTCGGCGGCTGCCGGTCCGTGCCGGAGGTGCCCCGCCGCCGGCGGCTGACAGGTCGGGTGGGGGTGCGTCCCGGTGGGGGTGCCGGCGGCGGCCAGGGGGCTCGGAAGGCGGGGGTGGGGGAAAAGGGGGAAGGTGGGCGCAGAGGCATCGGCCCCGCGGAGGTGCACCACCATGCGTCTCACCCTGCCGTTCGACGTGCGGCCAGAGCCCGGGCTGCCCGTGCCCCCGTACTGGGAGGCACATCTGGATCCGTCCGCCGCCGCGGAACCGCCCGGTGGCGGGGAGCGGCTGCTCGGCGCGGCGGGCGCGTACTGGGCGCGGCGCGGGCTGCCCGTGGACAGGCCGCACGCGCTGGCCGCGCCCGGCGCCGAGCCGCTGCTGCTCGCGCTGCTCGCCGCGACCGACGGCGATCCCGTGCTGGCCAGGCCCGCGGCGGCCTGGCAGGCCCCGCTCGTGCGGCTGCTGCGCCGCCCCGTGCACACCGTGCCCGCGCCCGCCGAGGGCGGCGGCGTGCCCGACCCGTTCGCGCTGCTGGAGGCGGTGCGGCGGGCGCGGGCCGAGGGCGGTTCCCCGCGGCTGCTCGTGCTGTCCGCCGCGGACGACCCCAGCGGCACCGTCAGCCCGCCCGAGCTGCTGCACGAGACGTGCGAGGCCGCCGCCGAGGCCGGGCTGATGATCGTCTCGGACGAGACGTACTCCGACACCCTGCACCACCACGACACCGTGCTGCTCAGCCCCGCCGAGATGCTGCCGGACCACACCGTGGTGCTCACCGACCTCGGCGCGACGCTCGTGCCGATCACCGTGCCCGCCGCCCTGGCCCGCTTCCCCGCGACCGCGCACGGCGCGGCCTGGCGCGAGCGCGCGGCCGCGGCACTGGCCGCGATGCGCGCGGTGCTGCCGGGGCCGGTCGCCGCGGCGACCTCCTACGTGCTGACCGAACCCGCCGAGGTCACCGACCACACGGCCGCCGCGAACCGGCTGCACGCCCGCGTCGGCGCGGCCGCGTACCGCGCCGTCACCGACGGCGGCGCGCTGTGCCGCCCGCCCAAGGCCGGCTTCCAGCTGTATCCGGACCTGGGCGTCCCGGGCCTGTACGCCAGGCAGGCCGAGGAGCGGCTGACCGCGGCGCTCGGCCGCCCCGTGCTCGGCGGCCACCGGTTCGGCGACGACCCGACCGAACCCCGGGTCAGGATCGACACCGGCGTGCTGCTGGGCGCGACCGAGACCGAACGGCGTACCGCGCTGACCGCCGCCGACCCGGTGGCCGTCCCGCATGTCGCCGCCGGACTCGCCGCGCTGACCTCGGCCTTCGCCGAACTGCGCGGCCCGGGGGCGGCGACCGGACCGGCCGGCTCGGGATCGCGGGGCCGCGGGGCCTGACTTAGGTTCGGAGCAGCAGGGCACCGGAATCCGGCGCTCCGGATCGTGCCGGGTGTTCGGCCGGACGACGCCGGGCGAGCGTGGCAAGGGAGCCGTGATGACCGACCAGAGCGAACGCACTGTGGGCGCGCCCCGCCCGCAGGGCGAGCACCGCACCTGGCCGCGGTCCTTCGCCGACCGGCTCACCGACCCGCTGCCGATGCCGGGGCTGCGCGACCTGGTGCGCCTGGCCCGCGAGTGCGCGGTCCGGCCGCCCGCCTCCTCGATGAAGGACGTCGCGAAACTGCCCGTCGAGCCGGGCCCGCTGCCGCACGCCGCACCGGGCGGGGCGGCCGTGACCTGGGCCGGGCACGCCAGCTGGGTGCTGCGGATCGGCGGGCTGACCGTGCTGACCGACCCGGTGTGGTCCCGGCGCATCCCCGGCACTCCGGCCCGCATCACCCCGGTCGGCGTCCCCTGGTCGCTGCTGCCGACGATCGACGCCGTCGTCGTCAGCCACAACCACTACGACCATCTGGACGCGCCCACCGTCAAGCGGCTGCCGCGGGAGACGCCGTGCTTCGTGCCGGCCGGGCTCGCCGCGTGGTTCCGCCGCCGCGGCTTCAGCCGGGTGACCGAGCTGGACTGGTGGGAGGCCGCCGAACTCGACGGCGTGCGCTTCGACTTCGTGCCCGCGCACCACTGGAGCCGGCGCACCCTCACCGACACCTGCCGCTCGCTGTGGGGCGGCTGGGTGCTGTCGGACGACGCCGGCCACCGCATCTACTTCGCCGGCGACACCGGGTACGGCCGCTTCTTCAAGGACATCGCCCGCGCCCACCCGGGCATCGACCTGGCGCTGCTGCCGATCGGCGCCTACGCGCCGCGCTGGATGCTGGGGCCGGTGCACACCGATCCCGAGGAGGCGGTCAGGGCGTTCCAGGACCTGGGCGCCGCCGCGATGGCGCCCATGCACTGGGCGACGTTCCTGCTGTCGGGCGAGCCGCCGCTCGAACCGCTGACCCGGCTGCGGTCCGCCTGGGACGCGGCGGGGCTGCCGCGCTCGGCGCTGTGGGACCTGCCCGTCGGAGGCTCCCGGGTGCTCCCCGGACCGTCCTGAGCCCGGACCGTCCTGAGCCTTGGCCGTCCTGAGCCTTGGCCGTTCGGGCCCCGGGCCTTGGACCTCGGACCGTGGGCGCATCCGGCCGCGCCCCCTCGTGGGCGCCGTCAGGAGTGGCCCGGCCCCGACACCTCCTGGGGCGGACGCCGCAGCCGCCGCACCACCCCCGGCCCCGCCGCGATCGCGAACGTCAGCCCCACGGCCAGCGCCACGCCCTGCCACGGCTCGGGGAACAGCGACCCGCCGAGGATCCCGATCAGCTGGTAGGACGCCGCCCAAGCCAGGCACGCCACGATGTCGCCCCGCACGAAGCGGCGCAGCGGCATCTCGGCGAGCAGGCAGGCCACCATCACCGGCAGCCGTCCCGCCGGGACCAGCCGGGACAGCACCAGCACCGCCGCGCCGTGCTCCTCCAGCTGCCGCTGCGAACGGTCCAGCGTGCCGGCGTCCACCCGCTCCTGCAGCCGGCGCAGCACGCGGGAGCCGCCGCGCGAGCGCACCCCGCGCAGCCCCAGCCAGTAGAGCGCCACGTCACCGAGGAACGCCGCCAGGGCCGCCACACCGAACACCACGGCCAGCGCCACCGGTTCGGTCTGGTGGAACGCCACCACCGCCGCGCTGGACACCAGCGCGCCGGTCGGCACCACCGGCACCAGCGAGCCGAGGACCACCAGCAGGAAGAGCGTCGGATAGCCGATCGCCTGCTGGGCGCCCTCCGACGGCGGCGGGTTCGCGGCGGCCGACGCGAGGAAGCCGATCACCCGGCGCTCTCCCGTCCCGCACCCTCGACCAGCACGCTCTGCCCGTGCTCCAGCCGGTGCACCGCCACCTCAGGCGCCAGCCGCGCCGCGAACCGGACGAACTCCTCGCCCGGCGTGTGGAACTCGTGCGGGCGCACCGCGTCCATCCCGATCGGCCAGTACGTGCCGTAGTGCACCGGCACCGCCGCGCGCGGTGCCAGCCGGGCCAGCGCCTGCGCGGCGCGCCCGGCGTCGAGGTGGCCGTGCCCGAGGAACGGTCCCCAGCCGCCGACCGGCAGCAGCGCGATGTCGCACGGCCCGACCTCGTCGGCCATCGCGTCGAACAGGCCGGTGTCCCCGGCGAAGTAGGTGCGCGCCTCGCCCGCCACCACGTAGCCCAGGGCCTCGACGCGCTGCCGGCCGTAGGGCAGCCGCCGGCCGTCGTGGGCGGCGGGCACCGCCCGGACCGTCACCTCGCCGAACGACCGCTCCTCCCCGGCCGCGAGTTCGACCAGCCGCAGCCGGCGGGCAACCCGCCGCAGCGCGGGGACCGCGGCCTGCGTGCCCCGCGGGAGCAGCACGGTCGTGGCGTCGGCCAGCCGCGCCAGCGACCCCAGGTGCAGATGGTCGGCGTGCAGATGGGAGACCAGGACGACGTCCGCGCGCGCGGCGGACGGCGGCGGCAGCGCGCCGCGGCGCCGCCGCAGGTGGGCCAGCCGCCGGGCGAACAGCGGGTCGGTGAGCACCCGCACCCCGGAGTCGCGCACGGTCACCGTGGCATGCCCCCACCACGTGATCTCCACCGCCACCGCGCACGTCCCTTCTCCGGCCGGGCCGGCCGCACCCGGTCCGCGCCGGCCCGCGTCCGGCCCATGCCGTCCCGTCCATGCCGTCCGGGAACGCGTCGGCGCACGTCCCGCGCCGGACCGGTCCCGGTCCACCAGGTCGAGCGTATGCCCTCCGCCGGTCAGGGCACCCGTCACCCGTATGGCAGGGTGGAGAGGTGTCCGAGCCGGGGTTGAGTCGGAGACGGGCCGCGGGCAGGAGTGCGCTGCGGGCCGTCGGCCGCGTGCTGGCCGTGTGGATGGTCGCCTCCGCCACGCTGGCCCTCCTCGCGTGGGTGCTGCCGGACTTCAGGATCGAGTCGCCGCACGGCGACAGCCCCACCCAGATCGCCGTCACCGCGGCGATCGGCGCCGGGGCGTTCGGCGTGCTCAGCGCGCTGGTCTGGCCCTTGCTGGTCCGGGCGCTGCTGCTGGTGCCCGCCCTCGTGCTGGGCGCGCTGGTGTTCTTCCTCAACGGCTCGCTGCTGCTCGTCGCGCTGCGGTTCACGCCCGACGGGCGCGGCGAGGTGACCCCGGCGACCGCCGTCGTCATCGCCGCGGTGATGTCCGCGGCGTCCTCGGCGACCAGCACCGCCCTGGCCGTGCGCGACGACGCCGCGTACGGCCGCCGGCTGGCCCGGCTCGCCGGCCGCCGCCGGCAGCGGGCCGGCGACCCGCCGCTGCCCGCCGGCCCCGGCACGGTCTTCCTCCAGCTCGACGGCGTCGGCCACGACGTGCTGCGCGAGGCCCTCACCTGCTCCCCGCCGGCGATGCCGACCGTCGCGGGCTGGCTCGGCAGCACCCACCGGCTCGTCCCGTGGCGCACCGACTGGAGCAGCCAGACCGGCGCCAGCCAGATCGCGATCCTGCACGGCAGCAACCACGACGTGCCGGCCTTTCGCTGGTACGAGAAGGACACCGGGCAGGTGATGGTCTGCAACCGCCCGTCGAGCGCCGCCGAGCTGGAACGCCGGGCGGTCGCCCGCACCGGGTCGGCCGGACTGCTGGCGTGCGACGGCGCCTCCCGCGGCAACCTGTTCAGCGGCGGCGCCGAGCAGTCGGCGCTGGTCATGTCGGTCGCGGTCCGCGCCGGCACGTTCAGCCGCCCGCGGTCCGGCTACTTCGCCTACTTCTCCGACCCCGCCAACGCGGTGCGTACCGCCTGGTCGTTCTGCGCCGAAGTGGTCCGGGAGATCATGGAGTCCACGGCGGCCCGGGTGCGCCGGGACCGGCCGCGGATCAAACGCGGCGGGCTCTACCCGATGCTGCGGGCGTTCGCCACGGTCGTGGAGCGGGACGTGGCCGTCGCGGCCGTCGTCGGCGACATGCTCGCCGGGCGCAGCGCCGTCTACGCCGACCTCGTCGCGTACGACGAGGTGGCCCACCACTCCGGGCCGCGCAGCCGCGACGCGCGCAAGGTGCTGGCCCGGCTGGACCGCTCGGTGCGGCTGATCGCCGACGCCGCGCGTTACGCGCCGCGCCCGTACCGCATCGTGCTGCTGTCCGACCACGGGCAGAGCGGCGGCGAGACCTTCGAGGGCGCGTACGGCGTGTCGCTGCGCGAGGTGGTGCGGACCGGCTGCGGTCTCGCGGACGGCGGCGGGCGCGGCGCCCGGCGCAGGAGCGGAGCCGAGGCGCGGGCCGCGGCGCGCAGCGCCCTGCGCAGGCCCGAGCGCGGCCGGCGTGCCGAGGAGGCGGAGTGCGAGGGCCCGCCGTCCGAGCCGATCGTGCTGGCCTCGGGCAACCTCGGCCTGGTGGCGTTCCCCGACATCCCCGGCCGGGCCACCCTGGAGGAGCTGGAGCGGCGCTGCCCGGATCTGCTGCCGGTGCTCACCGGCCACCCCGGGATCGGCTTCGTGCTCGTGCGCAGCGCCGAGCGCGGGCCGCTGGTGCTCGGCCCCGACGGAGGCGAGCACGAATTGGCCACCGGCCGGATCAAGGGCCGGGACCCGCTGGCCGCGTTCGGGCCGGGCGCCGCGGCCGCCGTGCTGCGCACCGACACCTTCGCGCACACCGCCGACCTGATGGTCAACTCCGCGTGCGACCCGGAGACCGGCGCCGTGCACGCCTTCGAGGAACAGGTCGGCTCGCACGGCGGCCTCGGCGGCCCCCAGTCCCACCCCTTTCTGCTCCACCCGGTCGAACTCCCGGTACCCGACGCGCCGTTGACGGGCGCGGAGTCGCTGCACACCCTCTTCGGCCGCTGGCTGACCCCCGTCGACCCGCGCGCCGTCCGCCGTCCCGTCCCGACCCCCGGCCAGGCGGCCTCGCACACCACCGGGGCGACCGTGGTCTGAGTCCGTCCGGATCCGGGGAGTCGGGCGGGGGGCTCAGGCGGCGCGGCTGTCCGTTGCCGGCTCCCGGCGGGGTGGCGGTGCCCGTCACTGGCGCGACCGTGATCTGACCTCGGCCCAGGCCCGGGGGAGTTGCCGGGAGGACCTGGGGGCGGTGCGGTCGTCCGTTGGGGGCCGCGTGGCCGCGGGCAGCAGCGGGGCGTCGGTGATCTGACCTCGGCCCAGGCCCGGGGGAGTTGCCGGGAGGACCTGGGGGGCGGCGCGGTCGTCCGTTGGGGGCCGCGTGGCCGCGGGCATCATCGGGGCGTCGGTGATCCGAGCGTGCCAGGGGCGCCGGGAGTCGGGCGGAGTCCTCAGGTGGTGGTGCCGCTGCTCGTCGGGGGCCGCGGGTGGGGTGGCCGTCGGCACCAGCGGCCTCGCTGGCCATCCCAGGTCCCCGGGGGTCGGAGGGCTCAGGCGGTGGCGCCGCCGTCCACGACGAGGTCCGTGCCGATCGTGAACGCCGAGGCGGGGGAGGCGAGATGGAGGATCGCCGCGGCGATCTCGCCGGTGGTGGCGGCGCGTCCGGCCGGCAGCGCGGTCCGCAGCCGCCTCGCCTTGTCCTCGGGCGTCTCGCCGGGGCGGCCGGACATCGGGGTGTCCACCGGGCCCGGGCTGACCGCGTTGATCCGCACGCCGTCCGCGACGTGGTCCAGGGCCGCGGTGCGGGTCAGCACGCTCACCGCGGCCTTGGTGGCCGCGTACGCGCCGAGGCCCGGCGCGCGGCGGTGGGCGCCGATGTTGGAGGCGACGTTCACGATCGCGCCGCCGCCGTGCACCCGCATGTGCCGGATCTCGTGCTTCATCGACCGCCACAGGCCGGTGAGGTTGGTGTCGACCATGAACCGCCAGTCGTCCTCGCCGATGTCGGCGACCGCGGCGGGCGGGGTGAAGACGCCGACGTTGTTGACGGCGACGTGCAGCCCGCCGCAGCGCTGCACCACGGCGGCCACCAGCCCTTCGACCTCGGGGCCGCTGGTGATGTCGGCGGTGAAGGCCGCGGCCGTGCCGCCGGCCGCCTCGATCAGGGCGACCGTCTCCTTCAGCGTCGCCTCGGTGCGGCCGGCGACCGCCACGCGCGCGCCCGCGGCGGCGAAGGCCCGAGCGGTCGCCCGCCCGATGCCGCTGCCGCCGCCGGTCACCAGCGCCACCTGGCCGTCGAAGATGTCCGTCATGCCGTCGTCCTCCGGTATGTCGTCAACTCGGTGAATGAGATCGATCGTTCTGTTATTGCGGGTGCAGGGGTCATGGTCCGGGCGTTCGCGTGGTGTGGCGGGTGGGCGCCGGCACTCCCGGCCTGGAAGGCGGGCCGCGCCGGCTCAGGGCGTCAGGCCGGCGGGGGCTCGGTCCAGCAGGGCGAGCGCCTGCTCGGCGGCGTCCCGTGCGCGGTCCTGGTCGCCGCCGGCCTTGCCGACGACCCGGATCCCCTGGAGCAGCACCAGCAGCATGCGGGCCAGTTGCCGCGGGTCGCGGCCGTCCGGGAGTTCGCCCTGCGCGCGGGCGCGCAGCAGTGCCGTGGTCAGCCCGGCCTCGAGGTGGTCCCAGCTGGCCTCGACCCGCCGGGCGGCGTCGGGGTCGAGCGGCGCCAGCTCCACCGCCGTGTTGGTGACGAAGCAGCCGCGGCGCTCGTCGTCGCCGGCCGCCTCGGCGGCGAACCGCCGCACCAGCGCGCGGACCGCGGGCAGCGCCGGGCCCGGCTGGGAGAGCTCCTCCAGCAGTGTCGGGTCGCGCGTCTCGCTGTAGTGCCGCAGCGCCCGCAGGTACAGCTCGTGCTTGCTGCCGAAGGTGGCGTAGATGCTCGCGCGGGCGATGCCGAGGTGCTCCACGAGGTCGGCCATCGACGTGGCCTCGTATCCGCGCTGCCAGAACAGCTCCAGAGCCGCCTGGAGTGCGGCCGCGGGGTCGAATTCCTTGGTCCTCGCCATGGTGCTGAGCTTATGGTGAAGCAGAATGATCGGTCAATAAAGAGGAAATCGTCAACACTCGGTTGACGATCGTTGATCGTCAACTTAAGGTTGACGACATGACCCAGAACTCGCAGTCACCGCGTCCCGTCCGTCTCGACGACCTCATCGACTACGTGAAGGAGCAGCACCCCGGAAGCGACCCGCTCCAGGATCTGGAGCACGCCGTCTACGTCGCCACCCACCTCGATGACGTCGCCGACCACCTCATCGGCCACTTCGTCGACCAGGCCCGCCGCGCCGGCGCATCCTGGACCGACATCGGGCAGCACATGGGCGTCAGCAAGCAGGCCGCCCAGAAGCGCTTCGTCCCGAAGATCCCCGGAGACGTCGACTTCTCCGACACCACCAACTTCAACCGCTTCACGCCGCGGGCCCGCACGGCCGTGACCAACGCCCAGGAGGAGGCCCGCACGTCCCTGCACTCGGCGATCGAGCCCGAGCACCTGCTGCTCGGACTGCTCGACCAGCCCGAGACGTTCGCGACCCGGGCGTTCGACGCGCTCGGCGTCACCCCCGACGCGATCCGCGCCGCGGTCGCCACGCCCGGCACCGAGAGCGAGCCGCTGGCCGGCAACCTCCCGGTCAGCCCGGCCGCGAAGAAGACGCTCCAACTCGTCCTGCGCGAGGCGCTGCGTCTGGACCACAACTACATCGGCACCGAGCACATCCTGCTCGGCGTCCTCAGCGACGACCAGGACCCCAGTGCGCAGGCGCTCGCCGGGATCGGCGTCACCCACGACCTCGTCGAGCAGTGGCTCGTCGCGGCCCTGGCCGAGTACGTCAGCCAGCAGAACTCGGGGAAGTGACGAACTCACGGGCCCTCCCCGGGAGTTCCCTCCGCAGTCGGGTGCCGGCGTCCAGCAACGGGCCGCCGGCACGCGGCGTGCGGCCTCACGCCTCCTTGCGCAGCGCCAGCAGCCGGTACACCGGGTCGGCCCTCGGTACCTCGGGGTCCTGGAGCAGGCTCAACTCGCTTGCCAGCACGGAAGACTGGTCCTCCGTCAGCTCCAGGGCCGACGCGAAGTAGCCACCGGCCACGCGCTGCGCGGCATCCGCCGGCGCGAGACCCTGCCCGTGGCCGGTGAAGCGGGCCTCGCCCGCGCGGCGCAGCCCGTGCTCGGCGGCGACCGCAAGCACCCGCGGCGCGGCGTCGTGGGCGCGCGTCACCCGGTACGGCGCCAGCAGCGCGGCCACGTCGCTCTCCACGTCATGGCCCGCGTCCTTGTCGACCGTCGTCACGAACACCCCGCCGGGCCGCAGGACGCGGGCGCACTCGGCGATCACCGCGGGTGCGTCCGGCAGCAGATGGAGCAGCCACACCGCGCTCACCGCGTCCAGGCAGGCGTCGGCGAACGGCAGCCGGCGGCTGTCGCCGAGGACCACGCCCGACCCGACCCGCCCTGCCGCGACCGACGCCATGCCGAGCGACGCGTCGACGCCGAACGTCCGCAGCCCCGGCCGGGTCAACCGCTCGGTCACCAGGCCGGTGCCGCACCCGACATCCAGCAGCGTGCCGGCCCTCTCAGGAACCAGCGCGAGCACCGCCCGTGCGGCAGCCCGTGCCCGCGGCACCCCGCCGCGCGTCGCGTCATAGCGCGCCGCCTCGATGTCGTAGTCCAGCATGTGGGACATGCTAGGGCTCCCGGGTGAACGGCAGTTCCACCGGGGGTTAAGCCTCATTAAGTGAACGGATCGGCTGAAGGTGATCGGTGCGGGTAGCTCGAAGGGTGAACGGATCGGCTGAACGTGATCGGTTACCCGAGTCCGCAGAGTGAACGTCCTGGCCCTTTTTTGCCGGCCTCTCGCCGCCGGGCCCTTAGACCCGGTGTCTGCCGGTCGATCGTGCTCGGCCCCTCGTTCCTCGGGGCCTGCGCGCGTTCTCCCTCTAGACACCGGCGGGCCCTTTGGCTCGATGCCTACACCGGCGTACCCGGGAGCATGGGTGCGGGCCCATGGGGCACCCCGGACAGCAGCTAGTCCAGGGTCACCCTGAAAGCGGGGCGTGGGGCGGGAGGGGGACGTAGCGGGGTCACGGTGAAAGCGGGCTATGGGACGCGAGGGGGATGCTGCGGGGGCACCCTGGAGGCGGGGGCGGCAACTTGGGGGGTGATCTGGGAATCGGCCTGCCCGGGTCCGGTGGAGCCGATAGCCTCGGCTGCGGTTTCGGCACGAGGGGAGCAGGTCCGATGGCAGGCCGGGACGACGGGGTGGCGGCGACCGGGACCAGAGGCGGTGGGCCGCGCGGCGGACGGCCGCGCAGGGACCTGGAGTTGCGGCCTTTTCCCCAGGTGAGCGCGGACAGTCCGGCCGCGCAGCGCGAGGCGCTCGCCCGCTTGCGGGAGTGGGCCGAGCAGAGCGCCGAGGACGCCATGGACTGGTATCTGCGCGACAAGCGGCGCAAGCGCATCGGGTCGCGGCTGCTGCAGGGGCTGGCCATCGCCTTCGCGGTGGCCGGAACCGCGGTGCCGCTGGGCACGGCCGCGGCGGGCGGCTCAGGCCAGGGCTGGGGCTACGTCCTGCTGGCGGTCGCCGCCGGCTGCAAGGCCTTCGACCACTTCTTCGGACTGTCCTCGACATGGATGCGGGACATCGCCGTCGCCCATGCGCTGCGCGGTGAACTCAACGCGGTGCGGCTGGAATGGGCGACGGACGTGCTGCGCGCCGGTCCGGCCGGTGCGGCCGCCCCGCGCGACGTGCCCCTCGAACCGGCCGAGGTGGAACGCCAGTTGGCGCTCATCGCCCGTCTGATCGGGGCGGTGCGCCGGCAGATCGAGGACGAGACCGCGGACTGGCAGGCGGAGTTCAGTGCCTCCACCCGCCAACTCCACGACCAGGGAGCGCTTCCGGCTGCCGAGCGCACCCCCGGCGCCTGATGGGCAGGCTGCTGACCGTCCTGCTCCACGACGGCACCGAGCACGACATCGACCTCGACGCGCCCGAGTCCACGTCGATGGAGGAGCTGGCCGGGCACTTCGCGGAGCGGTGGGGCGAACCGCCGGCAACGGGCGGGGAGGACGGCGCCGAGCAGTCCGACGCGGTGCCGGCGGCGGAGGACGGCGCCGGGGAGGAAGAGCCAGGCGACTCGGCCCCTGCCGAGGAAGTCCCGCCCCTGTCCCGGCTGTTCGTGCCGGGCAGTCAGCTGCCCGCGGCGATGACGCTCGGGGAGTCCCCGCTGCGCGACGGCGTACGCGTCGGGTTCGGCACGAAGCCGGCGGACGAGGAGCCGGGCGGGGGCGAGTACGAGCTGCGGATCGTGGCCGGACCCGGTGCCGGCACCATCCACACCTACACGCGCAAGGAAATGCGGAAGGCCCCGCTGCTGCCCGGCCGATCGGAGACCGCCGGCTGGGACATGCTGATGTTCGCCGCCAGCACCCGGCCCGAACTGCAGCCGGACCGCAAGCGGTACGCGGTGATCGACGGCAGCCCCGTCAAGATGTCGGCCTGGGCCCGCGAGTGGCCGAAGGACACGCTGCTGACGATGGGCAACGTGTGCCTGGAGTTCTGCCCGGTGCCGAAGGCCGGGACGCGCCCGGCCGGGATCGGTGCCGCCGGCACCACGGTCTTCGACCTGTCGCCGCAGCACGAGAAGCGGCCCGCGCCGCGCCCGCTCGCCGCCCGTATCCCGGTCCGCTGGTACAACCGTCCGTCCACCCGGCGGCGGGTGGCCGAGGAGAGCGCCCGCAAGGCCGAGCGCTTCCCGCTGGTCCAGGCCGCCGCGCAGTCGCGGCAGGCACTGCCGGACGCGGCGGAGGTGCTGTCGCTGGTCACCCGCCGCAGCGACCGCATCTGGGAGCGCGATCCGCGGTCCCGCGACTTCCTGACGCTGCGCTGCGGGCTGGACATCGCGGTGCAGCCGCCGGGCTGGGAGGCCACCGCCCGCCTGGTGACCTCGCACGGCGGCGCGGCCCCCGCCCCGGTCGGCGACGCCACGCCCGTGGCCGAGCTGCCGCTGCGCGACACGGGGCCGGTCGGCGTGGTCGGACCGGGCGCGCTGCCGCGGCGGATCGCCGCATGGTTCGCGGCGCAGGCCGCCGCGCTGCACAGCCCGCAGGACGTGGTGGTGCGGGTGCTCACCGACGAGGAGCGGGCGGCCGAGTGGCGCTGGTCGCGCTGGCTGCCGCGCTCGTCGTCGCCGTTCGACGTGGACGATCCGCCGCGCGTCCTGATCGGGGCACCGCTGCACGTCACCCGCGCGGCGCTGCGGGCGATGGAGTCGTTCGAGGCCATCGTGGCCGAGCGGCAGGGGAGTTGGCACGGGCCGGCGCGTGGCGCCCCGGAGGTGCTGCTGATCGTCGAGTGCCCGGAGTCCGGGCCCACGGCCGCCATGACCAGGCTGGTCCGCGGCGGCCCGCGGGTCGGCGTCCACGTGGTCTGCGTCGCCCAGGACGAGGCGCACCTCCCCGCGGAGTGCCGGACCGTGATCACCGCCGACGACAGCGGACTGGGTCGCCTGCGCGGGCCGGACGGCAGTTCCGGGGACGTGCTGCTCGACCTGGTGCCCTGGCCGTTCTTCGAGCGCCTGGCCCGGTCGCTGGCGCCGCTGCGCGACAAGGACGCCGAGGACCGCAGGCAGGCGCTGCGCCGCAGTTCGCTGCCCGAACTCCTCGGCCCCGAGGCGGTCACCGCCCAGCGGATCGCCGAGGGGTGGCGGCCCGCGCATCCCCGCACCGAGGTCCCGGTGGGGCTGGGCACCCTGGGCCGCTTCACCCTCGACCTGCGGGCCGACGGCCCGCACGTGCTGGTGTCCGGCGCGATCGGCTCGGGCAAGTCGGAGTTCCTGCGCACCCTGGTGTCCTCGCTCGCCGTCGCCAACCGGCCGGACGAGCTGGCGGTCGTGCTGATGGACTACAAGGGCGGCGGCCCCGCGTTCCAGAAGCTCGCCGAATTCCCGCACGTCACCACGCTGCTCACCGACTTCGACGCGCGGCAGAGCGCCCGGGTGGTGACCCGCCTCGGCCTGATGCTGCGCTCCCGGGAGCGGCAGCTCGCCTCCACGAACGTGAAGGACCTGGAGGAGTACCTGACGCGGCGCTGGGACGACCCCCGGCTGCCGGCGATGCCGCGGACGGTGTTCGTCGTCGACGAGTTCGCCGCCCTGTCCCGCGAGGCGCCGGACCTGGTGGACGGGCTGCTGGACACCGCGCGCCGCGGCCGCAGCCTGGGCATCCACCTGGTGCTGGCCACCCAGCACGCGGACAACGTGGTGTCGGGGGACGTGCTGGCGACCACCAACCTGCGGATCGGGCTGCGCGCCTCCACCGACCAGGACAGCATGCGGGTCCTGGACACCACCGACGCCGCGCACATCGCCCGCTCCACCCCCGGCAGGGCCCTGGTGCGCGCCGGCTCGGGCCGCCTCGAAGAGGTCCAGTTCGCGCAGGTGAGCGAGGCGAGTCCGGCCGGGCCGCCGGACATCGCGATCAGGGAGACGGGCCGGCACGGCGAACTGCCGCCGCGCCCCAGGCGCCCGGAGTCCCCGGCGGTCCCGGACACGCCGCTCGACGAACTGGTGCGTGCCGTGCGGCAGGCGACCCGCGAGCTGTACATCGCGGTCCCGCCCGGCCCGGTGCCGCTGCCGCTCGCGGAGACCGTCACGCTCGCCGACGTCGACGTGCCGGATCCGGACGGCGCCGACCTGCCGCCGGTGGCCTACGGCATCCAGGACGCGCCCGACGACCCCGCCCAGCAGACCGCGCTGTTCGACCTGGCGCGGACCGGCTCGCTGTCGGTGGCCGGCGCGCCGCGCAGCGGCAGGTCCCAGTTCCTGCGGACCTTCGCGGCGGCGGTGGCCCGGCAGCACAGCACCGCGGACGTTCACCTGTTCGGCATCGACTGCGGCGACGGCGGCCTGCAGGCGCTCACCGGGCTGCCGCACTGCGGCGCCGTGGTCACCCCGGGCCGCCCCGACCTGATCGGCCGGCTGCTGGGCAGGCTCACCGCCACCGTCTTCCTGCGCAAGGAACTCCTGGCGACCGGCGGTTTCCGGGACCTGGCCGCGCAGCGCCAGGCCGTGCCCGCCGACCAGCGGCTGCCGTACCTCGTGCTGCTGGTGGACCGCTGGGAGGCGTTCGCGTCCCTGGACTCCGGGCACACCGACTTCGCCGCCGAACTCACCGGCCTGCTCCGCGAGGGCCCCGGCGTGGGCCTGCGGATCGTGGTCACCGGTGAACGCGGCCTGCTGACCGGGCGGTTGACGAACCGGTTCGAGGAGCGGCTGGTGCTGGGCCTGGTGTCCAGGGACGACTACGCCGCCGCCGGGATCGACCGCCGGCTGGTCCCGGTGAGCCTCACCCCGGGCCGCGCGTTCCACGCCGGCACCTCGATCGAGACCCAGGTGGCGCTGCTCGACGGCGACCCGACCCGCCGCGGCCAGACCGACGCGCTCGACCTGCTCGCCGCGCAGGTCCGCGAACGCGACGCCGGCGTGGCCGAGTCACGGCGGCCGTTCCGCGTCGAGGACGCGCCCCGGGCCGCCGACCAGTTCAGGGTCGGCTCGGGCAAGGGCCGCCCGGTCGGCCGCGAGGACGTCCTGGCCTGGCTGCGCGACCGCTGCGCCACCGGCGCCTCCACCGCGCTGCTGGGCCCGCGCCGCGCCGGCAAGACCTGGGTCCAGGACGAACTGCTGCACCGGTTGCGCGCGGACGGCTTCCGCGCCGTGCACAAGCTCGTGGTGCCCGAGCCCAACTCCTCGGTGGAGAGCCCCGACGCGCTCGCCTCGATCCTGCTGCGCGACGTCCGCGGCTCCGCGTACCCGGCGGAGGCGCTGCTCGACCGGGCCTCGGAGGGCACCGGGTCCGAGCGGCTGGTGTTCCTGCTCGACGAGGTCGGCCGCCTCGCCAGCTACGGCCCGGCCGCGGTGTCCTGGCTGCGCGACCTCGGGCAGGCCGGCGCCTGGCTGATGTACACCGGCACCGAGAAGGACTGGCTGTCGGTGGTGCGATGGGCGCTGACGCTGCCCGGATCGAGCTTCGGCAACGACATCAGCCGCCGCGCCCTGGGCCCGCTGGACCGGGACGCCGCCCTGGACTTCCTCACCGGCACCGCCGCCAACCTGGGCGTCAACCTCGTCCGCGAGACCACCGCCACCCGGATCGTGGACATGGTCGGCACCTGGCCGTTCTACCTGCAGGCCGTCGGCGACGGCGTGGTGCGCGCCGTGCAGGGCAACGACCTGGAGGCGCTGAACAGCCAGGAGGCGCTGCGCGCCCTCGTCGGCCGGCGGCTGCTCGACGACTGGACCGACCACTTCCGGTCCCGCTGGGCGGAGATCGGCCGCGCCGGGCGGGCCGCGCTGCTCGACCGCCCCGGCGAGCCACCGCGCGAGGCCTCCCCGGCGCAGCGGCAGGACCTGCGCGAGGTGGGCCTGCTGCTTCCCGGGGAACGCTGGTCCGACGACCCGCCGTTCCTCGCCTGGATCGCCAGGAACGAGATCTCCCTGCGTGACGAGGAGCTTCCTGCATGACGGTGTTCTCGGCCAGCCAGTCGTACCACCACGAGCTGGACGTGCGGCTCGTCGACGGCCGGCCGGTGCCCGGATGGGCCCACCCGCTGGTCGGCGGCCGGTCGCCGAACAGCGTCTCCTGGCTGGTGGTGATGCCGCGGCGGGCCGGCAAGAGCTGGCTGGCGCAGGGCATCGCCCGCGCCCGCCCGCAGGACGGCACCGTCGCCGTCGACCTCAGGTACCCGCGGCAGGTGCGCAGGCGCGGCCTCGACGGGCTGACCGGCGGGCCCCACCCGCCGGCGGTGGAACGCGGGCAGCTGCTCGTCGTCGACGAGCCGGCGCTCGGCGCCGGGGGCACCGATCCGGCCGTGCTCGTCGAGGGCCTGACCCAGGTCAGGGAGCAGGGCGGGATCCCGGTGGTCTTCGCCACCCCGGCCGAACACGCCCTGCTCACCCCCCACTTGGGTCCCGACGCGCCGAAGGACGTGGTGCGCCCGCCGCGGCTCGACGCCGACGAGCAGGCGCGGATGGCCGGTCGCGCCCCCGACTGGGCGCCCGCCCTGATGGAGCGGCTGCGGGAGCGGGAAGCAGGCTGGCTGGCCACCCCGTACCTGCTCGAACTCGCCCTGGAGACCGGCGAGGAGCAGCCCGCGCTGCGCGACCGGCCGGACGCGCTGCTGGCCGCGGCCGCCCAACGGGCCCAGCAGGAGCACCAGTACATCGAGCAGTGGTTCCACAACGGGCTCGGCGCCGCCCACCGCGCGGCGCTGCGGGCCGGCCGCTGGCGTGCGGCCGGGCTGGAGGTGCCCGCCGGCACCGGCGACCTGCGCGGCGAGGAACGCCTCGCCGAGGACCCGGTGCTCGCCCGGCACCTGCCCGAGGTGCTGCGCGTCCACCATGTCTCCGACCTCCACCACGGCGGCCGGCTGAACGCCAACGTCGACGCCAAGGACGGCAGCGCGGCGGGCCGGAAGATCGCGGCCGTCGCGGGCGCGGGCACGCCCATGGACAGCTATCTCGACCATGTGCGCCAGCTCGGCGAGCACGGCCGCGCCCCGCACCTGGTGGTGGTCACCGGCGACCTGGTGAACCGCCCGCACGACGAGTACGGCGCGCTCGCCCGCCAGTGGCTGGACGACCTGGCCGGCCTGCTCGCGCCGCACCCGGACCTGGACGGCGAACCGCGGATCCTGCTCGTCGGCGGCAACCACGACGTGTCCTGGGACCTGGCGCTGGACCCCTCGCCGCAGCGCAGGCACGCGTGGTTCGCCGCGCACTTCGCCGGCTTCCCGCACCCCGACCTGCACCTCGCCGACGCCGCCGACCGCCGGCTGTACGTCCGCTACCCGGCGGCGGGGCTGCGGTTCGCCCTGCTGGGCAGCGCGGAGTCCGGCGGCGAGGCGGCCCGCGACGAGGACCGGGAGCGGCTGCGCGCGTTCCAGCAGGCCTACCTGGCGGCGGCCGGCGAGGAGTGCGACGAGGAGGCGGTGGCCGACGTCCTGCACGACTTCGAGCGGGTCGACCCGGGGGTGGTCTCCCGGGCGGTGCTCGACCGGCTGGCCGCGGAGCACGGCTACGTCACCGTCGCCGCCCTGCACCATCCGCTGTCGCCGGTGCCCGCGGTCGAGGTCGCGCCGTACGCCGGGGTGGTCAACGCGGGCCAGGCCAAACGGGCCCTGGCCGGCGCCGGCACCGCGCTGATCCTGCATGGGCACACCCACCTCGGGTTCAGCGCGGCCGAGCGGCTGCTGGGCGCGGAACCTCCGTGGACCATGCGGATCGCCGGGGCCCCGGCCCTGGCCAGCAGCGAGACCGACGAACGCAACGGCTACAACGAGCTGTTCGTGGCCCGGGAGGGCGGCGCGCACGCGCTGGCGTTCCGGACCCTGCGGTTCGACGGCGGCCAGTGGACGGCGGGATCCGCGTACGCCTTCCGCCCGGGAGGAGCGGACGAGCTGCCGCTGGCGGTCCTGTGCACGCAGGAGGAGTGATACGCGTGCGGGCCCGGCGTCAGGGCCCGTACAGCGCCTCGATCTCGCGCGCGTACACGGTCTCGATCACCCGCCGCTTCAGCTTCATCGACGGCGTCAGGGTGCCGCGCTCCTCGGAGAACTGGGCCGCGAGGATGCGGAAGGTGCGGATCGACTCGGCCTGCGAGACCAGGGTGTTGGCGGCGACCACCGCCCGGCGTATCTCCTGCTCCAGGTCGGTGTCGTGGAGCAGGTCGGCGGTCCGCATCGCCGGCTTGCCGCGCATGGTCAGCCAGTGCGCGACCGCGTCCGGGTCCAGGGTGATCAGGGCGGCCACGTAGGGGCGGTTGTTGCCGACCGCCACGCACTGCGCGACCAGCGGATGGGCGCGCACCTTGTCCTCCAGCGCGACCGGCGACACGCTCTTGCCGCCGCTGGTCACCAGGATCTCCTTCTTGCGGCCGGTGATCGTCAGATAGCCGTCGTCGTCCAGGGTGCCGATGTCCCCGGTGGCCAGCCAGCCGTCCCGCAGCACCTCGTCGGTGGCCTTCTTGTTGTTGAGGTAGCCGGGGAAGACCTGGCCGCCGTACAGCCAGATCTCGCCGTCCTCGGCGATCAGCACCGTGGTGCCGGGCACCGGCTGGCCCACCGTGCCGAACCGGGTCTGCTCGGGCGGGTTCGCCGTGGCCGCCGCCGACGTCTCGGTGAGGCCGTAGCCCTCGTAGATGTTCACGCCCGCGCCGGAGAAGAACAGCCCCAGCTGGCGCTCCATCGCCGAACCGCCGGAGATGCCGTGGCCGACCTTGCCGCCGAGCGCGTTGCGCACCTTGGCGTACACCAGCTTGTCGTAGAGCTGGTGCTGCATCCGCAGGCCGGCGCTCGGGCCCGGGCCGATGCCGAACGCCTTGGCCTCCATCGCCTCCGCGTGCCGCACCGCGATGTCCACGGCCTTGTCGAACGGGCCGATCTTGCCGCCCAGTTCGGCCTTGCGGCGGGCGGCCTGGAAGATCTTCTCGAAGACGTACGGTACGGCCAGCACGAACGTCGGCCGGAACGCGGCGAAGTCCGGGATGAGGTCGGCGGCGACCATGCTCGGCTGGTGGCCGAGCCGGATGCGGTGCCGGATGCACGCGACCTCGACCATCCGCCCGAAGACGTGCGCCAGGGGGAGGAACAGCAGCGTGGACGGCTCCTCGCCGCGCTTGGTGGCGAACACCGGCTCCCAGCGGGCCACCACGTTGTCGCACTCGGCCATGAAGTTGGCGTGGGTGAGCACGCAGCCCTTGGGACGCCCGGTGGTGCCGGAGGTGTAGATGATCGTGGCGACCGCGTCCGGGGTCACCGCGAGCCGGTGCCGCTCCACCACGTCGTCGCCGAGCATCCGCCCGGCGTACGACAGTTCCTCCACGCAGTTCGCGTCCAGCTGCCACAGCCGGGTCAGCCGCGGCAGCTCGTCCACGGCCGCGCCGATCGTCATCGCGTGGTCCTCGTGCTCCACGATCGCCGCGACCGCGCCGGAGTCGTGGAGCATCCAGCGCACCTGCTCGGACGAGGACGTGGGGTAGATCGGCACCGACTGCGCGCCGATCGCCCACAGGGCGAAGTCGAAGAGCGTCCACTCGTACCGGGTGCGGCTCATGATCGCGACCCGGTCGCCGAACCGGATGCCCTCGGTGAGCAGGCCCTTGGCGACGGCGACGACCTCGTCGCGGAACTGCCGGGCGGTCACGTCGAGCCAGCCGCCGCGGCCGTCCGCGCGCCCGAGCACCACCTGGTCGGCATGGCTCTCGGCGTTGCCGAAGACGGCATCCGCCAAGCCTCCCGCCTGGGGTGTGGTGACCAACGGGGGGACGCTGTACTGGCGCAACGGTTGTACTCCTAGGACCGCACGGTGCGGGCCCGTAAGCTACCCGATCCGTCAGCGAAGCGGGAGAGCCGCCGCACAGGCCCGTCGGATCGGAATATGCCCAGGTCGCCGCCTGGTTACGGGTGGGTAGGTCGTTCGGGGGCCGTCCCGGCCGGCTCCGCGGTGCAGCCAGAGGGACCCGATCTCCACCAAATCTGCCCCGAGCGGTTACCGTCGCTCCATTCTCGGGGCTCCCACTCGCCCCTTTCGCCCCACCCGTCCCCGGCTCGAACGGGCATCCGCATGCCGTGCGGTCAGGGGTTTTCCGGGTCGGGCGGGCCTGTGGCAGGGACTCGTCACTGCCTGTGGCAGGGACTCGTCACAGGGAGCGGTGCAGGCGGTCCCCGCCGGCGAGGATCGCGGCGGCGAGGGCGTCCGCCGCGGGCTGCGCCGGGGTGGGCCGGCGGCCGTGCAGCAGTACGAAGTCCACCGCGCCGAGTTCGGGCAGTCCGGCCGCCCGGGCCGGCAGCCGCACCAGGCCCGGCGGGATCAGCCCCTGGGTGTGCGCCATCACGCCGAGGCCGGCCCTGGCCGCGGCGACCAGCCCGCTGAGCGAGGCGCTGGTGCAGGCCACCCGCCAGCTGCGGCCGTGGCGTTCGAGCACGTCCAGCGCGCGGGCCCGGGTGATGCCCGGCGGCGGGAACGCGATCAGCGGCACCGGCCGCTGCGGGTCCAGGCGCAGCCGCTCGCTGCTGATCCACACCAGCTTGTCCCGCCACACCAGCCGGCCGGGCCCGTCGTCGCCGTACCGCTTGGCCAGGCACAGGTCGAGCAGCCCGGCGTCCAGCCGCTGGTGCAGGGTGCCGGACAGCTCGACGGTCAACTCCAGTTCCACCTCAGGGTGTTCGCGCCGGAAGCCCTCCAGGATCTCGGGCAGGCGGGTCAGTACGAAGTCCTCCGAGACCCCGAAGCGCACGCGCCCGCGCGGCCGCGTGCCCGCGAAGAAGCCCGCCGCCCGCTCGTTGGCCTCCAGGATCGTGCGGGCGAAGCCCAGCATCGCCTCGCCGTCCTCGGTGAGGTCCACGCTGTGGGTGTCCCGCGCGAACAGCCGCACGCCCGCCGACTCCTCCAGCCGCCGCACATGCTGGCTGACCGTGGACTGCCGCAGCCCCAGCCGCTGGGCGGCCTGGGTGAAGCTCAGCGTCTGGGCGACGGCGAGGAAGCTGCGCAACTGCACCGGATCGAACACGGACGCCAGTCTAGTCCCGCCCATCGCGAACCGTGATGACAGTCAGAGCGGCCAGCGCCTTTCCCGATCACCGTGGCCGCGCGCATGCTGGGGCGGTGCCCCGTGACGCCGCGCTCCTCCGCCGCCTGCCCCTCGACCCGTACATCGCGGCCCTGCTCGGCACGGTGCTGCTCGCGGCGCTGCTGCCGGCGACAGGCGGCGGCGCGCGGCTGGCCGACGGGGCGGCGAACGGCGCGGTCGCGCTGCTGTTCTTCCTCTACGGGACCCGGCTGTCGACCCGCGAGGCGCTCGACGGGCTGCGGCACTGGCGGCTGCACCTGGCCGTGCTGGCCGCCACCTTCGCGGTCTTCCCGCTGCTGGGCCTGGCCGCCCGCGGGCTGGTGCCCTACGTGCTGTCGCCGCAGCTGTACACCGGCTTCCTGTTCCTGTGCCTGCTGCCGTCCACGATCCAGTCGTCCATCGCGTTCACCTCGATCGCCCGTGGCAACGTCGCGGCGGCGGTCTGCGCCGGCTCCTTCTCCAGCCTGGCCGGCATCGTGCTCACCCCGCTGCTCGCGGCGCTGCTGATCGGCGGCAGCGCGGGGATCAGCGGGCACGCGGTGCTGGGCATCGCGGGACAGCTGCTCGCGCCGTTCCTCGCCGGGCAGGCGCTGCGCCGCTGGACGGCCGGGTACGTCACCCGGCACAAGAAGGTGCTGGGGCTGGTCGACCGCGGCTCGATCCTGCTCGTGGTCTACGCCGCCTTCAGCGCCGGCATGGCCGAGGGCATCTGGCACCAGGTGTCCCTGCCGCGGCTGGCCGCCCTGCTCGCCGCCGAGGCGCTGCTGCTGGCCGCGATGCTCGCCGTCACCGGCTACGGGGCCCGCCGCCTCGGCTTCGGGCGCGCCGACCGCATCACCGTGGTGTTCGCCGGGTCCAAGAAGAGCCTGGCGTCCGGACTCCCCATGGCCGCCGTGCTGTTCGGCGGCCAGGCCGGGCTGGCCGTGCTGCCGCTGATGCTCTTCCACCAGATGCAGCTGATGGTCTGCGCGGTCCTCGCCCGCCGCTGGGCGAGGCAGCCGGCGGAGACGGTAGCGTGGCGCGATGACCCAGACCGCGACACCACCGGACGGCGGGACGCCGGGCCCGGGCGGGGACCTGCGCCCGCCGGAGTCCAGCGCGGATGAGAAGACCACTCTGCTGACCTTCCTCGGCTACCTGCGCGAGTCGGTGGTCCGCAAGACCGAGGGCGTCCCCGACACGGTCGCCGACAGCCCCGCGGTGCCGTCGGGTACCAGCCTGTTCTGGCTGCTCAGGCATCTGACGGCGGTCGAGCTGAACTGGTTCGTCTGGGCCTATGAGGGCCGCGACGTGCCGCTGTGGGACGACGATCCGCAGCCCGGCGACGGGCGGACGCGCGAGCAACTCGTCGCCGCCTACCGGGAGGCCGCCGCCCGGGCCGACGCCGTGGTCGCCGCCTGCGACGACCTGGACAGGCCCGGCGCCCGCTCGCTGCGCGAGACCGCGCCGCCCACCCTGCGCTGGGTGCTGGTGCACATGATCGAGGAGACCGGGCGGCACGCCGGCCACGCCGACATCCTGCGCGAGCTGTACGACGGCTCGGCGGGGCGCTGACCCGCCACCCCCGGCCGCTGGCGCGCGTCAGGGCCGGGGGTCCTCACAGCCGGACGGCCGCCACCAGCAGCACCAGCATCGACCAGGACGTGAACAGCCCGTAGGCGAACAGGTCGCGGCCGCGGTCGCCGAAGCGCAGCTGCCGGGCCAGCACCCAGCCGAAGAACAGCGCCTCGGCGCCCGCGCCGGCGACCGCGTACGCGGGGTGCCAGATCCCCACCAGCAGGGCGGCGGTGGCGAGGGTGTGCAGGACGCCCGCGACGGTGAGCACCCAGGTGGCGCGCCCTTCCTTCAGACCCAGCCGGGTCAGGCCGTCCAGGCGCTCCACCCCGGGACCGAAGCGGCTCAGCGCGGCGAGCGCGGAGGGTACGACCTCCAGCAGGAGCAGCGCGGTCAGGACGGCGCTCAGCGCGAACAAGCAGGGCCCCCAGGGACGTTCGGACGCGAAGACGCGAAGACGCGAAGACGCGAAGACGCGAAGACGTGAAGACGCGAAGACGCGAAGACGTCAGTGTGCCTGTTCGGCCGCCAGTGCGAAACGGTCGGCGCCCGAATAGACGTTCATCGACGAGCCGCGCAGGAAGCCGACGAGGGTCAGCCCCGACTCGGCGGCCAGGTCGACGGCGAGGGACGAGGGCGCGGACACCGCGGCGAGCACCGGGATGCCGGCCATCACCGCCTTCTGCACCAGCTCGAACGAGGCCCGGCCCGACACCATCAGGATCCGGTCGTGCAGCGGCAGCAGCCCCTGCTGGAGGGCCCGGCCGACCAGCTTGTCCACCGCGTTGTGCCGGCCCACGTCCTCGCGCACGTCCAGGAGTTCGCCCTCGCCGGTGAACAGCGCCGCCGCGTGCAGCCCGCCGGTCCGGTCGAACACCGCCTGTGCGGCGCGCAGCCGGTCCGGCAGCGCGGCCAGCAACTCCGGCGTCAACCGCGGCTGTTGGGGATCGCCGGCCGGCATCCGGGTCGCCGTCCGCACGGCGTCCAGGCTGGCCTTGCCGCACAGGCCGCAGGACGACGAGGTGTAGACGTTGCGCTCCAGGGTGATGTCCGGCATCGGCACCCCGGGGGCGAGCGTCACGTCGACGACGTTGTAGGTGTTCCCCCCGTCGGCCGTCGCCCCGGCGCAGTACACGACGCCGGTCACGTCCTGCTCCGAGGCCAGCACGCCCTCGCTGACCAGGAAGCCCACCGCCAGCGCGAAGTCGTCGCCCGGGGTGCGCATGGTGACCGCCAGCGGCCGGCCGTTGAGACGTATCTCCATCGGCTCCTCGGCGACCAGGGTGTCCGCGCGGTGCCCGGTGGCGCCGTCCCTGATGCGCAGTACCCGCCGCCGCTCGGTGACCCGTCCCATGCCTTCACCAGCCCTGTCGCTGTGCCCGTTGCGGCGGCCCGGTGCCGGGTACCGGCTGCGGTGTCCGCCCCTCGGGCGCTCCTGCCCCGCTTTGTGCAGGGTGTCATAGGGTGAAACCGGCAGCGCACCGGAGCACCACGGACCTACCAGGATGGCAGACCGAGATGAACGACCAGCCGACCGCCGAGACCACCCTGGTGGGCGACGAGGCCGCACTGGAAAGACTGCGGGCCCTGCGCGGCAGCATCGACAACCTCGATGCGGCACTGGTCCACCTGCTGGCGGAGCGCTTCAAGTGCACCCAGCAGGTGGGTGAGCTCAAGGCGTCCCACAACCTGCCGCCGGCCGACCCCGCGCGTGAGGCCGACCAGATCGCCCGGTTGCGGCGGCTGGCCGCGGACGCCCGGCTGGATCCGGCGTTCGCCGAGAAGTTCCTCAACTTCATCATCGACGAGGTCGTGCGCCACCACCGGGCGATCGCCGCCCGCCCCCGTCAGGACGGCGCCCCCGCCTCCTGAGCCCGCGGTCGCCGCGCGCCCCCGGCCGGGGCCGCTCCCGCACCTCCGGCCGGACAGCCGGCGCACCACCGCCCCCCCCCGGGCGGCGGACGCTTCCGCAACCGGCGCCCGGCCGCCGCGTTGATCACGCGGGGACGGCGCACGGCGACGCAACGGACACGAGGAGCGACCGATGAAGCTCACGATCTTCGCGGCCACCGGAGGCATCGGCAGGCAGCTGCTGGACCAGGCGGTGACCGCGGGACACGACGTCACCGCCGTCGTCCGCCACCCCGCACGGCTCACCCGGGACGTGCCGGCCGTCACCGCCGACCTCGCCGCACCCGACCCCGCCGCCCTGCGCGCGGCCGTCGAGGGCGCGGACGCCGTCCTGTCGGGGCTCGGGCCGCGCTCGCGGGCCGACGCGGGGATCACCGCGGCCGGCACCCGGGCCGTCGTCGACGCGATGCGGGCCACCGGAGTGCGGCGGATCGTCGTGGTCAGCGCGGCACCGGTGTCCGTCACGCCCTCGCCGGGCCGCCCGAACCCGCCCAGGCGCGACCCGGGGGAGGGCCCGGTGCTGCGGTACGTCGGCACACCGCTGGTGCGGCTGGCGCTGCGCCGGCATTACACCGACCTGGCCGTCATGGAGGACGTGCTGCGCGACAGCGGCCTGGAATGGACCGCGGTCCGCCCGCCGCGCCTCACCGACAGGCCGCTCACCGGCGCCTACCGCACCGCGATCGGGCAGAACCTGCCGCACGGGCTCACGATCTCCCGCGCCGACGTGGCCCACTTCATGCTGCGCGCCCTGGAGGACCCCGGCACCGTCCGGCAGGCCGTGGGAATCGCCGACTAGGCGTGACCGGACCGGGCCCGCGCGGTCGGCCCGCACCCCCGCGGCCGCGCCCGCCCGCGACGGTGCCGCCCGCCCGCAATGCAGGTGAGGAGCACTCCGATTCCTTGGTATCGTTGTTCCTGTCACCGCGACCACGCAGGTCGCGGCGTCATACCCGGTCCGGGTGGCGGAATGGCAGACGCGCTAGCTTGAGGTGCTAGTGCCCTTATTGGGCGTGGGGGTTCAAGTCCCCCCTCGGACACTCTGCGTCAACGATCGGTGTCGGCCGTCACGGCCGGCACCTTTTTCGTGTGTCCGCGGCCCGATCGCCGCCGCCACGTGCCCGCCGCCGGCGGACCGGGGCCCTGTCAGGAACCCCGGTCCGGGGCCGGCCGCGTGGGGGCCGAGCATTTGCGCTGGAGCCCGGAGGCTCAGGCGTGCGCGGCGAACGCCACGAACCGCGCCCATGCCTCGCGCTCGATGGTGAGGTGCGGGCCGCTCTTGTCCTTCGAGTCCCGTACCAGGATCGCCTGCTCTGTCACCGCGACTTCCACGCAGTCGTCACCCTGGCTGCCGCTGTGGCTGGACTTGAACCAGGCGAGTTCCGACGTACTCATATCTCTCCTCGCAGTCGCTCCAACAGGCCCCGCGACTCCCGGGGGTTGAGGGCCTGCGAGCGCAGTGTGTCATAGCGCAACTGGAGGAGGCTGACTTCTTTCTGGTCGGCGATCAGCCGGCCGTTCTGCTGGCCTTCGGAGTAGGCGAACCGGCGCCCGTCCGCGGTTTCCAGCAGGCGGACAGGCCCGTCGAGGCAGGCGTGCAACGCCGCGTCCAACGGCACGACTTGGAGGGTCACGTTCCTCGGTGCGGTCTGCTCCAGCACGTGGTCCAGCAGATCGCGCACGGCCTGCCTGCTGCCGAACCGGCGCCGGAAGACGGGCTCTTCGACGATGAAGCTGAACGGGACCTGCGGCCGCTCCCGTAACATCCTCTGGCGTGCGGTCCGGGCGGTCACCTGGGCCTCCAACTGCTCGTCGGTCAGCAGCGGGATGGTGCCCTCGAAGACCGCCCGCGCGTACTCCTCCGACTGCAGCAGCCCCGGCACCAGCCGGCACTCGTACGTGCACAGGCTGGCCGCGACCTTCTCCAGGCGGGCCCAGCGGCGGAACCACGCCGCCAATCCCGGTTCGCCGCGGGTGAGATGGCGGGCCGCCCGGCGCAGCGCGCCCGTGTCGCCGGTGGCCTCCTCCGCGCGTTCGACGAAGGACTCGTCGGGCATCCGGCGGCCCAACTCCACCGACTCCACGGTGTGTTTGGAGAAGCGGACGCGCTCCGCGAACTGGGCGCGGCTGAGGCCGGCGTGTTCGCGGAGGGCCTGGACGACGGCCCCGAAGGTCCGCAGGCTGTCCGACGGGTCGGGCTCCCGTTCCCACTCGCCCGTCGCCTCGCCCGTGGTCTCGGCGTTCTCGGTTGTCATACGCGGCCCCTCCAAGTGCGGTACGTCGTTGTCCCCGCGATGGACGCACTCAGCGTGAAGGACCGGCCAGCGTACTGTCCACCGAACGTGCCCGTACGGTGGCGCAGCGTACGGGCCGGCTCCCCGCGACCGCGGAAAACCGGTGGGAGGCGCGGGGCCCCGGCGGGCAGACTCGCGCGCATGGACCTTCCTGCCGCCCCCGACAGCTCCGGGACGCCCCGGATCACCCGGATCAACCCCGACACCCTGCACGCGACGCCCGGGTACCACCACATCACCGTGGTGGAGGCCGGCCGCACCGCCCACCTCGCGGGACAGTGCCCGCTCGACGCCGAGGGGGACCTCGTCGGCGCCGGCGACCACGCCGCCCAGGCCCGTCAGGTCGCCGCCAACAGCCTGGTCGCGCTGGCCGCGGCGGGCGCCCGGCCCGAGGACGTGGTGCGGTCGGTGATCTACGTGGCGAGCGACAGCAGGGAGATGCTCGGCCTGGTCTGGGCAACCCTCAACGCCACCGATCTGGGGCCGGCGTTCGGCACGGCGAGCACGCTGCTGGGCGTCACCCGGCTCGGCTTCACCGGCCAGCTCGTCGAACTGGACCTCACGGCCGCCCTGCCGGACCGCGCCCCCGACTAGCGCGGTCGCCGGACCTCCCGTACCCGACGTCACCACACCTCCGGGAGCCCGGCCGCCGGCCGGGCTCCCGGAGGAGTACCGGCTACAGGCGCTCGCCGCCGGTGGCGTCGATGATCTGGCCCGTGACCCACCGGGCGTCGCGGGAGGCGAGAAGGGCGACGACGTCGGCGACGTCGGTGGCGTCGCCGTCGCGGCGGAGGGCGCGCTGCGCGACGAGGGTGGCGAGGGCCTCGGAGTTGCCGCGCAACCAGGAGGCGTTCATGTCCGTGTCGGTGGTGCCGGGGCGGACGGCGTTGACCGTGATGCCGCGCGGGCCGAGGTGCTGGGCGAGCGGGAGCGTGAGAGCTTCGAGGGCTCCCTTGGTCATGGTGTAACCGATGATGCCGGGGATGGGGACGCGGGTGGCGCCTGACGAGACGTTCACCACGCGTCCGCCGTCGGCCAGGCGCGGCAGGGCGGCCTTGATGATCAGGAACGGCGCGGTGGTGTTGATCTGCTGCTGGCGGAGGAAGTCCTCGGTGGTGGTCTCCTCGATGAGGCCGTTCACGACGATCCCGGCGTTGTTCACCAGCACCCGCACGGGTACGTCGCGCAGCGCGCCCGCGGCCGCGTCGTAGGAAGCCCAGAAGGCGGTGCCGGTGTCGGGTTCGGCGAGGTCGGCGGCGAAGGAGAACGCCGTGCCGCCGGCCGCGGTGATCTTCTCGACGACGTCGGCCGCGGCGGCCGAGTCCTGACGGTAGTGAACGGCGACGGTGTACCCGTCGGCGCCGAGGCGGCCGGCGATGGCCGCCCCGATGCCGCGGCTGGCGCCGCTGACAACGGCGATGCCGTCGGACGTACGGGCGTCGAGCGCTTCGATGTCGCGCAGGTCGGTGTCAGACATGATGCCTTTCTGTCGCCCTGGATCGGGCGGTGCCGGGTGCACATGACGTGCGGCGCCCCCGCGCCCGGGTCGCGGTGGCGGTCGCGAAGGGGGGAACCCCGACCTCCCCGACTTCTATTCCGAGCGGAATAGAAGTCGTCGCGCCGATGACGCGGGTCGCGCCGCACGCGGCCGCGGGATCGCTGCCGGGGGGTGGAGTACGCTCCAGACATGGCTGGTTCGCGGAGCGTCGTCATGGGTCGGCCTCGGGAATTCGACATCGACGAGGCGCTCGAGCGAGCCATGCTGGTGTTCTGGGAACGGGGATACGAGGGGGTCAGCCTCACCGATCTGACCAAGGCCATGGGCATCACGAAGCCGAGCCTGTACGCGGCCTTCGGCGACAAGAAGGAGCTGTTCCGCAAAGCCCTGGAGCGCTACACCGAGGGCCCGGGCGACTACGGGACGCGCGCCCTGGAGGAGCCGACCGCGCGAGGCGTGGCCGAGGCGATTCTCCGCGGAGCGGTACGGACCACGACGCGCCCCGGCGGCCCCGCGGGATGCCTGGGCGTGCAGGTCGCGCTGGCGTCGAACGAGGCGGCGCGGCCCGCGCACGACATGCTGGTCGAGTGGCGGAACACGTCCGTTCGACGCGTCGAGGAGCGCTTCCGGCGGGCCGTCGACGAGGGCGATCTGCCGCGCGACGCCGACCCCGGACAGCTCGCCCGCTATCTCGCGACGGTGACGTTCGGCATCGCCGTCCAGGCCGCCAGCGGCCTCAGCCGCGACGAACTCCAGGAGGTCGCCGACATCGCCCTGGCGTCCTGGCCGCCCCCCGGCGTCCGCCCCCCGCCCCCGGGCCGTCCCGGCTAGAGCCTCTCCGGCCGATCATGTGCCGGGCCCGATGGCGGCGGCTGCACTGTGTCCCGGAACTTCGGCAGGGCCGGTTTCGTCGGCGCAACTCCCTGGTGAATCAGCGGATGACGGAGGCCACGGCCCCGGTGGCGGCGCAGGCGAGGGTGAGGACGGCGGCGAACACGGCCGCGGCGCGTGTGATGGCGGCGGGAACGGTGGCCTGGTCGATGCGGGCGAGGAATCCGGCGCCTACCGCGGCCAGTATCGCGACGGCTACCACGAGCGCGGTGGTGAGAAGGATGAGGGCGACGTTCACGGCGGGCTCCCGTAGGTGGGGTGGGTCGTGCCCTGACCGTCGCGGATTCGGCGTACGCCGGGGTCCGTGGGGACGATGATGAACACCTGCGGATACCGAAGCGCTGGGGGGAATGACGGGTGGGCCAGGACCAGCAGGAGCCCGGCGAGGCCCTGTTGGGGCTGCGTCGCCGGCTGGAGGACGGTCGGGCATCTGCCCGGCTGACCAAGACGCAGCTGGCCACGAAGGCGGAGGTCTCGCGCACCACCGTGTACGAGGCGTTGCGGCCTGACGGTCCTGTCCCGTCGCTGGAAACGGTGGCGGCGCTGGCGAAGGTGCTGAGACTTCCGGTGCAGGAGCTGCTGGAACTGCGCCGCCGGGCCGCCCCACCTGCTGAGGAGCCGTCGGGGCCAGGGCGCCCGCTGGCGCAGTGGGATCCGCACGATCTGGAAGTCCATCCCGCCGGGGACGCGGGGAGTGGCCCTGCGGGTGTGCGGAAACGGCGGGTGCTGGCGAGCTATGTGGGGCGCACCCATGACCAGGCGCTGGCTGAGGCGGTGCGGGAGGCCGCTGCCGGGCGCAGCCAGATGGTGGTGCTGGTGGGGTCGTCCTCGACCGGCAAGACCCGGGCGTGCTGGGAGGCCGTCCAGCCGCTGGCCGACCGGGGTTGGCGGTTGTGGCACCCGTTCGACCCGACCCGGGCCGATGCCGCGTTGAAGGACCTGCACCGGGTGGGCCCGCGGACGGTGGTGTGGCTGAACGAGGCCCAGCACTATCTGGGGGACCCCGTGCACGGCGAGCTCACAGCGGCCGCGTTACACCGTCTGCTCACCGCTCCGGAGTGCGCACCTGTCCTGGTCCTGGGCACGCTGTGGCCGGAGTACGCCGAGCGGTACGGCGCCCTTCCCGTTGCCGGCGAGCCGGACCCGCACAGCCGGACGCGTGAACTGCTCAGCGGACGGCGCCTCACCGTCCTCGACACCTTCGACAACGCCGCGCTGGCGACGGCAAGGTCGCTGGCAGCCGCCGGCGACGACCTGCTGGCCGGCGCGCTGAATCGAGCCGCAGCCCACGGCCGTCTCGCACAGGATCTGGCCGGAGCCCCCGAACTCCTGCAGCGCTACGAGGAGGGAACACCTGCCGCGCGGGCCATCCTGCAAGCGGCCATGGACGCCCGCCGCCTGGGCGTCGGCCTGGACCTCAGCCAGTCCTTCCTGACCGACGCGGCCTGCGACTACCTCACCGACACCGACTTCCAGCACCTCACCGAGGACTGGGCGGAGGCCGCCTACGCCGAACTCGCCCGCCCCGTCCACGGCAGACAAGCCCCCCTCCACCGCAACCGCCCACGCCCAGCGCGCGACACACCCATGGCCCCGCCCTTACCAACCACCCCCGCCCCCAGTGCACTTGACCCGGTGCTCCGACTGGCCGACTACCTCGAACAACACGGCCGCGCATCGCGACGCGGTCAGTGCCCGCCCGCCTCCTTCTGGCACGCCGCTCACACTTACCTGCGCAACCCCCGAGATCTCTGCAACCTCAGCGAGGCCGCCCGCGGCAAGCACCGCCTGCAATGGGCCCACCACCTCGTCCACCGCGCCGCTGACGCGGGCAGCTCCGACGCCCTGATCCGGCTGGCCGAAGAGCGGGTGGAGGCCAGGGAATGGGACACAGCCGAGGAGCTGCTGAGGCGGGCCGTTGATGCCGGCAACCCCGACGGCCTGCTCCGGCTGGCAAAGCTGCGGCAGAGGGCCGGGGATCGGGCGGAAGCCCAGGAGTTGGTGAGGCGGGCTGCCGACGGCGGCGATCCGATCGCCCCGGTCCACCTGGCAGATCGGCGGGGGAAGGCCAGCGATCGGGAGGCAACCGAGGCCCCGGCCCAGCGGGCCGCCGGCGCGAGAGACCCGGGCGCCCTGCAGATCCTGGTCCATCGGCGGGAGAAGACCAGCGATCGGGAGGCAGCCGAAGCCCTGGCCCAGCAGGTCGCCGACGCCGGCTACCCCATCGGCCTGCTGGCGCTGGCCGAACTGCGGGAGGAGGACGGCGATCGGGACGCAGCCGAAGCCCTGGTCCACCAGGCCGCCGACGCCGGCAACCTCGCCGGCCTGGTCTGGCTGGCCGAACTGCGGGAGAAGTACGGCGATCGGGACACAGCCGAAGCGCTGCTGAGGCGGGCCGTTGACGCCGGCGACTTCGCCGCCCTGCTCCGGCTGACCACGCTGCTGGAGAAGGCCGGAGATCGGGACGGAGCCGAAGCCCTGGTCCAGCAGGCCGCCGACGCCGCCAACTCCGCCGCTCTGCGCCGGCTCGCCACTCTGCGCGAGAAGACCGGCGATCGAGACGGAGCCGAGGCCCTGCTGAGGCGAGCAGCTGACGCTGAGGACAGGTCCTTCGGCCAGAATGGCCGAATCGATTACCAGCGCCTTTGGCCGTACGGCTTGAACCCGGACGGCACACGGACCGCCCCCTGGTCCTAGGGGCGTGTGCAGGCCGTTGATGTGGAGGGGCGAGGGTGCGGAGGCGGAGCTGCGGCGGGCCGCTCCAGGAAAGGGCGAGGCTAGAGTGGGCGCCATGACCGACGCCCCCGCGCACCTGGTCGAGGTGGACGGCGAGCCCGCCACCGCGGCCCAACTGCCCACCGTGCTCAGCGGCTACGGCCACTTCACCGCGATGCAGGTCAGAGACGGGCGGGTGCGCGGGCTGCGGTTCCATCTGGCGCGGCTGGACGGCGCCACCAGGGAGCTGTTCGGCACCGGCCTGGACGGCGAGCGGGTGCGGGACCTGGTCGGCCACGCCCTGTCCTCCGCGGGGCGCGGCGACGCCTCGGTCCGCGTCCACGCCTACCAGCCGCAGGACACCCCGGGCGCGCCCGTGACGCTGGTCGTCGCCGTCCGGCCGCCCGGGCAGATGGCCCCCGGCCCGCTGCGGGTGAAGTCCGTGGCGTACCAGCGCCCGGCCGCGCACCTCAAGCACCTCGGCGGCTTCGGGCAGAGCTACCACCTGCGGCGGGTGGCGGCCGAGGGCTTCGACGAGGCGCTGCTGACCGGCCCCGGCGGGGAGATCGCCGAAGGCGCGGTCACCAACATCGGCTTCGCGACCGGCGGCACGGTGGTGTGGCCGACCGCCCCGCACCTGCGCGGCGTCACCCTCCAGGTGCTGGAGGAACTCCTCGACGCCGCCGGGATCCCGCAGGTCCGGCGCCCGCTGCGGCTGGCCGACGTCCCGGGCCACGACGGCGCCTTCCTCGCCAACTCCCGCGGCACGGCGTCGATCTCGCGCATCGACGACACGCCGCTGCCCACCGACGCGGAACTCCTGGCCAGGATCGGCGAGTTGTACGAGTCCGCGCCGTGGGACGCGATCTGACGGCTGCCGCGGCGCCGGTCCGCGGTCAGCGGCCCCGGGCGACGGCCAGGTCGGCGACCACCGGGCGGTGGTCGGACGCCTCGGTCACCGGGACCTGCGCGCGACGGACGCCGATGCCGGGGGAGACCAGCACGTAGTCGATGCGCTGGGCCGGAGTGCCCGCCGGGTAGGTCAGACCCGGGTCGCCGGGGTTCGCGACCGCCCAGGAGTCGGTCAACCGGCCCAGCAGCGGCGCGAGTTCGGGCGCACTCGGCGTGGCGTTCATGTCGCCCATCAGGATCTGCTGCTCGCCGTGGTCCTCGTCGAGGATCCGCAGCGTGTCGGCCACCTGCAACCGGCGCACCGACGGGTCGCCGCGGTAGTCCAGGTGCGTGCCGTAGACGTGCACGCGGGCGCCGCCGATCTCGGTGACGATCTCCGGGAAGCCGGGCGCGGGCGCCGGCGCCGGGTCGGACACCTGGGTGGACAGCCGCGTCAGCTGGTGGTTCACGGCGGACAGGATCGGGTGCCGGGACAGCAGCGCGATGCCGAACTCCTCGCGGGGCGCGCCCGCCGAGGGCGGGTCGAGGCTGTAGATCGGCGCGAAGAACACCGGCATGCCGGTGGCATCGGCGATCTCCCGCGCCTCGTCCTGCCAGTCGCTGCGCGCGCCCCAGTGCACGTCGACCTCCTCCAGGGCGACGACGTCCGGGTGCTGGTCGTTGATCGCGGCGGCCGTCCTGGCGACGTCGAACACGCCGTCCTCACCCGATCCCGCGCGGATGTTGAACGTCATCGCGCGCATCGCCACCGGCGGCGGGGCCGCGGGCCGGGCGACCTGGGCGGCGGCGGGCACGGTCGCGGCGGCGCAGAGCAGGGCGGTGGAGCAGAGCAGGACCGCGGACCGCCGGCGGCGGTTTCCGGCATGCATGAGCAACCTCCTGGCATCGGAACGCAGCGGCGCAGCCACACCGGCCGGGCCGCCGTAACAGGCGATCACGCTAGCGGCCCGCGCGCGCTCAGGGAACCTTCTGCCACAAGGAACTGACGAGGTGAAATTTTTCGCCAATAGTGGCGGGCGTGGCCGTGAACCGCAGGTCAGAGACGAGTGCCGGACGGCTAGCCGCCGGGCGTGCCGGAGGTGGGCGTCGCCGGGCCGGTCGCTCCGGGACCAGCAAGCCTGTTGTTGCCCGGCGCATCGGTCCCACCCTGCGCCCCGTCGAGGCGCGGCACGCCGCTCCCGCGCGGAGCCAGGGTCCGTGCGGGCACCGCGGTCCCGTCGGGCACCCCGGTCCGGCCCGAAGTCCCGTTCCGCTCCGCCGCCTTGCGGTGCGCACCCGCACCCGCAGCGGCGGCGCGCGGCCCGGGCGGGCGTCCGCCGACCACCGTCACGGCCCCGGCCCCCGCCCGGCACCCCGCACCGAGCGCCGCCGCCAGATCCGCGCCGGCCAGCCGTGCCGCCAGCAGCCCGCCGGTGAACGCGTCGCCCGCGCCCGTGCTGTCCACCGCCGCGGCGGCCGGCGCGGCGACCCGGGCGGTGACGATGCCGCGCTCGGCGGCCAGCGCGCCCGCGGCGCCCAGCGTCACCACGACGGTGCCGCCGTGCCGTGCGCTCAACGCGGCCGCCGCGTCCCGTGGTTCGTGCCGCCCGGACAGCAGGGCGGCCTCCGCGGCGTTCGGCAGCAGCAGATCCGTCCCGTGCACCGCGTCCAGGAACGCCTCCGTCCCGAGCCGGCGCAGGAAGCCCGCGGAGGCCGGGTCGACACTCACCGGAACCCCGCGGGCCAGCGCCGCTTCGCGCACCACGGCCGCCAACTCCCGCCCGGGCGCGGAGAAGAAGAGATACCCCGACAGATGGACGTGACCGATGGGGGCCCGGTCCTCGGGCAGCCGCGCCGCGCCGCGGGGTGGCGTGCCGCCCGGTTGCACGACGTCCGGCGGGCCCGCGTCCAGCAGGTCCGCGTCCAGCGAACCCGTGTCGAGCGCTGCGTCGTCCGCCTCGCCGCCGTCCCACGGGCCGTCGAGCAGCGCGTCGTCCCAGTCCTGCGGGCCGAGCCGGAACGCCGCCCCGGAGTCGGTGACCAGCGTGCGCTCGGCCGCCGCGTCCACCAGGGCCACCACGACCGCGGTCGGCAGCTCGGGGTCCACCCGCAGCGCCGGCTCGACGCCCGCGGACAGCAGCGCCGCACGGTGCCAGTCCGCGGAGTCCGCCCCCACCCGGCCCAGCAGGCGCACCCGGGCACCGCAACGGGCCGCCCAGCAGGCCACGTTGGCGCCCGCACCGCCCGGCGTGACCGCGATGCGCGCCGCGGTGTCGGTGTGCGGCGCGAGCGGCTCGCCGTGCCGCGCCACCACGTCGGTGACCACGTCCCCGACCACCAGCAGGCCGGGCGCCGCGCCGTTCACGCCGCGCGGCGCGACCACTGCACGGCGATCGCTGCCGCCAGCGCCACGTTGCCCCGCACCGCCGCCAGGTTGGCCTCCAGCGAGGCGCCCGCGGTGTGCTCGGTCAGGTACGCCAGCAGGAACGGGGTCACGGCCTGGCCGGTGATCCCCTCCCGGTCGGCGGCGGCCAGCGCCTCCGCGAGCACCCGGTCGTGCTGCTCCGGGTCCAACTGCCGCTCGCGCGGCACCGGGTTGGCGACCACCAGCGCCGACTCGAGCCCGTCCAGGGCGTCCTGGGCGGCCATGGCCGCGGCGACCTCCCCCGGCGTGCCGACCGTCCAGTCCACCGGCTCGCCGGAGTCGGTGAGATAGAAGCCGGGGAAGCGGTCGGTACCGTAGCCGAGGACGCCGACGCCCAAGGTCTCCAGGCGCTGCAGGGTCGCGGGCACGTCGAGGATCGACTTCACGCCCGCGCACACCACGGTGATCCTGGTCCTGGCCAGCAGCCCCAGGTCGGCGGACTCGTCCTGCACCTCGGTCCAGCCGCGGTGCACCCCGCCGAGCCCGCCGGTGCCGAACACCCGGATGCCCGCCCGCGCGGCCAGAAAGGCCGTGCCCGACACGGTCGTTGCACCGCAGGCCCCCGAGGCGAGGGCCGGCGCCAGGTCGCGGAACCCGAGCTTGCGCAGCGCCGGATCCTGCGCCACCCGCTCGACCTGGCCCTTGTCCAGGCCGATCCGCGGCACCCCGTCGAGGACGGCCACCGTCGCCGGCACCGCCCCCGCGTCACGCACGATCTGCTCCAGCTCGCCCGCCACTTGCAGGTTGCGCGGCCGGGGCAGGCCGTGGGCGATGATCGTGGACTCCAGGGCCACCACGGGGGCGCGGCGGGCCAGCGCGTCCGCCACCTCCTCCGAGAAGGCGAGGGCGGGCGCCGGGACAGATCCGTCAGTGGTCATGGCCCTTACCTGACCCCGGTCCCGCCCTCCCCAAACCTCGGGGAGGGCCGCCCGGTCGCCGCTCATGCCCGCACCCGCCGCTCGCCCCCCGGCCGCCACTCATGTCGGCACCCGCGGCCCGCGTCGGCACCCGCCGCTCATGTCCGCACGGTCACACCAGCGCCGGATCCACCTCCTTCAGCACGCCGTCCTCGATCCGCACCCACCGGGTGATCCCCAGCGACCGCAGGAACGGCAGGTCGTGGCCGGCCACCATCAGCGCGCCCTCGTACGAGGCGAGCGCGGACGCCAACTGCCGTACCGAGGACATGTCCAGGTTGTTCGTCGGCTCGTCCAGCAGCAGCAGTTGCGGCGCCGGCTCGGCCAGCATCAGCGCGGCCAGCGTCGCCCTGAACCGCTCGCCGCCGGACAGCGACCCGGCCGGCTGGTCCGCCCGCGCCCCGCGGAACAGGAACCGGGCGAGCCGGGCCCTGATCGCGTTGTCCGTGGCCGAGGGCGCGAGCGCCGCCACGTTCTCGGCGACCGTCGCCGCCTCGTCCAGCACGTTCAGTCGCTGCGGCAGGTACCGGACCGGGACGTGCACCAGCGCCTCGCCCGCCGCCGGGGGGATCTCCCCGGCCAGCGTGCGCAGCAGCGTCGACTTCCCGGCGCCGTTGTCTCCCAGCAGCGCGATCCGCTCGGGCCCGCGCACCTCCCACATGGCGCGCGTGCCGTAGCGCAGCCGCACGCCGTTCAGGGTGAGCACGGTCCGGCCGGCCGGCACCGCGGTGTGCGGCAGGTCGACGCGGATCTCGTCGTCGTCCCGTACCGCCAGCACCGCCTCGTCCAGCCGCTCCTTGGCGCCGGCGAGACGGTCGGCGTGCAGCTGGCGGTGCTTGCCCGCGGAGACCTCGGCCGAGCGCTTGCGCAGCTTCATCACCGCCCGCGGCTCCCGCTTGATCTCGTACATCTTCTGGCCGTAGCGCACCCGCCGGGCCAACTTCAGCTGTGCCTCGACCAGTTCGCGCTTCTGCCGCTTCACGTCGGCCTCCGCGGCGCGCATCGTCCGTTCGGCGGCCTCCTGTTCCACGGCCAGCGCCTCCTCGTAGGCCGACAGGTTGCCGCCGTAGCCGTGCACCTCGCCGCCGCGCAGGTCGGCGATCTGGTCCACGTACTCCAGCAGTTCCCGGTCATGGCTGACCACGATGAGCAGGCCGTGCCACGACGCGACGGCGTCGTGGAGCCTGCGCCGGGCGCGCAGGTCCAGGTTGTTCGTCGGCTCGTCGAGCAGCAGCACGTCCGGCCGCCGCATCAGCAGCGCGGCCAGCCGCAGCAGCACCGACTCGCCGCCGGACAGCTCGCCGACGGTCCGGTCCAGGCCGATCCGCTCCAGGCCGAGGGAGTCGAGGGTGGCGCGGGCGCGCTCCTCGACGTCCCAGCCGTCGCCGATCGCCGCGAAGTGCTCCTCGCGGGTGTCGCCGGCCTCGATCGCGTGCAGCGCGGCCCGCGCCACGTCGATGCCGAGCGCGCGGTCCACGCGCAGCGAGGTGGCCAGCGCCGCGTCCTGCGGCAGGTAGCCGACCTCCCCGGACACCTTCACGGTGCCGGCGGCTGGGGTGAGTTCACCGGCGAGCAGCTTGAGCAGGGTGGACTTCCCTGCGCCGTTGAGGCCGATCAGCCCGGTGCGGCCGGGGGCGGCCGTCCACTGGAGGCCGTCGAAGACAGGGGTGCCGTCCGGCCATCCGAAGCTGAGCTGCGCGCAGGTCACGGATGCGGGGATGAATGACATGAAAAGGTCTCCCGGGTCGCTGATGGTGTGTGCATGGCGACGGAACGGGACACCGGTGTACGTGTGCGGAGGACGGGATCGCGGCTCGCGAAGGCAGGGGGCAGACGCCGCCCGCCGGCCGTCCGACGGCCTGCTCGGAAGCTGAGGTCGCACACACGCGCCGCGCGCGGCGTCACGCATTCACGCGGGACGCGGCAGGCGGGCAACGGTGACCCGGGACCTCAGACGTACAACGGCCTACTCCTGACGGACGGACGGCAACTCGGCCAGGAAGAACCGTAAGGGGGCGGCCGGCGCCGGGCAACGCAATTTCCCGCGGTCCCTCTCACCGCGCTCATATACGCGGTCCTGGCCTCGTGAGACGCTGCCCCGATGACGACTCAGGCGGCGGAGCACCCGTCCAGGGACGGCCTCCCCTCGGTGTTCCGGTTCGCGACGGAACTGGTGGCGTGGATCGCGACCCCGTGGTGGCTGGCGCACACGTCGTGGGTTCTCGCGGTGCTGTCACTGGTCGTGCTCGTCGGGCTGCCGACGGTGTTCGCCACGCCCGGCGACAAGGCCCAGGTGATCGTGGCCGTGCCCGGTTGGGGGACGGTGCTGCTGGTGCTGATGGAGATCGCCGCGGCCGTCGTCTCGGCCTGGGCGCTGTGGCCGGTGTGGGCCGCCGTGTGCGTGACGGTGCTGGCCGCCGTGACGCTGGTCACCGAGGGGCCGCGGCGGCGCCGGCTGCTCCGGGCCCGCTGAGGCCCCTCGCCCGGAGTCCGGGCGCGCCCGCGGCGGGGCGCCGCCGATATGGATTTGGCGCCAGGGTGAACACCCCGTAAGGTGGAGTTCACCGACGCGGGGTGGAGCAGCTCGGTAGCTCGCTGGGCTCATAACCCAGAGGTCGCAGGTTCAAATCCTGTCCCCGCTACTGAACAGGAAGGCCCGGCACATCATGTGCCGGGCCTTCCTGCTGTCCTGCTGTCCTGCTGTCCGCTGTCTGCTTCTTTGCTGCCCGCTGGCCGCGGAGCCGTGTCAGTGGTGGTGGCCCCGGCGGCCGAGGGTCTCCACGGGGGTCGCACCGGGGCGGGTCCACTGCGGCACGGGGCGGCTGGTCGGGCCCCAGGAGGCGTTCCCGTCCGCGTCCGCGCGCCAGTACCAGCAGATCGGCGCGCCGTGGCCGCCGACCGGCGAGCCGGCGTCAGGAGCCCCGGGCCAGCCGTCCGGGTCGTCCTCCCACCCCTCGCGGCGCCCGTAGGGCGTCATGTCGAGCAGGCCGAGGGACCCGTTGACCGGCTCGTTGCCGCGGCCCGTCGTGGAGTAGGTGAGGAACGTGCGGTCGCCGTCGCGCAGGTAGCAGGTCAGCGACCCCATGCTGTCGCCGACCGGCGCGGGCACGCCACGCACCGAGTACCAGGGCTCGGTGTACCCCATGAACTCCGTGTACGCGGCCACCTCGTCCCAGCGGCCCGTGGTCAGGACGGCGAACGAGACGCCCCGGGCGTTGAGGTAGACCGCGTCCTTCACATGCCAGGCGGTGGTCGTGCAGCCCTCGCACTGCCCCTGGTGCGGCGCGCCGTCGTACCACATGTGCTTGTAGACGACGAGCTCGTCGCGGCCCTGGAACAGGTCGAGGAACGGGATCGGGCCGTCGGGTCCGACGACCTCGACCGTCCCGTCGAACTCCACCATCGGCAGCCGGCGGCGCGCGGCGGCGAGGGCGTCGCCCTCGCGGGTGTGGGCCTTCTCGCGGGCCAGCAGCTCGTCACGCGCGGTCTGCCAGGCGGCCAGGTCCACGATGGGCGGGCGGCCGGGCAGCGCGGTGGTCGGGTCGCTCGGCGTGGACGGCGTCATGGGTCCTCCGTGGTGTCTGGTGCCGGGCGTCCCCGCACGGCGTCGTGACGGTCACCGGAACAGACCGGCGACCCCGCCGGAACTCATCGCGGCAGGCGTCACCAGCGTCCTGGCCCGGCCCGCACACGCGCGGGCCGCCGGCCGCGTCATGGGGGTGCGTTCACTGGTGCCTCGTCGTCCGCGTGGTCCGCGGTGGCCGGCGGTCGGGCTCCACCGGGCGGTACGGTGGGATCCCCGGCCCCGGCTGCCAGTGCGGGCCCTGCCGGATGTGGCGGATCACCACGATCACGTCGACCAGGGCCACCGCGCCGACCAGGGCGACGAAGGCGGCCCAGCCGGGCTGGTGGGCCAAGGCGAAGCCGACGGCGGCGGCCGCCCCCCAGACCACCCCGCACAGCGCCAGCCCCAGCCGCAGCCGCAGCGGGCTGCGCGCCTGGACGGGCTCCGATCCGGTCCTGTGCATCCGTTCCATCTCCCTCCTTCCAGCATCCCTCCGAAAGCGGTCGCCCGGTCGTCTGCAGACCTTCCGTGCCGCATCGGAGTCCGCGGCCCGCCCCGGCCGGCCTTGCCGGTTCCCACGGGCCCGCGTTCCGTACGCTGTCCGCGCGGCCGCGCCTGTCGGTGTGCCACTCGTAGCCCGTGCCCGTCGGCCCGCGACTCGTACCCCGCACCCCGTGCCCGCTCCCTTGCTGTGCGCCTGCCCGGCCGCGGCAGGGGGCATCCGGCCCGGGGGCGGAAACCGGGGGCGGAAACCGGGGGCGGAAAATGGAGCCGGAAAACCAGGGGCGCCCGGCCCCTGCGGCGCGTAGGGTGCCTCACCGTGACCTTGATCATCCGGGACTACCGGGACGGCGACGCCGAAGCCGTCGTCGCCCTGCTGTACGCGAACGCGCCCTACCGGGTCATGACCCCGCGGGGACTGCACGCCCAGGTCGTCGGCTCGCCCGCCCGCCAGCACTACCGGCTGCTGGTCGCCGAGGACGGGCAGGGGCGGATCGGCGGATTCGTACGCGCCGCCATCTTCGCCGACACCAGCGACCCGGGGCTGTCCTTCACCAGCCTGGTCGTCGCCCCCGGGGACCGCGGCGCGGGCGTCGGCAGCGCGCTGCTGGCCGCCGCCGAGGAACACCTCGCCGCCGTCGGGGCGCACACCGTCTACAGCTGGGCCTTCGACGACCCCGCTGCCCACGGCTTCGCCGCCGGGCACGGCTACCGCCGCGGCCGCTCCGCGACCTATCTGCGCCTGGACCTGGCCCCGGGCGGCCCGCTCCCCGAGCGGGCCGACCTGCCGTCCGGCGTGCAGCTGCTGCCCGCCGGGCACTGGGCCGACGACCTGCCCGAGCTGCACGAGGCCGACCAGGAGTGCTTCGTCGGCGAGCCCGGCGACGTGACGCCCGACGCCATCAGCTTCCAGGACTGGCGCGCCACGATCTGGGACCGGCCCGACTTCGACCAGCAGCTGAGCACCGTGGCCGTGGTCGACGGCGCCATAGCGGGGCTGCTCCTGGCGGAGACCGACGACCGCGGCCGGTACTGGTCCAGCGGCACCGCCGTCCACCCCGCCCACCGCGGCCGCGGCCTCGCCAGGGCCGCCAAGGCCCACTCCCTGCACCTGGCCCGCGACCGCGGCCTGCGCGAGGCGTACACCAGCAACGACGGGGGCAACGCGCCCATGCTCGCCGTCAACCGATGGCTCGGCTACGAGCCGTGCGCTACAGAATGGCGGTACATCCGTGACCTCACCGACCGAGCGTGACCTGCCCTGGAGCGCCGGCAGCTGGCTGAACCCGCCCGCCGGGACGCGCCAGGACGGCGCCGATCTGGTCGTCACGACCCGCGAGGGCAGCGACTTCTGGCGCACCACCAGCTACGGCTTCGTCCACGACGACGGGCACGCGCTGCTCGTCCCCTTCCCGCCGGGCACCGCCGTCGAGGTGTCCTTCGTCGCAGACTTTCCGGAGCTGTACGACCAGGCCGGCGTCATGGTCCGGGTGGACGCCGGCACGTGGATCAAGGCCGGCATCGAACACTCCGACGGGGAGCCCCAGTTGGGCGCGGTCGTCACGCACGGCACCTCCGACTGGTCGCTGGCCCCGGTGCCCGACTGGGCCGGGCGCGAGGTCACCGTGCGGGCCAGTCGCGCCGGCGACGCGGTGACGGTGCGGGCCCGCTGCGACGGCGGGCCGTGGCGCATGGTGCGGCTGGCCCACCTCGACCCTGACGCCGACGCCCAGGCCGGGCCGCTCTGCTGCTCGCCGCTGCACGCCGGCCTGGAGGTGCGCTTCACCCGCCTGGCCACCGGCCCCGCGGACGCCGCCCTGCACTGATCCGGCCGCGGGGACGCCGCCCTGTACTGACCCGGCCGCGCGGACGCCGCCCTGCACTGACCCGGCCGCGGGGACCACCCTGCACTGATCCGGCCGCGGGGACCACGTCGCGTCGCCCGCGGGCTGCCAAGCACCGGGCCGAGGTCGGGCGGCGGTCAGGCCGCGGTCAGGCCGCGGGCTCCCGGCGCAGCTCCGCGTCCAGGATCCGCGACCACTGGCGGACGATCCCGGCCCGGCGCGCGGAGTCGTCGCTGAGCAGGTTCGCCAGGCCGAGCCCGCGGGCCATGTCGAGGATGCCCTGGACGGTCTCCCTGACCCCGGGCCGGCTCTCGTCGGCGCCGAGGAAGTCCACCGCCAGCCGGTGCGCCTCGCGGCCGATCCGGGACTCCAGCGCGGTGACCCGCGGCCGCAGCGCCTCCTCCTCACCGGCCGCCACCCACAGGTGCAGCGCCGCCCGGAACAGCGGCCCGGTGTGCACCGCCACGAGCATGTCCACCACCGCGTAGGTGCGGTCCGGGCCCTCGCGCGGCAGCGCCAGGGCCCGCTCGCGGACCGCGGTCAGCCACTGCTCGGCCACGTGCGCGATGGCCGCGGTGAACAGCTCCTCCCGGGTTCGGAAGTGGTGCTGGGCGGCGCCCCTCGACACCCCGGCCCTCGTGCACACCACGGCCACCGTGCTGCCGGACCAGCCGTGCTCGGTCAGGCAGGCCACCGCCGCCTCCAGGATGCGCTGGCGGGTGGCCCGGCTGCGATCCTGCTTCGGGGCGCGCTCGGTCACAACGCCCATGGCGGGTCCCGGCGTTCGAGCAGCGCGCGGACGCCCACCGCCGCGTCGTCGGACGCGAACAGCCGGGCGCTGCGCCGGCACATCTCCTCGGCGTCCTCGTCGAGCCGCCGCAGGAACGCCGCCGTCGTCAGCTCCTTGGACGCCGCGAGGCCCTGCGGCGAGGCCGCCCGCAGCCCGGCCAGGATCCCGTGCAGGGCGTCGACCCGGCCGGTGACCAGGCCCATGCGCACCGCCTCCTCGGTGTCGAACCGCTCGCCGGTGATGATCCAGCGCGCGGCCGCCCGCGGGTCGGCCCTGGCCAGCACGGGTATGGACGCCACCGCGGGCGCCAGCCCCAACCGGCTCTCGGTGAAGGCGAACGAGGCCGCCTGGGTGGCCACCGAGATGTCGCAGGCGGCCAGCAGCCCCAGGCCGCCGGCCCGCACGTGCCCGTCGACCCGGGCGACCACCGGCTTGGGCAGGACGGCGATCTGCCGCATCAGGTCGACCAGCAGCTCCGGCCCCTTGCGGTCGCCGGTCGCCTTCAGGTCCGCGCCGGCGCAGAACGAGGAGCCGGTGTGGGTGAGCAGCACCGCCCGCGCCCCGGTGTCCGCCGCCGCGTCGTCGAGCGCGGCGGCCAGCTCGGCGACGAGGCCGGCGGACAGGGCGTTGCGGTTGCCCGGCGAGTCGAGGTTGAGGACGGCGACACCGCGGTCGGTGTGCCGCCGCACCAGCGGCGCTGTGGTCACTGCGGGGCTCCTGTCGTGCGAGGTCGTGATCGGGGGCTGGGGGAGTGCGGGAGGGGAACGCGGGGGACGTCGCGGACCGGGCCCGTCAGTAGGACTTGGGCAGGCCGAGGGTGTAGTGCGAGACGAAGTTGAGGATCATCTCACGGCTCACCGGGGCTATTCGCCCGACCCGGGATGCGGTCAGCAGCGAGGCCAGGCCGTACTCGGTGGTCAGGCCGTTGCCGCCGAGAGTGTGCACGGCCTGGTCCACGGCACGGGCGCCGGCCTCGGCCGCCGCGTACTTGGCCATGTTCGCGGCCTCGCCGGCGCCCATGTCGTCCCCCGCGTCGTACAGGTACGCGGCCTTCTGCATCATCAGCCGGGCCAGTTCCAGCTCGATGTGCGCCTGCGCCAGCGGATGGGCGATGGCCTGGTGGGAGCCGATCGGCGCCTTCCACACCTGCCGGGTGCGGGCGTAGTCCACGGCCGTGTCCAGGGCGTAGCGGCCCATGCCGAGGGAGAACGCGGCGGTCATGATCCGCTCGGGGTTGAGCCCGGCGAACAGCTGGAGCAGCCCGGCGTCCTCGTCGCCGACCAGCGCCTCGGCGGGCAGCGCCACATCGTCGAGGAACAGCTGGAACTGCTTCTCCGGCGCGGCCAGTTCCATCTCGATCTGCCGGTACTCGAAGCCGGGGGTCTCCCGCTCGACGATGAACAGGCAGGGCTTGAGCTTGCCGGTCCTGGCGTCCTCGGTGCGGCCCACGACGAGCGTCGCGTCGGCGATGTCGACGCCCGAGATGAAGACCTTGCGGCCGGTCAGCAGCCAGCCGCCGGTGTCCGGGTCACGGCGGGCGGTCGTGGTGATCCGGTGCGAGTTGGAGCCGGCGTCGGGCTCGGTGATGCCGAACGCCATCCGCAGCGAGCCGTCCGCGATGCCCGGCAGCCAGCGCTCCTTCTGGGCGTCGGTGCCGAAGCGCGCGATGACCGTGCCGCAGATGGCGGGAGAGACGATCAGCAGCAGCAGCGGGCAGCCGGCCGCGCCCAGCTCCTCCAGCACGATGGACAGTTCGGCCAGCCCGCCGCCTCCGCCGCCGTACTCCTCGGGGATGTTCACGCCCAGGTAGCCGAGCCGCCCGGCCTCCTGCCACAACTCGTCGGTGTGCTTGCCTGCGCGTACGGTCGCCGCGAAGTACTCGCGCCCGTACCGGCGCGCGAGGGAGCCGACGGCCTCGCGCAGCGCGCGCCGCTCCTCGCTCTCCAGCAAGGTGCTGTCGAAGGTGCTGCGGACGGTGGTCATGGTCCCGTTTCCTCCTTGACGACGGCGAGTACGGCGCCGAGTTCGACCTGGCGGCCCACCTCGGCGGTGAGTTCGGTGAGGGTGCCCGCGGCGGGTGCCGCGACGACGTGCTCCATCTTCATCGCCTCCAGCCACAGCAGCGGGCTGCCCGCCTGGACGCGGTCGCCGGGCGAGAATTCACCTATCCGGACGACCGTGCCGGGCATCGGCGCACGCAGCGACCCGGGTGCCGAATGCTCCCCGGGTTCGGTGAAGCGGGGGAGGGCGGTCAGCGAGGTGCACACGAAGGGCGAGTCCACGAACACCCGTTCGGCGTAGGCGGCCACTTCGAACGCCTGCCGCACGCCCGCGACGTCGAGCACGACACGGCCGGGGGCCGCGCTCACCAGCGCGACGCCGGCGAAGTCCGGCGCGGTCAGGCCCTCGCGGGTAAGGCGGTAGCGGACCTCGTGGACCGTCCCGGACCCGTCGGCCCGGAACCGCTTCAGCTGCGGTTGCGAGGGAACGTTCCGCCAGCCCCCGAGCCGGACCGCGACGCCCGCGCCCGCTCCGCCACCGGCCCACGGACCCGCGGCGCCGGGGCCCGCCGCGGTCGTCCCGGCCGCCGTGCGCGCGGCCGCGTCGGCGAGGGCAGCGACCAGCGCGGCGAGCGCCACCCGATCGTTCGGGCCGGAGCCCGTCCCGGCGCCGTTCCCGCCGCCCGCCTGCAAGCCGGACGCCTGCGATCCGCCCGCCGGCGCTCCGGCCGCCTGCGCGCCGGACGCCTGCGATCCGCCCGCCGGCGCTCCGGCCGCCTGGCCGCCTGACGCCTCCGTCGATGACCCGGCGAGCCCGCCGGCCGGGGCCGCCGGGTCGGCCGGCTGCCCCACGCCCAGCTCCGCGCCGTGCCGCGCCAGGAACGCGGTGTCGAGCCGGGCCGCGGTGAACTCCGGGTGCCGCAGCGTGCGGACCAGCAGGTCGCGGTTGGTGCGCGGGCCGTGCAAGCGGGCCCGCTCCAACGCGTGGGCCAGCCGGCGGACGGCCTCGGCCCGGGTCGGCGCCCACGCCACGACCTTCGCCAGCATCGGGTCGTAGTGCACGCCGATGGTGTCGCCGCCGGTCACCCCGGCGTCGAGCCGCAGACCCGCGTCACGGCCCGGCGGCACGGCGAACTCCGCGTCCACTCCCGGGAGTTCCAGCAGGTGCAGGAGTCCCGGCTGCGGCTGCCAGCCGTGCGCGGGGTCCTCCGCGTACAGCCGCGCCTCGACGGCGTGGCCGCGCGGCTGGGGCGGGTTCGGTGGCAGCGCGGCGCCCTCGGCGACCCGGATCTGCCACGCCACCAGGTCGAGCCCGGTGACGCACTCGGTGACCGGATGCTCCACCTGCAGGCGGGTGTTCATCTCCAGGAAGTACGGCCGGCCGTCGCGGGCGACCAGGAACTCCACGGTGCCCGCGCCGGTGTAGCCGATCGAGCGGGCCGCACGTTCGGCCGCCGCGTGCAGGGCGGTGCGCACCTCCTGCGGCAGCGCGGGCGCCGGGGCCTCCTCGATCACCTTCTGGTGCCGCCGCTGCAGCGAGCAGTCCCGCTCGCCGAGCACCCACACGGTGCCGTGGGTGTCGGCCAGCACCTGCACCTCGACGTGCCGGGCGCCCTCCGCGTACGGCTCCAGGAACACCTCGCCGTCACCGAACGCCGACCGCGCCTCCTGCGCGGCCGCCGCCAACTCCTCCGGCAGCCGGTCCAGTTCGCGCACGATCCGCATGCCGCGCCCGCCGCCGCCCGCGGCCGCCTTCACCAGCAGCGGCAGATCGCCGGCGCCGACCCGCGCCGGGTCCAGCGCGCCGAACACCGGCACGCCGGCATCCGACATCAGCTCCTTGGCGCGGGTCTTGGAGCCCATCGCCGCGACCGCGTCCGGCCGCGGCCCGATCCAGACCAGGCCCGCGTCCTGGACGGCACGGGCGAACTCCGCGCTCTCGGACAGGAATCCGTACCCCGGGTGCACCGCGTCGGCACCCGCGGCCAGCGCCGCGGCGACCAGCAGGTCGGCGCGCAGGTACGTGTCGGCCGGGGCGTTCCCCGGCAGCCGCACCGCGGCGTCGGCCTCGCGGACGTGCAGAGCCCGCGCGTCGGCGTCGGAGTGCACCGCGACGGTGGCGATGCCCAGGCCGCGGCAGGTGCGGAACACCCGCCGGGCGATCTCCCCGCGGTTGGCCACCAGCAGGCGGCCGATCACCGCCGGCCGCGCCGCCGTCCCGGCCGATCCGCCGGCCCCCGTACCCGCGCTCGCCTCCCCCGCCGTCCCGGTCGAACTGCCCGCCGCCCGGCCCGTACCCGCGCCCGCGGATGTGCCCGCGGCCGTGCCCTCCGTCGCATCCACCGGCGCCTTCGAGCCGTCCGGCCGACCGCTCCCACTGCTCATGCCTGCCGCCCCTCACATCCGGAAGACGCCGAAGCCGCCGCGGGCGCCCTCAACCGGCGCACCGTGCACCGCGGACAGGCACAGCCCCAGCACCGTGCGGGTGTCCCGCGGGTCGATCACCCCGTCGTCGTACAGCCGCCCCGACAGGAACATCGGCAGCGACTCCGCCTCGATCTGCTGCTCCACCATCGCCCGCAGCGCCGCGTCCGCCGCCTCGTCGTACGCCTGGCCCTTGGCCAGCGCCGACTGCCGGGCCACGATCGACAGCACCCCGGCGAGCTGCGCCGGGCCCATCACCGCGGACTTCGCGCTCGGCCAGGAGAACAGGAACCGCGGCTCGTACGCCCGGCCGCACATGCCGTAGTGCCCGGCGCCGTAACTCGCGCCCATCAGCAGGGAGATGTGCGGGACCCGCGAGTTGGAGACGGCGTTGATCATCATCGAGCCGTGCTTGATGATGCCGCCCTGCTCGTACTCGCGGCCGACCATGTAGCCGGTGGTGTTGTGCAGGAAGACCAGCGGGATGTCGCGCTGGTTGGCCAGCTGGATGAACTGGGCCGCCTTCTGCGACTCCGCGCTGAACAGCACGCCCTGCGCGTTGGCCAGGATGCCGACCGGATAGCCGTGGACCTCCGCCCAGCCGGTCGCCAGACTGGGCCCGTACAGCGGCTTGAACTCGTCGAACTCCGAGCCGTCGGCGATCCGCACGATCACCTCGCGCGGGTCGAACGGGGTGCGCAGGTCGCCCGGCACGATGCCGAGCAGGTCCTCCTCGTCGAACAGCGGGGGGCGCGGGTCCGGCCGCGGATCGGGGCCCGCCTTGCGCCAGTTGAGGCGGGCGACGACCCGGCGGGCGGTGCGCAGGGCGTCCGGCTCGTCCAGGGCGAAGTAGTCGGCCAGGCCCGAGACGCGGGCGTGCATGTCGGCGCCGCCCAGTTCCTCGTCGTCGCTCTCCTCGCCGGTGGCCATCTTCACCAGCGGCGGGCCGCCGAGGAACACCTTCGAGCGCTCCTTGACCATGATGACGTGGTCGGACATCCCCGGCACGTACGCGCCGCCCGCGGTGGAGTTGCCGAACACCACTGCCACGGTGGGGATTCCGGCGGCCGACAGCCGCGTCAGGTCGCGGAAGAGCGCCCCGCCGGGGATGAAGATCTCCTTCTGGCTGGGCAGGTCGGCGCCGCCGGACTCCACCAGGCTCACCACCGGCAGCCGGTTGGCGAAGGCGATCTCGTTGGCCCGCAGCGCCTTCTTCAGCGTCCACGGATTGCTCGCCCCGCCGCGCACGGTCGGGTCGTTGGCGGTCACCAGGCACTCGACGCCATCGATGACGCCGATGCCGGTGACGAGGGAGGCGCCGGTGGTGAAGTCGCTGCCCCACCCGGCGAGCGGGGACAGTTCGAGGAACGGGGTGTCCGGGTCGAGCAGCAGCTCGATCCGCTCGCGGGCCAGGAGCTTGCCCCGACCGCGATGCCGTTCCTGGTACTTGGGGCCGCCGCCGGCCAGCGCCTCGGCGTGCGCTGCGGCCACCTCGGCCAGCCGTTCCAGCATCGTCGCGCGCCGCTCGGCGAACTCCGTCCCGCGCAGGACCGTGCCCCTCACGCGGCACCGCCGCCGGACGCCGCCCCGGCCGGCCGGCCCTTGCCGGGCGGTCCGGCGAAGGCCTGGGCGATCGACAACCACGCGTCGGCGTCGGCCCCTTCGGCGGTCAGCGCCACGTCGTCGCGGTGCCGGCGCTGCACCGCGAGCAGGCACAGGTCCTCCGCGGGCCCGCTCACCCGCTGGTCGGCGTCCTCAGGGCCGAAGGTCCACAACGACCCGTCGGGCGCGGTCAGTTCCCACCGGAACTCGGCCTGCGGGGCCGGACGCCCGTGCGCCGCGAAGGCGTAGTCCCGGGCGCGCACCGTGATCCGTACGACATGCCGCAGGCGCGCGGTGGGCGTGCGGAGCACGCCCAGGGTGTCGGCGATGTCCTGGCCGTGCGCCCAGGTCTCCATCAGCCGCCCGGTGGCGACGGCCGCGGTGCTCATCGGCGGTCCGTACCAGGGGTGCCGCACCCCCGGCGGCTGCGCGACCAGCGTCGCCCACAGCCGGGCCCGGCTGGACCGCCACCGCTCCAGCAGCGCGGCGGGCGGCATCGCGGCGTCCCGGGTCGCGGCCTCGTCCACATAGGTGTCCAAGTGGCCCAGAGCGTAAGTGAGTTCCGCGGAGAACGCGTCCGGGTCCTCGATCGCCAGCAGCGCCTGGCGGTCGGTCCAGCTCAAGTGGGCGATCTGGTGGGCGACGGTCCAGCCCTCGGCCGGCGTGACGGCGCCCCAGCGCCCGGCCGGCAGGTCCGCCACCAGGCTGTCGAGCGCGTCGCTCTCGGCACGGAGATCGTCCAGGACGGTGCGTACGGACTGCGGATCGGCCATGGCCACCCCTCGGACAAACCGCCGGTACATGACAGCGTGCGCCCCGAGCGTGGCAGCCCGCCAAAAAACAATCAAGCGTGCATGCATTTTTTTGCGCGGAGAATCCACCGGACCCGGGGGAGGGGGACGGGGAAGCCGCCGCCGGGGAAACGCCTTGGTCGCGGGCGGGGGCGAAACGGTAGGATCCGGCCTGAGATGAGTGCCACCCTCGTTGCCAAGAAGCTCGCCGCAGGACACGGCGACCGTGCCCTGTTCTCCGGCCTCGACCTGGTCGTCGCCCCGGGAGACGTCATCGGCCTGGTCGGTGCCAACGGTGCCGGCAAGTCCACGCTGCTGCGGATCCTCGCCGGCCTCGACGCCCCCGAGGAGGGGGCGCTGCGGCTGAGCCCCGCCGACGCCACCGTCGGCCACCTGCCGCAGGAGCCGGACCGCCGGGCGGAGTCCGTCCGCGACTTCCTGTCCCGCCGTACCGGGGTGACCGCCGCGCAGGCCGCCCTGGACACCGCCACCCAGGCACTCGTCGACGGAACGCCGGGCGCCGACGACGCCTACGCCGCCGCGCTCGACCGCTGGCTCGCGCTCGGCGGCGCCGACCTGGAGGACCGCGCGGAGGAGGCCGCGGCCTCGCTGGGCCTGGGCGTCGCGCTCGACGCGGACATGCGCGGGCTGTCCGGCGGCCAGGCCGCCCGGGCCGGGCTCGCCTCCCTGCTGCTCAGCCGCTACGACGTCTTCCTGCTCGACGAGCCCACCAACGACCTGGACCTGGACGGCCTGGAGCGGCTGGAGAAGTTCGTCACCGGGCTGCGCGCCGGCACCGTCCTGGTCAGCCACGACCGCGAGTTCCTCACCCGCACCGTCACCAGCGTCGTCGAGCTCGACCTCGCCCAGCACCAGGTCTCCGTCTACGGCGGCGGCTACACCTCCTACCTGGAGGAGCGCGCGACCGCCCGGCGGCACGCCCGCGAGGAGTACGAGGACTACGCCGACACCAAGGCCGGGCTTGAGGCCCGCGCCCGGATGCAGCGCGGCTGGATGGACAAGGGCACCCGCAACGCCCTGCGCAAGGCTCCCGACCCCGACAAGATCGCCCGCAAGGCCCGCGTCGAGGGCAGCGAGAAGCAGGCCGCCAAGGCCCGGCAGACCGAGCGGATGATCGAGCGGCTGGAGGTCGTGGAGGAGCCCCGCAAGGAGTGGGAGCTGCGGATGGAGATCGCCGCCGCGCCCCGCTCGGGGGCCGTGGTGGCCACCCTGCGCGGCGCTCGGGTCCGGCGCGGCGACTTCGCCTTCGGCCCGGTGGACCTGCAGATCGACTGGGCGGACCGGGTGGCGATCACCGGGGCCAACGGCTCCGGCAAGTCGACGCTGCTCGCCGCCCTGCTCGGCCGGCTGCCGCTGGACGAGGGCACCGCGGCGCTCGGCCCGGGCGTGCAGGTCGGCGAGGTCGACCAGGCCCGCGCCCTGTTCCGCGGCGAGGAGACGCTGCTGGACGCGTTCCGCGCCCCGGCACCCGAGATGGATCCGGCCGAGATCCGCACCCTGCTGGCCAAGTTCGGCCTCAAGGCCGACCACGTGCTGCGCTCCGCCGCCACCCTCTCGCCCGGCGAGCGCACCCGCGCGGCGCTGGCCCTGCTGCAGGCCCGGGGCGTCAACCTGCTGGTCCTCGACGAGCCGACCAACCACCTCGACCTGCCCGCCATCGAGCAGCTGGAGTCCGCGCTCGCCTCCTACCAGGGCACCCTGCTGCTGGTCACACACGACCGGCGGATGCTGGACGCGGTGCACACCACCCGCCGCATCGAGGTGGACGGCGGCCGGATCACCGAGCGCTGAACGCGGCCGGGTCACCGGGCGCCGAACGCGTCCTTGGAGCCGGGCCGTCCACAACCGGAGGGAACCGGCCCGCGCCGTGCTGCGTCACACCCATGACCGGCCGCCTTCCGACCAAGGGCGGCCCGGGCGAGGGAGGTTGGGGCATGCGCGCTCGGACAGGTGCGGCCGTGGGGGCGGCCGTCGCGTCCTTCGTGCTGGTGACGGGGTGCGGCTCGGCGAACGGGGTCCGGGTGGGGGCACCGGAAGCCGCCCCGACGAGCACGCAGCAGGACTGCGGCGACGTCGTCGTCGACCTGGCCTCCAGCAACGCGCGCGAACTGTGCCTGAGCGTGGGCAGCACCCTGCGGCTGCGACTGGACGACCGATGGGTGCCGGCCGTCGAGCACGGGACGGCACTCACCCAGGTCTCGCCCGGCGTCTATCGCGGCGCACGGGCCGGCAGTGCCCAGCTGAGCGGCTTCCGGCACGCCTGCCCGAGCGCGACACCCGGCGGCGTGTCCTGTCACGCCATCGTCGGGTGGAAGGTCACCGTCGACGTGCGGTGACCGGCACACCGGGGGAGAGCGGCGGACCCGGGTCGGCAGTGGGGGCCGACCCGGGTCCGTCGTGTTCTGCCGCGCCGGAGCGCGTCGTGCGGTGCTGCCAGGCCATGCGCGCGGGCATCAGCTCACGTTGGCGGCGGTGTCGTCGATGAGGAACGACGTGGCGTAGAGGGAGTCCTCGGTGCCGGTGAACTTCAGGGTGACGGTCTGCCCGATGTACGAGGACAGGTTGATCGACTTCTGCACGTAGCCGGTCGTGTGGTTGAGGTTGGAGTAGGTGGCCAGGGTGGTGCTGCCCGCGGTCACCTTCAGGGTGTCGTAGGCCGTCGTGGTGGTGGTCTCCTGGGTGGAGATGTACAGGTAGAAGGTCAGGTTGGCGCTGGTGCAGGTGGACGGGATGGTCACCGACTGGGACAGCGTGTCGGTGTGGGTGCTGCCGTAGCCGTCCAGCCACGCCTTGTAGGAGCCGGTGTGCGCCGGGGCGCCGGTGCTGTTGTCGATGACGCCGGAGCTGGTGGTCCAGCCGGTGTTGCCGGACTCGAAGCCCGGGTTGGCCAGCAGCTGGCCGGCGGTGCAGCCGCCGCCACCGGTGCCGGTGACCGCCCAGGTGAAGCTCGCCGAGCCGGTCGCGCCGGTGGAGTCCTTGGCGGTGACCGTCACGCTGGAGCTGCCGGTCGCGGTCGGGGTGCCGGAGATCAGGCCGGAGGAGGCGTTGATCGACAGACCCGCGGGCAGACCGGTGGCCGAGTAGGTCAGGGTCTGGCCGGAGGCCGAGTCGCTCGCGCTGATCTGCAGGCTGGCCGCGGTGTTGACCACCGTGGACTGGCTGCCCGGGTTGGTGACGGTGACCGTGTTGCCGGTCGAGGTGCCGTTGGTGAAGGCGGCGGTGCCGTTCGGCGTGCCCAGACCCGTCGGGCCGTCGTAGCCGGCCTTGGCGGTGCACAGGTAGCTGCTGCTGCAGGAACCGTTGGCGCCGCTGGTCACGTCGTTGAGCGAGCCGGTGTGGGCGTACGGGTAGGACGACGGGGTCGTGCCCGAGGCGGGGGTGCCGGCGAGCGCGTAGACCGAGGCGATGATCGGCGACGAGGCGCTGGTGCCGCCGTAGACCTGCCAGCCGCTGGCACCGTAGGAGTCGTAGACCGCCAGACCGGTGTTCGGGTCGGCGACCGCGGAGACGTCCGCGACGGTGCGCTTGGAGCAGCCGGTGTCGGTCTGCCAGCTGGGCTTGGGGTCGTAGGACGAGCAGCCGGAGCCCGCGCCCTCACCGCCGGCGCTGCTGCCCCAGACCGACTCGGTCCAGCCGCGGGAGGTGCCGCTGGCGCGGCTCAGCGAGGTGCCGCCGACCGAGGTCACGTACTGGGACGCGGCCGGGTACTCCACGCCGTAGCCGCTGTCACCGGAGCTGACGGTGATGGCGACGCCCGGGTGGTTGAAGTACGAGCTGTCGTACGAGGTGTCCGAGGAGGACTCGGAACCGCCGTAGCTGTTGGACACGTACTTCGCGCCCATGGTGACCGCGCGGTTCACCGAGATGCCCAGGTCGCTCATGCTCGCCGAGGTGGCCTCGACCAGCAGGATGTGGCAGGACGGGCAGACGGCGCTGACCATGTCGAGGTCGAGCGATATCTCGCCGGCCCAGCCGGAGTCGGCGGTGGGGTAGCTGGTGCCGCCGTTCTGGTCCACCTTCTTGAAGCAGCCGTTGGCCGTGGTGCAGGCCGGCAGGCCGTACTGCGAGCGGTAAGTGGCCAGGTCCGACTCCGCGTTGGGGTCGTCCTGGGCGTCGACGATGGCCACGGTGGCCCCCGAACCGCCGGACGGCAGGGCGTAGGCGCCCTGCAGGTCGCTGGGACCGTATCCGGAGGGGGTGGCGTTGGGGGTGACACCCATGTGGTGCACGACGTCCGTGCGCACCAGCGACAGGCAGGACATCCGGCCCTCGGCGGGCGAGGCGCACAGGTGCTGGGCCTTGCCCAGGGTGGTGCCGGTGGCGCCGGTGGCGGACGAGCCGGCGTTGGACGCGGGCGTGCTGGCGACCGAGGGAGCCGCCACCGCGACCATGCCGCCGGTCACCAGGGCCCCCGCGGCGACCACCGCGAGGGTTGCGCGGCGGACGGTCTCTCTCAACCGGCCGGGACTTGTCGACTGCAATGAACTGCCCTCCATGGGGGGATCGAGCCTGGGGGCGCCCGACGATGGCAGATCTGTCAAGGTCATGACAACCGATCATCGTGCGGCTACGCCCGGGAAGCATGTGGCGCTCGTTCACTGGTGATCTGGCTGACGACTTCAGCCATTCGTGCTGACTGCCACCCCGTGCAGTGGTGGCCATGATGAAGGTAGTGAGACCGGTTTAAAGGAACTACCGGGTAATGGCAAAGGATTGACCTCGAGTCACCTTCCGGGACCCCCTCCCTCGCTTCCCCGGAACGATCTCCGGCGTATAGCTTGTGGCGCCATGGAGTCGGAGGAAGGACCGGTCAACGACCTGGTCTCACTGGGTCTCGCCCGCTACGAGGCGCGGGTCTACCTCGCCCTTGTGCGCCGCGAGTCGTACACCGCGGCAGAGGTGGCGCGCGAGGCCGATGTCCCCAGGCAGCGCGTGTACGACGTGCTGGACGCCCTGGTCAGGCGGCGGCTGGCCACCGCGCATCCCGGGCGGGTCGCCACGTTCACGGCGGTCGCCCCGGAGCTGGCGGTGGCCCGGCTGATGGCCCTGCAGCGCGAGGCGCTGGAACGGCTGGACCGGGTGTCGGCGAACCTGACCGCCGGCCTGGTGCCGATCTGGGCCGACGGGCGGTCGCACACCGTGCCGCTGGACTACATCGAGATCCTCCGCGACCCCAAGTCGATATCCGAGGCGTTCACCGACATCCAGAACCACGCCCAGCACGAGCTGCTCAGCTTCTCCAAACCGCCGTTCGTCGCCCCCGGCTTGAACACCCCGGGGATCAGGGCGGTGCGGCGGCTGCGGCGCAACGGCGGCTCGGTCCGCGCCATCTACACCCACGAGGCGCTCGCCGACCCCGAGACCCTCGACAACGTCCGGCGGTCCAGCGCGGCGGGGGAGGAGTGCCGGTTCGCCGCGGACCTGCCGCTGAAGCTGGTGGTGGCGGACGCCTCGCTCGTGCTGTGCGACATGCCGGACCCGGTCGCCGGCACCGGCTCGACCACCGCCCTGTACATCGAGCACCCGGCGCTCGCCGCCTGCCTGCGGATGGCGTTCCTCACCGTGTGGGACGGCGCGCAGACCGCACCGGCCGATCCCGCCGATCCCGCCGATCCGGCCGATCCCGCCGCACCCGCCGAGCCGGCCTGAAAAGCGGCGCAGACCGGGACCCACCAGGGCGCACTCGTGCGGATCGGGGCTGGTCGGGCATGTGGGGGGTTACAGTGACGGCGTGGCCGTGTTCCTGCTCGGAGTCGGTGCCGCCTGCTGCCTCGGCCTGGGATTCGTGCTGCAGCAGCGCGCGGCCGCCCGTGCGCCGCTGGCGGACTTCCTCTCCTTCCGGCTGCTCCTCGACCTGATCCGGATGCCGGACTGGCTGCTGGGCATCGCCTTCTTCGTCAGCGGCCTGGTGCTCGGCGCCGTCGCGCTGGCCTACGGCGAGGTCTCGCTGGTCGAGCCGCTGACCGCCACCAACCTGCTGTTCGCCATGGCCTTGTCGCGCTGGCTGACCAAGCAGCCGCTGGGCTGGAGCGGCTGGGGCGGCGTCGCCCTGCTCGCCCTCGGGGTGACCGCCTTCATCGTGGCGGGGCGGCCCAGCGGCGGCAGCGGCCCGGCCGGACCGCTGCGGCACTGGCTGGTCTTCGGCATCGTGGCCGGCCTCGCCCTGCTGCTCACGATCAGGTCCCGCCGGCTGCCGCCTTCCTCGGAGGCGGCCCTGCTCGCGCTCGCCGCCGGCCTGCTCTACGGCCTGCAGGACGCCCTCACCCGGGTGTGCGGGCAGATCATCCGCGACCACGGGATCCCGCCGCTCTTCGTGCACTGGCAGCCGTACGGGATCGCCGTCCTCGGCCTGACCGGGCTGCTGCTGGTGCAGAGCGCCTTCGAGACCGCGCCGCTGCGGATGTCGCTGCCGTCGCTGACCGCCGCCCAGCCGCTGGCCGGCATCGCCTGCGGCGTCGGGTTCCTCGGCGACCGGCTGCGGGTCACCCCGGGAGCCCTGGCCTGGGAGGCCGCCGGCCTGGCCGCGGTGGTCATCGGCATCATCCTGCTCGGCCGCCACCCCGCGATGCCGACCGGCGTGACCGAGCGCCAGCCGGTCGGCGCCAGCCGCATCAACTGACCGCGAGCACGCCGAAGACCCCTGCCGTCCGGCTCACGCGCCCACCGCGAGCCCCCTCCCGCCGACGGCCTCCGGCCGGGACACGCCCCCGCGAGGACGGCGTCCGCCGGGAGAGGCCCTCGGGGTCCGGGCTGCCGGGACACGCCCTCGGGCCTGGGCCGGGCTGCCGGGATATGCAGTCCCGCCGACCGCGTCCATCGGGAGAGGCCCTCGGGGTCCGGGCCGCCGGGACAAGCCGTCGGGTCGGATCCGGGTCGCCTGGACTGCCCTCGCGTCGACCGTGTCCGCCGGACAGCCCTCGTGCCTGGGCCCGGGTCGCCTGGACTGCCCTCGCGTCGACCGCCTCCGCCGGGAGAGGCCCTCGGGGTCCGGGCCGCCGGGACATGCCCTCGCGTCGACCGTGTCCGCCGGACAGCCCTCGGGCCTGGGCCGGGTCGCCAGGACACGCCCCCGCGTCGACCGTGTCCGCCGGACAGCCCTCGGGCCTGCGCCGGGCTGCCAGGACATGCCCTCGCGTCGACCGCGTCCGCCGGACAGCCCTCGTGCCTGGGCCGGGCTGCCAGGACACGCCCCCGCGAGGACCGCGTCCGCCGGGAGAGGCCCTCGGGCCTGGGCCGGGTCGCCGGGTCACAGTCCCGTCGTCCACTCCCAGGCCGCGGGCAGGCCCAGGAACCGGCCGATATCGGCCACCTCCGCGTCGATGCCCTCGGACAGGGCGCGGTCCGGGTCGCCGGTCAGCGACTCGACCCGCACCGCCAGGCCCGAGCCCCGCCGTTCGTGCCGCCAGGTCGCCACCACCGCGCCGTCGCGCAGGACGCACGGCATGAGGAAGCCGCCGCCGGTCGCGATGCGCGGGGCGATCGCGGGCGGCAGCATCAGGTCCCGGTCGCGGTAGCCGAGCAGGTACGGGTCGAAGTGGCCGGTCATCCGCACCGCGCCGGGTGGCGGCACCCGGGACGCCGCGCCGGCCGGGGCCAGCAGCGGACCCCGCGGGCTTCCGACCGGCGCGAGCCGGCCTGCGGCGGCCGCCTGACCGCGGCGGGCCGCGGTCATCGGCAGCCCGGACCAGCGCGCCAGGTCGGCCGCGGACACCGGGCCATAGGACGCCGCGTGCCGCACCGCGAGTTCGGCCAGCGCCTCGTCGCCGGCCGGCCCCGCGTCGGCGACGCCCGCCAGCCACTCCTCGGCCAGCACGTACGTGGCCGCGTCGGCCGCCGCCTCCGGCCCGCGGCACACCACGCCGCGGGCCGCGGCGTACAGCAGCAGGTGCGCCGGGGCCTGGCCGCGCGGGTCCAGGGCGACGCCCTCCTCCGCCAGCCGCTCCACCAGCGCGTCGCGCTGCAGCGCCCGCCCGGACAGGACCCGCTCCAGCGCGGGGAGCGCCCGCGCCAGCAGGTCGTCGTCCAGGCCGAGCCGGGCGCGCCGCCCGCGGTACATGTCCGCGGCGCGCGGGCCGAGCAGCGCGGTCAGCCAGCGCACGTCGGAGGCGGCCACCGCGTGCAGGGTGCCGCGCATCAGCCAGGTGCGCACCACCGCCGGCGGGCGGGCGGCGCAGGCCGCGTCGACGTCGCCCGCGGTCAGGCCGCGGCTGCGCGCCCGCACCTGCAGCCGGCACGCCTTGGCGTCCTGGGCCTGCAGCCCGGCGGCCAGCCGCACCGCGTCCGCCACCGTGCGGCCGCCGGGCCCGAGCAGCCCCTGGGCCTGCGCCCGCAGCCGCCGTACCTCGTCGTCCCCGAACGCCCCCACCGGTCAGCCCTTGCCCGGGGTCCAGGTGAACCGCGGCTCGCGGCGTTCCAGGAACGCCGCGGCGCCCTCGGCCGCGTCGCCGCTGGCGGCGGCCTGCTCCGCCCAGTGGGCCAGGCGCTCCGCGGGCGGCTCGCCCGCGGCGAACTCCTTGGCGGCGGCCTGCGTCAGCTGCGACCGGGACCGCAGTACGGCGGTGAACTCCCGTACCCGCGCGTCGAGCCGGTCCGCGGGCAGCACCTCGTCGACCAGGCCGGTGCGCAGCGCCCGCTCGTCGTCGATCAACTCGGCCGAGAACAGCAGGTGTTTGGCCGTCGACTGCCCGGCCAGCAAGGCCAGCCGCCGGGTGGAGGAGGCCGGGTAGACGATGCCGAGCCGGGCCGGGGTGACGCCGAAGCGCGCGCCCTGCGCCGCGAAGCGGAGGTCGCAGGCGACCGCGAGCTGGCAGCCGCCGCCGACGCAGTAGCCGCGGACCGCCGCGATCGTCGGCTTGGCGAAGACGGCCAGCGCCTCCTCCGCCGCCACGGCCGCCTCCCGGATGGCGCGCATGCCGTCGGGCCCGGCCAGGTCGCCGATGTCCGCGCCCGCGCAGAAGGTGTCCCCGGCGCCGGTCAGCACCAGCACCCGCACCGTCGGGTCGCCGGCCAGCGCGTCCAGCAGCGGCGGCAGCGACCGCCACATCGCCAGCGTCATCGCGTTGCGGCGGGCCGGGTTGCTGATGGTGACGGTGGCGGTGCCGTCGCCGGTGGCCACCAGCAGCCCGGGGGAGCCGGTGGGGCCCGCCGGGACGGGCCGGTCCGGGCCCTGCGGCGACCCGGCGTCCGCCACCGACGGGCCGGAAGCGGAACGTGGCGCGAGCGGATCGGCGTCGGACATGCGGGCTCCTCGTACGCAGTCGGCGGCGGGCCGCGAAGCGGCGGTCATGATCCTAGCCACGCCTCCCGCGGCCGGAATCGGTCGGCGGGACGCCAGAACCGTTCACCACCGGTCGGGAATCGCTGAAAGGCGCGGACTTACGGTCTCCTGCACGTGCAATTGCAGCGGTCACGGACACTCGAACGGTGAGGGGGAACCGGCCGGTCGGACCGGCCGGTTCACCGCCAGACGGAATGTCAGAAGGCGATGGTGGGTGCGGTCATGGAGGTGCGCGGGAGCGTCCCGCAGGGTCAGGCTCCGGCGCCGAGGCCGTACGAGGGGGTGTGGCGGTTCACCGCCCCGGCGCTGGACTCCTCGGTGCCCCAGGTGCGGCACGCGGTCCGCTCGCTCGTCCGCGACCGCGGCGTGCCGGTCGACGGCGACGTGCTGTACGGGCTGCTGCTGATCGTCTCCGAGCTGGTCACCAACGCGGTCAAGCACGCCGCGGTGCTGTCCCCCGAGGTCGCGGTGGAGGTGGCGGTCGGCGCCGAGTGGATCCGGGTGGCCGTCGAGGACAACCACCCGTACCGGCCCAAGGCGCTGGAGAACGACCACGGGCGTACCGGCGGCCGTGGGCTGCTCCTGGTGAAGGCGATCACCGACGAGGCCGGCGGCTCCTGCGACATCGCGCCCACGCCGACCGGCGGCAAGGTGATCTGGGCGGCGATGCCGCTGTTCGGCGCGGCCGGCTGAGCCGGCGGCTCACCAGCCGCCGGCGCCGCCGGTCACCTCGCGCACCGCGGGCAGCACCGCGTCGAGCACCGTCTGGAACCACGCGGAGAACGGGCCCTGCTCGCGCATCGCGGCCAGCTCCGCCGCGCTGACGAACGCCGTCTCGCCGATCTCCTCGGGGTCCGGGTGCAGCGGATCGCGCACCACGCCCACGAACAGGTGGTTGAACTCCTGCTCCACCAGGCCCGACGCCGGGTCCGGGTGGTTGTAGCGGACCGTGCCGGCCTCGCGCATCAGGGCCGGGGCGACGCCCAGCTCCTCCGCGGTGCGCCGGGCCGCGGCCACGAACGGCTGCTCACCGGGGTACGGGTGCCCGCAGCAGGTGTTGGACCACACGCCTGGCGAGTGGTACTTGCCCAGCGCCCTGCGCTGCAGCAGCAGCCGGCCGGCCTCGTCGAAGAGGAACACCGAGAACGCCCGGTGCAGCCGCCCCGGGGCCAGATGCGCCGACACCTTCTCCGCCGTGCCGATCGTGACGCCGTCCTCGTCGACCAGTTCGAGCAGGATCTGTTCCGCGACCCCGTTGGGCGAGGGCGGCGCGGCGGGAGACGAGCCGGGTCGGCCGGTGGCAGGACTGGTGGGCATATCCATCCTTCGCGTTCGACGACAAGCCCTTAGTCTGCCTCACCCGGGGCCCCGGCCCGCGCCCAACTGCGCCGACCGGCACCGGCGCCCTGAGGCGCGGAACCGGCCACCGGCGGCTCCGGCGGACGGGCGGCGGGCGTTCAGTGGCAGAGCCGCGCCTCGTGCACCGCGTGCCCGGCCGGCTCCAGCTGGAACGTGCAGTGCTCCACGTCGAAGTGCGTGCCCAGACAGCCCTGCAGGTCGTGCAGCATCTTCTCGTAGCCCACCTCCTCCAGGACGCCGTGGCCGACCACCACGTGCGCGGACAGCACCGGCATGCCCGAGGTGATCGTCCACACGTGCAGGTCGTGCAGGCCCTCCACCCCGGGGAGGGACACGATGTGCCGGCGGACCTGGCCCATGTCGACGTGCTTGGGCGCCGCCTCCAGCAGCACGTCCAGCGCCTCGCGCAGCAGCTGCCAGGTGCGCGGCACGATCAGCACGCCGATCAGCAGCGACGCCACCGCGTCCGCCTGCCGCCAGCCGGTGGTCAGGTAGACGACCGCGGCGACCACCACGGCGCACGAGCCGAACGCGTCCGCCATGACCTCGAGGAACGCCCCGCGCACGTTCAGGCTCTCCCGCTGCCCGCGCATCAGCACCATCAGCGACACCGAGTTGGCGGCCAGCCCGAACAGGCCGAACGCCACGGTCGCGCCGCCGTCGAGGGCGTGCGGGCTGATCAGCCGGCGAACACCCTCGTAGAAGACGAACGCCCCGACGGCGAACAGCAGCCCCGCGTTCAGCGCGGCGGCGAGGATCTCGGCGCGGGCGAAGCCGAACGTACGGCGCTCGCTCGGCGGTCGGGCCGCCATCTGGATGGCGAGCAGCGCCATGGCCAGGCCCGCCGCATCGGTGGCCATGTGGCCGGCGTCGGCGAGCAGGGCGAGCGAGCCGGTGACCGCGCTGCCGGCCGCCTCCGTGACCAGGACCAGCAGCGTGATGCCCAGGGCGATCCGCAGCCTGCCGCGGTGGGCCGAGCCGGCGGTTCCGGGCCCGTGCCGGTGGCCGTGGCCGTGACCATGGCCGTGCTGGTGCCCTGCCCCCATCGCGGCGCTTCCCTTCGTCGGGTTCCGCCGGCTCCTCCGGCTGCGGAGTCGGCCGGCCGGTCCTCCGGCCCTGCCGTGCGGCGGCCCAGTCAACACCGGTCACGCACCGTGGGCAAGCCGGTACTGGAGACCATTGTCATGTGCGGTGAGCTGCGGCGACGGACCCCGCGGCGGGTGTCAGGCGACCTGGCGGGGACATCCCCCGGACGGCTCAGCGTGCAGGGGCGTTGTCCCTGGTGGGGGTGATCCGAGATGATGATCACACCAGGGGTGCCACGTTCAGGCGAACAGGCAGTGAACGCCTGCCGTCGTGAATCCGATAGCCTCGCCGTCGTGTCCGGCCCGGCCCCGCCTCAACGGGCGGCCCCGCGGGCACGCCTCCGCACGCTTCCAGGGAGTGGGTTCCTCTGCCGACCGCTATTCTCACCGGCCCGCCCGCCGCCGGGGCGCCGTCTCCGCTCGCGGACGACCTGCGGGCGCTGGGGTTCCAGGTCACCGAGGCCGTGGACGCCGCGGACGCCGCGGCCCGGCTGGCCGCCGTCCCCGCCGCGGACCGGGTCGCGCTGGTCGACCCGCGGTTCGTCGGCCACCGGCACGCGCTGCGGCTGGCGCTGACCGACCCGCGCTTCGACGCCGCCGCCGTACCGGGCGCCGTCTCGGTGCAGGCCAAGGCCCGCCCGGCCCTCGTCCGGGCGCTCGGCGGACTCGCCGCCGGCGCCCCGGCAGCCGTCAGCGCGGCCGGCGGCCACCAGACCGGCACCGCGCTGGCCGACGCACCCGGTGCCTCCGGGACCGTTTCCGGCCAGGCGGCCGGCGACCCGGCCGGGCGCGCCGGCGTGCTGCCCGACGCGGTGGCCGCGGCCCTCGACACCGAGGGCGCCGCCCCGCACCGGCCGGAGCTCGGCGTGCTGGTCGCCACCGTGCCCGCCGACGCGGACGCGCACGCGGCGGCCACCGCCGCCGTCGGCGCGGTCGACGAGGAGTCGGTGCGGCTGCGCAGCGCCGTCAAGGCGCGCGACGGCTTCTTCACCACCCACTTCATCAGCCCCTACTCGCGCTACGTCGCCCGCTGGTGCGCGCGCCGAGGGCTCACGCCCAACCAGGTCACCACCGCCTCGCTGCTGGTGGCGCTGATCGCTGCCGGGTGCGCGGCGACCGGCACCCGCGCCGGGTTCGTCGCGGCCGGCGTGCTGCTCATCGCCTCCTTCGTGCTCGACTGCACCGACGGCCAGCTGGCCCGCTACTCGCTGCAGTACTCCACGCTCGGCGCCTGGCTCGACGCGACCTTCGACCGGGCCAAGGAGTACGCCTACTACGCGGGTCTCGCGCTGGGCGCGGCCCGCGGCGGCGACGACGTGTGGGCGCTGGCCCTGGGCGCGATGGTGCTGCAGACCTGCCGGCACGTCGTCGACTTCGCGTTCACCGAGGCCAACCACGACGCGACCGGCAACACCAGCCCCACCGCGGCCCTCTCCGACCGGCTGGACAGCGTCGGCTGGACGGTCTGGGTGCGCCGGATGATCGTGCTGCCGATCGGCGAGCGCTGGGCCCTGATAGCGGTGCTGACCGCGGTCACCACGCCCAGGATCACCTTCGTGGTGCTGCTCGTCGGCTGCGCGCTGGCCGCCTGCTACACCACCGCAGGGCGGGTGCTGCGCTCGCTGACCCGCAGGGCCGGCCGGACCGACCGGGCCGCGCAGGCCCTCCACGACCTGGCGGACAGCGGCCCGCTGGCCGAGGCCGTGGCCGGTGCCGCCCGCCCGCTGGCCGCCCGGCTGCCCGCCTTCGCTCCGCCCGCGGTCGCGCTGGCCGGCGGCGGCGTGCTGGTGGCGACCGCCGCGCTGGCGCCCGCGGGCAGCTGGTGGGTGGTCGCGGCCGCCGCCGTCTACGTCGTCACGTCCGGGCTGGCCGTGGCCCGCCCGCTCAAGGGCGCGCTCGACTGGCTGGTGCCGCCCTTCTTCCGGGCCGCCGAATACGGAACCCTGCTGGCCCTTTCTGCCATCTCAGGGGTAAACGGGGCGTTGCCCGCTGCTTTCGGCCTGGTGGCGGCGGTCGCCTACCATCACTACGACACGGTGTACCGCATCCGCGGCGGCACCGGGGCGCCGCCTCGGGCCCTGGTGCGGGCGGCCGGCGGGCACGAGGGCCGGGCACTGCTGGTGGCCGTCCTCGCGGCCGCTCTCGCGCACCACACGGGACTCACCGTGGCGCTGACGGTCCTCGCCGTCGCCCTCGCGCTGCTGGTCCTGACCGAGAGCATCCGCTTCTGGGTGTCCGCCCACCGGGCGGGTGCGCCCGCCGTCCACGACGAATCAGGAGAACCCGCATGATCGGCCTCGTGCTGGCGGCCGGCGCCGGCCGCCGTCTGCGTCCCTACACCGACACCCTGCCGAAGGCGCTGGTGCCGGTGGTCGAAAGGGCGGGAGGGACGGACGGAGCCGAAGCCGGCGGGGAGAGCCTCACCGTGCTCGACCTCACCCTCGCGAACTTCGCCGAGATCGGGCTGACCGAGGTCGCGGTCGTCGTCGGGTACCGCAAGGAGGCGGTCTACGCGCGCAAGGAGGCGCTGGAGGCCAAGTACGGCGTGCGCCTGACCCTGATCGACAACGACAAGGCGGAGGAGTGGAACAACGCCTACTCCCTGTGGTGCGCCCGCGACGCCCTCAAGGACGGCGTGATCCTCGCCAACGGCGACACGGTCCACCCGGTGTCGGTGGAGCGGACGCTGCTCGCCGCCCGCGGTGAGGGGCGGCGGATCATCCTGGCGCTGGACACCGTCAAGAAGCTCGCCGACGAGGAGATGAAGGTCGTCGCCGAGCCCGGCAAGGGCGTGCGCCGGATCACCAAGCTGATGGACCCCGCCGAGGCCACCGGCGAGTACATCGGCGTCACCCTCATCGAGGGCGACGCCGCCGCCGAACTGGCCGACGCGCTCAAGGCGACCTTCGAGCGGGACCCCGACCTCTACTACGAGGACGGCTACCAGGAGCTGGTCGACCGCGGCTTCACCATCGACGTCGCGCCCATCGGCGAGGTGTCCTGGGTGGAGATCGACAACCACGAGGACCTCGCCAAGGGCAGGGAGATCGCATGCCGGTACTGACCCGGCTCGTCCCGTCGCCGGTCGTCGTCGACATCAGGCCGGGCGCGCTGGACGGCCTCGGCACGCTCCTCGCCGACCAGCGCATCTCCAGCTTCGGCCGGCTGGCCGTGGCGATCAGCCGCGGCTCCGGCGCCGCACTGCGGGAGCGACTTTCGGCCACCCTGCCCGGCGCGGACTGGATCGAGGTCGGCGGCGGCAGCATCGACGCGGCCGTCAAGCTCGCCGACGCGATGCGCGGCAGCCGCTACGACGCGGTGGTGGCGCTCGGCGGCGGCAAGATCATCGACGCCTCGAAGTACGCCGCCGCCCGGGTCGGGCTGCCGCTGGTCGCGGTCGCCACCAACCTCTCCCACGACGGCATCTGCTCGCCCGTGGCCACCCTGGACAACGACAACGGCCGCGGCTCCTACGGCGTCCCCTCGCCGATCGCGCTGGTCATCGACCTCGACGTGGTGCGCCAGGCGCCCGCCCGCTTCGTGCGCTCGGGCATCGGCGACGCCGTCTCCAACATCAACGCGATCGCCGACTGGGAGCTGTCGCACCGGGAGACCGGCGAGCGCATCGACGGCCTGGCCGCGGCCATGGCCCGCACCGCGGGCGAGGCCGTGCTGCGGCACACCGGCGGCATCGGCGACGACGACTTCCTCACCACGCTCGCCGAGGCGCTGGTGCTCTCCGGCATCGCGATGTCGGTGAGCGGCGACAGCCGCCCGGCGTCCGGCGCGTGCCACGAGATCCTGCACGCCTTCGACCTGCTCTTCCCGCAGCGGGCGCCGGCGCACGGCGAGGGCGCCGGACTGGGCGCCGCGTTCGCCATGCACCTGCGCGGCGCGACCGAGCAGGCCGGGCTGATCGCGGAGGTGCTGCGCCGGCACGGCCTGCCGGTGCTCGCCTCCGACACCGGCTTCACCGACCCGGAGTTCGTCGAGGTGGTGCGCTACGCACCGCAGACCCGCCCCGGCCGCTACACGATCCTGGAACACCTGGACCTGTCCGACACCGAGATCAGAGACGCGTACGCCGACTATGCCAAAGCCATCAGTAGCTGAACTGCGCCCGGTCGTTCACCCCCCGGGGGTCAAGGACCGGCGCAGCGGCGAGCACTGGGCCGGCCGGCTCTACATGCGGGAGCTCTCCCTCCGCATAGACCGGCACCTGGTGCTCACCCGCATCACGCCCAATCAGCTGACGTACCTCATGACCGTCTTCGGCGTGCTCGCCGCCCCGGCACTGCTGGTGCCCGGGATCGCGGGCGCCGTACTCGGTGTGCTCATGGTGCAGCTGTACCTGCTCCTGGACTGCGTCGACGGTGAGATCGCGCGCTGGAAGCAGCAGTTCTCGCTCAGCGGTGTGTACCTGGACCGGGTCGGCGCGTACCTGTGCGACGCGGCGGTGCTCGTCGGCCTCGGTCTGCGGGCCGCCGACCTGTTCGGCGACGGCCGGATCGACTGGCTGTGGGCGTTCCTGGGCACCCTCGCCGCGCTGGGCGCGGTGCTGATCAAGGCCGAGACCGACCTGGTCGGCGTGGCCCGCCACCAGGGCGGGCTGCCCCCCGTCAAGGAGGCGGCGTCCGAGCCGCGTTCCTCCGGGGTGGCGCTGGCCCGCCGGGCCGCCGCCGCGCTGAAGTTCCACCGGCTGGTGCTCGGCGTCGAGGCGTCCCTGCTGATCCTGCTGCTGGCGATACTGGACCAGATCCACGGCGACCTGTTCTTCACCCGGCTCGGCGTCGCGGTGCTCGCCGCGATCGCCATGCTGCAGACGCTGCTCCACCTGGTGTCCGTCCTCGCGTCGAGCAGGCTGAAGTGAGTACGCCGGGGACGCCGCTGAAGGTCGGCGCGGTCATCATCACCATGGGCAACCGGCCCGCCGAGCTGCAGGACCTGCTGGACTCGGTCGCCAAGCAGCAGGGCCCGGCCATCGAGGTGGCCGTGGTCGGCAACGGTTCGCCGCTGCCCCCGCTCGCCGCGCTGCCCGGCGGGCTGCGCACCGCGGAGGTCCCGGAGAACCTCGGCATCCCCGGCGGCCGCAACGTCGGCATCGAGCTGTTCGGGCCGGGCGGCCGGGACGTCGACGTCCTGCTGTTCCTCGACGACGACGGGCTGCTGCCCGGCGACGACACCGGTGAACTGGTGCGCCGCGCGTTCGAGGAGGACCCGCAGCTGGGCATCGTCAGCTTCCGGATCGCCGACCCGGAGACCGGCGTCACGCAGCGGCGGCACGTGCCGCGGCTGCGGGCCGCCGACCCGATGCGCAACTCGCGGGTGACCACCTTCCTCGGCGGGGCCAGCGCGGTGCGCACCCGCGTCATCCAGCAGGTCGGCGCGCTGCCCGCGGAGTTCTTCTACGCCCACGAGGAGACGGATCTGGCCTGGCGTGCTCTTGACGCGGGCTGGCTGATCGACTACCGCTCCGACCTCGTGCTGCACCATCCGGCCACGTCCCCCGCCCGGCACGCGGTCTACCACCGGCTGGTGGCCCGCAACCGGGTGTGGCTGGCGCGACGCAACCTGCCGTGGCCGCTGGTCCCGGTGTACCTCGGCGTGTGGTTCGCACTGACCCTGGTGCGACGTCCGTCACGTCCGGCGCTGCGCGCCTGGCTCGGCGGATTCCGCGAGGGGTGGCGCACCCCGTGCGGTGAACGCCGGCCCATGCGATGGCGAACGGTCTGGCGGTTGACCCGGCTAGGCCGACCCCCGATCATCTGACAAGCTCAGACCTGAGAGCATCAGGCGCAGTCCGGGAACCCCCCTGCCTCCCGGAGCGCACCTTGAGGACGAAAGTGTCAACTGTGAGCGAGACAACGCACGATGGTGCGGTCGCCGTCGGGGCCCTGCCGGCCCCTTCGGCCGACGACGGCCTCAGCCCCTCCCAGCTGGCGGCCAAGTACGGCCTGACCGTCAGTGGCGCCCGGCCCGGGCTGGCGGAGTACACCCGACAGCTGTGGGGCCGGCGACATTTCATCAACGAGTTCGCCAAGGCACGAACCGCCGCCCAGTACACCCAGGCCCGCCTGGGACAGCTGTGGCAGGTGATGACGCCGCTCCTCAACGCGGCCGTGTACTACCTGATCTTCGGTCTGCTCATCGGCACCAGCAAGGGCATCGACAACTTCATCGCCTACCTGGTCACCGGCATCTTCATCTTCACGTTCACGCAGAACTCGGTCCTCAGCGGCGTGCGCGCGATCTCCGGTAACCTCGGGCTGATCCGGGCGCTGCACTTCCCGCGCGCCTCGATGCCGGTGGCGTTCACGCTCATGCAGCTCCAGCAGCTGATGATGTCGATGTTCGTGCTGGTGGCGATCGTGCTGATGACCGGCGAGGTGCCGGACGCGTCCTGGTTCCTGATGGTCCCGGCCCTGCTGACGCAGTGGGTCTTCAACACCGGCCTGGCGCTCATCATGGCCCGGCTCGGCAGTAAGATGACGGACCTCGCCCAGCTGATGCCGTTCATACTCCGGACCTGGATGTACATGTCCGGTGTGATGTACAGCATCTCGAACCTGGCCGCGAAGGCCCCGCACATCGTGCGGATCCTGCTGGACATCAACCCGGCCGCGGTCTACATCGACCTGATGCGCTTCGCGCTGATCGACAGCGTCACCTCCGCGCAGCTCCCGCCGCACATCTGGGTGAGTGCCGTGGGCTGGGCGGTGCTGGTCGGCGTCGGAGGATACGTCTACTTCTGGAAGGCTGAAGAGTCCTATGGCCGTGGCTGAGCAGCAGACCGTCGCGGACGCCACCCCTGCGGCGGGCGCCCCCGTCCCCACCGTGATCGTCGACGACGTGCACATCGTCTACACGGTCTACGGCGCCGGCACCGGCAAGGGCAGCGCGACCTCGGCCCTGGCCCGGCTGCTGTCCCGGAAGGCGAACCCGAACATCCGCCGGGTGCACGCGGTCAAGGGCGTCAGCTTCACCGCCTACCGCGGCGAGGCGATCGGGATCATCGGCTCCAACGGATCGGGCAAGTCCACGATCCTGCGGGCGATCGCCGGCCTGCTCCCGCCCGAGCGCGGCAAGATCTACACCGACGGCCAGCCGTCCCTGCTGGGCGTCAACGCGGCGCTGATGAACGACCTGACCGGCAGCACCAACGTGCTGCTCGGCGGCCTCGCGATGGGCATGTCCCAGGAAGAGGTCAACCAGCGGTACCAGCAGATCGTCGACTTCTCGGGCATCAACGAGAAGGGCGACTTCATCTCGCTGCCGATGCGCACGTACTCCTCCGGCATGGCGGCCCGGCTCCGGTTCTCCATCGCCGCGGCCAAGAACCACGACGTGCTGATGATCGACGAGGCGCTGGCCACCGGCGACCGCGCGTTCCAGCGGCGCTCGGAGGCGCGGATCCGCGAACTGCGCCAGGAGGCCGGCACCGTCTTCCTGGTGAGCCACAACAACAACTCCATCCGCGACACCTGCGACCGGGTGGTGTGGCTGGAGAAGGGCGAGCTGCTGATGGACGGTCCGACCGACGACGTCATCAAGGCGTACGAGGCGCACAGCGGGAAGTGACCTCAGCTTCATCCGTTCTTGACCGTACTGTTGCCGAAAACCACCACCCCCGCCGGATGATCCGGCGGGGGTGGTGCGTTGAAATGGTTGGGTGGCGCAACGGATGCCGCGACCACCCCTGTCACGCCCCCGGCGTACGCCGGTAGCTGCCCGGACGTAAGCTGTACCGGTACTCGGTGCCTGGGTCATGAGCGAGACGGGGTGTGCGCGACTCCCGGTGCGGCGTGTCCGAAATGGGAAGATTCGTCCGGGCGGTGTAGAACGGGGGATGTGGCGGCCATGAAGATCGGGACCATGCTGTGCCGGGGCACGCTCGCCGCCTGCGTACCGGGATCCGCACAGTGACCGGGGACGACTCGTCCCGGGCCGTCCTGGACAAGGCCGCGCGCGAGAACTTCCCCGTGGCACCGGTGTTCCTTCCGCGCGCCTGGCGTCAGGACCTCATGGCCGTCTACGGGTTCGCCCGCCTGGTGGACGACATCGGCGACGGCGACCTCGCCAACGGCGGGCGCGACGACGCCGTGCGCCTGGGCCTGTCCGCGGAGGACGCCGGCGACCGCACCGCCATGCTTGACGCCTTCGAGGCCGACCTGCGGCGGGTCTTCGACGGCGGCACCCCCGGCCACCCCCTGCTGCTCGCCCTGCGCCCCACCGTGCGGCGCCACCGCCTGACCCCCGAACCGTTCCTGGGCCTGATCGGCGCCAACCGGCAGGACCAGCACGTCACGCGCTACGCCACCTACGAAGACCTGCTCGCCTACTGCGAGCTGTCGGCCAATCCGGTCGGCCGGCTGGTGCTGTCCATCACCGGCACCTCCACGCCCGAACGGATCCGCCGCTCCGACGCCGTGTGCACCGCACTGCAGATCGTCGAGCACCTGCAGGACGTGGCCGAGGACCTCGGCCGCGACCGGATCTACCTTCCGGCTGCGGACATGAAACGTTTCGCGGTGGAGGAGGCGGACCTCGCCGCCCCCAGCGCGAACAGCCGGGTGCGCGAGCTGGTCGCCTTCGAGGCGGGCCGCGCCCGGGACCTGTTGGATGAAGGCACCCCCCTGGTGGGTAGCGTCCGAGGAAGGCTTCGGCTACTGCTCGCCGGGTTCGTCGGTGGTGGTCGCGCCGCGCTCAAGGCGGTCGAGTCGGCCGGCCACGACGTCCTGGCCGGTTCGCCCAAGGCCACCAAGCCCGGGCTGCTGCGCGAGGTGGGGTCGACATTGCGAAGAGAGGGGTGAGCCGGACCATGAACGGTTCCGCCCACACGTCCGGGCTGGTGCATGCCGCTTACCGGTACTGCGAGGTCGTGACCGGACACGAGGCCCGCAACTTCGCCTACGGGATCCGCCTGCTGCCCACCGCCAAGCGGCAGGCCATGTCCGCGCTGTACGCCTTCTCGCGCCGCGTCGACGACATCGGCGACGGCGAGCTGGACACCGCGGAGAAGGTGCGGCGGCTCGAGGCCACCCGCGAGGTGCTGGTCCGGATCCGCGAGGGCGACGTCGCCGAGGACGACGTCGACCCGGTCGCGGTGGCGCTGGCCGACGCCGGCGCCCGGTTCCGGCTGCCGCTCGACGGCCTCGACGAACTCATCGACGGCGTCCAGATGGACGTTCGGGGTGAAACCTACGAGACCTGGGACGAACTGGCCGTCTACTGCCGATGTGTGGCAGGAGCGATCGGAAGGCTCTCCCTGGGCGTTTTCGGCACCGTGAATGGGCACGATCATGAACGTGCCGCCGAATACGCCGACACGCTCGGCCTCGCCCTGCAGCTCACCAACATCCTCCGGGACGTCCGCGAGGACGCCGGGAACGGGCGCACGTACCTGCCCGCCGAGGACCTGGCCAAGTTCGGCTGCGCGGACGGGTTCCACGGCGACACGCCGCCGCCGGGCTCCGACTTCACCGGTCTGGTGGAGTACGAGGTGCGCCGCGCCCGCCAGCTGTTCGCCACCGGCTACCGGCTGCTGCCGATGCTGGACCGCAGGAGCGGCGCCTGCGTCGCCGCCATGGCCGGCATCTACCGCCGCCTGCTGGAGAGGATCGCCGCCGACCCGCTGGCGATACTGCGCGGCCGGGTGTCGCTGCCCGGGCGGGAGAAGGCGTACGTCGCGGTCCGCGGCCTCGCCGGTGTCGACGCCCGCCGTACCGCGCACGGCCCACGGAGCGACGTGTGACACCCATCCGCGAGGGCGCGGACACCGCAACACGGAAGCTCCACGACCAGGCAACCCAGGCGACGCGCATCGCGTCACTTTCCGCGACGGCCAGCTGCACCCCGCGGGGCGCAGCCCGACGGGAGGGCGCATGACCACCACGCAGAGCAGCACCGACGACGACCGGCCGGCCTCCGGCGCGCCGGCCGGCGGCGGCGCGCGCCGCCGTGCCGTGGTGGTCGGCGGCGGGCTGGCCGGCACCACCGCCGCGCTGGCCCTGGCCGACGCCGGAATGCAGGTGACGCTCACCGAGGCCCGGCCCCGGCTCGGCGGTCTGGCCTTCTCCTTCAAGCGCGGCGCCCTGTCGGTCGACAACGGGCAGCACGTCTTCCTGCGCTGCTGCACCGCCTACCAGTGGTTCCTCGACCGGATCGCCGCCCGCGACCTGGTGACCCTTCAGGAGCGCCTGGAGGTCCCGGTGGTCGACGCCGACACCGGGCGCGCCGGGCGGCTCAGCCGGGCCGCGCTGCCGGTGCCGCTGCACCTGGCCGCCAGCCTCGCCCGCTACCCGCACCTGTCGCTGCGCGAGCGGGCCTCGGTCGGCCGCGCCGCGCTGGCGCTGCGCGGCCTGGACCTGGACGACCCGGCGCTGGACCGCACCGACTTCGGCAGCTGGCTCGCCGCGCGCGGCCAGTCCGACCGCACCATCGAGGCCCTGTGGGACCTGGTCGGCGTGGCCACCCTGAACGCCACCGCGGGCGAGGCCTCGCTGGGCCTGGCCGCGAAGGTCTTCAAGACCGGCCTGCTGTCCGACCCCGGGGCCGCCGACATCGGCTGGGCGTCGGCGCCGCTCGGCGACCTCCACCACGGCCGCGCGACCGCGGCCCTGGAGGCCGCCGGGGTCACGGTCCTGCTGCGCACGCGCGCGAGCGCGATCGACGGCGAGGGCGGGCAGCGCCAGGTGACCGTGGAGACCGGCCCGGGCCGCGCGGAGCAACTGGCCGCCGACACCGTGGTGCTGGCGGTCCCTCAGCGCGAGGCGCACGCGCTGCTGCCCGAAGGTGCTGTGAAGGAGCCGGAAAAGCTGTTGCGGATCGGTACCGCGCCGATCCTCAATGTCCATGTGATCTACGACAGACAGGTGCTCGACCAGCCGTTCGTCGCGGCTGTCGGCAGCCCTGTCCAGTGGATCTTCGACCGCACCGCAAGCTCCGGACTGACCGGCGGCGGCCAGTACGTGGCCGTGTCCCAGTCCGCCGTCCAGGACGAGATCGACCTGCCGGTCGCCACCCTGCGCGACCGCTACCTGCCCGAGATCGCGCGCGTGCTGCCGGCCGCGCGCGGCGCGGAGGTCCGCGACTTCTTCGTCACCCGGGAGCGGACCGCGACCTTCGCGCCCGCGCCGGGAGTCGGTGCGCTGCGTCCTGGACCGGTCACCGGCGACCCCTGCCTGTTCCTGGCCGGGGCGTGGACCGCCACCGGCTGGCCCGCGACCATGGAAAGCGCGGTGCGCAGCGGGCTCCAGGCGTCCCGGGAAGCCCTGTCCACCCTGGGTCTTCCGTACGACAACGGCGTCCTGGAGGCGGCATGAGTGCAATTGGTGCAACAAGAGGAGACAACGTGACCGCTGACAGCGTCATCGCGCTGCTGGAAAACGGCCGCATCCTGACCACCCCCGTCCTCCGCGCCGCAGTGGCCCGCCTCGTTCCCCCGATGGACACCGTCGCCGCATACCACTTCGGCTGGATCGACCAGGCCGGCCGCCCGGCCGAGGGCGACGGCGGCAAGGCCGTGCGCCCGGCGCTGGCGCTGCTGTCCGCCCAGGCCGCGGGGGCTCCCGCCGAGACGGGCGTGCCCGGCGCCGTGGCGGTGGAGCTCGTCCACAACTTCTCGCTGCTGCACGACGACCTGATGGACGGTGACGAGCAGCGCCGCCACCGTGACACGGTCTGGAAGGTGCACGGCCCGGCCCAGGCGATCCTGGTCGGCGACGCACTGTTCGCGCTCGCCAACGAGATCCTGCTGGAGCAGGGCACGGTCGACGCCGGGCGGGCCACCCGCCGGCTGACCACCGCCACCCGCAAGCTGATCGACGGCCAGGCGCAGGACATCTCCTTCGAGCACCGCGAGCGGGTCACCGTCGAGGAGTGCCTGGAGATGGAGGGCAACAAGACCGGCGCCCTGCTGGCCTGCGCCTCCTCCATCGGCGCGGTGCTCGGCGGGGCCAGCGAGGCCGACGCCGACGCGCTGGAGGACTACGGCTACCACCTGGGGCTGGCGTTCCAGGCGATCGACGACCTGCTGGGCATCTGGGGCGACCCGGCGACCACCGGCAAGCAGACCTGGAGCGACCTGCGGCAGCGCAAGAAGTCTCTTCCGGTCGTCGCCGCGCTGGCCGCGGGCGGCTCCGCGTCGGAGCGGTTGGGTGAACTGCTGGCCGCCGACGCGAAGAATCCGGAAAACGATGCCTTCAGCGAGGAAGAGTTCGCCATGCGCGCGGCGTTGATCGAAGAGGCCGGTGGTCGCGAGTGGACGTCCCAGGAAGCCCGCAGGCAGTACGCGACCGCCATTGCCGCGCTGGACAGCGTGGGCATGCCGGAAGATGTGCACGACAAGCTGGTCGGTCTTGCGGATTTTGTGGTGGTCCGCGAGAAGTAGCAGGAGAAGCAACAGCAACAACGTGGAGCGCATGACGTCGCCCGACCCTCGCATGTGACGGCCGACGGCCGCCCCAACACCGCAGAAGTCTCAACTGCAAAGGGGAAGCCATGACAGCGACGACCGATGGCAGTCCAGGGACGCCAACCCACCGGACACCTTCGGCCAGCAGCACCTCGGCGCCGGACCCTGTTCCCACCGGCGGACCCGAGGCGGCGGCGCAGCGTGCCGTGCAGCGCGCCGCAGACCACCTTCTGGCACGGCAGCACCCTGACGGCTGGTGGAAGGGCGACCTCGAAACCAATGTGACCATGGATGCCGAGGACCTGATGCTCCGCCAGTTCCTCGGCATCAGCGACCCCGAGGTCACGGCCGCCTCCGCCCGCTGGATCCGCTCGCAGCAACGCGAGGACGGCGCCTGGCCGACCTTCCACGGCGGCCCCGGCGACCTGTCCGCCACCATCGAGGCCTACGTGGCACTGCGGCTGGCCGGGGACGACCCGGACGAGGCCCACATGCAGCTGGCCGCCAAGTGGTCGCGCGCCGAGGGCGGGGTCGCCGCCAGCCGGGTCTTCACCCGGATCTGGCTGGCCCTGTTCGGCTGGTGGAGCTGGGAGGACCTGCCGGAACTGCCGCCGGAGATCATCTACCTGCCCAAGTGGATGCCGCTGAACATCTACTCGTTCGGCTGCTGGGCACGGCAGACCATCGTGCCGCTGACCGTGGTCGGCGCCCACCGCCCGGTCCGCCCCACGCCCTTCGGCATCGACGAGCTGCACATCGACCCGGCCGCGCCCAACCCCAAGCGCCGCAAGGCCCCGATCACCACCTGGGACGGCATCTTCCAGCGCCTCGACCAGGCGCTGCACGTCTACCGCCGGTTCACTCCGCGCCCGGTGCGCCGCTCGGCGATGAACGCCTGCGCCCGCTGGATCATCGAGCGCCAGGAGGCGGACGGCTGCTGGGGCGGTATCCAGCCGCCCGCGGTGTACTCGGTGATCGCCCTCCATCTGCTCGGCTACGACCTCGACCACCCGGTTCTCAAGGCAGGACTCGAGTCGCTGGATCGTTTCGCCGTGTGGCCCGAGGACGGCGTGCGGATGATCGAGGCGTGCCAGTCGCCGGTGTGGGACACCTGCCTGGCCGCCATCGCGCTCGCCGACGCCGGGCTGCCGGCGGACCACCCGGGGCTGGTGAAGGCGGCGGACTGGATGCTCGGGGAGCAGATCACCCGGCCCGGCGACTGGTCCGTGCAGCGCCCGCAGCTGGCGCCCGGCGGCTGGGCCTTCGAGTTCCACAACGACAACTACCCGGACATCGACGACACCGCGGAAGTGGTGCTGGCGCTGCGCCGGGTGGCCCACCCCGACCAGGCGCAGGTGGACTCCGCGATCGACCGCGCGGTCCGCTGGAACGTCGGCATGCAGTCCAGGAACGGCGCCTGGGGCGCCTTCGACGCCGACAACACCAGCCCGTTCCCCAACCGGCTGCCGTTCTGCGACTTCGGCGAGGTCATCGACCCGCCGTCGGCCGACGTGACGGCGCACGTGGTGGAGATGATGGCCGCCCTCGGCCTGGAGAACGACCCGCACACGCAGCGCGGCATCGCCTGGCTGCTGTCGGAGCAGGAGGAGAACGGCGCCTGGTTCGGGCGCTGGGGGGTCAACTACATCTACGGCACGGGTTCCGCCGTGCCCGCGCTGGCCTCCGCGGGGCTGCCCGCGTCCCACCCGGCGATCCGCAAGGCCGTCGGCTGGCTGGAGTCGGTGCAGAACGCGGACGGCGGCTGGGGCGAGGACCTGCGGTCGTACTCCGACACCGAGTGGATCGGCCGCGGCCACTCCACGCCGTCGCAGACGGCGTGGGCGCTGCTCGCGCTGCTCTCGGCCGGGGAACGGGACAACGACGCCGTCACCCGCGGGGTGCGCTGGCTGGTGGACACCCAGCTGGAGGACGGTTCCTGGGACGAGCCGTACTTCACGGGTACCGGTTTCCCGCGGGACTTCTCGATCAACTACCACCTGTACCGGATGGTGTTCCCGCTCACCGCGCTCGGCCGCTACGTGCGCTCCGAGCCCTTCGGAACCGCCGGCGCCGCCCATGTCGCCGTCGAGAAGGGAGCCTAGTTCGTGGGTCGTACCCAGCCGCCGCTGCTGGTGGTGTGCGCCCTGCGCATCGAGCGGTTCGCGCTGCGCAGGGGCGCGGCCAGGAGCTCCGCGGAGGAGGTCACCGTGCTGCGTACCGGCATGGGGCCGAAGGCCGCGGACCGGGCCGTCCGTGCTGCCCTGCACGATCCGCACCACGCCGACGCCGCCGTCCTGACCACCGGCTTCTGCGCCGGGCTCGCGCCCGGCATGCGGCCGGGGGACGTCGTCGTCGCCGATGACGGGCACGAGAGCCAGGCGCTGGCCGCCGCGCTCAAGACCGCCCTCGCGGACACCGGCCACACCGTGCACACCGGCACCCTGGCGGAGTCCGACCATGTCGTGCGGGGCGCCGAGCGCACCGCTCTCGCGGCGGCCGGTGCCATCGCCGTGGACATGGAGTCGGCCGCGATGCGCCGCGCCGCCCTCGCCGAGGGGGCGCACCGTGTCGCGGCGGCCCGCGTGGTCGTCGACACGCCCGAGTTCGAACTCGTCCGGGTCGGCACGCTTCGCACCGGGATCCTCGCTTTCCGGGTGCTCAGAGATCTTGTTCCCGCCTTTCTCGAATGGCACCGCACTACCGCGCTCCCCTGGAGGTGAGCTAGATGGCTATGCCGCTCCGTCAGACCGTCCGTGTCGCGTCGTACCTCTTCGAACAGAAAATGGTCCGGCGCCGCGAAAAGTTCCCGCTCATCGTCGAACTCGAACCGCTCTTCGCCTGCAACCTGAAATGTGAGGGCTGCGGCAAGATCCAGCACCCCGCCGGGGTGCTCAAGCAGCGCATGCCGGTGGCCCAGGCCGTCGGCGCGGTGCTGGAGTCGGGTGCGCCGATGGTGTCCATCGCGGGCGGCGAGCCGTTGATGCATCCCCAGATCGACGAGATCGTCCGCCAGCTGGTGGCCCGCAAGAAGTACGTCTTCCTGTGCACCAACGCCCTGCTGCTCCGTAAGAAGATCGACAAATTCACGCCGTCTCCTTACTTTGCCTTTACCGTTCATATCGACGGCATGCGCGAGCGGCACGACGAGTCGGTGGCCAAGGAAGGCACCTTCGACGAGGCGGTGGAGGCGATCAAGGAGGCCAAGCGCCGCGGTTTCCGCGTCACCACCAACTCGACCTTCTTCAACACCGACACCCCGCAGACGATCATCGAGGTGCTCAACTTCCTCAATGACGACCTGCAGGTCGACGAGATGATGCTGTCGCCCGCCTACGCCTACGAGAAGGCCCCCGACCAGGAGCACTTCCTGGGCGTGGAGCAGACCCGCGAGCTGTTCAAGAAGGCGTTCGGCGACGGCAACCGCCGCAAGTGGCGGCTCAACCACAGCCCGCTCTTCCTGGACTTCCTCGAGGGCAAGGCCGACTTCCCCTGCACCGCCTGGGCGATCCCGAACTACTCGCTGTTCGGCTGGCAGCGCCCCTGCTACCTGATGGCAGACGGCTACGTGCCCACCTACCAGGAGCTGATCGAGAAGACCGACTGGGACAAGTACGGCCGCGGCAAGGACGAGCGGTGCGACAACTGCATGGCGCACTGCGGCTACGAGCCGACCGCCGTCCTGGCCACCATGGGCTCCCTGAAGGAGTCCCTGCGCGCCGCCCGGGAGACCGTCGCGTCGAACCGCGCGAAGTGACCCCGCCGGTGAGCGGCTGATCGGCTGGACGCGTACGGGTCACCGGCGGCGGCAACGCCGTACCGGTGACCCGCGCGCGTACCCGCCAAGGGGTACACGGGGGCCACACGGGGACGTCAGGGGACACACCGCACATCCGGCAGGGAACGAGGTCTGCACATGTCGACGCTGGAGAACATCCACAGCCCACGCGACCTGAAGGCGCTGCCCGAGGGCCGGCTCGACGAACTCGCCGCCGACATCAGGCAGTTCCTCGTCCAGGCAGTGGCCAGAACCGGTGGCCATCTGGGACCCAATCTCGGCGTGGTGGAGCTGACCATCGCGCTGCACCGCGTCTTCGACTCGCCGGCCGACCGGATCCTGTGGGACACCGGCCACCAGGCCTACGTCCACAAGCTCCTCACCGGGCGCCAGGACTTCTCCAAGCTGCGCAGCAAGGGCGGCCTGTCCGGCTACCCGTCGCGGGACGAGTCCGAGCACGACGTGATCGAGAACAGCCACGCCTCGACCGTGCTGGGCTGGGCCGACGGCCTGGCCAAGGCCAACGAGGTGCGGCACTGCAGCGACCGGGTCGTCGCGGTGATCGGCGACGGCGCGCTGACCGGCGGCATGGCCTGGGAGGCGCTGAACAACATCGCCGCCGCCCGGGACCGCCCCCTGATCATCGTGGTCAACGACAACGAGCGCTCCTACGCCCCCACCATCGGCGGCCTCGCCAACCACCTGGCGACGCTGCGCACCACCGACGGCTACGAGCGCTTCCTGTCCTGGGGCAAGCAGGTCCTGCAGCAGACGCCGGTGGTCGGCCGGCCGCTGTACGAGTCGCTGCACGGCGCCAAGAAGGGCTTCAAGGACGCCTTCGCGCCGCAGGGCATGTTCGAGGACCTGGGCCTGAAGTACCTCGGCCCGATCGACGGCCACGACATCGCCGCCGTGGAGTCCGCGCTGCGCCGCGCCCGCCGCTTCCACGGCCCGGTGCTGGTGCACTGCCTGACCGAGAAGGGCCGCGGCTACCCGGCGGCCGAGCAGGACGAGGCGGACCGCTTCCACACGGTGGGCGCGATGGACCCGCTGACCTGCCTGCCGCTGTCACCTTCCCAGGGACCCTCGTGGACCTCGGTGTTCAGCGACGAGATGGTCCGCATCGGCGAGGAGCGGCCCGACGTCGTCGCGATCACCGCGGCGATGCTGCAGCCGGTCGGCCTGGAGGCGTTCGCCAGGGCCCACCCCGAGCGGGTCTTCGACGTCGGCATCGCCGAGCAGCACGCCGCCACGTCCGCCGCGGGCCTGGCCACCGGCGGGCTGCACCCGGTCGTCGCGGTGTACGCGACGTTCCTCAACCGGGCGTTCGACCAGGTGCTGATGGACGTGGCGCTGCACAGGTGCGGGGTCACCTTCGTCCTGGACCGGGCCGGGGTCACCGGTGTGGACGGCGCGTCGCACAACGGCATGTGGGACATGTCGATCCTCCAGGTCGTCCCCGGCCTGCGGATCGCCGCGCCGCGCGACGCCGACCAGCTGCGGGCCCAGCTGCGCGAGGCCGTCGCGGTCGAGGACGCGCCCACCGTCGTCCGCTTCCCCAAGGAGACCGCGGGCGCACCGCTGCCGGCGGTCGGCCGGATCGGCGGCATGGACGTCCTGCACCGGCCCGCCGGCGGGCAGCAGGCCGACGTGCTGCTGGTCGCCGTCGGCGCGCTCGGCGCGACCTGCCTGACCGCGGCCGAACTCCTCACCGAGCGCGGCATCGAGGTGACCGTGGTGGACCCGCGCTGGGTCAAGCCCGTCGACCCCGCGCTGCCCGAACTGGCCGCCGCACACCGGCTGGTGGCGGTGGTGGAGGACAACGGCCGGGCCGGCGGCGTCGGTTCCGCGATCGCGCAGGCGCTGCGCGACGCCGGTGTGGACGTGCCGCTGCGCGACTTCGGCATCCCCAACCAGTTCCTCTCGCACGCCAAGCGCGGCGAGATCCTGGCCGACATCGGCCTCACCCCGGCGGAGATCGCCGGCGGCATCGGCGCGGCCCTGACCCGCGTCACCGGGCGCGCCGCGGGCCACGCCGCCGTCCCCGCCGCCGGCCGCCCGCGCACCGCCGCGGCCGTCGACCCCGCCGTCCCGGCACCCGCGCGGCCCGCGCATACTTCGGAGCGGATCCACGTACGCAAGGAGCAGGTGAGCGATGACAGCCTCTGACGCGGCGCCCGGGCGGGACGCCGGCGGACAGGACTCCGGCGAGCAGGACCCGGCGGGCCGGCCCAAGGGCTTCGACCTGGCGACGCTGCTCGCCGAACGCGGCGGTGAGCGCTACGACCTGCACGCGCGGTACCTCAACCACCAACTGCCGCGCATGCTGCACACGATCGGGTTCGACCGGTACTACGAGCGGGCCGAGGGCGCCCACTTCTGGGACGCCGAAGGCAACGACTACCTCGACATGCTCGCCGGGTTCGGCGTCCAGGGCCTGGGCCGGCACCACCCGGTGGTACGCAAGGCGCTGCACGACGTACTGGACGCCGGCCTGCCCGACCTCACCCGCTTCGACTGCCAGCCACTGCCCGGCCTGCTCGCCGAGAAGCTACTCGCCCACACCCCGCACCTGGACCGGGTGTTCTTCGGGAACAGCGGAACCGAAGCCGTCGAGACCGCGCTGAAGTTCGCCCGGTACGCCACCGGCAAGCCCCGCGTCCTGTACTGCACCCACTCCTTCCACGGCCTGACCACGGGCTCGCTGTCGGTCAACGGCGAACCCGGCTTCCAGGACGGTTTCGCGCCGCTGCTGCCGGACACGGCGATCGCCCTGGGCGACCTCGACGCGCTGGCCCGCGAACTCAAGCGCGGCGACGTGGCGGCGCTCATCGTGGAGCCGATCCAGGGCCACGGCGTGTACCTGATGCCGCCGGGATTCCTGCGCGCCGCCCAGGAGTTGCTGCGCAAGCACAAGGCGCTGCTGATCTGCGACGAGGTGCAGACCGGCCTCGGCCGCACCGGCACCTTCTGGGCGTACGAGCAGGAGGACGTCGAACCGGACCTGGTCACCGTGGCCAAGGCGCTGTCCGGCGGCTACGTGCCGGTCGGCGCGACCCTCGGCAAGGACTGGATCTTCAAGAAGGTCTACTCCTCGATGGACCGGGTGCTGGTCCACTCCGCCAGCTTCGGCTCCAACAACCAGGCGATGGCCGCCGGTCTGGCGAGCCTGTCCGTGATCGAGGACGAGCAGCTGGTGGAGAACTCCCGCCGGGTCGGCGACCTGCTGCGCACCCGGCTGGCCGGACTCACCGACCGGTACGAGATGCTCAAGGAGGTCCGCGGACGCGGGCTGATGGTCGCCGTCGAGTTCGGCCGGCCCAAGTCGCTGGGCCTGCGCAGCCGCTGGACGATGCTGCAGGCGGCCCGCAAGGGGCTGTTCGCGCAGATGGTCGTCGTCCCGCTGCTGCAGCGGCACCACATCCTCACCCAGGTCTCCGGCGACCACATCGAGGTCATCAAGCTGATCCCGCCGCTGGTGTTCACCGAGGCCGACGCGGACCGCTTCGTCACCGCCTTCACCGCGGTGATGGACGACGCCCACGACGGCGGCGGCCTGATGTGGGACTTCGGCAAGACGCTGGTCAAGCAGGCCGTCGCCAACCGGTAGGCGGCGGCACGGCATCATCCGGCCGGCGGGCCGACCAGGGGGGACCGCCGGCCGGCTCACGGGGGGACGGGCATGACGGACGGCACGACCGTGCACGCGGTCAACGCGCTCACCGCGCGGTGGGCCGCGGCGGCGCTGGACGGCGGCACCGGGGGAGTGGTCAGCGGGGCCTGCCTGTGGCCGCTGCCGGCGTTCCCCGGCGGCGCCGCCGACGGCCCGGCACGGACCGAACTGGCCGCCACCCAGCCGGCGGCCAGGACCAGCCCGCTCGACCCCTGGCCCGGCGGCCGGTAGCAGGCCCGCCCGGGGTGGACCGGGCGGGCGCCGCCGCGGCGCGTTCAGTCCGTGAGCAGCCGGTCCTTCAGGCGTGCGCGCCGCTCCGGCGTCAGCCCCAGGCCCTCGGCCAGGTAGCGGTCCACCGACCCCCACTCCTCCTCGATCGTCGCGAAAGCGACCCGCAGGTACTCCACGCGCGCCTCGAAGAGCGGGCTGAGCAGGTCGCGGATGACGGGGTCGATCGCGGTGCCGGTGCTGCCGTCGCCGCGCACCACCTTGTAGCGGCGGTGCCGGGCGTTGCTCTGCAGGTAGTCCTCCTCGATCGCGGAGCGCTCGACGTCCAGCGCCAGCAGGATGATCGCGATCGAGGTGCCCGCGCGGTCCTTGCCGGCCGCGCAGTGCAGCAGCGCCGGGACCGCGGGGTCCTCGGCGTCGGAGAGCTCGGCCAGCATCCGGGAGTGCTCGCCGGTCCGCTCCAGGACGAGCTTGCGGTACGCGGCGGCCATCCGCTCCGCGCCCTTGCCGTCGCCCAGCACCTCCCGCAGCGCGGCGATGTCGCCGTCGCGCACGGTGCCCCAGAAGCCCGCACCCTCCGCCGGGTCGCTGAGCGGCATGTTGATGTTGCGGGTGCCGGTCAGCTCGGCGTCCGGGCCCTCCAGGGCTATGTCGTCGCCGTTGCGGAAGTCGAAGACGGTGTGCAGGCCCAGGCTCTCCAGGAACGCGGTGTCCTGCTCGGAGGCGTGCGCGAGGTGCCCGCTGCGGAACAGCACGCCGTGCCGCACCCGGCGGCCGTCCACCGTCGGCAGGCCGCCGACGTCGCGGAAATTGCGCACATCGGTCAGCTCGGGTTCGTCCCCGGTCGGGGTGGACTGCCGCACTTCCTGCGTCACCTGCGCTCCTTCGTCGTCGCTCACCGCTCATGCTGGGGCACACCCGACGATACGGCAGCGCGGGAAACCACGTACCGAACGGTATGTGTCCGGCAGGCCATTGCCCTGTGCCAGGCCCGGGCCGATGATGTCCGGATCCGACGGGGGCGAGGGGAACGCATGATCGAAACGGGCGGATCCGGCCGGCTCTGGCTGCTGTCAGGACCGGGCAGCAGCTACGCGCTGCACGTGACCGACCGCGACGACCTGCTCCACCTCCACTGGGGCGCCCGGATCGCGCTGCCCGACGCCGAGGCCCTCGCCGTCGACCCGCTGCCCGCGGAGCGCCCCTTCGAGTCCGCCCTGGACGGCCGCGAGGAGTACCCGGTCGAGGGCGGCCCGCGGTTCGCCCGGCCCGCCCTGTCCGTGCGTTCGGAGCCGTCCGCGGACGGCTCCGTCCGCGGCACCGAGTGGTGCTTCGAGGAGGACGAGACCGTCCGCGGCCCCGACGGCGAGGAACTGCGGCTGCACTTCCACGACTCCCTGCACCACCTCGACCTGACCCTCCACTACCGGCTGCCGCCCGGCAGCGACGTCGTCGAGCGCTGGATCACCGCCGCCCACGTCGGCCACGCCGGCACCCCCGCGCTGGAACTCCTGCGCGCCGACTCGGCCACCTGGACGCTGCCGCACCGGCCGGCCTGGCGGATGTCCCAGCTGCACGGCCGCTGGGGCGCGGAGTCACGGCTGGCGCGGGCGCCGCTGGCCCCCGGCGAGCGGGTCATCGGCAGCCGCAGCGGGCACACCTCCCACCACCACCTGCCCTGGTTCGCGCTCGACGAGGGCGAGGCCACCGAGGAGCACGGCCAGGTGTGGACCGGCGCGCTGGCCTGGTCCGGCTCCTGGCGGATCGCCGTCGCCGTGCTCCCCGACGGCCGCGTCCAGGCCACCGGCGGCGCCGGCCACGACGACGCCGGGCTCGTCCGCCTCACTCCCGGCGGCTCGTTCACCGGCCCGGTCTTCGCCGGGCTGTACAGCGACGGCGGGTTCGGCGCGGCCAGCCGCGCCTGGCACGCCTACCAGCGCGCCCACGTCCTGCCCGACGTGGACCGGCCCCGCCCGGTCGCCTACCGGCCGGGCCCGGTGACCGGCCCGGTCCCCGGTCCCGCCGCGGCCGCCGGCGCACCGGGCGCGCGGGCCGCCGGGCCCGACCTGCGGCAGCACCAGGAGCTGGCGCGCCGCGCCGCGCAGATGGGCGTCGAGCTGTACGTCGTGGACGCCGCGCGCGGCACCCTCTTCGGCGAGGAGACGGCGGGCTCCGCCCGTGCCGCCCGCCCCGGGCCCGCCGGCGGCCTGCTGAAGGCGTTCGCCGACGAGGTCCACGGGCTCGGCATGCGGCTGGGCGTGCGCGTCGAACCGGAGACCGTCGAGACCGGCGGCGAGCTGATCCGGCTCCACCCCGACTGGGTGCAGCAGCAGCCAGGACGGCGGCGCACCGAGTACGGCGGCCGGCTGCTGCTCAACCTCGCCCGGCCCGACGTCCGCGACCACCTCGCCGGGGAACTGGACGCGCTGCTGCACAGCGCCCCCGTGGACCACCTCGCCTGGGACGTCAACCGGCCCTACACCGAGGCCGGTTGGCCGGGGGAGCGGTACCCGCAGCGGCTGTGGGCCGGGCATGTGCGGGGCCTGTACGCCCTGCTGGACCGGCTGCGCACCGCCCACCCCTCCCTCACCGTCGAGACCGGCGCGGGCGGCGGCGGGCGCACCGACCTCGGCATCCTCGCCCGCGCCGACCAGGTGGCGGCCAGCGACACCACCGACCCCCTCGACCGGCTCGACGTCCAGCACGGTTTCAGCCAGCTCCACCCGGCCGTCACGATGACCGCGCCCGTCACCGCGGGCCGCGCCCCCGGCCCCAACCACCGCGCCGGGTCGCTGCGCTTCCGCTTCGTCACCGCCATGGCCGGCGCCCTCGCGCTGGACGGCGACCTGCTGGAGTGGGGCGTGCACAAGCGGGCCGAGGCGGCCACCTGGATCGCGCTGTACACCGCGGTCCGGCCTGTGGTGCACGGCGGCGCGCTGTACCGGCTGCGGCCACCGGGCGACGGCGGCCTGAGCGCCGTGCAGTACGTGCGCGGCGACGAGACCGTGGTGCTGGCCTGGCTGCAGGCCCAGCGGTACGGCGATCCCCCCGCGCCGCTGCGGCTGCGCGGGCTCGACCCCTCCGCCTCCTACCGGGACCTGGCCACCGGGGTGGTGCGGCGCGGCGCGGTGCTCGCCGAGCACGGGCTGCGCACCACCCTCGGCGGCGACCTGGACGCCGCCGTATTCCATCTGCGCCGGGTTTGACCCGGTGGGATGGATCACGTCGCGTCAACCCCTCCCTACGGTCGCGTAGGTCACCTCCGCAGGAGAACAATGACCGGACGTGGCAGACGATTCGCTCAAGAACACCAAAAGCACCATCGGGTCGTACACCGCGGTGGGGGACAGCTTCACCGAAGGCGTGGGGGATCCGGGTCCCGACGGCACCATGGTCGGCTGGGCCGACCGGCTCGCCGTCCTGCTGGCAGGGCGCCGGGCGGCCGAGGGGCCGCCGGGGGAGTTCCGCTACGCCAACCTGGCCGTCCGCGGCCGGCTGCTCGACCAGATCGTCGCCGAGCAGGTCCCGCGGGCCGTCGAACTCGCCCCGGACCTGGTGACGTTCTGCGCCGGCGGCAACGACATCCTGCGGCCGGGCACCGATCCGGACGTGATCGCCGAACGGTTCGAGGCGGCCGTCGCCGACCTCACCGCGGCGGTCGGCACCGTCCTGGTGTGCACCGGCTTCGACACCCGCGGGGTGCCGGTGCTGCGCCATCTGCGGGGGAAGATCGCCACGTACACCGCCCATGTCCGGGCCATCGCCGACCGGTACGACTGCCCGGTGCTCGACCTGTGGTCGCTGCGCGCGGTGCAGGACCGGCGGGCGTGGAGCGAGGACCGGCTGCACCTGTCGCCGGAGGGGCACACCAGGATCGCGCTGCGCGCCGGGCAGGTGCTGGGCCTGGAGGTGCCGGCCGATCCCGACGAGCCGTGGCCGCCGCAGTCGCAGCGCCTGCCGTCGGAGGTCCGGCGGGAGAACATCCAGTGGGCCCGGGAGCACCTGGTGCCGTGGATCGGGCGGCGGCTGCGCGGGGAGTCCTCCGGTGACCACCGCGAGCCCAAGCGCCCCGACCTGCTGCCGCTGGGTTAGTCGTTGCCGGAAGGCCGTTCGGGCGGACCGCGTTCGGGCGGTCCTGAGGTCAACCGGCCTGGCGCTGGCGGGGAGTGCGGCCGGTGGCGAGTTCGGCCCAGACCCTGCGGCCGGGGCCGCTGTCCGCGGGGTCGGACCCCCAGGCCAGCGAGAGCAGGCTGACCAGCAGCAGCCCGCGCCCGCCCTCCTCGTCCTCGCGCGCGTCGCACGGCACCGGGACGCCGGTGCCGCGGCCCTGGTCGGTGACCTCCAGCCGTATGGCGCCGCCGGCGTCCTGCAGCATGCAGGTGATCTTCTCGCTGTGCGTGTGCCGCACCGCGTTGGTGAACAGTTCGGTCACCACCAGCCCGGCGTCGTCCAGCAGTTCGGGGTCCAGGCCCCATTCGGACAGGCGCGCGCGAACCCGCCCACGGGCGTCCGCCACGGACGCGCTCGACGCGGGCAGCCGGAAGACGTCACGGCGGCAGGGGTCGCCGACACCGAGCCGGCGCTCGTGCCGGAGGGTGTCTGGTGAGGAGACCACCCTGACACTATGAGGCTGCCCCCTCACACATGGCAAGGTCCGTTCTGTAATTTGCAGAATCGTGGGGAACACGCTGTTGAAACAGCTGACTGCATGACACACTGCTTGTCAGCCACGGTAGTTGGAGGTTGAAGCAGTGACGGACCCGCGGCCGGGAGGCGCTCCCACGGTCCTGCGCATGGTGCTCGGCAAACGCCTCCAGGATCTCCGGGAGAAGGCCGGGCTCAGCTACGAGCAGGCCGGACAGGCGCTCGACGTCACCCATGCCACCATCCGCCGGATGGAGAAGGCCGAAGTCGGCCTGAAACTGCCCTATGTGGAGAAGCTCCTCACCACCTACGGCATCACCGCGCCCGAGGAGATCGGCGGCTTCCTGGCGCTCGCCCGCGAGGCCAACCGCCCCGGCTGGTGGCACAGTTTCCGCGACGTGCTGCCCGACTGGTTCAGCGCCTTCGTGAGCCTGGAGGGCGAGGCCGCGGTCATCCGCGCCTACGAACCGCACTACGTGCCGGGCCTGTTGCAGACCCCCGACTACGCCGGGGCCGTACTGCGCGCCGGACTGCCGCACGCCACCGCGGACGAGATCGAGCGGCTGGTGGCCCTGCGCGTCGAGCGGCAGAGCCTGCTCACCCGCGCCGAGGGCGCGCCCCTGCTGTGGGTCGTGATGGACGAGACGGTGCTGCGCCGTCCCATCGGCGGCCGCACCGTGATGCGCGAACAACTCGGCGCGCTCATCGAGGCCACCGAACTGCCCAACGTACAACTGCAGGTGATCCCGTTCACCGCCGGACCGCACCCGGCGATGTACGGGCCCTTCCATATCTTCCGGTTCCAGCTCAGGGAACTCCCGGACATCGCCTACTCCGAAAGCCTGGTGGGCGGCGTCTACTTCGACGAACGCGACGACGTGTCCACGTTCCTGGAGGCCCTGGACCGGATGTGCGCGCAGGCAGCGCCCGCACACAGCACCAAAGCCATCCTCGATGGCATGCGCAAGGAGATCTGAACCATGGATCGCTTCAACGACGGCGGCACCGGCATATTCGCCGCCGCCCACCCCGACGACCTCCACGACCCCGCCCGCGGCGGGGCCGACGTCATCTACAACGGCATGCCCGCCGCCGAACTCGGCGCGGACGGCTGGCGGAAGCCCTGGAGCGGCGGCAACGGCGGCAGTTGCGTCGAGGCCAAGAAGCTCAACGACGGCCGGGTGGCGCTGCGCCAGTCCACCGACCCCGACGGCCCGGCGCTGATCTACACCAACCACGAGATCACCACGTTCATCCAGGGCGCCAAGGCCGGCCAGGCGGACTTCCTCCTCTGATGGCCACGACCCAGCGCCCGACCCAGCGCCCGATCCGGCACGCCCGGACCCGCATGCCCCACCTGCCGCAGCAAGCCACGACCCGGACCCGGAGGACGGCGTGACCGACCAGGGATTCACCGCCGACGAGATCGACACCTCCCGGCCGCACCCGGCCCGGATGTACGACTACTTCCTCGGCGGGCGCGACAACTACGAGGTCGACCGCGAGGCCGCCGAGCGCGTGCTGGAGGTCGTCCCCGAGGTCGTCCTCGGCGCCCGGGCCAACCGCGACTTCCTGCGCCGCGCCGTCCGCCACCTGGTGGACAGCGGCGTGCGGCAGATCATCGACATCGGCACCGGCATCCCCACCTCGCCCAACACCCACGAGATCGCGCACGCGGTCGACCCGTCGGTGCGCGTCGCCTACATCGACAACGACCCGATCGTGGCCACCCACGCCGGCGCGCGGCTGCTGGGCACCGGCAACACCGGGTTCTTCCTCGGCGACATGCGCAAGCCGCGCAGCATCCTGGAGCACCCCACGATCGGCGAACTGATCGACGTGCGGCAGCCGGTGGCGCTGATGCTGGTGTCCGTGCTGCACTTCGTCGCCGACCAGGACGACCCCGCCGGCCTGATCGCGGCCTACCGCGAGGCGCTGCCGCCCGGCAGCCACCTGGTCCTCTCGCACGCCACCGGCGACTTCCACGGCGACCGCGCCGACGACGTCGCCGCGGTCTACAAGAAGGCCACCGCCTCCCTCACCCCGCGCACCCACGCCGAGGTGCTCGCCCTCTTCGACGGCTTCGACCTCGTGGAACCGGGCCTGGTCCAGGTCCACGAGTGGCGGCCGGACGAGACCACCCAGGTCCCGGACCGTCCGGTCGGCGTGTACGGCGCGGTCGGCCGGCTGAAGGAGCAGGCATGACCGACCGGGGATTCCCCTCCGAGCAGATCGACACCTCCCGGCCGCACCCGGCCCGGATGTACGACTACTACCTCGGCGGGCGCGACAACTACGAGGTCGACCGGGAAGCGGCCCAGCGGGTCATCGACTTCCTGCCCGACATCATCCCGGCCGCCCGCGCCAACCGGGACTTCCTGGAACGCGCCGTCCGGTACCTGGTGGACGGCGGCGTGCGGCAGATCATCGACATCGGCACCGGCATCCCCACCTCGCCCAACACCCACGAGATCGCCCACTCGATCTCACCGGACGTGCGGGTGGCCTACGTCGACAACGATCCGATCGTGGCCACCCACGCCGGGGCGCGGCTGACCGGCAGCGGGGGCAACACCGGGTTCTTCCTCGCCGACGTCCGCAAGCCCGAGAGCATCCTGGACCACCCCACCCTCGGCGACCTGATCGACTTCGGGCAGCCGGTCGTGCTGATGCTCGTGGCGGTGCTGCACTTCATCAAGGACGACGAGGACCCGGCGGGGATCGTGGCCGCGCTGCGCGACGCCCTGCCGGCCGGCAGCCACCTGGTGCTCTCGCACGCCACCGCCGACTTCCACGCCGCCAGCCTGCCCGAGGTGTTCAAGGTCTACAACAAGGCCACCGCCACGCTGAACACCCGGCCCTACGACGAGGTCCGCGCCCTCTTCGACGGGTTCGAACTGCTCGACCCCGGGCTGGTCCAGGTGCCGATGTGGCGGCCGGCGAGCACCCCTGACCCGGAGGAGGTCAAGCGGATCGGCTTCTACGGCGCGGTCGCCCGCAAGGTCTGACCGCCGCCGGCCGGACCGTCGATCAGGCGCCCGCGCCGACGTCCACGGTCATCAGCGGCAGCGTGCGCCCCGGCACCGAACCGGACGGGGTGCGGCCCACCGTGACCGCGCCCATCCTCCGGTAGAACGCCTCGGCGTTCGGGTCGGCGTCGATGGTGAGCCGGGTGAAGCCGAGGTCCGCGGCCGCCCGCAGGGCGTGCCCGAACAGCAGCCGGCCCACGCCGCGGCCCATCGCGACCGGGTCGACGAACAGCATCCCGATCGCGCCCTGCGGCGGCTCGCCCTCGACGGTGACCACGCCCAGCACCGCGCCGCCGTCGCGGTCCTCCACGACGGCGGTGCGGTGCGCGGCGACCGCGTCCGCGGCGACCGCCAGCTCGTCCCGGCAGGCGGCCATGAACGCCTCGTCGTAGCCCCAGTGCGCCTTGGACCGCAGCACCAGGGCGGTCAGCAGCTCCGCCTCGTCCCGGCGGGCAGGACGCACCAGCAGCCCGCCGGCGGGCCCGGTGACCGCGCTCATCGCAGCGCCTCCATGGTGACCGTCACGCCCTCCAGCGTGCCCGCGAAGTCCGCGCCCAGCGCCATCGAGGGGGTGCGGAAGCCCGCCGGGAGGGAGGGCAGCCGCTCGACGATCCGCAGCACCGAGTCCGCGGTCATGCTGTACGGGTTGGGGCCCGAGAGCGTCGCGGTGACGGTGTTGCCCGCCGCGTCCCTGGCACGGCCCCAGACCTCGCTGCGGGTGCCGCCCAGCGCCCGCTCGCTGGGCCCGCGCACCACCAGCCCGGCCAGCCCCGTCAGCGCCCCGCGCAGCGGCCCCAGCCGCAGCGCCCGGCTGGCCGCCAGCGCCGGCGCGGGCACCGCCGTGTACGTCGTGATGTCCGGGATCCCGGTCGAGTGGTAGGCGGTGCTCACGTCGCCCCACGGCACCGACACCACGGTCCTGGCGCCCGAGGGGAACGCCGCCCGCACCTGCCGGGAGCCCACCGGGACCGTGCGGATCTCCCCGCCGGCCCTGATCCTGCCGCCGTCGGCCGCGCCGGCCAGCGCGGTCCGCGCGGTGCCGGGGCTGGCCCCGCCGCCGACCAGGAACGCCAGGTCCAGCTGCGTGGCGTCCGGCAGCCGGTCGGCCAGCAGCGCGGCCACGCAGTCGGTCGGCACCACGTCGAAGCCCGCGCCGGGCAGCAGCACGATGCCGGCCGCAGCCGCCCGCGGCCCCAGCTCGCACAGCGACTCGAACACGTCGATCTCACCGGTGATGTCGAGGTACGGCGTCGCGGTGTCGACGCACGCCCGCGCCATCGGCAGCGCGGTCCGCACGAACGGCCCCGCGCAGTGCGCGACCGCCTCCACGCCCTTGAGGCCGCGGCGTATCGCGCCCGCGTCGTCCAGGCCGAACACCCGGTGTTCCAGGCCGAGTTCGGCGGCCAGCGGCAGCAACTTGGCGGCGCTGCGACCGGCCAGCACCGGACGCATGCCACGGGCGACGGCGCGGCGTGCGATCAGGCGCCCGGTGTACCCGGTGGCGCCGTACAACAGCCAGGTCATGGATCGGATCCTCCTCGGCGGTGGTGACCGGAACCGTACACGCGCCGTCCGTCCAGGCGATATCGGGTGGGCGGTCGGGCCCGGGCATGCGAGGCTGTTTCCATGACCGACCGAGAGCAACCGGCCGCCGTGCCCGCCGACGGCACCGCCGAGGACACCACCGCGGCCGACCAGTCCGAGACGGCCCCCGAGGCCGCAGCAGCGGGCGAGGACGACGTCAAGCGGAAGTTCCGCGAAGCCCTGGCCCGCAAACAGGGTGCCCGCCACGGCGGCACCGGCGGGGCGGGCCCCGACCAGTCCAAGATCCACGGAGCCCACGGCCGCGCCGGCGGCCCCCGCGAATTCCGCCGCAAGAGCGGCTGACCGAACGGCCGTCCTCCCGCTCCAGGGCGGGAGGACGGCCGCCTTTTAAACGGCTGCGCCGCCCCCAGTGGGTGGGCGTAGGGTCGGAACGGTGACGACGAACCCGTTCCTGAGCCCGAGCACCCTGCCCTACGAGCTGCCGCCCTTCGCGGACATCCGCGACGCGCACTACCTGCCGGCCCTCGAACGCGGAATCGCCGAGCACCTGGCCGAAGTCGAGGCCATCGCCGCGGACCCGGGACCACCGACGTTCGAGAACACCCTCGTCGCCCTGGAGCGCTCCGGCGCCCTCCTCGGACGCGTCACGGCCGCCTTCGCCAACCAGGCGGCCGCCCACGTCACCGACGACGTCCGGGAGATCGAGCCGAAGGTGAGCGCGCTGCTCGCCGAGCACGGCGACGCGATCCACCTCAACGCCGCGCTGTTCGCCCGGATCTCCGCGCTGTACGAGGCCCGCGACACCCTCGGCCTGGACCCGCAGTCGCTGCGCCTGCTGGAGCGCTACCACACCGCCTTCGTCCGTGCCGGCGCACAGCTCTCGCCCGACGAGCGGGAGCGGCTGCGCGACCTCAACGCGCGGATCGCCGCCGCCTGCACCGCCTTCGGCCAGAACACCCTGGCCGCCAGCCGGGACGCCGCCCTGGTGCTCCACGACGTCGCGCAGCTGTCGGGACTGTCGCCCGACGCGATCGCGGCCGCCGCCGAGAACGGCCGCGCCACCGGCCACGACGGCGCGTGGGTGCTGAGCCTGAAGAACTTCTCCAACCAGCCGGAGCTCGCCTCCCTCGACGACCGCGAGGTCCGCCGCCGGCTGCTGACCGCCGCCCTGGACCGCGCCCAGGACACCAACGGCCCGCTCGCCGTCACCATCGCCACCCTGCGCGCCGAACGCGCCGCCCTGCTCGGCTACGACAGCCACGCCGCCTACGTGGTCGCCGACCGCACCGCGGGCAGCACCCAGGCCGTCACCGACCTGCTGGCCCGCCTGGTCCCGCCGGCCGTCGCCAACGCCCAGCGCGAGGCCGAGGCGCTGACCGAACTGGCCGGCCGGCCGGTCGAGGCGTGGGACTGGGCCTACTGGTCCGAGAAGGTGCGCAAGGCCCGCTACGACGTCGACGCAGCAGCCCTGCGCCCCTACTTCGAACTCGAACGCGTCCTGCACGACGGCGTGTTCCGCGCCGCCCGCGAGGTCTACGGCATCACCCTGCGCGAGCGCCACGACCTGCCCGGCTACCACCCCGACGTCCGCCTCTTCGAGGTGTTCGACGCCGACGGCTCGGGCATCGGCCTGTTCCTCGCCGACTTCTACGCACGCGAGTCCAAGCGCGGCGGCGCCTGGATGAACTCCCTCGTGGACCAGTCCGAACTGCTGGGCCGCAAGCCCGTCGTGGTCAACAACCACAACATCGAGCGGCCCGCGGCGGGCGAGCCGACACTGCTGACGTTCACTCAGGTCGACACCCTCTTCCACGAGTTCGGGCACGCGCTGCACGGGCTGTTCTCCGCGGTGCGCTACCCGTTCTTCTCCGGCACCAGCGTGCCCAGCGACTTCGTCGAGTTCCCCTCGCAGGTCAACGAGATGTGGTCGCTGTGGCCGGAGATCCTCGGGGCGTACGCGGTGCACCACCGCACCGGCGAGCCGATGCCCGCCGACGTGGTGACCCGGATGAAGGAGGCGGCGCAGTTCGGGCAGGGCTTCGCGACCGTGGAGTACCTGGCCGCCACGCTCCTGGACTGGGCCTGGCACACCCTGCCGGCCGGCACCGACCCCGGCGACCCGCTGGCCTTCGAGGCCAAGGCCCTCCACGAGGCCGGCCTCGCGCTGCCCGCGATCCCGCCCCGCTACCGCACGACGTACTTCGCGCACGTCTTCAGCAGCCAGTACAGCGCCGGCTACTACTCCTACATCTGGAGCGAGGTGCTCGACGCCGACACCGTCGACTGGTTCCGCTCGCACGGCGGGATGACCCGCGGCAACGGCGACACCTTCCGCCGCGAACTGCTGTCCCGCGGCGGCAGCGTCGACCCCATGGGCGCCGTCGAGGCGGTCCTCGGCCGCCCGCCGCGCGTCGAACCGCTGCTGGCCCGCCGGGGGTTGACCGCCACGGCCTGAGGAACCGCGGCCGGGCGGGGACCGCGGCTCCGCGGCCCCGCCGGGCCCCAGGGAGCGCAGGGAAACACGGATGCGGCCGCGGGCGGCGGTGGGACAGGATGAGGCCATGGGCTGGACACTCGACCACGACCTCGACCGTTTCACCGCCGCGGCCGGCGCCCACCTGCGCTCCCGCGCCGTGGAGAACTCCGTCCTGCTCACCGTGCTCGACACCCTCCAGCGCCGCGGCACCGACGCCTACGGGGCCGAGCCGCCCCTGTTCGGCCACTGGCGGCCCGACGGCGGGGGAGAGGTGGCCGCCGCCGTCCTGCAGACCCCGCCGCACCCGCCGCTGGTGAGCGCGGCCCCGCCCGACGCCGCCGCGGCACTGCCCGGCGCCTGGGCGGCCGCCGTCGCGGCCGGCCGGGCCGGCACCCCGGCCGGCGTGCGCGGCGAGGCCGCGGCGGCCCGCGCCTTCGGCGACGGATGGCGGGCGCGCACCGGCGACACCGTCGCCGTCCGCCGCAACACCCGCTTCCACCGGCTGGCCGGGCTCACCCCGCGCGAGCCCGCACCGCCGGGCGCGGCCCGCGTCGCCGGCCCCGCCGACCGCGACCTGCTGTGGCGCTGGCACCAGGAGTTCGCGGTGAGCGTCGGCGGCATCCTCCCCGGCGGGCAGAAGGCCGTCGACGACGCCATCGCCCACGGCGGCCGCACCCTGTGGGAACGGCCCGACGGGCGCCCGGTCGCGATGGCCGGCTCCACCGTGCCCGCAGCGGGCGCCGTCCGCGTCGTCGCCGTCTACACCCCGCAGGCCCACCGCGGCCGCGGCTACGCGGGCGCCGTCGTCGCCGCGGTCTCCCGCGCCGCCCTGGACGCCGGGGCGAGCGAGGTGCTGCTCGTCACCGACCTCGCCAACCCGGTCAGCAACGGGCTCTACGAGAAACTCGGGTACCGGCCGGTCCGGGACGCGGTGGAACTCGACTTCCTGCCCCGCGAACCGGAGGCCGCCACCGCATAATGGAGGCCGGCGGACAATGGAAGGCGGCGGACACCCCGCCGCCCGGACGACCCCGCCAGGAGGACCCCGTGACCGCCGCAGGCCGACCGCCCTCCCGCCTCGTACGGCTGCGCCCCGCGCCGTTCGGAGCGGACCCCACGGGAGCGCGGCTGGAACGCATCCTGACGTCGCCGAACTACGCCGACGGCGCCTTCGTGAACCCGGTGGGCGCACGCAGCGTGCCCACCGGGGGCCTGATCAAGTCGATTCCGGCGAACATGCGCAAGCAGGCCCGGCTCGCCCGCAAGCCCGCCCGCCCGATCCCGGTGCACCCCACCACGCTCGCCGACCTCGCCCGGCCCGCCGCCTCGGGACTGCGCCTCACATGGATGGGGCACTCGTCGGTGCTCGCCGAGATCGGCGACCGCCGGGTGCTGTTCGACCCCGTGTGGGGCGAGCGCTGCTCCCCCTTCTCGTTCATCGGGCCGCGGCGCGTGCACCCCGCCCCGGTGCCGGTGGAGTCGCTCACCGGACTCGACGTCGTCGTCATCTCGCACGACCACTACGACCATCTGGACATGCCCACGATCAAGGCGCTGGTGCGCAGCGACGTGGTGTTCGCCGTCCCGCTGGGCGTCGGCAGCCACCTGGAGTACTGGGGCGTCCCGCCGGAGCGGCTGCGCGAGCTGGACTGGAACGAGTCCACCGAGGTCGCCGGCCTCACCCTGACCGCCACCCCCGCCCGGCACTTCTGCGGGCGCGGCCTGCGCGGCCGCCAGCAGACCCTGTGGGCGTCCTGGGCCGTCACCGACGGCACCCACCGCGTCTACCACAGCGGCGACACCGGCTACTTCCCCGGCTTCGCCGACATCGGCGCCCAGCACGGCCCGTTCGACGCCACGATGATCCAGATCGGTGCCTATTCCGAGCACTGGCCCGACATCCACATGACCCCCGCCGAGGGCATGCAGGCCCACGTCGACCTGTCCGGCGGCACCCCGGCCGGCGTCATGATGCCGATCCACTGGGGCACCTTCAACCTCGCGCCGCACGCCTGGTCCGACCCCGCCGAGGGCACCGTCGCCGCGGCCCGCGCGCACGGCGCCGCGATCGCCACCCCGCGCGTCGGCCGCCCCTTCGAACCGGCCGACCCGCAGCCGGACGACTGGTGGTGGCGCGAGTGCGCGGTCCTCCCCGAGGGCGGCTGGGCCGACCACCCGCCGCTGCGCCCCGTGCCCGGCACGGACGGGACCGGCGACGGCCTCCCCGACCCCACCCGCTCCCCGGTCGCCCCCAACTGACCGCGGGTACAGCCCTCGTGACCCCGGCGGCTGTCCGGTGCCCCGGCCGGATTGCCGGCCGGGGCCGGCCGTTGCGGCGCCGCCGGGCCGGGTGTCCGCTGCTCACCGTGCGGCGGCGCTCCGCCGCACCGGAACGAGCCGAGGAGACCGCCCGCAAGGTCCAGCTCGTCACGTGCCCGGGCGGCAACTCCCAGCAGTGGAAGCTCTCTTCCCGACCGTCCGATGCCTCGTGAGTGCTGAGGGTCCGAACTGTCCCCGGCGCTCACGAGGCCGCCAGGGCCGGCAGGGTCCGGACCGGTGAGTTCCCGCGCGCCACGGCGTCAAAGCCAAGGGGACGATCCCGCCTCCCGCAGAATCGGTCGTCGAGGCCGAAGAGGTCGACGAGGGAGTGGTGCGCGATGAAGCTGGTGGTGCAGGAGTTCCTGACGCTCGACGGTGTCTCCCAGGGGCCGGGGTCCCCGGACGAGGACACCAGCGACGGGTTCACCGGGGGCGGCTGGTTCGTGCCGCACCTGGACGACGAGTTCGAGCGGCTGGCCGGTGTCTGGCTCACCCAGGCGGACGCGTTCCTGTTCGGCCGCCGCACGTACGAGAACTTCGCGCGGGACTGGCCGACGATGACCGACCACCCCGCCGCGCGCTTCCTCAACAGGCTGCCCAAGTTCGTGGCCTCCCACAGCCTGACCAAGGCGGAGTGGAATCCGACCACGATCCTGTCGGGCGACGTGTCCGCCCAGGTCGCCGAGCTGAAGCGGCAGCCCGGCCGGGAACTGCACCTCCACGGCAGCGCACAGCTGGCCCAGTCCCTGCTGGCCGCCGGGCTGATCGACACCTTCCGGCTGGTGATCGCCCCGGTCGTGCTGGGCCAGGGCCGGCGCCTGTTCCCCGACGGCGGCGCACCGGTCGGCCTGCGCCTCGTCGACCACCGCACGACCCCCGGCGGCCTGTCGGTGCACACCTTCGACTCGACCGGCCGTCCGCAGCACGGGACCTACGGGGCCGGAGGGTGACGCCCGCCCGCCCCCGGCGCAGGGCCTGTTCGGTGGGCGCCTGCCCCCAAGGATTCAGGCGCCGCCAGAGGCCAGAGCCCACCCCTCCATGGCGTCAGGTTGAGACTGCACCAGGCCCTGCATGAGATGCGCTGCCTCAGCGGGGCTTGTTCCGAGGGCAATCGACGGCCTTGTCCGCCAGCGGACCACGGCCCGATCGAGCCGTCAATCGCGACGCTTGCCGGCATTTCACCCGGGTCGTACGAGAATGCGACACGCGTTCAGTCCGGCGGCGCCGCTGCCGGCCATGACCATGAGCGTGACCTCGGTGGCGGTATCGAAGCCGAAGCCGAACAGGAACCGATCGGGTACATCTGGCCGGGCCGGGTGATGGACTTCGTCAGGCGGCCGAGGATGCGGTTCATGAAGCCCCGCGAGTCGAGGTGCGCCTCCAACCCGGCCTCGTCGTAGCGTCCGGCGCGCATGGCGGTGAAGACGCGCAGGATCCCGACGAGCGCGATGAGGTTGAGCGCCGCGATGACGTAGAGGAACGTCCCGGAGACGGTGACGCTGATGACCCCGAGGGTCTGGTGGGTGCCGGAGCCCCGGTCGGTCAGGGTGTTGGCGAGGAGCGCGTCGCCGGCGACCAGTGCGGCGAGCAGGACCACCACGCTGGGGTGGCCGAGGGCGAACCAGAAGCCATTGGTGATCGACTCCAGGATCCGGCCGACGCCGTCCGCGCAGCGCCGACGCGGGATCGGCCCCGCGTCGTCCACCTCGATCTTGTCGAGACGGCCCAGCAGCCGGGGTCTCTACGACCGTGCGGGCCCAGGTCAGGGCGCTGAGGGTGGTGGCGCCTGGCCGGTCGCGGGTCACGCCGGGCCCGGTGGCGTAGCGGTGTGCTGTCAGCAGGCAGTCCGCGAGGAGGATGCCGTGCTGCTGGGCGTGGATGGAGGCTTTCCCGCGTCCACCGTGGGGGCGACTCAGGCCGACGGGCGCCCTCGCGTCGCGATCCCACCGGTGGAGACCGTGTTACCTTTCCTTACTCTCTGCTACGAACAACTACGTAGTGTGACTACGTCGGAAGGTGTCCCTCGATGAAGACACGATGGCCGGCCTACTGGCTGGCGGCCTTGCTCGGCGGGGCGGGCCCAGTGCTGGGAGTCGCACCTCCGGCGGTCGCCGCGACCGTCATCAACGTCGCAGCCACCGGGAACGACACGCCGGGGTGCGGCTCGGCCGCCGTGCCCTGTGCGTCCGTTCCGTTCGCCTACAACGAGGCGGCGCCCGGAGACACCATCAGGGTGCAGGCCGGCACCTACGTCATGACCTCTCCCCTGGTCATCCGGAAGGCCGACCTGCATCTCGAGGGTGCCCAGGCCGGAGTGGACGCCCGCACCCGCACTCCCGGCGGCCAGGGTGAGACGGTCATCACGACCACGCTCAACACCCCGATCCAGGAGGACATGTGGATCGCGCAGGCCAACGGGGTGTCGATCGACGGTTTCACCTTCACCGGGAACGCCGACGGTGCGGGGGTGACCACCAGCGAGAATTTCAGCGGCTACGCGGTCGAGAACGACATCTTCTCGAACAACCTCAAGGGATTCGCCCCGTCTTCCAACGGTGCGATCCCCTCGGTCTTCGAGCAGAACCTGTTCATCGGCAACAACAACGCCACCCTCCATCCCGGGGCGCAGGGCAACGGGGTCTTCACCTATCGGCCGCTGGCGAACGCGACGTTCGCGCACAGCACGTTCCAGGACAACGGCAACGCACCGATCAACATCGCCGGCGGTGAAGTCCCGGGGGCGACGAGGAACATCACCATCGCGGACAACGACATGGACGGCGAGTTCCCGGTCACGCTCGTCGTCGTCTCGGACGCGGTCGTCACCCGGAACAGCATGATCGGCGGCTGGAGCGGTGTCCAGGTGTCCGGCGCCTGTCACGACATCGAGATCACGCACAACACGATCGCCGACAAGACCCGCGGCGGCGTTCTGCTCTTCACCGGCTTCGCCGCGGTGACGAACACCGACATCACGATCGCGGACAACACCATGGAGCGGACCGGAACGTTCACCGACCGGTTCGGCGTGGAAATCTCCAACAGCAGTGGCGTCACCGTGCTGCGCAACCGCATCGTCGACTCCGGTCACGACGCCATCGGCTTCACCCCGCGCGGTCAGGAAACACCCAGCTCGGATACCACCATCACGCAGAACACCATCACCGGGTCGGGTGGCTCCGGCGTCTTCGTTGCGCAGGGCGCCTACTCCGGGCCGATGACGGTCCAGTACAACCGGATCGTCGACAGCGGCTCCGGGCAGGGCCTGGTCGACGACGACCCGGCCGCGGACATCGATGCGCGGTACAACTGGTGGGGCTGCAACGACATGCCGAACGGGGGCGGCTGCGACCACGTGGCCGGGACGGCGGACGGCCAGGTCGAATTCCAGCCCTGGCTGGTCCTGACGATCCACTCCGAGCCCGCCGGGATCGCAGCCGGACAGCAGGCACAGATCACCGCCAGCCTGCAGAACGACTCCAGTGGGAACTCGCCGGTCGGACCTTTCTTCCACCAGGTGCTGACCACGTTCACCGCCGATCCGGGCACCCTGGCACCTGATCAGGTGATCACCGACGCGTCGCTGCACGCCACCACCACGTGGCCCGCCGGCCAGCCCCGGCCCGAGTTGATCTGCGCCACGGTCGACCACGAGACGGTGTGTCTGAACTTCGAAGTCAGCGGCGGCTCGATCATCTCGAAGGTCATCGACAAGAAGACGCGCAACCCCGTCGGGGGCGCCGAAGTGAGGATCACCGACACCGCCGACGACACGGTGGGCACCTGCACCACCGACGCCAACGGCACCTGCGACGTCGAGGACCTGCCCCCCGGCACGTACGGAGTCTGCATCGTCGGCGTCCCCGACGGCTACGCCCTGCCCAGGAAGCCCTGCATCAGCCCGGTGATCGTCGAGGAACACGTGGAGACCCAGGTCACCTTCGTTCTGCGGGAGGAACAGGGCAAGGACCACGGCAACCGCCCCGGCAAGCGTCCGTGCAAAGACCCCGGCAAGCGTCCAGGTGGCAAGACCAATCCCAAGGGTGGTGCCTGGTAAGGGCATTCAAGCCTGTTCCTGAACTCTGAATCAGCAGGTCAAGAGCCGCCGGTTCGGAAGGGGACCTTGCACAAGCGTTCGGGGAACGGTCACGGTGACCGTTCCCCGAACGGAAGTCTGCTGTCCAGGCCACTCGAAGGCACCCTGCGCTGCGTCCAGAATCGCGCCCGCCTCCTCCGCGCCCTCTGCGAACCGACCGCGTCCTACCAGGGCCTATTGACCTCCCGGCGGCAGCCGGATCACCTGCTTTTGTCTCCGGTCATCGCCTATGAGGGCGGTTCGGCCTCGGGGGAACGTCCGCCGACCGGGTGGCCACCGGTGCCTAAGGGTGCGTGCTCGCGGAAGCACGGGCCGCCGGCTGCTAGCTTCGCGAACGGTCGGGCCGGGCCTCCACGACCGGCGGCCACCGGCCGGATCCCCGACCGCGCGCGGAGGCGACCATGACGGGCATCAGCGCAGGCGGCGGTGACCGGGCGTCGTTCCGGCGCCGGTCGCTGCTGGCATCGGCCGCCGCGGCGGCCGTCGGCCCACTGAACCCCGTGATGCGGGCGGCCGCGGCGCCGGGCGGCACACCGGTTTCCGCGGACGGCGCCGGATCAGTGGTCCGGCTCCTCGCGGTCGCCGGGGGCGACCGCGACCTCGACTGGATCAAGACGGCTCTGCAGATCGCGGTGGAGCTCGAACTGTCCACCCTCCCGCCGTACCTGTGCGCCTGGTGGTCGGTGAAGGACCGCACCGGCCAGGCAGCACGGCTGATCCGGCGCATCGTCGACGACGAGATGTACCACCTCGGCGTCGTCTGCAACCTGCTGGTCGCCGTGGGCGGCCGGCCCCGGATCAAGGATGCGGCACCGGTCTACCCCGGGCCTCTGCCCGGCGGCGTACGCGCCGGGTTGACGGTGTACCTGTCGGGCCTGACGAGGGCCTTCGTGCACGATGTGCTGATGGCCATCGAAGCCCCCGAGACCCCGCTGGCCCGAAGCGGCGAAGGCCCGCCCACGATCGGCGCCTTCTACGGCGAGCTGCTCAACGCGTTCCAGGCCACCGCTCCGGCCCTGTCGGCGGACCGTCAGCTCGCCGAGCGCATCGGGACCCACGATCTCGAGCCGGTGCGGAGCCTGGACGACGTCGAGCGAGCCCTCGAGGCCGTGAAGGAGCAGGGCGAGGGCACCAGTAGTTCGCCCTCCGACACGTTCGGGGACGACCAGCCGGCGCACTACTACGCGTTCGGCGAGATCTACCACGGCTGCTCTCTCCAGCAGACCGCCGGCGGCTGGGAGTTCACCGGCGCCCCCATCCCCTTCCCCGACGCCCGCCCCATGGCCCCTGCCCCGTCCGGCGGCTGGACCGGAACGTCGGCACACGTCACCCAGCTCCTGAGCCAGTTCGACACCACCTACCACTCCGTCCTCGACTCCCTGGAGACCGCGTGGTCCGGTGGTGGGCAGCGCAGCCTGGACGCCGCGATCCATGCCATGCGCGGGCTGGAGCCCACCGCCGTCGAGTTGATGACGATTCCGATCCCGAACGCCTCCGGCACCTATGGCCCGCTCTTCCGCCCGCCCGTGGCGCCATGAGCGAGCGGCGCCCCTGACTGACGGGCGAGGGCCTCGACGCCGGCCGGCATGTGCGTCCCGCTGGGCTGCGGGGTGCGCGGCTGAAGGGGGGAAAGCGGCCAACTTGGCCCGGGACGGCCGACGTTGTTGTCACGGGTGGGAGGCATCTCTAGTATGGGAGCGCTCCCATGCGCCTGGGAGCGCGTGCGCCTTCCCCCCACATGCCGCGCACCGGCAGACCTCGGACCCGTGCCCTCGGGCAGGGAGCCGCGTCCGCTTGTGCGCGCAGGTCTCTGGAGGACCTCCATGCGCTTCCGCCGCTACCGGCCCCGGGCGTGGGCCGTCGCCGTCTTCGTGGCCGTCGCCGGCCTGGCGACCACCGCACTCGCCCCCCACCAGACGCTCACCGCCCACCCCTCCGTTTCCGGCGTCCGGGCCGTCGACGCCGCCCAGGCACAGCCCGCCGCCGAGGACGACGGCGCCGACTGCGCCGTGCCGGCGCCCGGCGCCCTGACGTCCGACGCGCTGCTGCCCGACCCGTTCAAGCGGATCGACGGCACCCGCATCACCACCAAGGCCGACTGGCGCTGCCGCCGCGAGGAGATCAAGCAGCTGTCCGAGCGCTACGTCTACGGCAGCAAGCCGGCGAAGCCGGCGGGTGTCACCGGGACCGTCACCCGGACCGGCATCACCGTCAACGTCTCCGACCAGGGCCGCAGTTCGAGCTTCTCCGCGACCGTGGACCTGCCGAGCGGCACCGGTCCCTTCCCGGCCGTCATCGTGATCGGCGGCCTCGGCGCCGACACCGCCACCATCAAGGCCTCCGGGGTCGCCGTCGTCAGCCTCGACCCCAACACGGTCGGCAGCGAGGGCACCCCGCGCAGCAGCAAGCAGGGCGCCTTCTACAGCATCTACGGCTCGTCCAGCAGCACCGGCCTGCTGATGGCCTGGTCGTGGGGCGTCAGCCGGATCCTCGACGTCATCGGGCAGTCCGACGGCAGCATCCTGCGGGCCGACGCCATGGGCGTCACCGGATGCTCGCGGTACGGCAAGGGCGCCATCGTGGCCGGGGCGTTCGACCAGCGGATCGCGCTGACCATGCCGATCGAGTCGGGCAGCGGCGGCGTGCCGGTCCTCCGCGGCATCGCGGGGGAGAGCGGCGCCCAGCCGCTGAGCAGCGCCTACTCCGAACAGCCTTGGCTGGGCGACGCGTTCAGCTCCTTCACCGGCAACCCGAGCACCCTGCCGGTGGACATGCACGAGATCGTCGGCATGGTCGCCCCGCGCGGGCTGCTCATCATGGAGAACCCGCACGTCGACTGGCTGGGCGCCAGGTCCGGCAGCGTGTCGGCGCTCGGCGCGGCCGAGATCTACACCGCCCTCGGTGCCGGCGGCAACATCACGTACTGGTCCGACGTCCAGGACGGCACGCACTGCGCGGTGCGGCCGGAGTGGAAGACGCCGCTGCAGCAGAACCTCGCCAAGTTCCTGCTGAAGACCGGCGGTTCGTCCGGCGGCTTCCACATCTCCCCGCTGAAGGCCGGCAGCCTCGCCGCCTGGCGGGACTGGCAGACCCCGACCCTCACCGACTCGGGCACCACCAACGGCGGCACGTCGACGGGGACGACGACCGGGACCACGTCCGGCACGACCAGCGGCGGCACGTCAACCGGCACCACGTCGGGCACGACCAACGGCGGTACGTCCACCGGGACCTCGTCCGGGACCACGTCCGGCGGCAGCACCGGCGGGACCGGGGGCCCGGGCACCTGCACCGCCACCTACACCACGGTGAGCAGCTGGGCCGGCGGCTACCAGGGCGAGGTGGCGGTCAAGGACACCGGCAGCACCGCGCTCAGCACCTGGAACGTGGGCCTCACGCTGCCCTCGGGCCAGAGCGTCGGCAATCTGTGGAACGGCGTGAACACCGGCACCACCGGCAGCATCACCGTGCGCAACGCCGACTACAACGGCGCCCTCACCCCCGGCGCCTCCACCACCTTCGGGTTCGTCGTCAACGCCTCGTCCGCGACGCCGCCGGCCGGCCTCACCTGCGCGGGCTCCTGACCGTCCGCAGGAGCCCGTACGGCACCCGTTCCGCCGCGGAGGCGCGCCCCGCCCCCGCAGCGGGACGGGTGCCGGTCAGCACGTCCCGTGGCCCACGCAGGCGGGGAACCCGCCAGGACCCTCAGACCGCGGGAAGGGACGGATCGGGTGTCCAGGGGCTCGGCGCGGTGAGGGCCCAGCGCTCGTGGTCGTGCCAGGCCCCGTCGATGTAGAGGTAGGCGGGCGAGACGCCTTCGTAAGCGAAGCCCAGGCGCTGGACCAGCGCCAGGGACGCCTTGTTCGCCGGCCGGATGCTCGCCTCCAGCCGGTGGAGGTGGAGCTCACCGAAGGCGTACTCGACGGTGGCGGCGACCCCCTCGGTCATGTAGCCCTGCCCCGCGGACGGGACGAAGGCCGCATAGCCGAGGGACGCGCCCTGGTAGCGGCCCCGGATGATCGAGTTGATGTTGACCGTGCCGGCGGCCGCGCCGGTCTCCCGGACGCGGATAAGGAAGCCCAGGTTGGTGCCGTCGTCGAAGCGGCGCATCCAGGACTGGAACGCCTCCGCGGTCTCCGGCAGCCGCATCGGCGTGTGCAGCTCGGCGCTGGCCCGCACGAGCGAGCAGAACTCGTCCTGGTCGGCGAGGGTGAGCGGGTGCAGTTCGACTCGTGACGGCTTCATGTGCATGCGGCAACGTTAGGGCCCGGGCCTCCCGGCAACGCCCCCGCCCCCGGGCCACGGCCTTCGGCCTCGGGGGCGTGAGCGGGATCTCTAGGCCGTCGCCTTGCCCAGGTAGGTGAGGACCCCCGGGTCCGTCACCGGGATCTCGTGGAAGCCCAGCCGGTCGTAGAAGGCCCTGGCCGGGGTGTTGACGGTCAGCATGCCCAAGTGCACGGCGGGGACGCCCTTTCGGGCCAGTGCCGCGAGGAACGCCTCCATCAGCGCCCGCCCGTGGCCGCCGCGCTGGAAGTCCGGGAGCACGTCGATGTGCAAGTGCGCCGGATACGCGGCGAGTTCGGACAGCACCAACCGCTCGGGGGTGTGCAGCAGCCAGGCCATCACCTCGGTGGACGTCGCCGGCTCGCCGTCCGGTGCGGGCCAGCGGTCCGCGACGCCGGGCAGCCACTCGTCCCTGAACCGCTTGACGAAGGCGGCCGTGTCGCCGGTCCCCAGCACGTAGCCGACGGCGTTGCCCTGCCCGTCGTCGAGGACGAACGTCAGGTCCGGCTCCAGCATCGCGTAGGGCGCGGCGAAGATCGCGCCGACCAACTCCCGGTCCTGCGCCGGGTACTGGCCGGTGGCGTCCTGCCCGGCGTCGGCGGTGCGCAGGCAGATGTCGTACAGGGCCGGCAGGTCCGCCGGCCGGTAGGGGCGAACGGAGGGGCTGGTCACGAGTGCTCCGGACGGTTCGGGCCGGGCGGGGTCGGGCCACCCAGCATCGTGAAGGTGAAGGAGAAGGCGGCCGGGGCGGCCGCCAGCCGGAAGTCCGGCAGGACCTCGGGTCCGCAGGCGTGGCTGCCGACACCGTGGACCGCGTGGTCCAGGTGCAGCCACAACGTGCGCCCGCGGACGAGTTCGTGGGTGTGCTGCGCGGCGTCCAGCTCCTGGGTGCTCCACGGCCGCGCCGTGAGCCAGAACGACGGCGTGCCGTCCACGCGCAGGCCCGTGCCGTCGTCGCGGCGCAGTTCGGCCCAGCGCACGTCCGCCCGCGCGCCGTTCTCCTGCGGCCGCACGTACGGGGTCTGCAGGGCGTCCACCGTCGAGCGGTAGCGGCCGATGCGGGAGGCGGCCCGGGTGTCGGTGTACGCCTCGCCGGGGCCGCCGCCGTACCACTCGACCTCGTCCATCGTCGGGCACACGCCCATGCGCAGGCCCAGCCGGGGGAGCGGCAGCGTCCATGTGCCCTCCGGTGTCACCTCGACGTCCACGGTGAGGCGGTCCCCGGTCGCCGACCAGGTGTACACGGTGTGCAGCGCGAGGTCGGAGGCCGCGGGGGCGACCCGGGTGGCGACGGTCAGCGCGTCCCCGCCGACAGCCACCCGCACCACCCGGTGCTGCATCCGGTGCAGCCCCAACCGGCGCCACTGGCTTTCCAGTTGGCCTTGCGGGTACCAGTCCATGCCGCGGTCGTTGTCGATCGGGGCGCGCCACACGTCCAGCGCGGGGCCGGTGATCTGCAGGCCGTTGACGTAGCGCAGGACTCCGGTCGCCGCGTCGAACACGCCCGGGCCGAGGACGACCATGCCGCCCTCGGCCAGCCGCGGGGAGCGCGGCTTCCCGCGCGGGGCGAACTGCCGTCCGTGCGGCTCGGGGTCGGCCGCGAACTGCGTCCAGGCGATCTCGTGCCCGGCGGGCGCCCACGCGGTGTCCTCGGCGAGCACCGCCCGCACCGTCCAGAACCCCTCGCCGCCGCCCGGCGTCCGGGGTACCGGCGGCAGTTCCAGCACCGCGCTCTGCCCCGGCGGCAGTTCTGGCACCTTCAGCCGCCCCTTGTCCACGGCCCGGCCCGCCTCCTCGTAGACCCAGCGGAACGCCAGGGCCGAAAGGTCCGCGAAGTCATGGAGGTTGGTGACCGTCACCGTGCCGGCCACCGGGTCGCCCTCGATGCGCACCGGTTCGACGACCTTCTTCAGCTCCAGCAGACCCGGCGAGGGCGTGCGGTCGGGGAACAGCAGGCCGTCGCACACGAAGTTGCCGTCGTGCACCTCCTCGCCGAAGTCCCCGCCGTACGCGAAGTACGCCGTGCCGTCCGCGGTCCTGCGCCGCAGCCCGTGGTCGATCCACTCCCACACGAAGCCGCCCTGGCACCGCTCGTGCGCGTGGAAGATCTCCTGGTACTCGGTCAGGCCGCCGGGGCCGTTGCCCATCGCGTGCGCGTACTCGCAGAGCAGGAACGGCATCGCCCGCCGGCGCGCGTCCGACGCGGCGTCCTCCAGCGGGGGTTCGGCGCGCCGGCCGATCAGCTCGCACTCGGCGTGGTCGGCGTACATCCGCGAGTACACGTCCACGTCCGCGCTCGACAGGTCGCCCTCGTAGTGCAGGGGGCGGGCGGCGTCCCGCTCCCGGATCCACGACGCCATCGCCGACAGGCCCCGGCCGGTGCCGCACTCGTTGCCCAGCGACCACATGATCACCGACGGGTGGTTCTTGTCCCGCTCGACCATCCGCGCCGCCCGGTCCAGCAGCGCAGGCGTCCACCGCTCGTCGTCCACCGGGTTGCCGCGCCAGCCCACCTCCTCGAAGCCGTGCGTCTCCAGGTCGCACTCGTCGACGACCCACAGCCCCAGCTCGTCGCACATCTCCAGGAACGCCGGATGCGGCGGATAGTGGCTGGTCCGCACGGCGTTGAGGTTGTGCCGCTTCATCAGCAGCACGTCGCGGCGCATCGTCTCCAGGTCCACGGCCCGGCCGTGGTCCGGGTCGAACTCGTGCCGGTTGACGCCGCGCAGCAGGATCCGGCGGCCGTTGACCTTCAGCACGCCGTCCTCGACGGCCACCGTGCGGAAGCCGATCCGCAACGGGATCCGCTCGCCCTCGGTCGCCAACTCCGCGTCGTACAACCGCGGTTCCTCCGCCGACCACGGCTCCACCGGGACGATCACCGGCTCACCGGTCGGGATGTCCAGGCCCAACTCCGGGACCGTGACCGTGCCCTGCGGCTCGCAGTCCACCCGCAGCGTGCCCAGGCCCGTGGTGTGGTCGTACCCGCAGTGCACGAAGAAGTCGGTGACCGCGCCCTCGGGCCGCTCGATCAGCGTGACATCCCGGAAGATCCCGGGCAGCCACCACATGTCCTGGTCCTCCAGGTAACTGCCCGACGACCACTGGTGGACCCGCACCGCCAGCACGTTGCCGCGCGGCCGCAGCACGTCCCCGACCTCGAACTCCGTCGGCAGCCTGCTGCCCTTGAACACCCCGAGTTCCTCGCCGTTCAGCCACACCCGGGCGCACGACTCCACGCCGTCGAAGCGCAGCACCGCCGCGCCGCCCGGCCAGTCGTCCGGCAGGTCGAAGTGGCGCAGGTGGTCGCCGGTCGGGTTCCCGGTCGGCACGTGCGGCGGATCAACAGGGAACGGGTAGCGGACGTTGGTGTAGGCGGGGCGCCCGTGGCCCTGCAGCGGCCAGTGGCACGGCACCGGCAGCACGTCCCAGCGGGACGCCTCGAAGCCCGGGCGGGCGAACGACTCGTCCTCCGCGGTCGCGCTCGCCGACAGCCGGAACCGCCACGCACCCCCGAGGTTCAACCGCCGCGCGTCCGACGACGCCCACCAGGCCCGCGGAGGGAGCGCTCCCGAACCGGGCGACGGATCCTCGTAGTAGGGGAGTGGCCCGGCGTCCGCCGCCTCGTGCATCGTTGCTGCTCCTCGGATCCTCGCGCAGGCCCGCACCGAGCCCGGGGTGAGGTGAACGTGGTGGTCTGATGTTCGCGTGAACGATTCTGCTCAGGAGGCGGGCCCCGCCGCTAGGCCCCCCGATCAAGGATGTCCATTTCCTTACCGGGGGCCGTCGACCGGGCGCCGCGCACCGGCCCGCGGGCCCACCCTGCCAGGGGAGTCCGGCACTCCGCCCGTGCCCGCCGCCCGCGTCACCCGCCTCCGGCGACGCACGCGCTACTCGGCGGGCGCCGTGCCCGGGGGGAGGGTCTGGGCGGACCAGATGGTCTTGCCGCGCGGGGTGTAGCGGGTGCCCCAGCGTTCGGCGAAGCTCGCCACGAGGTACAGGCCGCGGCCGCCCTCGTCGGTGTCCCCGGCCCGGCGGATGTGCGGGGAGGTGCTGCTCCCGTCGGAGATCTCGCAGACCAGGGTGCGGTCGTACAGCAGCCGCACATGGATGGGGCCGTCGGCGTAGCGGATGGCGTTGGTGACGAGTTCGCTGAGGATCAGCTCGGTGGTGAAGGAGAGCTCCTCCAGGCCCCATTGCTCCAGCTGCCGGCTGCACGCGTCACGCAGCGGGCCGACGGCCGACGGGTCGTCGGCGACGTCCCACTCCGCGACGTGGTCCGGGGCCAGCCGGTGGGTGCGGGCCACCAGCAGCGCGACGTCGTCCGCGGGGCGGGCGGGCAGCAGGGCCTCGGTCACCGCGGTGCAGGTGTCCTCCGGAGTGCGGGCGGGACCGGCCAGGGCCTTGCCGAGCAGTTCCAGGCTGGAGTCCATGTCCCGGTGGCGGTCCTCGACGAGCCCGTCGGTGTAGAGCACGAGCCGCGAGCCCTCCGGCAGGTGGCGCGTCTCGGTCTCGACGGGCAGGCCGGCGCCGAGCCCCAGCGGCGGTGAGACCGGCGGGCGCAGGAAGGCGACCGTTCCGTCGGGGTGGACCACGGCGGGCGGCGGGTGGCCGGCCGTCGCGGCGGTCACCGTGCCGGCGACGGAGTCGTAGACGACGTACAGGCAGGTGGCTCCGGTGATCGGCTGGCCGCGGTCCGGGGCGTCCTCCTGGAGGTCCGTCCGCTCCACCCATTCGTCCAGGTGCCCGAGGAGTTCGTCGGGCGGGAGGTCCAGGGCCGACAGGTTGTGCACGGCGGTGCGCAGCCTGCCCATGGTGGCGGCGGCGTGCAGGCCGTGGCCGACGACGTCGCCGACCACCAGGGCGACCCGGGCGCCCGGCAGCGGGATGACGTCGAACCAGTCGCCGCCGACGCCGGCCTGCGCGGGCAGGTAGCGGTACGCGACGTCCATGGCGCCCTGCCGGGGCACCCCGCGGGGCAGCAGGTTGCGCTGCAGCGTCACCGCCATGGAGTGCTCGCGGGTGTAGCGGCGGGCGTTGTCGATGCACAGCGCCGCGTGCGCGGCGGCCTCCTCGGCCACCGAGATGTCGTCGGCCTCGAAGGCGGCGCGCCGGCCGTCGCGCCAGAAGATGGCCACGCCGAGCGTCACCCCGCGGGCCCGCAGCGGCACGCTGACGAACGAGCGCAGCCCGTACGCCAGGATCCGCCGGGCCCGGTCCGGGTCCTGGGTCTGCCATCCCGGCTCGACCCGCAGGTCGCGCATGAGCAGGGCGCGGCCGCTGCTCAGGCTCCGCGCCGGCGGTGTCGCGGGCCGGTACGTGAACGTGTCGCCGACCGACTGGACCGGTGCCCCGAGGCTGCCGCCGACGGCGGCCCGGTGCACCAGGGTGCTGCCGGGCTCCGGCTCGTCCCCGGCCATCACGCCGTCCACCAGGTCGACGGTGACGAGGTCGGCGAACTCCCCGGCGCCCCAGTCGGCCAGTTCCTCGGCGGACCGCTTCACATCCAGGGTCGTCCCGATCGCCGAGCTCGCCTCGTGCACCAGCCTCAGCCGCCCGCGGGCGCGATCGACGGTATGGGACAGGGCGCTCAGCTCGGTGGAGTCCCGCAGGGTCGCCACGCTGCCGGGAGGCCCGCCGTCGCGGTCGGTGGAGCGCAGGTTGAGCACCAGCACCCGATCTCCGGCGGCGAACACCTGGTCGCTGACGGGGTCGCCCGCGGCCAGCACGCCGGCCAGCGGCTCGCCGAGCCCCAGCTCGGCGATCGGCCGGCCCTCCACGTCCGCGGGCAGGTCGAGCAGCCGGCGTGCCTCGTCGTTGGCCAGCAGAAGGCGCTTGTCGCCGCCGACGATGACCACTCCCTCGCGTACGGCGTGCAGCACGGCGTCGTGGTGCTTGTACATCCGCGCCATCTCGTACGGTCCCAGACCGTGGGTCTGGCGGCGGAGCCGGCGGGTGACCAGGGCGGTGCCTCCGGTGGACAGGCCCAGGGCGAGCACGCCGCCGATGGCCAGGTACGGGATCTGGCGGTTGGTGACGCCGCTGATCTTCTTCACGGTGATGCCGGCGGACGACAGCCCGACGACCTTGTGGTTGGCGTCCTCGATGGGCACGACGGCCTGCACCAGGCGGCCGATGGTCCCGTTGACCGTCTCGGTGATGGGGCGTCCGTGCAGGGGCTGGTCGATGTCGCCGACGAACTTCTTGCCGATCCGGTCGGGCTTGGGGTGGGTGTAGCGCACCCCGTGCGCGTCGGTGATCACGATGAAGTCGACGCCCGCCGCCTTGCGGGCGGCCTCGGTCTGCGGCTGGAGGATCGCGGTGGGGTTCGGCGCGTGCAGGGCGGCGGCCACCCCGGGGGAGTGCGCGAACGTCTCGGCGACGGCGAGCGAGCGGTTGCGGGCCTCGGAGGTGCTGTCGTGCCGCGACTGCGCCACCTGCTCGATCACGGCGACCGCGACGAGCAGCAGCACGATCACCGCCTGGAGGACGAAGACCTGGCCGGCGAGGCTGTGCACACGCAGCGCGTTTCGCAGGCCGCGCCTCGGAGTCTCCCGCGCGGCGTCGCTCACCGGACGCGGGTGCCCGTGCTGCGGCTTGCGGGGGCCGGGGGAGGTGGGCCCGGGCCGAGACGCGCCGGATCGAAACCGGCCGGACCGAGACGTGCCGGTCGTGCCGGTTCGGGGCGGCGGTACACGGAGAGCCGTGCCCTCGGACCGGGGACGGCCCGCAATTCGAGCCATGGGGTCATATGTACAGGAAATATGCAAATCGGGCCAGTGTGAGGGCGGCTTTCTTGGCAAGGATGCTCGCGGGATCCTGCCGCGGGGGTGCCGGCGGGGCCTGGCGGCCTGACGGCGGGGCGCCCGCGGGTCCAGGTGGACGGGCCGGGGTGGACGGGCCGGGGTGGACGGGCCGGGGTGGACGGGCCGGGCGGGCCTGGCGGGCACCTGCCGATCCCGGTCAGCGGCCCGCCACGGGCCGTACGCGGGGGCCGTGCGTGTGGGCCGCACGCGGGGCTGAACGCCCGTGGTTCGCAACGGACTTGACCGCTCGGGGCGCGCGCTGGGATCCTGCCCGCCCTTGAGACTTCGGGAGACCCTGCGATGGCCCACACCTTTGCCCACGCCGGCCTGGCGCGGGCCGCCGAGCTGGCCGCTCAGAGCCAGCCGATACCCGGCATCGGCGGCCGGACGGCATTCATCCTCGTCGCGGCCGTCGTCGTGGTCATCGCCGTCATCGCGGTGATCCCGATGATCATGGACGTCCGCCGGGCCACCGCGTGGCGCCAGCAGCTCACCGACCACCTCATCGACCAGGCCGCCACCGACGCCGACGTCCGCGACTTCCTGCGCGACATGCGCGAGCCCCGCGGCGTCCGCGGCCTCACCCGCAGCATCATCGCCGTCCTCATCCTGGCCCTCGTCGGCTTCGCCCTCGCCGTCGCGATGCTCTCCTCCGGCGCCGACTCCGGCGACCTGCGCAAGACCATCGTCACCGCCCTCATGACGGTCCTCGCCACCGTCGCGGGCTTCTACTTCGGCACTCTGGGCGCCCAGAACAGCGCGGAGGACGCGCGGCGTCACGTCCTGGGCGCGCGTCCGGGCGCGACGAAGCCCGGCACCGGCACGGACGGCGGCTCGGCCGGGGGCGGCGGTGCGGCGGGCAGCCCCGCGGGTGCGGGCGGCGAGGCGCCGTCGCCGGCAGCACCGCCCGCCTCTGCTGCGGCCGGCACGCCCGAGCCCGCGACGGCCGCGGACGCCGGCGACGCGGAGGACGGCCCCGAGCCGGCGGGCGCGTAAGGGCGACGCAGCGCCGCTGACCGTGTGGCGGCAAGCCCGCTGACAGCGATGTGGGCTACTGCCAGCGCGCCCCGCGCACGGGCCCCGGTCGAAGCCCGGCCGTCTTCGACCGCGCCCCGCGCACGGGCCCCGGTCGAAGCCCGGCCGGGCACGAAGGCGGGAGGTGCATGGCCACGCCTCGCGCCCGGCCGCGGGCATCTCCGCCCGGCCCGGGGGAATCCGCGGCGAGCCGGCGGGCAAACGAGCCCCGCCCGTACACATTCGGTGCTGTGCCCGCGGACATCGGCGCAGCCCCCGCGAACATCCGGGCGGGGCCCGTGCGCATCGGCACCCCCAGGACAGGCCCCAGGCAGCTCCCGGCAGCCGCCGACTACACCTCCAGGAAAGCGTCGATCCGCTCCCGCAGGGTCGCCGCGTCCAGGCCGTGGCCGGCGACGTGCTCCTGCCAGGAGCCGTAGTGGCGGAGCTCTTCGCGGCGGGTGCCCAATGCCAGTACGCGGTGCGGGAAGGAGGCCAGCGCCTCGGTCGCGAAGGGCGCCGACGTGCCGGTCAGGTAGGGCTCGACCAGCACCAGGTCGGGGCGGACCGAGCGCCCCACCGCGGCCGCGACCGTCGCCGCGTCGAACGGCCGTACCGTCGAGGCGTACAGCACCGTGACGTCCCGGCCGGCCGTCGCCTCCAGCACCGCGTCCAGCATCGGCCCGACGGCCAGCACCACCGCGCCGCGCCCCTCGCGGACCACCTGGAAGCGGCCCGGCGTGGCCGGCAGCGGCTCGGCGTTGGCGTGGTCGCTCAGCCGCACGTACACCCGCCGGTCGCCGTCCGCCGCCGCGTGCCGCAGCAGCGCCTCCGCCTCGTCCGGGTGCCCCGGCACGTGCACCGTCCAGCCGTCCAGCGTGTCCAGCAGCGCGACGTCGCCGGGGGACTGGTGGGTGCGGCCGCCGGCCGCGATGTCGTACGAGGCGCCGGCGCTCACCAGGACTGCGCCCACGCCCTGATGCCCCAGGTCCAGCTTGACCTGCTCGAACGGCCGCTCCACCAGGAAGCTGGCGAAGGTGTGCACGATCGGCCGCAGCCCGGTCAGGGCGAGCCCGCCGGATGCCCCGACCAGCAGCTGCTCGCGGATCCCCACGTCGATCACCCGATCCGGATGGGCGCGTGCCGCGTCCTTGAAGCGGTCCGAGGAGATCACCGCGAGGACCAGGGCGAGCCGCGGGTCGGCGTCCAGCAGTTCGGTCGTGACGGTGGCGAAACGCTCACGCATGGTGTCCATCGAAGTACCCCCGTGTCCTAGTGGTTGGCGTTGCCGGTGACGTGCGTGGCCTGGGCGGCGCTCGCCGCGTCCTTGGGCTCGACCCGGGCCACGACCGCGTGCGGGCGCCCCGGATGCGGCGCCATGAACGCCTCGAACAGGGCCTGGTGGTCGCGGCCGTCGACGGTCACCGCCGACCAACCCTCGGCCTCGAACCGGGAGGCCAGCCCGCCGCGCCACCCGTACGTCGCCGAGGAGTTGTCCACCGCCACCACGTTCAGCTGCTCCAGGCCGACGGCGCCGGCGTACTGCACGGCCTCGTGGCTGCTGCCCTCGTCCATCTCGGCGTCGCCGACCAGCACCCACACCCGCGGCTCGGTCAGCCCCTGCGCCCGCAGGCCCAGCGCGCTGCCCGCGCCGAGCGCCAGGCCGTGCCCGAGCGAGCCCGAGCCGATCTCCACGCCCGGCACCAGCGTGCGGTCGGGGTGGTGGCCGAGCGGCGAGTCGTACGCCCCGAAGCCGGTGAGCCACTCCTCGGGGAGGAAGCCGCGCGCGGCCAGCACCGCGTAGTACGCCATCGGGCCGTGGCCCTTGGACAGCAGGAAGCGGTCGCGCCCGGGGTCGTCCGCGGTCTCCGGGGAGACCCGGAGCACGCGGTCGTAGAGCACCCACAGGACGTCGAGCGTCGAGGTGGCGGCCGGTCCGTGCTTCTCGTCCCCGGTCATGCGCGACATCAGTCCGCGCAGGTCGTCGTACCCGTAGTGTGGGCGGGTCCCCGTCATGGTTGCCATGGCGACGACTGTGCAACTTCAAGCCCGCTTGAGGTCAAGCGCTACGCTCGGTGTGTATGAAGCTCACTTCGCGCGACCTGCTCCCCATCGGCGAGCTGGCCGCCCGCAGCGGCCACGCCGCGTCCGCCCTGCGCTACTACGAGGACGTCGGCCTGATCCACGCCGAACGCACCGCCGGCGGCCAGCGCCGCTACCGCCGCGCGACCCTGCGCCGGCTCGCCTTCATCCGCGCCGCCCAGCGCATCGGCCTCAGCCTGGACGAGGTCCGCGAGGCGCTGGCCCAGCTGCCGGAGGACCACGTGCCGACGACCGCGCAGTGGAACCGCATCGCGACGGCGTGGCAGCAACGGATCGACGAGCAGATCGCCGAGTTGCAGCGGCTGCGGGGCCGCCTCACCGAGTGCGTGGGATGCGGCTGCCTGTCGGTGAGCCGCTGCAGCCTGTCCAATCCCGCGGACGTGGCGGCCCGGCTCGGCTCGGGGGCCCGGTATCTGCTCGGGGACGACCCGGAGGTGGGGTGAAGTGGTTCTGGTCGCCCCGTTCCCGGAGTGGCCGCCGGGCCGCCCGCCGTCCCCTGGCACGGCGACCCGGCGACCAGGTCTCAGACCCCCTCGACCTTGAAGGGGTCGTGCTCGGCGAGCAGCTTGTCCAGCCGGGCCTGGTCCACCCGGTTCGTGACCTGCCCGATCTCCTGCCGGTCCCGGATGACCTTGGCCAGCGTGAACGCCGAGGTCACCACATAGAGCAGCCCCACGGCCAGGAAAGCCCGAATCCAGGCCCCCACCGGCAGATAGGCCACTCCCACCACCATCGCACCCAGCGACAGCGCGAACGAGATCGCAGCCTGGACGGCGAACGCGGCCGTCGTCTGCTGCGGAGGAATCACCTTCGACATGCCCCCACGATCCCGCCCCTGTGACCCGCCCCACATGAGTACCCCTACTCAACCCGCCTGGGCCCTTCCCCCTACCTCCGCCCCCCGCCCCCAGGGTGCGCGCGAACACCCCCCGAGGTGCGGTATTGTTCTCGTGCAAGGTCACCCCGGGGGCAAGCCCCCGAACCGACCAAGCACCGGGACGTGGCGCAGCTTGGTAGCGCACTTGACTGGGGGTCAAGGGGTCGCAGGTTCAAATCCTGTCGTCCCGACGGTGTTTGTGCAGGTCAGAGGCCGCTTCCGCTATGCGGGGGCGGCCTTTGGTGTCTGTATTGTCCGGGTTCGAATGTGAGAACTTGTGAGAGGCACGGGCGAATGCCTGTATTTCCGCAGGTCAGCGGGCTGGTCGTGTGCGCATCACGTGACACGTGTCATTGAGTGCCGACCGTAGTCGAGCCGCCTCGGCGTTCATTTTGTTGCCCCAGAGAACTGGATAGCGGGCCTGTGCTTGCCGCCTTGACCGTCGGGAGGAACTGACCGGGGGTAAGTCCGGTGAGCGGCAGTCCGCGCACTTTGCGGACCTCGCCGGGCGCGGATGGACGGACGGAGTACCGCGCACGCGGCCGCCGGGTGAGCGGTCCGCGCGTTACAGCGCAGTAGGAAACCGGAGGCACGGCGCCCGGTGGCTGGGCGGCTCCCTCGGATTCCAGCCCCTGTTGACCGACGCCGTCGCCTTCGACCACGCCGTGCCGGCCGGCGCCATGTCTTCGGGCTCCAGGACGCATCCCGCCCCTCACCGTTAGGCTTGACGGGTTGTCGGCCGCTTGCTGGGGATGCCGTGGACAGCGGGCGCGTGATGAGGCTGACGTTCGAGGGCGAGCCCGACAGCGATCAGGTCGAGTTGGACGAGCTGACCGTCCAACTCAGGGCGAATCTGCTGGAGACCGACGTCGACGACGTGGAGTTCGTGCGCTCGGAGGACGTGTCAGCGGGCGCGAAGCCCATGGAGGCGATCGCCGTCGGTGCGCTAGCAGTCACCCTGTCGCCGATCGCTCTGCGCGGAGCCCCTGCAGATGGTGGAGACCTGGCTCGCAACGCGGCGCCTTCGCAAGGCGCGCATCGTCCTCGGCGACGATACCTCCGAACTGGAACAGGCTTCCTCCGAGCAGCAGCAGCGACTCGTCGAGATGTTCGTCGCAGGCCATCGGCCCGTCACGGATGCAGAGCCGAAGCCACCCCGAGGTGCCCCAGCCGCGTGATCGAGGAGCGGAGCACAGCGGTGAACGTGCCCGGTAGTCGCCACGCCCTGCGAATCGCCCCCTGTGCCCTCAACGGCGTCGGCGACCTCGACGGTGACGGCAAGGCTGACCTGACCGCCCGTGACACCACCGACATCCTGTACTTCTACAACGGCACCGGCAACGCTGCTGCACCGTGCGCCGCCCGCGTACAGATCGGCTGCCGGGTGGAGTGCGTACAACTCCATGATCGGGGTTGGGGTTTGGAGCGGCGACGGTAAGCCGGACCTGGTCACCCGGGACGCGAACGGCCTGCTCTACCTCTACCAGGGCACAGGAAGCAGCCCGCGGTCTGGGCGCCCAAGGCCCAGGTGGGCACCAACTGGAGCATTTACACGCTGCTCTTCTGATCTCCTCTCGCAAGACGCTGTGGGCAACCGCCCGGCCCCCCCGGGACGGTTGGCCACAGCAGTTCAGCCCAGATCGTCGAAGCGGCTGCCATCGCACCCTGCTCAGCGGCCGGACCTGGCCGTGGGCGGCAGCGTTCACTGCAAGCTGGAACAGGTTCGGGCAGACCCACCGGCCGGTATTTGACGACCCGCTCGCGCACATGCTCAAGGGCCGCCCCCTGAACACCAACCCGGGATCGGCGTCGAATTGCTGGAGCCCCAGGGTCTCGGTGAAGGGCTGGAGATTCGCGGCAGTGCAGGTGCTGTCGGGTATGCGGTAGCCGTGGAGGTTCTGCTCATGCGTACGGCCAGGGCTTGTGACGATGAGCACCGCGGTCCAGACCATGGAGGTCGCCACAACTGCGGCCGTCGCCACCACCCACATCCGTGTACCCGTCCACCGGGCGGCGGGCGGTTGGGGCGAGAGACGCCTGCCCCCGTGCAGTTCTTCTCGCTGCGGTCCACCTTCGCGTCGTCGCCTGCCAGTTCCGGCTCGGTGATCATGTGCGGCCCCCTGCCCGTTGCCCGACATTGCTGCCGAGAACGGCGGGTGGACGCGGCTCCTCCCGGCGTCAGGGCCTCTGAAGGGTATGCATAGAACTTCCTTGCCGTCGAACAAGGTTGAACAAGGAGTTCATGATGTGCGATCTATGACCACCTGTTGGACACCGTCGCGGCAACGGCCAGGTATGGGCTTTCTGCCGGAGTCGCTGCGCCGGGCATGACGACATCTCGCCACGCACGCCGGCCTCCGCTACCGCACCCGCCCCGCGGCGGGCGGATGCTTGTGTGACCGGCACGTCGCTGCCGCTCGCCTGGCCCGCCGGAGGCCGCCGGGTTCCTGACCGCCGGCCATCCGGGCACGATCGGCCGGCGCCCTGTGGAGGCCGTGGCGGGGGACGGTGCCAAATCGGCGCGTGCGTTGCGTGCGAGTCCGCTGCTGGCCGTGCCGGTCGATCGCCCTCGCCCGTTACGGGTCTGCTCAGCCGGCGAAGGTCGTCGCGGGCAGCCCGCGGACACCCGGCTCCGCACGGAAGACCGCTCCTGCGGCTGGGTGGGGAGAGTCTTCCCCTGCTCGGGACGTGGTGATGTACAGCTCGTCGAGTTGTTCCCCGCCGAATGCGCAGGCGGTGACCTTGCGGACCGGCAGCTGGATCACCTCCTCGAGCACGCCGCCGGCCGAGTAGCGCCGAACCGCGGAGCCCTCCCACATCGCGACCCAGACACCTCCTTCCGCGTCCACCGCGAGTCCGTCGGGTAGTCCGGCCGTCTCCGGCAGGGACACGAACGGTCGCCGGTTGCACAGCCCGTCGTCCGGCGCGTGGTCGAACCGGTCGATCCGCCGGGTGGGCGTGTCGACGTAGTAGGCGCAGTCGCCGTCGGCCGTCCAGCCGAGCCCGTTGGAGAGCGAGACGGAGGTGACCACGGTGTCTACCGTGCCGTCAGGAAGCACCCGGTGGAGGGCGGCGCGGTCAGAGGCGCCGGAGCGGGACAGCGTACCGACGTAGAAGTTGCCTGCGGGGTCGCAGCACCCTTCGTTGCACCTCAAATCCGGGTCCTCGACCACGACGGCCAGGACCCGCAGAGGCCCGTCGAGCGTCTCGGCGACCACCACGTCCCGCTCCCGCGCCAGCACCATTCCGCCGCTTGCGCGCGGACGCAGCGCGGCGGCCACGGTGCCGACATGCCGCAGGTGCAGATTGCCCGAACCGTCCATGCGCAGCAGGTCGCCGGCGAGCATATCGACGTGGACCAAGCCGCCCCAGTCGGGCCACCACACGGGGCCTTCCCCGTGATACGCCCCGGCCCGGGTGACCTGTTCGGCCTTCATCGGCTCGTGTCCTCATTCTGTGAGTAGCGGTTTCGCGCAGCGCGTCGGGACTCACAGCGATACGACGACCGTCCCCCGCTCGTCGGTGCCGAGGTCGTTGAAGAGCACCGCGGAGCCGTCCGGCGCGAACACCGGGTGCGGATGCCATGGGTGCCGGGTGGCCTGGGTGCGGGCCAGCCGGCGGGTCGCGCCGTCGGCCATGTCCACCAGCAGGACGTCGGAGACCCCGCCGGCGTTCTGCCAGCCGCGCCCCGGTGCGTCGGTCGGACCGGTGGTGTCGACGACGGCGTACCGGCCGTCGCGGCTCACGTCGCAGTGCCAGTACCGGTCGCCGGCGCTGACCAGCCGCGGCGGGCGGTCGTCAGGGGTTGCGAGGTAGAGGCCGCGCGGCCCGACCTCGCTGTCTCCGTAGGCGACGGCGACCACCGCAAGGTCGTGGTGGCACCACCGTTCGTGGCCCACGGCGACGAACGCGCCGGGCCTCTCGGAGATCTCGTACTGATCGAGCACGCACATCCCGTTCGGGGCCCGCTCAGGGTGCCAGGCCCAGACCCGGTCGGGGGTCTGGATCGCGATTCCCTCGTGGCTGAAGGCGATCCACCGCTCGTCGTACGGGCTGCGGGCGATGTGGTTCGCCCACCAGGTCTTCTGGAAGACGCGCGTCGCCGTGCCCGTGGACACCTCGATCTCCCAGCCCGACCAGGTGTTGTGACCCTCGGTGCCGACGGCGACGCGCGACCCGTCGTGCGTCAGGCTCAGCAGGTGGTCTAGCGCGAGACCGGCCGGCGCCCGCCACACGGGTTCGAGCGAACCGCCGGGGTCGGCGACCCAGAGCACGTCGTCGTGGGCCACGGCCATCCGGCCGGTGTCGCGGGCGAAGTCGGGGAGGACCAGGGCGTCGGTTCCGTAGCCGTCGGGCGGGAGTTCGTGCAGCACCCGCTCGTCCCGTGCCTCATCGGGCCGCCACCGGACGCTGAAGATCCGGGCCGCGTCAAGGTCGTAGCGGACCAGGGCGACGCGGTCGCCGTCCGCGTGGAAGCCGTTGCTGTGCGGGTAGGTCAGATGGGCATCGCGGAGGAGGAGGCTCATCGCGCGAGGTACTTCGTGATCCAGCGGAGCACCCGGGCCTCCTGGAACGGGCCACCGCCCTCATGCGCGTTGAACGGGTACACCGCCATGTCCTTCTCCCCTTGGTACGCGTTGTAGGCGGCGAACACCGTGGACGGCGGACAAACCTCGTCCTGGAGCCCCACGGAGAACAGCGCGGGAGCCTTGCCACGCGCCGCCATGTGCACGCCGTCGAAGTAGGCCAGGGTGCGGAACGCGGGCTCCACGTGGTCGCGGTGGGCTTTGAGATAGAGCGCGATCTCCTGGTACGGGTTCGTCGGCGAGGCGAACGCCGCGCGGTCGAAGTGGCACAGGAACGGGACGTCCGGCGCGATCGCGAGGAGGTCAGGCACCAGGGCTCCGACCGCCAGTGTCAGGCCGCCGCCCTGGCTGGCGCCGACGGCCGCGGTGCGCGCGGGGTCCACGAGGGGATGCGAGCGCGCGGCCTCGACCGCCCGCACCGCGTCGGTGTACACGCGCCGGTAGTAGTACTGCTCCGGATCGAGGACGCCACGCGTCATGTGCCCGGCTCCCGCAGGGCCCGAACCCACCGGGTCGGCCGTGTCACCGACGTTGCCGCCGCTGCCCTGGCCGCGCGTGTCCATGATGAAGTGTGCATAGCCGGCCAGCGGCCACAGGCCCCAGACGTGCGGAAGGCTGCGTCCGCCGCTGTAGCCGGCGTAGTGCATGACCAGTGGCAGCGGCTCGGTCGCGGCGGCCGGGACGGTGAACCAGCCCTTGATCGGGTGGCCGCCGAACCCGGCGAAAGTGACGTCGTAGGTGCGGGTTCCGACGAGCCCGGTGTCGACCTCCTCGAAGACTGCGGTCAGCGGGAACTGCCGGGCCTCGGCAAGGGTGGCGGCCCAGAAGGCGTCGAAGTCACCCGGCGCCTCGATGTCCGCGCGGTAGGTCCTTAGCTCTTCGAGTGGCATGTCGTAGTCGAGCATGTGGTTCCCTCTGGCCTTTCCGAGTATCAGTGGGTTGCGCGATCTTGTAGGCGACTGGGGATCGGTCCGCGGCGAGGGTGACGGCGGTGCTTCCGCCCCCCGTCCACGGCTGATGCTGAAACGCCTCTTGCGGGCTGATCCGACGTGAACGGAATCACCGAAGACGACGGTCCTCCTGGACGAGGTTCCCGCTCGCAGGAGGGCGGGCGAACGGCGCCGACGCTAGCTATGACACGTTAAAGTGTCAATGGCGGTGCCCACCCGGCATCCGCATCATGGACCTGTCGTCGCATACGAGTTCTGCGGTGGGTCAGGTTCGGAGTTCGCCAGGTTTGAACTGGTCGACACCGGCCCATGCTTGACATAGCGTGTTAACGCTTTAATTCTGGAGTCCAGCTCACCACCACCGCACCTTGAGCATCGCCATCGGCGATATGAGGAGTCATCCATGGCACGGCCGTACCGGACGGCGATCATCGGAGCCGGCAGCATCGCCGAGGACGCCCACATCCCTGCGGTGCGTGCGGCGAGCAAGGACCTCGAGCTCGTGGCCGTGGCGGACGCGGACTCTGCGCGGGCCGCGGAATTCGCCGCGCGCCATGCTGTCGCGGCCGACTACGACGACCCGCTCGCGATGCTCGCCGCCGAGTTGCCGGACCTCGTCCTGATCTGCACGCCGTCCGCCACCCACGCCGAACTGACCGTCGCGGCCCTGCGGGCCGGGGCGTGGGTGTACTGCGAGAAGCCGCTGTGCGGGTCGCTGGCCGATCACGACCGGATCCTGGCGGCGGAGCAAGCGACGGGGCGGTTCTGCGCCCCGGTCTTCCAGTGGCGCGCCGGTTCCGGGGCCACCCATCTCCGGGCGCTTATGCGCAGCGGCCGGATCGGACCGCCACTGCTGGCCCTGTGCCAGACGACCTGGTACCGGGGGGCCGACTACTACGCTGCGCCCTGGCGGGGCCGACGGGCGACGGAACTCGGCGGGGCCACAGTCACCCAGGGGATCCACGCCATGGACCTGTTGCTGTGGCTGATGCCGGACTGGGCCGAAGTCAGCGCCCGGATTGCCACCGTGGACCGGCCACTGGAGACCGAGGACGTCTCGCTGGCCCACGTCGCCTTCGCCTCGGGGGCGCAGGCCTCGATCGTGAACAGCGTGGTGTCGGCGAGCCAGGAGTCCTACCTGCGGATCGACTGCCGCCAGGCCAGTGTCGAGCTGCGGCACCTGTACGAATACCGGAACGAGCACTGGAAGTTCACCGCGGCCCCCGATCAGCCGCCGGCCGCCCCGGGATGGGACACGATCGGAGCGGCGGTCGCCGCACATCAGACGCCGCAGCTGGCGAAGGTCGTGGCCGCCATGCGGCGCGGCGAGCCGCCGGAGCACACCGCGACGGATGCACGCCGCACCACCGAGTTCCTCACCAGCCTGTACAAGTCCGCGCTTACCGCTCAGCCGGTCGAGCGCGGTTCGATCGGCCCGGACGATCCCTTCTATCGCTCGTGGTGGGGGGAGGCATGATCCGGTTCACCTCCCGCGGCGTCGATCTTCTCCCCAACTGGCGATGCCGCGCATCGACGACGGCAGCTTCTGGGCCGATCCCAGTCAGGTACGGCAGAACGGAGCGGCCCGACCGATGAAGATCACTGACGTCGAGATCCTGACCCTGCCGGACGGCGACCAGGCCATGGTGCTGGCCGTGGTGCACACCGAGTCCGGCCTGCACGGGTTGGGCGAGATCGGTCTGCGCGACCGCTACCTGGCGGTGCGCGGGGCGCTGGAGCATCTGCGGCCGCTGCTCATCGGCCAGGACGCGTCCCGCATCGAGCACCTGTGGCAGACCATGGCCCGCAACGGCTTCTACCCGGCCGACCGGATCGTGGCGTCCGCCGTCGCGGCCGTGGACGTCGCCCTGTGGGACCTCGCCGGCAAGCGGTTCGGCGTTCCCACCTACGAACTGCTGGGCGGCCGGGTCCGGGACTACGTGCCCTGCTACGCCCACGTGCCCGGCGACAACGCCCCACCGACCGAGTTCCTCGCGGCCTGCCGCGCCCTGGTCGCCGACGGCTGGCGGCACCTCCGCTTTGCTCCCCCGGACCCGGTCGGCGAACCCGGCACCGTGCTGCGCCGGACGATCGAACGGTTCCACAGCGCGCGCGCCGCGCTCGGCCACGACGTCGAGTTGATCATCGACGTCCACACCCGGCTGCGGGCCGCCGATGCGGTGACTCTGTGCCGGGAGGTCGAGGGTGCGCGGCCGTACTTCGTCGAGGATCCGCTGCGGGCCGAGGGGCTGGAGTCCTATCGGATGCTGCGTTCCCGGACCGCTGTGCCGCTGGCGGCCGGCGAGCAACTGGGGTCCAAGTGGGAATTCCGACGGCTGGTCGAGGAGGACCTGGTGGATGTGGCCCGGATCGACGTCGGCATCGCCGGCGGGATCACCGAGGCGCGGAAGATCGCGGGTTGGTGCGAGACGCACTACATCGACATCGCGACGCATGTACCGTGTGGGCCGGTCAACGCAGCGGCCGCACTGCATCTCAACCTGGCGACGTCGAATGTCCGCGTGCAGGAGCAGACGCGGATGTCGGCCCGAGGCTCGGAGCGAGCCGGGGGTGGCCAGACCACACCTGAGTTCTTCGACATCGGCTTCACTTCCGCCGCGGGCCGCCTGACCCCGTCGGGGCGGCCCGGTCTCGGGGTCGAGATCGACCTCGCCGCCGCACGCGCCGCCCCCGAGCCCCGCCCCGCCGAGCGTTCCCCGCTGCACCGTCCCGACGGCACCTACACGAACTGGTGAGTACGCACATGGCCTCTCGGATCCCGCTCGGCGTCACCACCGACCCCGAGTACGGCGGCCGCTGGACCTCCCTGACCGGCGGCGGCCGTGAATGGCTGTGGTCACGCGATGAGCCCCGCCGCGCCACGGCCCGCCCAGGTGACCAATTCGCCGACGCGGGCGGGCTGGAGGAGTGTGTTCCCACCATCAGCGGGTCGCCGGACCACGGCTCGGTGTGGGCGCTGCCATGGTCGGCCCAGGAGGCGGCCGGGGCGGCCACCTGCAGCGCCGAGGCCGGTGCAGCCAAACCCACCTGGGCAGCGCGCCGTGACCGCACCGGTCCAGGTGATGCCGTCGGCAGTGGTCTCGGCCTGGGCCTCAAGGTGCGGACTGGAGAATTCGCCCTCTCTCGTACAATCTGCGTCGTCGACGGCGCGATCGTTGCCGACTACCGCCTGGCCGCCGAGCCGGGCTTCCGTTTCATCTGGGCCGCCCATGGGCTGCTCGACCTGTCGGACGAAGCCCAGCTCCAAGCCCCGGTCGGCACGCCGACCAGGATCTTCCGGGAAGATCGCCCCCGCCTCCTGAGTCCCTGGCCGACCCGCGCGCCCTACCTCGAAGGTCCGTGGCCGTCCCCAGCAGGATTCCCGCTGAACCGGCTCGGCCCGGCCGACGGCACGGCGATCGCCGCGACGATCTCCACCCCCTCCCTCGCGGTGGAGGACGGTCACCACCGCCTTCACTTCCACCTCGAAGCCGAGGGCGAGCAGCCGATCTCCGTCGCTCTGTGGCGCAACCTCGGCGGCTGGCCGGCGAACCACCCGTACCGCAGCATCGGGATCGAACCCATGCTCGGCCGCGTCTTCGTCCTGGACGAGGCCGAACCGGGCGACTACGCCGTCGTCCCGTCGAGCGGGGAGTCGGGCTGGCGGCTGACGATCTGGATGGAGGGTTCGCCTCCGGACCGCGGGTGAGCCAGGACTGCGAGCCGCCGCAGCCGGAACACGCTGAGGCAGCTTCGGCCAAGTCCCGGGTGTCCGTTGCGACTAGTGGGATTCGCGAGCCACGACGGAGCCGGATGATCCGATGAGAAAGTCGAGGTCGGCGCCGGTGTCAGCCTGTTGCACGTGATCGATGTAGAGCCGTTCCCATCCGCGGGTCGGCTTCGCGTAGGCTGCGGCTGCGCCTGCGGACGGCTGGCGCCTTTGCAATTCCTCGTCGGCGACTTCGATGTCTATGCGTCGTGCCGGGACGTCCAGCACGATCCAATCGCCAGTCCTGACGAGGGAGAGCGGGCCGCCGACCGCCGACTCCGGGCTGACGTGGAGCACGACGGTTCCGTATGCGGTACCACTCATCCGTCCGTCGCAGACGCGCACCATGTCGCGCACTCCCTGTGCGAGGAGCTTCTTCGGCAGCGGCATGTTGGATGCTTCGGGCATTCCTGGGTAGCCCTTGGGCCCGCAGCCTCGCAGTACGAGGACCGAGTCGGCGTCGACATCGAGGGCGGGGTCGTCGATGCGCGCCGCGAAGTCTTCGACGCTGTCGAACACGACGGCCCGGCCGCGGTGCGTCAACAGGTGCGGTGTCGCGGCTGCGGGCTTGATGATCGCGCCGGAGGGAGCGAGATTGCCGTGCAGTACGGCGATGCCCGCCTCCTGGAGCAGCGGCTCGTCGGCGGTCCGGATGATCTCGCGATCCCAGACCTCAGCGGCGTCGAGGTATGAGTCGAGTGTCCGGCCGGTGACGGTCAGGGCCTCGGGGTCGAGGAGGTAGCGGACCTCCTTGAGCACCGAGAGGAGGCCACCGGCGCGGTAGAGGTCGTCCATGAGGTGAGTGCCGGCCGGCTGAAGATTCACGAGCAGCGGGACCGCTGAACCGATCCGGTCGAAGTCCGCCATCGACAGCGGGATCTCCAACCGTCCCGCGATCGCGAGGAGATGGATGACAGCGTTGGTCGATCCGCCCAGGGCCGACAGCGCGACGATCGCGTTGTGGAAGGAGCCTGCACTGAACAGCGTGCTCGGGCGGCGGTCGTCCTGGACCATCTCCACGACAAGCCGGCCGGTCAGTTGGGCTCCCTCGCGCAATCGCGCGTCCGCGGCCGGAGTCCCGGCGAGCCCGGGCAGGACCGCACCGAGAACTTCGGCCAGCAGCCCCATGGTCGATGCCGTGCCCATCGTGTTGCAGTGCCCGGCGCTGCGGATCATCGAGGAGTCGGAGGACTGGAACTCCTCCTCACTGAGGGTGCCGGCGCGCACCTCTTCGCTCAGCCGCCAGACGTCAGTGCCACAACCGAGTGTCCTGCCACGGAACGTCCCCGACTGCATGGGGCCGCCTGGCACGACGACGGCGGGGATGTTGACCGAAGCCGCCGCCATCAGCAGGGCGGGGATCGTCTTGTCGCATCCGCCGAGGAGCACGACGCCGTCGATGGGGTTGGCGCGGAGCATCTCCTCGGTCGCCATCGCAGCCATGTTCCGCCACAGCATCGCTGTCGGCCGCATCTGGGTCTCGCCCAAGGACGGCACGGGGAGTTCGAGGGGCACGCCGCCGGCCTCCCAGATGCCGTTCTTGACGAACTGTGCGATGTCGCGGTGATGGGCGTTGCACGGGGTGAGGTCCGACGCGGTGTTCGCGATCGCGATCTGTGGGCGCCCTCCGAACGCGTCGGAGGGCACGCCGCGTCGCATCCACGCGCGGTGGATGTACGCGTTGCGATCTCCCGTGCCGTACCACTGGTCGCTGCGCAGATTCATGGTGCGTCTCTCCTGGTAGGTCCAGCCGGTTCAGGCTGCGGGTTCCGACATCGTCTCGGCACGGATGCGACGCCGCTCGGCCTGCTCGATCGGGTCCGCCACGAGGTTCGACGCCCACAACCGCTGCGTGTACGGGTGCTGCGGATGCTCCGTGACGGCCTCGGTCCGGCCATTCTCGACGATCTCGCCGCGGCGCATGACGGCGACGCTGTGCGAGATATGGCGCACGACGGCGAGGTCGTGCGAGATGAAGAGGTACGAGACCCCTGTCTTCTCCTGGATGTCGATGAGGAGGTCGAGAGCGCGCAACTGCGTCGACAGGTCGAGTGCGGAGACCGGTTCGTCGCACACTATGAGGCCGGGATCGAGCGCGAGGGCCCGTGCGATCGCGATGCGCTGCCGCTGGCCGCCCGAGAAGTCACGGGCGTGGCGTCCGAGCACGTCAGCGGGCATCGCAACCCGATCCAGCAGATCTCGAACCCGCCGGTCGGCGTCCGCTTTGCTGACGCCTCGCACGCGGAGCGGCTCGGTGAGGATGTTGCGGATGGTCATCGCCGGGTTGAGCGATGTGTAGGGATCCTGGAAGACGACCTGGACGTCGTGCGCGAGCGATCGGCGATCGCTCGCGGCCGCACGCGTGATGTCCCCACCGTTGTAGCGGATCGTGCCGGATCTGGTCGGGACGAGCCCGAGCACCGCACGCCCGAGCGTCGTCTTGCCCGATCCGGATTCTCCGACGAGCCCGAAGGTCTCACCGGCGCTGATGGACAGGGAGACGCCGTGCAGGACGTCGCGTTGCTTCCGTCCGTGGCCGTACGCGACCGTGAGGTCTTCAATTTCGAGGCGCTGTGACGACATGGCGACCGATCACCTCAACAGTCTCACTGTAGGATCAGAGAGTGCTTCAATCAGTGAGCCTACCTGACTCTCCGCGAAGGTGGAACGCGGGTCCGAGAGAGGAAGACCGATGACGCAGGAGTCCCAGTGGAGTCCACTTGGCCCCGAGCGGGTGAGCGTGGGTGGCACCCTCGCAGCCCGGGCGCGAGCGAACTGGAACCGCCTCCAGTACCGGGCCTTCCAGGACCCTCAGATCTTCACCAACGTCGACTCGGACGACTGGCCGGGCGACTGGGTGGCGAGAACGCTGCACGCGAACATCCTGCTGTCCCGAGTCCTCGACGAGGACTCGGGACAGGCGGCGCGCATCATGGGCGGACTGCGCACGCACATGAACGACCACGGCTACTTCGGCGCACGGATCGACCCGCACGCGCTCAACGAGCAGCAACTCGGCAGCCCGCACGGATGGCTCATGCGCGGACTCATCGAATACCACAACTGGGTTGGCGACGACGAGTCCCTGGCGCTGCTCGAGCGGCTCGTGGACCGGATAGCGCTGCCGATGCGCGATTGGTGGGCGACCTACCCCGTCACCATCGGGGAGCGCGGTCGCGGCCAGGGGGAGATGGTCGGCGCCGCCACCTGGCAGTGGGGGAACTGGGTCATGTCGTCAGACATCGGCAACCAGTTCATGCTGCTCGACGGCATGTCGCAGGTTCTGGAGTTCGCGCCGAGCACTGAGCTGCTCGACAGTATCGAAGCCGGCTTCCGGAGGTTCCTCGAAACGGACCTGCTGGGCACGAACGTCCAGACCCATGCGACGTTGACGACGCTTCGCGCCCTCCTGCGGGTGTACTCCAGTACCGGCGATCAGCGATACCTCGATGCCGTCCTCGAGCGGTACCGGCTGTATCGCGAACGCGCCATGACCGAGAACTACGCGAACAACAACTGGTTCGGGCGCCCGGACACCTGGACCGAGCCCTGCGCCGTCGTGGACTCCTTCATCGTCGCCGTGGGGCTCTGGCGGGTCGCCGGCGAGGCCAGGTACCTCGAAGACGCGCACCTCATCTGGAACAACGCGGTCAGTCGGGGCCAGCGGGGCAACGGTGGCTTCGGGTGTGACAGCTGCGCCGGCTTCGGCGGTCCGATCATCCGCATGCGCGACTTCTACGAGGCGTTCTTCTGCTGCACGCAGCGCGGCGCCGAGGGGCATGCGACCGCCATCACCTCCACGTATCACGTTCGGGAGGACGCGTTCGCGATCACGTTCCCGGCGGACTCGGTCGCCGAACTCGAGCTGGCGGGCGGCACTCTGACGCTGCGGCAGCGGACGTCGTACCCGCGTCGGGCCCACACCTCGATCGAGGTTGTTGCCTCGTCCGTCGCGCGTCCCGTTGAGATCCACTTCTTCGTGCCGCACTGGGTCCGGTCGCCGACGCTTTCGCTGAACGGCGTCGAGGTCGCCTCCCGGATCGTCGACGGCTTTCTCATCGCGACGGTCGGGCTCACTGCCGGCGACGAGATCGTGCTCGACGGGGAGGTCGTCGCCTGGGCACGTCAGACGATCAATCCGACGAGTGTCGAGGGCCACGTCGTGCATCACTGGGGCGCGCTCGTGCTCGCGCACCGAGGTGACCACGTCATCCGTCTTCCCGACGGCGCCGTGATCGTCGCGGAGGAGGACGGCGGTTTCAGTGTCGAAGGCACCGACACCGTCCTGCACGATCTCGGGGACGCGATCGAGCACGCACCGAGTCGCGAAGTCATCCGCTCCTACAAGCAAGGGGACTACGAGGGGTGGAGCGCTCTGCTGATCGACGAGGTCGAGGGGCTTCCTCGGCAGGTGCTCTTTCCGGAGGTCTGAAACGCTCCGTGGGCGGCTCAGCCGCCCGTCAAGGGTGTCGACAGGCGTGCGCAGCGATCGCGCACGAGCTCGCCGAGTTCCACGCGTCGCTCTGCGGGGAGGCGGCCGGACGTCGACGAGATCGAGATCACAGCGATCGGGTGTCCCTGGCCGTTGAGGATGGGGGCGGCGACGCAGACGCCGTTGAGCTCGCACTCCTCGTCGTCGAGTGCCCAGCCCCGTTCCTTGGCGCGCTGGACCTCAATGCGCAACGCCTCCATGGACGTCGGCGTGTTGGGCGTGAAGGCGGGGAACGGCTCGGCCGGCAGGAGGCGGTGCCATTCCCCGTCAGGAACGGCGGTCAGAATCGCCTTGCCGGCAGCGGTCGCGTGGATCGCCACGTTCTCCCCGAGCGTGGTCGTCATCCGCAGGGCATGCGGGCTGTCGATGGTGTCCACCCAGACGACCCGGCTGCGATGCACGGTGGCGAGGTTGACGGTCTCCTGCGTGCGCTCCGCCAGATCGGCGAGCGTCGTCGCCGCGACCTTGGTGATGTCGTCCGAATCGACGGCCGCGGCGAGCTCGCTGATCGCTCGTCCCAGACGCCAGGTGCGGCGCTCGGGGACGTGCTCGACAAAGCCGCGCCCTTCCAAAGTGACCATGATCCGGAAGGCTGTGGCGCGGGAGACGTCGAGGTCGTTGACGAGGTCGGCTACGCGTGCCTCGCCACGACGCGCGAGGATTTCGAGCACATCGAGGCCTCGGTCAAGGGCGTTGGACACGGCGCCACTCCCGCTGTTGGAAGGAAACTGCACAGGAGGTGACGCGGACGCAGGCAGCCGGGGGCGACGGGAGGCGTTCGACGGGTTCCGCCGACGCGCCCGGCTCCTCGAACGAGGGCTGCGACAGCGTAGACACGACCACAATGATCCACGCTCCGGTCTCGGCGATCAAACCGCCGCCATCAAGGCAGCGGGGCGCTTGCGATGACGTGGGAGGGCGGTCGCCGGCAGCCCACCTCCTCAGATCTATGCTCACCCACTGAGACATGCATAGTTCACTGAATGAGATTTGCTATCGTCCCCCATATGAGACTGTCAGGGCGGACCGTAGTGCTCACCGGGGCGGCCGGAGGGATCGGCGCGGCCTGTGCCCGACGTTATGCAACCGAGGGTGCCGTCGTCGTCTGCGTGGATCGAGGCGAAGCGGTGCACAGGCTGACCGACGAACTCGCGGGCCTTCCGGGTCGCGCCGTCGGCGTCGCGGCCGATATCTCGACCGCGGACGGCAATGCAGCGGCTGTCCGGGTGGCGATGGAGGAGACCGGGCGGCTGGACGTTTTCCACGCCAACGCCGCTGTGCAGGTGGTCGCCCCGTTCGAGGAGACCCGCCTCGAGGACTGGGATCGCATGGAGCGCGTCAACTTGCGGGGGGTCTTCCTCGGTGTGCGAAGTGCACTCGACCCGCTCAAGGCGTCCGGGCACGGATCGATCATCTTCACGTCCTCCGTGCTCGGGCTGGTGGGGGACGCCGGCCTCGGGGCGTACGGCGCGATGAAGGGCGGACTCGTCGCGATGGCGAAGTCACTCGCTGCGTCGCACGGCTCAGCCGGTATCCGCTGCAACACGATCTGCCCCGCAGACATCGAGACGGAGATGGTTCGCGAGTACTTCGACTCGCTGCCGGACCCAGCACATGCGCGTGCCGAGATCGAACGGCAGTACCCGGTCGGGCGCTTGGGGCGCCCCGAGGACATCGCGGCGGCCGCTGCCTTCCTCGCGTCGGACGACGCCGCGTTCATCTCCGGTATCGATCTCGTGGTCGACGGTGGGTTGCTGGCGCGAATCTACTAAGCCTGCCGTAGGCCCCTTCGATCGCGGCACCGTCGCCAGCAGAGCTTCAATGCTTCACCTGATGAGACTGATTGATTGCATCTGATGACTTGATCTGATTACTCTGAGATCGAGCTCACCGATCGGACGGGTAGCAGCCGTCGCGGCGATGAGCGACCGAGCCACGGAAGAGGGCACACGGTGCTGGCCTACACACTGCGCAAACTCGTCACCGGCGTGGCGATCTTCCTCGCCGTCACCCTGCTGACCTTCTGGATGCTCTTCGCCCGAGGCGGCACTTACATCGCGAGTCAGGCGCTGGGGCAGCAAGCCTCGCCGGACCAGGTGCGGCGCTTCGCAGAGAACCGCGGGCTACTCGAACCGATCATCGTGCAGTACGTCGACTGGCTCCGCGGGGTGCTGAACGGGTCGCTCGGCAGATCGATCCTCAACGGGCAGGACGTGGGCACCATGCTCGCCGGTGCTGTCTCGGTCACACTGAGCCTCGTCGTCGTGAGCATCGTGCTCACCGTCCTGCTCGCGATCCCGTTCGGTGTCGCTGCGGCGACGACGGGCGGCGTCATCGATCGGGGCCTGCAGCTTCTCTCGGTGTTCGTGCAGGCCATCCCCGGATACTGGCTCGCGCTCGTACTCGACATCATCTTCGGCCTGACGCTCAAGCTCGTTCCCGCGACGGGCTTCGTGCCCCTCACGCAGTCGTTCGGCGGCTGGTTGTCGAGCATCATCCTGCCGTCGTTCGCCATCGCGCTGGGCGCGGTGGCCTTTGTGGGGACGCAACTGCGCGGCACGCTGCTCGAAGTCCTGCGGCAGGACTACATCCGCACACTCCGTTCCCGGGGCATCTCCACCCGCAGAGTGCTGCTCAAGTATGCGCTGCGTAACGCGTCCGCTCCCGTGCTCACCATCCTCTCGTTGCAGGTCATCGGGATCCTCGGGGGCGCCGTCATCATCGAGCGGATCTATGCGCTCCCCGGTGTCGGCACGATCGCGATCGCGGCGGGCAACAGTGCCGATGTCCCCGTGGTCATGGGCACGGTCGCGTTCATGGTGGTCGTCGTCGTGGTGGTGAACCTGCTCACCGAGATCCTGAACGGATTCGTGAACCCGAAGATGAGGCTCAAATGACCGTCAGCCCCCGCCAGGACACGGTGGCCGAAAGTGTGGTGACCCCCGGCTTCCTCCGGGCACTCCGGCGCGATCCGCTCGCCGCCGTGGCCACCTTCGTCATCGTGGTCTTCGGCGTCGTGGCCGTCCTGCAGCCACTCGTCATGCCCTTCCCGGCGGAGAGGGTCAACCTCTCGCTGACGAACGCCCCGCCGTTCACGACCGAGTACATCCTGGGCGGGGACAAGTACGGCCGCGACATCCTCTCGCGGATCATTGCGGGCACGCGTGGCGCGTGGGTCGCGGGGCTGGTCCTCACCGGCGTCGCTCTCGCGCTCGGCGTGACCCTCGGGCTGGTCGCGGGGTACTTCCGCGGGCTCATCGAGTCGGCGACGATGTGGCTCTTCTCGGTGCTGATCGCCGTTCCGGGCATCATCCTTCTGATCGCCCTCTACACGGTCACCGGAGCTTCGACCACGGTCGCCGTCGCCGTCCTCGGAGTGCTCCAGGCACCCAGCGTCTATCTGCTGGTGCGGACGCTCACGATCCGCGTGCGCAACGAGCTCTACGTCGACGCGGCGCGCGTCGCCGGCCTCTCCGCCGTGCGCATCATCGCGCGCCACGTCCTGCTCGCGGTCAGAGGCCCGGTGATCGTCCTCGCGGCGTTCCTTTTCGCGGGAGCGATGGCCGCCACCGCGGGCCTGGAGTTCCTCGGCCTCGGCAATCGGCTGGAACCGACCTGGGGCGGGATGCTGAATGACGCCTTCACCAACTACTACACCGCTCCGTGGCAGCTCGTCTGGCCCGGTCTGGCACTCGGTATGACGATGGCCGCGTTCGTGCTACTCGGCAACTCGATCCGTGATCGCGCCGAGAATACCCAGGTCAAGCCGAGCGCACGCGCCCGCCGCAGGCGTGTCGAGCAGCTCTTCGGCGACGCCGCTGCACATCGCACGATCGGGGCGGTCGTGGAGCCCCCGCCGAATGCACCCGGGGACGTCGTGCGCGCGAAACACGGCAGAGGTGCGTTGCTTGACGTCACAGATCTGCGAATCGCTTACGGGAACGGTGGTGTCGCCAAGGACGTCGTGCGGTCGGCTTCCTTCTCCGTGCAGCCGGGCGAGGTCGTCGGCCTCGTCGGTGAATCGGGATCCGGGAAGACGCAGACCGTCCTCTCGGTCCTGGGACTCCTCCCTGACGACGCCGTCATTGTCGACGGCTCGATCGTGCTGGCAGGCACCGAGCTCATCGGCCTGGCGGATGCCCGGTTCACCAAGCTGCGTGGCCGTCGCCTCGCGTACGTCCCCCAGGAACCGATGTCGAACCTCGATCCGTCGTCGAAGGTCGGGGCGCAACTGGTGGATGGCATCAGGGCGCGGGGCTCGGTTTCACGCGCGGACGCGAAGGCGATCGCCCTCGAGATGCTTGCTCGCGTGGGGATCCGCGATCCCCTGCGCACGTTCGACGCGTATCCCTTCCAGATCTCAGGCGGAATGGCCCAGCGTGTTCTGATCGCCGGTGCTGTTGCCTCGCGGCCGGCGCTGCTGATCGCAGACGAGCCCACCACCGCGCTGGATGTCACGGTGCAGGCTGAGGTGCTCGATCTGCTGCGCGCCCTCAAGGATGAGTTCTCACTCGCCGTGCTCATCGTCACGCACAACTTCGGCGTCGTCGCGGACTTCTGCGATCGCGTCGTCGTGATGAAGGAAGGCGAGGTCGTGGAGACGGGGGGCGTGATCGAGGTCTTCCACGACCCGCAGCATCCGTACACCCGCATGCTGCTCGCTTCGATCCTGGACGACGCCCCTCGACGCGACCAGGTCGACGCCGAGCGGTCATCGAGCGAGGAGGCCGCAGGCTTTGCGGCGGAAGAGGAAGGAGACGACAGTGGTCCCGTATGAGGCCGGGTTCGCCCGGATCGACATCACACCGCCCATCGGAACGTCGGGCCAGACCAACGAGGACGGCGATCGTCAGATCGTCGGCGTCCACTGGCCGCTAAACGCCCGCGTCGCCATCATCCGGCACGGTGCGGAAGCCGTCATGTTCGTGTCGTGCGATCTCATCGCGCTGGCAGGCGACACTGTCGCCTCGATTCGGGAGAGCATCGCCGACCGCACGGGTTTCCCCGGAGAGCGAGTGGTCGTCAGTTGCACCCACACGCACAGCTCCGCCCGAACGGTTCAGGTGTGGGCCGGGGAGATCGACGAGCCCTTCCTGCACGGCCTCCCGGTCAAAATCGGTGACGCGGCGGCTGAGGCTCTCGCCCGGGCCGAACCCGTGACTCTGCGCGTGGGATCGGCGCGGACGTATGGACTGACCTTCAACCGCCGTCCCCTGTACGCCGGAGGTGAGGTCGGCAACGAAGGCCCCCAGTGGGTGGACGACTTCGAGCGAATGGAGGGACCCGCCGACGAGACCCTGCAGGTCCTCTTCGCCGAGCGTGCCGACGGCACCGTGGTCGGCGGATTGGCGAACTTCGCGGTCCACCCGCACATGTTCGGCCTGGAACCGATCTACTCGGCCGACATCGCCGGAGCGTTCGTGACCAAGTTGGGTGCTGCGTACGACGCGGAGTTCCTCTTCCTGCAGGGGGCCGGCGGCAACCTCTACTGGCGAGACATGTCGGCACCCCCCTTCTGGACAGTGGAGGGCGGCGCCGCCGACCCCGGAAGCATGCGCACCGTCGCGCCCTGGGGCCATAGGGAGATGGGGGAGTGGGGGCCCATCGCGCTCTCGGACCGGTGGTCGAACGCCCTTGTCGAGGCCGCGGTCGTGGCGATGGACGCCGCCCGAGAGATCGCGGACGCGGTCGTCGTCGTGAGCACCGGTTGGCTGTCGCTGCCGCAGCGCAAGGCGGCGGCGAAGCATGTCGAAGCGGCACGCTGGTTCTTGGAACAGGACCGGAAGAGTGTCGACATGGATGCGTACAACCTGCGTGCGACCGGGCACCGGTACACCTTCTTCGATAATCGGTTCCTCCAGGCAGGGTTCTCTGAACAGATCATCGAGATCGACCGTGCCCAACGCGAGGCGCCGGGTCGGGAAGTCCTCGAAGAGGCCGAGATCATGGCGATTCGCGTAGGCGATGTGGGCTTCGCGACCTATCCCGCAGAGATTTTCTCGGAACTCGGGTTCGAAACGAAGGACGGCTCACCGTTCGATTACACTTTCGTGATCGAACTCGCGAACGGGTGGGTCGGCTATGTGCCCACGGAGTGCGCGTTCTCGCACGGCGGATATGAAACGCGGCTCGGCACGGTATCGCGACTCGTCCCGGAGGCCGGGGGCAGGATGACGGCACTGGCGATCGAGCGGCTCAAGGCCCTTGCGGACAAGGAGCCCTCATGAGACACCGTGGAATCGCGGCGGCTGTGGCGGTGCTGACACTCGCCGGATGTGCAGGCGGTGGTCCGGCAGCAGGCAATTCCTCAACTTTGGTCATGGCGATGGTCTCGCCGACCGCGGGACAAGCGTACAACTTCTCACCCGGCTACAGCGACTACGATTCGCTACTCGTCCGCCCGGTCTACGAGTTCGTCATTCGATGGAAACAGGGCCCGGACGGTCAGATGGGCTTCGGGCCGGGCGTCGCATCGGAATGGACATTCGCTCCCGATCTGTCGAAGGTGACGCTCAAGATCCGCGACGGAGCGACGTTCACGGACGGCACCCCGCTCGACGCGAACGCCGTTGCCGGAAACGTCAACTTCTGGATCAGGCACAACATCGCGATTAACTGGGGACGCTTCGCCTCAGGAGCGAAAGTGGTCGACGGCGCAGTCCAGATCGCCGTCACACCGGAAGGGGCGGCGCAAGGCGCCAATCAGATTCAGATCTACCTTGCGACCACGCCGGTCATGAGCCCGAAGGCACTGAAGGCCCCCGACAAGCTCGCGGCAGATCCTGTCGGCTCTGGCCCGTACGAACTCGACACCTCGGCCTCGACACCTGGCACCGAGTACCGGTTCGTTCGCAACAAGGGCTACGGCGACGCGGAGGAGTTCCCCTACGACAGCATCGTGATGAAGGTCTACCCGGACACGGTGGCAGCCGTCAACGCGCTGCGGAGCGGCCAGGTCGACTTCGCTCCGGTCGACGAGGACACCGCGCCCCAGGTGAGTTCCGCAGGCTTCAAGGTGTTGGAGACCCCCGGTCAGGTGCGGGGCCTCATGCTCGGTGACAAGTCAGGTGCCATCAGTCCGGCGCTGGCTGATGTGCGCGTTCGCCAGGCGATGAACATGGCCTTCGATCGCAAAATGATCGCGAAGAATCTGGACCAGGGGTACGCGACTCCCACCCTGCAGCCGTGGATCAAGGGATTCCCGCAGTACGACAAGTCATTGGAGAGCCTCTATCCGTACGACGTCGCCCGAGCGAGGAAGCTACTCGCCGATGCGGGCTATCCGAACGGGTTCGATCTCGTACTACCGGCGTACAGCGACCAGCCGGCGCTGACGAAGTACGACCCGATCATCAAGCAGTCGTTGGGGGACATCGGGATCCGGGTGACCTACAAGACGACGGATTGGTACACCGCCGTCACCGAGCCGAAGTTCGCCGCGACTAACAACTACATCGCGAGCTATCTTGCGCAGCAGTTCTACGTCGCCCACAAGGGTCTGTTCAACCCGTGGAATTACGACGACCCGACCATGACCGAGCTCGTCAACGCCTTCAACGTCAGCCCGGAGCGGGAACGTGCCGACATCGCCAGGAAGATCGGCAGGCGGACTGCTGAGACGGCCTGGATGCTGATACTGACCGCTCCGTACTCGCTGTATGCGATGGACAAGAGCGTCGAGGTCACCGCCAATCTGCCGCTGGCCTCCGCGCCTGAACTCCGCTTCCTGAGGCCGACCGGCCGCTAGCGGCCGGCCCAGTCAATCCGAGATCACCGATGAGGGGAAGAACAGGTCATGGGCACGATGGGTTGGGCGAATTCGAAGTCCGCGTACGAACGGGCTTGCCGTACCCTCCCCGGCGGAGTGGCGACAGGGATGCGGGCTTCGATGAAGCCACATCCGATCTTCTTCGAGCGGGGGCAAGGCGACCGCCTCTACGACGTCGACGGCAACAGCTACCTCGACTACGTCCTCGGCTGGGGGCCGGTCATTGTCGGTCATGCGCACCCCGACCTGGTCGCCGCCGTGGAACGCCAGCTTCCCAGAGGCGCGACCTACGGCGCGGGGCACCGGTTGGAGTACGAGGTAGCCGAGATGGTGTGCGAACGGATACCCGGTGTCGAGCGGGTGCTCTGGTCCAACACGGGGACGGAGGCGAACCAGATCGCGCTTCGCGTTGTGCGAGCCCGTACGGGGCATCAGCGGTTCATCAAGTTCGCAGGCCACTACCACGGTTGGTCCGACCAGATGTTGCTCGGCTATCGCCCCGACGCCCAGGGCAACCTCGACCGGCCGGCGACGCGCGGTCAGAGCCCGGAAGCTCTCGATCACGCGGAGGTCTTGCCGTGGGGCGACCTCGAAGCGGTGCGTCGGGTGCTCGCCGATCCGTCCAAGGACATCGCGGCGATCTTCACCGAACCCGTGCTGTGCAACTCGGGCGTCATTGCGCCGCCCGAAGGGTTTCTCCAGGGAATACGCGCGTTGGCAGACGAGTTCGGCGTCGTGCTGGTGTTCGACGAGGTCATCACGGGATTCCGGCTCGCCAGAGGGGGCGCGACCGAGCGCTTCGGGGTCACACCCGACCTCGTGGTCTTGGCGAAGGCGATCGCGGGCGGCTTTCCGCTCGCCGCTGTCGGCGGACGCGCGGACATCATCGAGCAGACTCTGGCGGGCGTCGTGCACGCCGGGACGTACAATGGCAATCCCATCGTCCTCGCGGCCGCGAAGGCGACGCTCGGCATCCTCGACCAGCCGGGTGTGTACGCGGAGTTCGACCGCCACGGTGCCATGCTCGCGGATGGGCTGCGTGACACGCTCGGGAAGCACCGCATCGAGGCGATCGTCAACCAAGTCGGCCCGGTGGTTCAAGCAAGCATCGCCACAAATGACCCCGACACGTTCGATGGTTTCCTCATGGCGGATCAGGCGCACTACGACCGGATCGCCGTCGAACTCCTGCGCAACGGGGTCTTTGTCCTTCCCGGCGGCCGGTGGTACATCTCCACGGCACACACAGATCAGAGCATCGTAGCGAGCATCGCGGCCTTCGATCAGGCGGTCGCCGCGACCGAGGAGGTTCGGCGCGGACGTCGCTGAGCAGTGGCTCGTCTCCGGGCAGAACTGGCGTGTCTCCGCATGCAGCGCAATGCGCTCGCCGCGGTCCGGCTGCCTGGTGATCCTCGCAGGAGCCGGTAACGGTGTTCGTCCCCTGGGCGGAGTTCCGCGCTTTTTCGGGGACCCGAGCAGTATCCGGACGTGCGTCCGGGACGGGCGCAGGCCATGTATCCCTTTTGTGTGTTTCATTGCATTTGACACCAATTTGTCTACTGGGTGCGGGCAGAACTTAAAGCGTTAAATATGCGCCCAGGGCTGCTCTGGCGGCCGCATCGGAAGATGAGCGGCCCCATCTATTGACACCTTAACGCGTCATGCCTAGCGTCTCGGCCACAGCCTTCCAGGGATGAGGGAGGCACTTCGAGGAGGTCCTCATGTACCTCAGATCAGGTCGCATCAGACGTACTACCCATACCCTCCGTGTGAAGGCGGCGGCCGCTGCCTTCACACTCGCCACGAGCGTTCTTGCCGCGGTGGCCGTAAGTGCCCCGGCCGCGCACGCCGCGGCAGCCCTGACCGTGACGAATCCGGTCCTGGTCTTCGACCAGGGCGCAAGCACCATCACCGTCTCCTCTGACCAGACGTCGGTCTCGTACACGGTGGGAGACGAGAGCGGGACCCAGGTCGCCTCCGGCACTACGGCGGTGGTGAGCGGTGCAGGGTCGATCAACCTGACATCGCTCGGCCCTGGCTACTACACACTGTCGGTGACCGCCGGCAGCGGAACCGCGGCGACGACCGTGCCGACCACCTTCGCGGTGCTCAGCGCTTTTGCTCCCGGCACCTCCACAACCGACCAGCGCTTCGGTATGGACATCCACTTCGGCCACCAGCCGAACGACGCGACGCTGTTCCCGCTCATCAGCCACCTCGGCTTCAGCGAGGTCCGCACCGACCAGAACTGGGCGCTGGTCGAGAACCCCGCCGGAACCTACAACTGGAGCAACTACGTCACTGACGCAGAGGTCCCGCTCGCGAGCCAGAGTGGTCTCCGCACCCTGCTGATCTCGGGATACTCGAACCCGAATTACGACGGCGGCTACACCCCCTACACCCAGGCCGGCTGGAACGCCTTCGGCGCCTACACGAACGGCATCGCCAGCCACTTCGGCCAGTACACCAAGGACATCGAGGTCTACAACGAGTTCGACGGCGGCTTCGACACCGCAGCGGCCTGCGCACAGACCGTGACCACAAAGGTCAACTGCTACCTGAACATGCTCAAGTCGGTGTACCAGGCAGTGAAGATCAGCGGCGGGCACACCGACACCAACCTCATAGGCCCGGTCAGCGCCGGAATCGACAAGCCCTGGATCAGCGGCCTGCTGTCCGCCGGCGCGCTGCAGTACATCAACACCTTCAGCATCCACGCCTACGCCGACGGGAACCCGGAGAACGCCTTTGGGGAGATCCCCTGGCTCAAACAGCAGATTCGCGACAACAACAGTGGCAAGGACATGCCGCTGTGGCTGACCGAGAGCGGCCAGACCGTGATGCCCGGCGGAGCCACGGAAGCCGACCAGGCCGACTACGCGGTCCGCCTGCCGGTGCTTGCCTTCGCCGCGGGGATCGACAAGTACTTCTGGTATGACCTGCTCAACGACGGCACCGGCTCGACCAACAAGGAGTACAACTTCGGGCTGCTCAAGCAGCCTACAACCGGCGTGGTCGCTCAGGCGCCGAAGCCCGCGCTGGCCACCCAGGCAACCATCCTGCGACAGATTGGCGGCCTGCCGTTCACCGGCAGTGACGGTCTTACCGCTCCCGCCTACTCCTACCGGTTCGGCAGCGGCTCGAACACGACGCACGTGATGTGGGCGACGACACCGAGCACTGTGCAGGTGACCGCGAGCGGCCCCGTCACGGTGACGGACGAGTTCGGCCGGCAGTCCACCTACACCCCGGTCAGCGGGGCCGTCACGCTCAGCCTCGACCAGCACCCGCTCTTTGTCCGAAACGCCGCAGGCGCGGCCGCAACCCTCAAGATGCACGTCCTCGCCCAGCCGCCCGTCACGCTGTCCGTTCCGCAGACCTCGAACACCGCGGAGTCGATTCCGGCCACGATCACCGCACACTCGAGGATCCCGCTGACGGGCGCGGTTTACGGCAAGCGCTTCACGCTCGTGCCCGACGCCTCCGGCGCGGCCCGAGCCACCATCGACGTCCCGACTAACAGCCAGCTCGGCAAGCGGACCGTAGTGGTGAAGGCAGGCGTCGCCGGCGTCACGAGCATGCGCCTCGCAGCCGAGACGACGGTGGTGGCCGCCACCACGGTCACCACCGTCCCCCATGTGTCGTCAGCGAACCCCCTGCACAACCAACTCAAGATCACGATCACCAACCACCGGACACAGACCCCCCTCCCGATCTCCTCTGTCGACTGGAAGGTCCTCACCGGAACCACCGTCCAGGGCAGCGGCACCTTCACCGGTATCGCCGACATACCGCCAGGCCAGAGCACGACGATCACAGCCGACGTGCCCACCCTGCCCACGTGGGACAAGCAGTGGTTCTTCGATCGCGTCACCGAGGGCAGCGGTGCCCAGAGCACCGATGCGGGCTGGACCGGCTGGAATCCGGTCGAACCGGCGGGCGCCGGCCACGCTCCTCCGATTAACCTCGGTACCCAGGTCGACCGGACCTACACCAACGGTGGTTACGGCGGTGCGAACGACCTGTCCGGGACCCTCCGTCCGTCCTTCACAGCCACCGGATTGGAGTTCGTCGCTGACGTCACGGACAACGTCTTCGACCAGCCGAACACCGACCCGAGCCTGATGTGGAACGCCGACAGCATCCAATTCGCGATCACGCCAGCGCTCCCAGGGCTCAACCCCCAGCGCGTCGAGATCGGAGCCGCGCTTCTGCCCAGCGGTCCCGCCGTCTACACCTGGACACCACCGACAGGCCAGTCCGCCGGGCCGACCCCTGGTGCCACTGCGAGCATCACCCGTAGTGGCAGTGTGACGCACTACCAGGTCGACGTACCCTGGTCCGCCCTTGGGACGGCAGGTCCACCGACCGTGCCGTTCGGCCTTTCGGCCCTGGTCAACGACAACGACGGCAAGGGCCGTAACTTCGCTGCCTGGGGGGACGGCATCGCCGCGACCAAGAACTCAAGCCTTCTTCGCCCGGTCCAACTCGTTAACGACTAGCGCCAACCCGTGTCCACGCGTCCCGCGGCCTGGTCCGTCGCGGGACGCGCTCGGTCGAACAGAACCCGGCCCCAGCGATTCAGCTCGCCGCGCCGCCCACGACGCGCAGATGTGCGGATGTCTGGTCGCGGGTCCGGACTTTGGTCGGCAGTGTGATTCTTTGAGGCCCTGTGGCCTTATCCCCCTCATGGATCCGTTGGGCCAGCAGCCGCATGGCCGTCGCACCCATCTCCCGGTTCGGCAGCTGGGCGGCGAAGGCTGTCAGAGGCAGCAGGTCGAATGGGCCTTCGTCGTCCATGCCCGCCAATTCGAAGTCGTTGGGGACGCTGAGCCCGAGTGCGACCAGATCGGCGGCCGCGGAGGCCACGACGAAGCCTTGCGAGCACAGTGCAGCCGTCGCAGGCTCGGTACCTTCCAGGGCAGATCGCAGCATCGCGCGCCGTCCCTCCTCGGGCAGGTCGAGGTAGTTGCGCAGCAAGGTGAACTCGGGCCGGACGGCGACGCCGGCCTCTTGTAGGGCCTTCACGTGTCCGCTGAGCCGGTCCCACACACTGGTCACGTCAGTCTCACTCCACAGCGTCAAGATGCGCGTGTGGCCCGCAGCGATGAGATGCTGGGTCAGCTCGTATCCAATGGTGAAGTTGTCCACGACGACGACATCGGTCGGGATGTCCGACCGATACCTGTCGACCAGTACCAGCGGGACACCACGCCGCTGGATCTCCATGATCAGGTCGCCGTTCGCGTGGCCTTGAACTGGGTACAGGACGATTCCTGCCGCATGGCTGTCCAGCGCTTCGCGCAGCGCATTCGCCTCACGCTCCGGCGATGCGCTCTCGCCGGGGCGCGCCGTGTCGGCCAGATACATCCGGTATCCCAGCTCGGAGCACACCGATTCCACACCACTGATCATCGTTGACACATACGGCCCGGCCACGCCGTGCGCGATGCACGCGATCGATGACGCCGCCCCCCCCGACATCCGCGAATCCTGAGGCCCGCGCTCTGCGACGAACGTGCCCCGGCCCTGCTGCCTGACGAGCAGGCCTTCGGTGACCAGGTCGTTCAGAGCCTTCACCGCAGTGGTGGTGCTCACGTCGTACCGCTCGCATAGTTCGCGCTGGGTGACGAACGGACTCCCCGGTTCATACTCCCCCCGGGCGATGGCGGCACGCAGTTCGGCCTTAATGCGCTGGTACAGCGGCGCGTTGCCCATCTCACTCCTTCAGATTTGACATGACAAATGTAGTCGTGCCGGGGACTCGTTGGTGGCCACTAGGTCGAGTGAGTCTGGTCGGGCCACGAACTTCGCCAACGTGGTTGACACGTTAACACGATGTAAATATGGTCACCACCACTACTTCGGCGGCCCGGCCCGCCCCTGGGGGCCACAGCCGGACTCGACAGCGGTCGTCCGGAGCCTCCTTCACGCGCGAACACCAGAGGGGTTGTCCCGCTATGAACGAACCACAGCTCTCCGCTTCCAGAACCCTGTCCCGCCGCGGCCTGCTGGGGATGGCCACCGGTGCCGCTGCCGCCGCGACGCTCGCGGCCTGTTCCTCGGGCAAATCCTCGGGGGACAAGCCGGGGCAGGTGCGCATCACCGCGATGGGCATGCCGCCGACAACCAACGCCGCGGCCCGTAAGCAGTACCTCGACCGCCTCGCACAGTTCGAGACCGCGAACCCCGGCATCAAGGTCTCCCCCTCGGACCAACAGTGGGATGCCCGAACCTTCGCGGCCCAGCTCGCGGGCGGGACCGCGAGCACCGTGCTCACCGTGCCGATGACCGAACCGGCGGGTCTGATCCAGCGCCGCCAGGTCGCGGACATCACGGCGGAGGCCAAGGGCCTCCCGATCTTCGCCCAGTACGACTCCCGCATCATCGCCATGACGTCCCGCGACGGCCACGTCTACGGCCTTCCCGCCTCCGCCTACTCACTGGGCCTGGCCTACAACCGAGAGCTGTTCACCAAGGCCGGGCTGGACCCCGATAGGCCGCCCACCACATGGGACGAACTCCGAGCCGCCGCGAAGGCCATCACCGACAAGACCGGAGTCCCGGGCTTCGGCGAGATGACCACCCAGAACACCGGCGGCTGGCACCTGACCGCGGAGACGTACACCCGCGGCGGTGAGATGGAGATCGCCGCCGGTTCGGGATACGCCCCGGCGTTCAACGCGGAACCGACGCGGGGCGCCCTCGCGCTGCTGGCCGCGATGCGCTGGGACGACAAGTCCATGGGCACCAACCAGTTGCGCGGCCAGGAGGACCTGATCAGGGACATGGCGGCAGGCAATGTGGGCATGTTCGTCTCCGCCCCCGACCTGATCAGTCACTATGTCGCGAACTACAAGGGCGACACGTCCAGGCTCGGGCTCGGCGCGATGCCGCAGGGCGGCGGGAACGCCACGCTCCTGGGCGGCACCGTCTGGATGGTCAGCGCCAGAGCCAACGCGGCCCAGCGTGCTGCGGCCGTGAAGTTCATCGACTTCATGTCGCTGCGTCAGGGTTACGACGAGACGATTGCCGCCCCCAGCGCCAAGGCCAGTGCCGCCGACGGCATCCCGGTAGGAATCCCCACGGTCCCGGTGTTCGGCCGAGCCGCGTACGACAAGATCCAGGCGGCAATCAAGCCCTACGTCAACCTGCCCGTGGCCCACTACCAGCCCTACATCGCAGGCGACGCCAAGCTCACCTACAAGGCGGAGCCCCCGGTTGCCGCCCAGGACCTCTACGCGGCTCTGGACAACGTGGTGCAGGCGGTGCTGACGAAGCACGGGACGGACATTAACGCTGCGCTGTCGGACGCCGAGACGAAGGTGACCGCCGCACTGAAGAGGGCTCAGTGACAGCCGGCATCAGGGCGGGCCGGGACACGGGCACGATCCCCGCCCGTCCTGGAGGTCCCGGGACGGCTCCTGCCCCGAGGCCGGGCGGCAGGACCCGAGCGGCGGGCAGGCGCCGTCAGCCAAGGAACCGCCCACGCAGTCGGGACGCCTGGACCGCCCTGCCCTTCCTGCTGCCGGCGCTCGTGGTCTTCGCGTACTTCTCGTGGGGACCGATCGTCCGCAGCGTTCTGATGAGCTTCCAGCGTACGAACCTCACCGACCCGCCCCGCTGGGTGGGGTTCGAGAACTTCACCAACCTGTTCGCCGACCCGGTGCTGATGACCGCGGTCAGGAACTCGCTGTGGTTCACGCTGCTCGCTCTGGTGATCGGCTTCCCCGTGCCACTCTTCATGGCCGTGACCATGTCCACGATCCGCAGGTTTGGCGGGCTGTACCGGGTGCTGGTCTATCTGCCCGTGGCGCTGCCGCCGGTGGTGGCCGTCCTGCTGTGGAAGTGGTTCTACGACCCCGACGCGGGCTTGTTCAATCACGTCCTCGGCCTGGTCGGCCTCGGACCGTACCCGTGGCTTCAGTCCAGCACCTGGGCGATGCCCAGCCTCGTCCTGGAGGCCACCTGGGCGGGAGCCGGCAGCAGCGTCCTGATCTACCTCGCCGCACTTCACTCGGTTCCGAGGGAACTGTACGAGGCGAGTGAGTTGGACGGAGCGTCGATCCTCCGCCGCATATGGCATGTGACGCTCCCGCAGTTGCGCGGCGTCGTTCTCGTCATGCTGCTGCTCCAGCTGATCGGCACGCTCCAGGTCTTCACTCAGCCCTTCGTGATGACCGACGGCGGCCCGAACGACGCGACCGTCACCGTCCTGTTCCTCATCTACCGCTACGCGTTCGTCGACGGCGACTACGGCATGGCCTCGGCGCTCAGCGTCCTGCTCGCCGCCGTCCTGGGCGTGCTCTCCGCGGTGTACCTGCGCGCCACCAGGAGGTGGAGTTCGTGAAGGAAACCTCCGACGCCGGACTGATCAGCATTGCGGACCGGCGACGCCGCGGCGTGCGCGCCACTCTGTCCTCCGTCCAGGGCCTGCTCCTCGTCGCACTGCTGGTCGAGGGAGCGGGACCGCTGTTCTGGATGGCCAAGGGCGCCGTGACCGGCACCCAGGACCTTCTGCACCATCCGATGGCCCTGTGGCCGTCACATGCGCACTGGGGCAACATCGCCGACGCCTGGAACACCCTGCAGGTTGGGCACTACCTGCTCAACTCGGTGGTCCTGGTCGCGGGAGTGTGGGCGGTCCAGATCGTGGTGGCGACGACCGCCGGCTATGCGCTGTCCGTGCTGAAGCCCTGGTACGGGAAGTACGTCTACGGCGCGATCCTGGTGACCTTGTTCGTGCCGGGAACCGTCACGCTGATCGCCCAGTACGTGACGATCCTGCATCTCCCGCTGATCGGCTGGAACCTCATCGACACCCCGTTCGCGGTGTGGCTGCCGGCGGGCGCCAGCACGTTCAACATCCTTCTGGTGAAACGATTCTTCGACGAGATCCCACGCGAACTGTGTGAAGCGGCGCAGGTCGACGGTGCCGGGGCCTTCACCGTTTTCTGGCGGATCGTCCTGCCGATGTCGAAGCCCATCCTGGCGGTGGTCTCGCTGCTGTCGGTCATGGCCGCCTGGACGGAATTCCTGTGGCCGCTCCTGGTGATCACGAGTCCGGACAAGCAGCCGCTCGCCGTCGCCCTGCCCCGCCTGGCGCAGACATCCGACCAAGCCCTGCTGATCGCGGGCCTGTTCATCGCTTCACTGCCGCCGATCGGGCTCTTCCTCGTCTTCCAGCGCTACATCATCCGCGGGGTTTCGTTCACCGGCCTCAAGGGCTGAACGACGCCGCCCCGGGCGGACCGTCCCTGTTCCATGGAAAGGACCTTCTGTGAAGCCACACGTGCCTGACCGGCTCCTGGACGCCGAAGGGAGGCTGCCGGAGACGGCTCCGCCCTGGACCGCTCGGGACTCGCTGCGGATCACCCAGGTGCGGGCGATCGTCACCGCGCCGGAGGGCATGCCACTCGTCGTCGTACGGGTCGACACCTCGGACGACGGCCTGTACGGCCTGGGCTGCGCGACCTTCACCCAACGCTATGCGGCCGTGGTAGCGGCGCTGGAAGAGCACGTAGCGCCGCTCGTCATCGGACGGCATCCGTCCGACATTGAGGACATCACCCGGCAGGTCCACTACTCCTCGTACTGGCGCAACGGGCCCGTGCTGAACAACGCGCTGTCCGGCGTGGACCAGGCCCTCTGGGACATCGCCGGGAAGCGGGCCGGGATGCCGGTCCATGAACTGCTCGGTGGACGCTGCCGTGCGGCGGTCGAGGTGTACTCGCACGCAGCGGGCGCGACGGTCCAGGACACCCTGGACCAGGCCCAGCAGCTGATTGCCGAGGGATACCGCAACGTCCGGCTCCAGGTGGGCGGCCCCGGTCTCGGCACCTACGGCGCGCCGGGCTCGCCCGGTGGTTACCCCCGCTCACCGCACCCCGACGGCTGGGACGCAGAACAGTACCTGCGGGCGACACCGGGCCTCTTCGAGGCCGCGCGAGCGCGACTCGGCGAAGGTGTCAACCTGATGCATGACGTGCACAGCCGGCTGACGCCCAAACAGGCGGTAGTCCTGGCACGGGCGCTGGAGCCGTACCGGCTGTCGTTCCTCGAGGACGTCATCGCGCCGGAACTCTACGACCGGCTCCCCGAGGTCCGCGTGGCCTCGCCGGTTCCGATCGCCGTAGGTGAGCAGATCGGTTCACTGCCGGAGGCCGCGCGCCTGATCCGCGGCGGTGGTGTCGACCTGGTGCGGTTCCACACCTCCTCGATCGGCGGGCTGACCCCGACGCGGAAGCTCGCCGCCATGTGCGAGCTGGCCGGCGTCCGCACCGCCTTCCACTCGCCAGGCGACATCTCACCCGTCGGTGTGGCCGCGAACCTCGCCGTCGACATCTCCACCCCCGCCTTCGGATACCAGGAGTCGCACGCCTACAACGACGCGACCCATGAGGTGTTCCCCGGGACTCGGGTAGTCACCGACGGCCACCTGACGCCGTCGCAGAAACCCGGCTGGGGTGTCGATCTCGACGAGAAGGCGGCGAGCCGCTTCACGCCGACCAAATTCCTGTTCGAACAGTGGGCAACGCGTGTGCGCCGCCCCGACGGCGGTCTGGAGGCCCCGTGACCAGCAGTTTCCAGCCCAGCCGCGTGCTGGTGACCGGCGCCGCGGGGTTGATAGGGCGGGTCGTCGTCGCGGACCTGCTGTCGAGAGGTGTGCGCGTCACAGCCCTGGTGCTCGACGAACCGGACGAACTCGGCGCCGATCGGGTGGTCGTCGGAGATGCGGGCGACCCCGAAGCTGTGCGCCGCGCTCTGGACGGCGTGGACGCGGTCGTCCACCTGGCGGCGATGTCCTCGCCGAACGATGGCACGCCGTTGGAGGTGTTCACCACCAACACCCGGGCCACGTTCGCGGTGATGGAGGAAGCGGGACAGGCAGGCATCGCGAGGCTGGCGTTCGCGTCCAGCTACTCGATCCTGGGCCTGCCGTGGTCGGCCCGGGCCCTGCACCCTGCCTACGTGCCCATCGACGAGGACCTGCCGCTGCAGATCACCGATGCCTACGGCCTGTCGAAGCGGGTGGACGAGGACACCGCCGAGGTGATGGCGCTGCGACACGGCATGACGCTGGTCGGGCTCCGGTTCCCGCTGGTGACCAACGCGGAGCGCGCCGGCGAGCGCCTGGCGCAGACAGTGGCCGACCCCATGGCCGGCGCTCCGGACGTATGGTCGTACCTCGACGTCCGGGACGCCGCGGAAGCGTGCTGGCTGGCGATCACGGCACCCCTCACCGGGTTCCACAAGGTCTTCCTGGCAGCACCGGAAACGCTGGCGCCGTATCCGACCGCGAAACTCATGGCCGCCTACCATCCGGTGACGGAGGCACGACGCGAGCTGCTGGGGCGCGAAGTACCCATCGACACCGGGGCCGCCCGCCGGCTGCTCGGCTTCTGCCCGCGCCACCTGATCGACATGGACCCCCTCCCGTTTCCGGAAGGCGCGGGGCATGTCCGGTCCTGAGCCAGAACGGGCTGCCTCGGGTGTTTCTCCCGACGTAGGCGACGCTGACGTCGTGGTTCTGGGCGAGGCGATGCGTCTGCTCGTCGCATCACCCGGTACTGCGTTGAACCGCGCTACGGTGTTCGGGGCCTCGATTGCCGGCGCGGAGACCAACGTCGCGGTTGGACTGGCTCGCCTGGGCCTGCGTGCCCGCTGGCTCGGAAGGGTCGGCGCCGATGCGGCGGGCGACGCGGTGCTGCGTGAGCTGCGAGCCGAGGGCGTCGACGTCTCTGCCGTCGAGATCGACCCTGTCCGCCCGACCGGGCTGCTGCTACGCGACAGCCACCCGGCCCGGAGCATCAACGTCGAGTACCGCCGGACGGGTTCGGCAGCGTCCGCAATGTCCGCCCGGTTCGTCAGAGCGAGGGGGCTGTCCGGCGCACGCCTCGTCCACGTCACGGGAATCACGGCCATGCTCTCGAACGCCGCCCACGCTGCAGTCCTCAGCCTCCTGGAGATGGCTCGGGAGCAGGGGGCCACGGTGTCCTTCGACCCGAACATCCGGTACAGGCTTGCTTCCGGCCTACGGTGGAGAACGGTGGTGGGGCCACTCCTGGATCGCGCGGACCTGGTCTTCGCCGGCGACGACGAGCTCCAAGTCCTCGGTCAGGAAACCGATTCACTGCTCGACCGGGGAGTCGGCACGGTGGTGGTCAAGCACGCCGACAAGTCGGCGAGCGTCACGACCGCACAGGGCACCTGGCGGCAGCCGACGCTTGCCCGCTCGGTGGTCGACGTTGTCGGGGCCGGCGACGCACTGGTCGCCGGATACCTCGGAGCGTGGCTGCGGGGAAGAGACCCCCGCGAAGCGCTTCACGCTGGAGCAGTGAGCGCGGCGCTGGTCGTCGGGGAGGTCACGGACATCGGCGGCCTGCCGACGGCTGCCGAACTTGGCAGGGACGAGGTCGATCGCTGAGGCGCGCCATCACTCGCAATCCCCCGACCCGACCAGAAGAGACAGGTCCTTGACGTGTACCGACACGACATCATCCGCGAAGCCCTCGCCCAGCACGTCATCGGCATTGCCCGAACTGTTGACGCCGCCAGCGCCGTAGCCACCGCCCGCACCATGCTCACCGCGGGGCTGCGTACGGTAGAGGTGCCGCTCACCAACCGCGAGGCGCTCGCAGCGATCACCGAACTCGTCCGCACGCACCCGGACGCCGTCATCGGGGCCGGCACCGTTCTCGATGAGGCTGCCGCCGTGGCGGCGATCCAAGCCGGTGCGGCTTTCCTGGTCGCCCCGAACGTGGAACCTTCCGTCATCCGGGTCGCGCAGCGGCACGGCGCTGCCGCCATCCCCGGTTGCGGCACGGCCACTGAGATCGTGCGCGCCCTCGAACACGGCGCCGATGCCGTCAAGGTGTTTCCTGCCAGCGCCCTCTCGCCGACGTGGATCTCCGACATCCGGGCTGCCCTGCCCCAAGCGCCACTAGTCCCTACCGGCGGCATCGCCCCGGAAGATGTCCCTGCCTGGGTTGCGGCTGGAGCCGCCGCGTGCGGGATCGGCTCGCGCATCACCAACGGGTCGCCGGAAGAGATCCGCGAGCGCGTCCGCGCAGTACTCAACCGGAGCGCATTGCATCAGGCCGGCCCACCAAAACTGGAGGAAGGCGTCAGGACGTGACCCTTTGAGGGTTGGGGCGGCTTCAGATGGTGCTGTGGCTCTCTGCGAAAGGCCCTCCGCACGGCAAGATCCCGGCTCGTCTGGTCACGCGTACCGGATCAATGCTCGCACAGCGTCGGGTCGTCACCCAGGCCGACGCCGGGGACGTCGTGCGGCGCGGTTCCCGACCGCCACTTCATCGACAGGCTCACCTTCTCCGCGGCCCGGGAGAGTTACGGCTACAAGAGTAGGCAACCCGACGAGGCCGGTCGGGAGCGAACGCTCAGCGTGCCGGAATGATCCGTCGAATGGCCCTCCAGCCCTGGCGTGCGACCTGGCTGGAGGGCGCGCCGCCCGTCAGTTCGGGGTCGGAGTCGGGGTCGCGTCGCGCGCGCTGGCCTCGTCTGCCACCTGCTCGGGCGTGGGCCAGTTGGTGCGTCGCTCGCGGGCGAGTTGGGCGCGGTCGGCGCGGGCGTCGCAGTTGGCGGTGGGCACGGTCATGCCGGCCGGCAGAGCCGCGGCGGTGACGGCGTCGGCGAGTACGGACGGATGGGTCTCGCGGTGTGCGGAGGTCCCGTCGTGCTGGCCGTCGTCGTGCTGCTCGAAGAAGCGGAGGAGTTCGACGGGGAAGGGCATGACGAGGGTGCTGTTCTTCTCCGCGGCGACGTCCACCACGGTCTGCAGCAGGCGGAGTTGGAGTGCGCCGGGGGTGTCGGCCATCGTGGCTGCGGCGTCGGTGAGGCGCTGGGAGGCCTGGAACTCGCCGTCCGCGGCGATGACACGGGCCCGGCGCTCACGTTCGGCCTCGGCCTGCTTGGACATCGAGCGCATCATCGACTCGGGCAGCGCGATGTCCTTGATCTCCACGCGTTCGATGCGCAGTCCCCACGGTTCCTCGGTGGGTGCGTCCATGACCTTCTTCAGCTCGGCGTTGACGTGGTCGCGGTCCGACAACAGCGTGTCGAGGTCGGCGCGTCCGATGACCGAGCGGAGCGAGGTCTGGGCGATCTGGGAGACCGCCGCGCGGTAGTCGGTGACGTTGACCAGGGCCTTGACGGGGTCGAGCACACGGAAGTAGATGACCGCGTCGACGGTGAGCGTGACGTTGTCCGCGGTGATCGCTCCTTGCGCCGGCACACCGAGCACTTCGGTCTGCACCGACACCTTGCGCATCCGGTCCCCGATCGGCCTGATCAGGCGCAACCCGGGCCCGCGGATGTCCGGTAGCAGACGTCCGAAACGGAACACCACGCCTCGCTGGTACTGCTGGACGTCGTGGACGCTCATGGTGAGCAGGATCAGGCCGGCCACACCGACGATGACGAGAAGGGTGATCAGGACGATCATGGGTGTCACTTCCGTAGGTGGCTCCACGGTCCGGCCGCACGGCCGGAGGGGAGCGGCGATCGGGCGGCGACGGCCGCCATTGCCGTAGGGGTGCCCAAGGGCACTGCCCGGGGAGGCGGCGACCGCACTCGGATCACTGTCGGGGCGCCCTCAGGCCGCCTTCTTCGCGGCATCGCGTGGCGGCGCGCTCTCGGAGCGGGCGGCGTGGCCTCCTTCGGAGTCCCAGACCGCCTCCGGTGTGTCCTGGGCTTCCTCGGCGGTGCGCTGGGCGGCTTCCGCCATCAACTGGCTTCCCGTGGTGGTTCGCAGGGGGTCGGCCGCGACGGTCATCAGCCACGCGGCGGTGGCGGGAGGTGTCTCCGGTGGGATCACGAGGAGGTCCCAGCGGCCCGCGCGGTAGGACAGCAGCATCAGCTGATGCGGATCCTGCTCCTCCTTGAACCAACCGACCCTCACCACATGGCCGTTGCCCTGCACCTTGTGCGGGATCACCGGCCAGTAGGTCGGGTTGACGGTGATGTGGGTGATCCGGTCCCAGGTCAGGTCGAGTTCGTCGACGAGTGCGGGGAGTTCCGCGGCCAGATCACGGGAGTAGGGCCACCAGGCGCCGTCGATTCTGGAGGGCGCGGAGCCCGCGGGTGCCAGCGAGAGACGGAGCCGGTGGGAGGCGGGGTTCCTGGGGGCTTCTTCGGTCACCGGTATGCGCACAGCCGTCGCAGTCATGGCGCGAACCTCACCCCGGGCCGGAACGCCGGCCCGGTGGTCATCAATCGCCGAAAACGACACGAGCTGAATGCGGGTGCACGAAATACCCTCGGTGTCTTCAGCCTACTCCCCAGTGGAAGGGCGATGACGGCCGACAACCGTTCCGCTGGTCTGAGCGGTAGGGTTGCAGCATCGAGAGCTTTCTGTACGTCGGCTGCCATGCGGGCGCCGTTCTTGATGAAGGTCAATGCCGGTCACGCTTTCGCGAAGGCCGGAGACGGGTCCACCCCATGACGACGACCACCGGCCGTTTCGCCATTGATTATGCACGGTTCGAAAATCTTCCCCCTCGCGGCAGCCCGGACATCGCGTCTTCCCGTAAAATTTCAGGCGAGGAGTTCGCGACGGAACCCGAACGAAGCGAGGTCCCGTCCGTGGCCGAGGACGGGGGACGCGCAGCGGAGGGAAAGGCAGGCAGTGGTCTGTCGACGGCGGTCGACCGAGTACAGGATCCCGAGGAGCCCTTGGAATACAAGGGCGGCGCGTCCACAGACCCCCAGGCCCACGCTGCGTCCCGAACAGGACAGGCGCCCGACTGGCGGCGCCGGGAACGGCCGGGGACACTCCTCTCACCGGATCCCTCTCTCCCTGCGCCGGGCGTCGCTGAGGTGCGCATCACCGCGGCTTCGCCGGATGTGGCCAGGTCCGTGGCGCAGGTGCTGCGTTCCTTGTTCGCGAGTACCGAGCAGCGCAGCTATCCCGCCGGCGATACGGGTTCGGGCACGCGCCTCAACCTCAGCATCGACACCTCCCGGCCTCCGGATCCTGCCCCGGCCCGCGCTACGGAGCCGCCTCCGGAGCTGGTAGAAGGAGCTCGGCAGATTTGGCCGTGACCGAGCACCCTTTGTCAGAGCTCCCGGAAGACCGCCCGGCACGGGTGCGGCTGGGGCCGCTGAGCGATGCGCCCCAGCGGCTCGACGGCACGTGGTGGCCGCGTTCGCACGACCTGGGCCGAGAACTGCCGCCTCTGATAGCGGCGTTGGACAGCCGATGGCCGGGCATCACTCGTGTCACCGTCTGCCGGACGATGTGGCGGATCCAGCCCGACAGCGTGACTGTCGGGGACCGCGAAGTCCACATCAACCGATCCGGGGCGGTTCCTCACCCGCACACGATCTGCCTCCTCGCCTACGGCATCGGCAGGTGCGACCTGCTCGTCACACCGCCCGGGGCCCAGGGCCCCGGCTGACCTGCCCGACGGGTCCGACCGGCACCGCGTTCACCGACGACGCCTGCCGCTACCGCCTGACGATCCAGCCGCGCGGGAGCCCCGTCCTGCCTGCCGTCGCCCCGGGACAAGCCGTGCAGAAGCTGCGGAGCACGGCCACCGCGAGCCGGTGTCCAGATCGCCGTCGGCCGCCGTCACCACAACCAACGCGCCAGGAACTCGGGCCAGATGTATCCCTGGTACCCCGCGAACGCGGGAGGATCGCGTTCCTCCAGCTCGGCCGCCAGCTCTTCCAACTCGGCCAGGACAGCGCTCTCTTCGTGGTCACCGGCATTGAGCAGCAGATCGCAGGTGTCGACCCGCAGCCCGTAGTGGTGCAGGCACTGCACCCAGACGACGACGGAGGAGTTGGCGAACCACGGCTCGCCATCCGGCTGAACGTAGTAGACAGCCCCGGTGTCCGGCTCCACGGCCCACGGCGGTCCGACGTCTCGTTCGCTTGTTAGGTGAGCCTTGCCTGTTCTAGGGTCTGCGCGGCATATTCCCCGTCCCCGGAGCCGCACGTGTCCTCGTCCCACATCGTCCTTCTCGGCGCCATCGCCGGCTTCACCATCTACCTCGGACTGCCGATAGGCCGGCTCCAGCGGCCCGCGCCCCGGCTCCGGGCGGCACTCAACGCCGTCGCCATCGGCATCCTGCTCTTCCTGATCTGGGATGTGCTCACCGCCGCGTGGGAGCCGACCGACACGGCCCTCGGCGACCATCGCTGGACCAAGGCGGTCGCGGGCGGCGCGATGCTGGCGGCCGGCGTCGGAACCGGGCTCATGGGCCTCGTCCACTATGACCGCTGGCTGGCCGGCCGCGCCCGTCGCCGCCCCTCTGGTCTGTCCGAGGGTCCGGGTGCCGCGGCTGTCACCGAGCGGCCGGTCGCGAAGAGTTCGCGGGCCGCCGGTCTCGCGATGATGATCGCCGTGGGGATAGGCCTGCACAACTTCGCCGAGGGCCTGGCCATCGGGAACTCGGCCGCCTCGGGCGAGATCTCCCTCGCCGTCCTGCTGATCATCGGCTTCGGCCTGCACAACGCCACCGAGGGTTTCGGCATCGTGGCCCCGCTGTCCGCCGAAGGCGAGCGGCCCTCCTGGTCACGCCTCGCCCTCCTCGGACTGATCGGCGGCGGTCCCACCTTCCTCGGCACCCTTGTCGGCCAGCATGTCGTCAACGACTACCTGTCCATCGCCTTCCTCGGCCTTGCCGCCGGCTCCATCCTCTACGTCGTCATCGAACTGCTGTCGGTGGCCCGCAAGACCGGTATGAAGGAACTCACGAGCTGGATGATCCTGCTCGGACTGCTCCTCGGCTTCGCCACCGACGCCGTCGTGACCGCCGCGGGCGTGTAGTCACAAGGACCGCCGGAGGCCTGCGCATGCTTCTCCGGCCCCCGCGGCGGATGCCACGGCCGCGTCACCGTGCCGGAAGACCTCCCTCAGGAACCCACGCCGGGCAGGCTCGGCCTCGGGCCCGAAGCGCTCAGGCGGTTCCGTGGTGGGCGAGCGATGGGTGGGGGTCGGTGCCGCGAGGGGGGTGGTCGGTGTGGACCGTGGCGGCCGGGTGAAGCCGTCGGTGCGCGCGTGGAGGCCGTCGGCGATCGCCTCCGCCTCCGGCGAGGTAGCGGGCGTCGCTAGGCTCCGCTCATGACCGACGATCTCGGGTACACCTGTTCCTGCTGCGGTGAACACCACGCGGAGCTGCCCCTGGGGTACTCCACCATGGCTCCAGACGTCTGGGACCCGGGCTTCGAGGGCGACGGCGCCAGCATGCTCTCCTCGGACCAATGCGTCATCAAGGCGCAGCACTTCTTCGTCAGAGGCCTGATCGAGATACCTGTGCTCGGGAGCCCCGGCGTCTTCTCCTGGGGTGTGTGGGTCTCCCTGAGCCGGGACAACTTCGCCCGCGCCCTGGACCTGTGGAACACGCCCGGCCGGGAGAGCGAGGAGCCCTACTTCGGCTGGTTGTGCACGTCGCTCGCGCCCTACTCGCCCCGCACCCTCGATCTGAAGACCCACGTGCACACCCGCGAGGTCGGGCGACGCCCCCTTGTCGAGCTCGAACCCACCGGCCATCCGCTGGCGGTGGAGCAGCGCGCGGGCATCACCAGGGATCGGGTGCGGGAGATCGCCGAAGCCGTCCTGCACCCCACGACACACGACTGACGGGGGAGATCCCGGCGATCTCGGCGATCTGCGGCCGAACGCCTGCCGCTGCGTGGTCAACCTCGGTCGTCCGGACGGGCGTTCCGTGCATACGCTGCCGGGGGCCCTCGTTGTGGAGGAGCCGCGGTCACCGCGGTTCTCGACGGCGGGGGAGGCGACGAGCAGGGGAGGACCGCGCATGATCACCGAGCCGGAACTGGCGGGCGACGGCGACGAAGTGGGGCCGGAGTGCGATGAACTGGAGGGGGGCGGACGTCCGTCGTCCGGGTCCCCGGCCGCCGGGTGGACGGGCAGGAGGATGTGGGGGCGGTGGCGGCCGCGGTCGTGGCGACTTCCCTGGTGTGGGGCGCGGTGCTCGTCGCCGTGGTCCACGGCCGTACGCATGTGCTGGACCTGCACGGCTACCGCATACCCGACAGCACCTGCACCGCCGCGCATCTCGAGCCGTTCACCGAGGCCCTGGGCCTTGAGCAGTTCGATGCCGACCCCGGAGTGGTGCTCAGGGGGCAGGCTCTCGACCATGTGTCCTGCGTGTTGTCCGGCACGAGATCGGCCGGTGACGGCTGGACGACTGAGTACACTGCGACGGTGACGGTCGACCTGCACAAGAAGGCCGATCCCCAGGCGGAATTCGAGGACGCAGGTCGCGTGCAGAACAGCAACCTGGCGGTCAACGGCCAGGGAACCTACGCCGCGTTCCCCGTCTCGGGGGTCATCAGGCCGGTCACGGGCCTGGGCGAGCGCGCGTACTCCATCCTCAGCGACAAGCGTCAGGTCATCCGGGCCCTCGACGGCGGCGCGGTCTTCTCCCTCACCTTCGACGGCATCAATCAATGGCAGGGCACCGGCACGCCTCCGGCCACCGGCGGCGCGGTCCTGCGGCCGGTCAGTGCCGACACGACGTTCCTGCGGCCCGCTCTCCTGCCGACCATGCGCCAGCTGATGAAGTCCCTGTCGTCCGCTTCCCCGGAGTGAGCCTGCCGCATCCTGGGGAGGGCAGTTCGTCGCAGCCGCGGCCCTGGTCGGGGGCGGCGGCCGGGATCCGCGGCAGGTCAGGGACACGCTGGGGGCGCCCACGCGGTCGCCGAGAGGGCTGCGTCTGCCGCCGGGGCGAGGAGGGAGCGGTTGCGCCGCCGGGCTTCGGAGTCGCCAGCCTACGGTCGGCATGTGGAGTCGGTGAGAGGCTGGCCGGTTTGGGCGAGGAGTTGGCCGAGAAGCTGCGGGAACTGCGCGACCTGACCGGGCGGAGCCTGCGCGATCTGGCCCGTGACGTGAAGGGCAGCAGCTCGTCGCTGTCACGGTACTTCTCCGGTCAGGCCGTCCCGCCCTGGCCGACCGTGGTGGCGCTGTGCAGGGTGGCGGGGCGCGATCCCCGGCCGTTGCGCGGGGTGTGGGAGCGGGCGCGGAGCGGGGCGCAGCCTGCTGCTGCCGCCGCCCCGGTGCGCAACGATCTGCCGCACGATGTCGCGGCGTTCACCGGGCGCCGCCGGGAGCTGAACGAACTCCTCGCCGCGGCACGGGAGTCCGCGACGGTGGCGATCGACGGGATGGGCGGCGTCGGCAAGTCCGCCCTGGCCGTGCACGCCGCGCACCTGCTGACCCCGGAGTTCCCCGACGGGCAGCTCTACCTCGACCTGCACGGGTTCAGCACCAACGGTTGCATCTCGGTCAGTTGCTGGAGACGATCGCTAACCGGGACGCCCGCCCGGGCCAGTTGTGGATGCTGGCGATCGGCGTCGCGGTCGCCGACACCCATCGCCCCGACCTGGCCGACCGGATCGAGGCGCTCTACGCGCCGATCCGCCCGGAGGCCGCCAACACCGCCTGGTGGCTGCGCCATCGGGGCGGTCGCATCCTGCTCGCCTCCCACAACGGCCACATCTCCTATGTCTCGGAGAGCCGGAGTTCCCCGAGCCGGTCGGCGCCTTCCTCCGCAGGGAACTCGGGGACGGCTATGTGAGCATCGGACTGACCTTCAACGAGGGCACCATCAACGCCCTGCCCGGCCCCAACGCCCAGCAGCCCGCAACCTACCGCGTGGCCCCGGCCCTCCGGGGCTACAACGAGCACACCCCGGACCGCGTCCACCCCCACGGCTGCGTCCTCGACCTGCGCACCGCCCCGCCCGCCGCGAAGGACCGGCTGTCCCTCGCACGTCCCACCCGCTCCTACGGCCTCTACTGGTCGTCCCAGCCGGCGAAGACCGCCCTCGCCCACGCCTACGACGCCGTGATCCACCTCCACACCGTCCGCGCCGCGGACCTCGTCTGAGGAGAAAGACCCCCGCCATGCTCGAAACGCAAGGACCTGCCTGAAGGACCGATTCCTGGAGTTGATGCTCACCAGGGTCCGCCCCGCGATCACCGGCGCTCTCACCGCGCAGCACCCGCTCCCGGCCGCCTGACGCGCCCGGTCGTTCCCGGGCCGTCCCACCGCCACGCGCGAGTGCCCCACTGCCACCGGCCCGTCACCGTCGTCGCTCTGCTGCTGCCCGTCCGGGCGCCCCGCTCAGTACAGCGTCGGCCACGCCGACCGCGGCCAGGCGAGGACCGCGAAGATCTGCGCCGTGGCGGCCTGCTCGATCGCCTGGGTGGCGCCGCTCGTGCCGAAGTGCACCAGGCCGGTCCTCGCGTCCCGGGCCGTGGTCCACACCCAGCCGGCGTAGTCGGCCATCGCCCGCTGGTACGTGCTGCCTCCGGCGACGGACTGCAGCAGCAGGAGGTTCTTGAAGAAGATCGAGTTGAAGTACACCGGCTGGCTCTTGAGCCTGCCGCCGGTGACGTAGTAGCTGTAGGCGGCTTCGGCGATCCGCTCGGCGCGGGCGAGGTAGGTCCGGTCGTGGGTGGCCTGGTAGAGCAGGACGTTGACCCCGATCGGAACGCCCTGGTTGTAGGACCAGAAGGTCTTCTCGATGTCGCCGCCGAGGTTGACGTGGTCCCAGTAGAGCCCGTCGGGGCTCTGCAGGTGGGCGTTTGTCCAGTCGTAGAACCGCCTGGCGTCGTCGAGATAGGCGCGCTTGCCGGTGATCTGGTAGAGACGCAGTCCCAGTTCGGCGGCGGGCATGTTGGACACGGTGTTCCGGTCCTGGCTCCAGGGAGCCTGGGTCCAGAAGACGCCACCGGGATCGGCGTGGCTCGGGTCGGTGTCCCACCCGGACCTGACCAGCGTGAAGATCTGCTCCGCCCGTGCGAGCGCGGCACGGTCGTGGTGCTGGAGGTAGTCCTGAACCTTCTCCAGGCCCACCCACTCGTTGTCGTCGTAGAACAGGTCGCCGCCCGCTCCGTACGGGGCGATGACGTAGGAGTCGTAGCCGGGCACCCCGGTGGTCCCGCCGACCGGATTCCAGTAGTGCTCCTGGGCGCGGTCGACCGCCGCGAGTTGCTCCTGGTAGCCGGGATCGACCGCCGAGATGTCCAGTGCAGCGACGTGCGCCTGGGACAGCGGCCACTCGTACGAGTAGGGGTTGTCGCCGGCCGCCACCGGATACTGCTCGTGGAACAGGCCGGAGCCGTCCGTCGTGCCGAAGTACCTCTCCAGCGACGCGTACGTCGCGGTGGCGCGGAACGCGTTCGTGCTCGCCGGTGACTGGGCCCGGCCCGAGCCGGCCGGGCGGGCGATCGCGTCGGGGGACGCCGCGGACACGGTACCGGCCGCCAGAACGGTCACTAGGGCTCCGGTCACAGCGAGTTTCAGGCGGTGCGAGCGCATGGGAAGCGGCTCCTTTCCGCTGCCGCGGAGGGCGGCAGAGATCATGACCGACAACGTTGTCACACCATCGGCCAGAAGCTACCGGCGCGCAGTGCTCACCGTCAATGCGCAGAGCAGGAACTGCCCCGACCCGGCCCTGCGGCGGCTGCGATCGTGACCGTCGCCGCCACCTGTCGCCCGAACGCCGCGGCCACGCCGCCGAGTTGGGAGACGCGGCACCCTTCCTCGGCGTGCGTGGCACTGACGTCACGTCACCAGCGATCGGCCACCTGGGGGGCGATCAGCTCCTCGTACACCGCGCGCACGCCGTCCAGGGCCTCGGGCGACAGGCGCGGAAGGGAGGCCGCCGCCGCGTTGCCGCGGGCCTGCTCGGGGTTGCGCGCGCCGGGGATCACCACGGAGACCCCGGGCTGGTCGACGATCCACCGCAGGGCGAACTGCGCCATCGTGGCCGCGTCCGGGACCAGTGGGCGCAGCCGGCGGACGGCTTCGAGCCCGGTGGCGAAGTCGACGCCGGAGAAGGTCTCGCCGACGTCGAAGGCCTCGCCGTGCCGGTTGTAGTTCCTGTGGTCGTCGGCGGCGAACGTGGTGCTCTCGTCGTAGCGCCCGGACAGCAGGCCGCTGGCCAGCGGCACCCGGGCGATGATGCCCACACCGGCCTCGCGGGCGGCCGGCAGGACCTCCCGCAGCGGCCCGAGCCGCAGCATGTTGAGGATCACCTGGACGCTGGCCACCCCGGGCCGGGCGATCGCCGCCAGGGCCTCGGCCCTCGTCTCCACGCTCACCCCGTACGCCGCGACGCGCTCCTCGGCTACCAGGGTGTCCAGGGCGTCGAAGACCGCGTCGTCCGCGTAGACCGCTGCGGGCGGGCAGTGGAGCTGGACCAGGTCGAGACGGTCGACGCCGAGGTTGGCGCGGGAACGGTCGGTCCAGGCGCGGAAGTTCTCCAGCGTGTACGCGGCCGGGTCCTGCGGCACGCGCCGGCCCATCTTGGTGGCCACGGTGATGCCCTGCGCTCCGCTGTCCGCGAGGAACCGGCCGATCAGTCGCTCGCTGCGGCCGTCACCGTAGACGTCGGCGGTGTCGATGAACGTCACGCCCGCCTCCACGGCCGCCGACAGCACGGACCGTGCCTCGCCCTCGTCGACCGTTCCCCAGTCCGCGCCCAACTGCCAGGCGCCCAGCCCGACCACGCCGACCTTCCGGCCGGTCCGCCCCAGAACGCGCTCCTCCACGACCCACCACTCCGCTCTCGCCCGGTGCCTTGTGCTGGCGGCACGACCGCGCGGGCAGCCGACCCGCCCCGCAGCCCGCGGTGTTCCGCCCGCCGGGACCCCACGCTAACGCCTCCGGCGGGCGGAACGGGCGCGTGGCGCCGCGCACCCGCCACCCGCGGGTCGGTGCGGCAGCGAGCGCGGTGGCCGTGCCCTCGTCCTGGAGGGTCAGTTGCTCATCCGGTGAAGCACCTTCTCGTGCACGGAGAGGCGGAGGAACGGCGGCCCGCGGTGAGTTTCCGGCTCCCGGCCGGTCCAAGCTCGTCACACCGTAGGAAAGGACACCGGCATGTCGGAGCTTCTCGTCGACTTCATCACCTCCCTCGACGGATGCGCATCGGGAGAGGGATGGCCCGGCTTCTGGGGCCTGGAGGGCCCGGAGTACCTCGCATGGCTCGGCGACCAGCCCAAGGCCACTTACCTGATGGGAGCGAACACCTACCGCCTGATGTCGGGCTTCGCCGCGGGCGATGTCCCGAGTGGCCAGGACGACTTCAGGCCCGAAGAGGAGGCGTCCGTCGACGAGCTCACGCAAGCGTCCAAGGTGGTGTTCTCCTCCTCGCTCGAGGAGCCGCTGACGTGGGCCAACTCCACGCTCGTCCGCGACGACGCCGTCGAGGCGGTCCGCGCCATGAAGGCGAGTGGCTGGGGGCTCCTCAGCACGATCGGCAGCCTCAGCCTGTGCCGGTCCCTGCTGCGGGCCGGACTCGTCGACCGCTTCCGGGTCGTGATGTTCCCGGTGATCACCGGGGCCACGGGCGAAGAACGCATCTACGACGGCTATCCGGATGTCGCCCTCGAGATGATCAACCACCGCACCTTCGACGGCCGCATTCAACTGGTCGAGTACAAGCCCCGCGTGCTGGAGCACCCGCCGCTCGCCGCGCCTGCGTGACGACGCCCCGTCCGCCGCTCCGGATAGCCGCCGCTCCGGATAGCCGCCGGGCCGGCGGGGCCGTGCCGGCAGGGACGTGAAGTCCCCTTGAACATCGAGTAGCGCATGAGTCCGGCCGGGGCCCCGGCGTTGCAGGCCGTCAGCGCAGTGGCGCACAACAGCGCTACGGCGCAGGAGCTGATGGCGTTACGGGTGCGCGTGGTCCCCCCAGGCGGACGCGGCGTCGTGCCCACCGCAGAACGCCGGTCTGCCCCGGTCAGCCATACGAGAGTTTTGCCAGAGTTTTTCCCGAGTTGGTGAACCGATGCCCCATCCGGCCGATCTCACTGACCGCGTAACGCGTGCTGCCGGACAGGAAGAGGAGCAGGTGCAGGCAGAAACCGCGGCACGAGGTGGCCAGGAACCCGGTGCGGGCACCGAGCGGACGAGCCGCCTCCAGTTCCGCAGGCATCTGGTCCTGCTGAGCGCGTGGACGGTTCTCTGGTTCCTGGTCGTGGCGCCGACCGGCGGTGTCTCGTGGCACTACCTGCGCCAGGGAGAGCAACTGCTCTTCAGTGGCCGGCCCGGTGGCGGCCTGTCGGTGTACGCGCACCACCCGGAACTCCAGATCGGCCCGGCCAGCCTGGCGGCGGCCCGGCTGTTCGCGCCGTTCTCCGACCGCGTCGGGCAGTTGCTGGCCGAGGCGACGATGTCCGCGCTGGGCCTGGTGGTCCTGGTACTGGTCGGCCGGACGGCCGCCTGGTACCACCGCGGAACCGGCATGAACCACCGCAGGCTCCAGCAGCGCATCTTGGTGGCCGGCCTGGCCTTCATACCGATGTGGGTCGAAGTCGCCGTCCGGTTCGGGCACCTCGACGACGTGCTGGCGCTGTTCTTCACCACACTCGCCGTGCACGCGCTGGTCCGGAACCGACCCACCATGGTCGGCACCTACCTCGCGCTGGCCGTCGACTCCAAGCCCTGGGCGCTGTCCTTCCTGCCGCTGCTGCTGGCGCTGCCCCGCCCGGCGCGGCTGCGCGCCTTCCTGTGGTTCTGCGGGCTGGTGGCCCTCGCGTGGCTGCCCTTCTACCTCGGCGATCTGGGCTCGCTCGCGGCAGCGAAGTTCACCATCCCCAACCAGCCGGCCTCCTCGCTGCGCTGGCTGGGAGTCTCGGACCCGGTCACGCCGTGGTGGGATCGCCCGGCGCAGTTCGCGGTCGGCATGGGCCTGGGCACCGTCGCGGTGTGGCGCGGGCGCTGGCCGGGCGTGGTGCTGCTCGGCGCCAACGCCCGCATCCTGCTCGACCCCAGCATCTACACGTACTACACGGCGTCCATCCTGCTCGGCACCCTGCTCTGGGACGGGGTCGGGCAGCGCCGGCTGGTGCCGTGGTGGAGCTGGACAGCGCTCGCCTTGCTGTACGGGGGTGCGCTGCTGGTGCCGTCGGACTCCGCGCGGGGGCTGCTGCGCCTGGGCTTCGTCCTGCTCTCGACGGGGTACGTCCTGCTTTGGCCGACCCGGCGCCCCAAGCGCGGCCAGGGCAACCACCGCGCCGACTGGCGCCCGGCCCCGCCCCTTCCCCGCCCGCGAACCCGCCCGGCGACCCTCCCGGACTGAGCGGCACGGCCCCTGGCACGAGTGCCGGCGCGACCGGGGCTGTACGCCGGCGCGGGTTCGTGGTGCGGGGCTTGGAATGCTCAACCGGGGCCGGCAGCGGGTCACCGAGGACGAATCCAGGCCGCCTCGCCGGCCTCCCCCGTGCCCGACTTGTAGGCGCCGCCGTCCTCCCCTATGAAGACCCGGTTGCGGAGACGATGATGCTGGCACGGGGACGGCGCCGGCCGGTGGGCCGCTCAGGACTCCTGGTGATCGATGGTGCGTCGGTAGGTGCGCAGCAGGCGGCCGGCGCTATCGGGGTGGATCTACATTCCGCGGAAATAGGGAGACGGAAAAACTCATGTCCAATGGCATTCTGTAAACGGCCGTGGATGGGCGGACCGGGTCTACTGGATGCGCGCCCGGTGGCGCCCAGAAGAGTGTGCGGAAAAGCCGTCCCGGATACGGTATTGTTTATCGCACACCACCTTCCGTCACCTGGGTCACGCTCAAGGCCCAGGTCGCCACACGGCCTGAGAGGGAAGGATGGACGTGAGCGACGAAGGAGGCCCGTCATGAAGTCCGGAGCCCCTGAACACGACGCCTGGTACTCGCGCACACCCTCGCAGGCCGAGGGCGAGCGGGATGAGTCGGGCGAGGAAACCGCAACGGAACAGCACCCGGACGTCCCCCGGAGCGAGCCGTCCCAGGCGGAGGGCGAGCGGGGCGACGACGCCTAGCGCCACTGGACGATCCGTCGCCGGGGGCCGGGTGAGGGTGCCCTTTTTCGGCGTTGTCACCGGTTCGCGGCCCGCCTGCCGTCCAGCAGGCCGTGCAGGTGCGCGGCGGCGTTCTCGATGCCCAGGTACCACCGGGCGTACTCGGTGAATCCGTGCTCCTCGAGGTAGGCGTTCTCGTCCGCTGCCGAAGGCTGGTGCGCGCTCCACTCGTCCCGGTCGTCCAGGACGATCCGGCCCTCTTCGGCCAGTTTCAAAGTCTGTGGCGGCCAGGCTGATGCAAGGGTGTCGGCCCTGGTGAAGATGCTCGGCAAGGGCGAACGATGTGTGGTGAGAGCCGGCATCGCTGTGGTGGACCAGCTGTCCCGGCTGGTGACGGTTGCCCTCGCGGTCACGCTGCCACCGGCTCATCTCCATTGCGGACAGGACGAGTTCGGTGTGCTTGGTGGTGGCCGCGGGCCAGCCGATGATGCGGCGGGAGAAGGTATCGACGACGAACGCGACATCCGCTCCGGCGTGAAGATCGCGATCTACGGCTGGAGTACCAAGACATAAGGGAAAATTCATCTGCATTAAACGCCCTCTGAAAACCTCGGAGCCGACAATTTCGCCAAGCCCACCTGGGCGATCCGAGGCGAACCCCAACGAGCACTCCCATCCTGGGCATCACCAGCGATCCGGACAGTGAACCAACCTCGTCAATGCTTACGTACTGGGAGCTATCAGACGATTGCACACCAACTACGTGACAACACCAAATCGCCACTCAGTGCTCCTGGCTGAATTCTTACATCAAAACTCAAATTTTCATCTCCGGCCCCTTGCGTGCGCCCCAGTAGTGCCTGACGCTAGAAGCCAGTGAAACGCGCCACGCCACCAGATGCAGAACTTCGTTCGACATTAGCCGACCGTTAAGGCCATCTGACGAGAAGGCAGAGGTATGCGGATCGCACTTGTCTCCATGCCGTGGCATCTACTAGCGACGCCTTCCTTGCCACTTGGAATTCTGCAAGTCCAAACCGACCAGTGCCGCAGCCGGCACGAAGTGCGCTCGCATTTCCTCAATCTGCGCTGGGCCGAGTACCTTTACGAAGTCACTGACGGTGCGATCACGCCCCACGACTATGATTACGTCGCGAACATCGGCGTCTGGCACGGTATGGGCGACTGGGTCTTCACATCGGCGCTCTACGGAACGCCGCACTGGCGTCGTGAGCGTTTCCGTGCCCATCTGGCCGAGAACAGCCTCGACCCGGGAAAGTCCGAGGTGATGGCGGAGCACGCCGCCGACTTCATCACCATGCTGGCGCGCGAGATCGTCGCCACTGGTCCGGACGTCATCGGGTTCAGCAGTACGTTCCAGCAGAACGTGCCCTCGCTTGCCATGGCCCGGAGCATCAAGGAACTGGCCCCGGACATCCCCGTCCTCTTCGGCGGTGGGAACTGCGATGCCCCGATGGGACCGGCCCTGCAGCGGAACTTCCCCTTCGTGGACTACGTCATCAGCGGGGAAGCCGAGCGTTCCTACGTGCAATTCATCGATCATCTCGATGGTGTCCTTCCCGTGGAAGAGGTCAGTGGCCTTTCATGGAGTACGAAGGACGGCGCCACGGTGACGAACCCGCCCAGGGCGCCGCAGCCGATGAACGAAGTACCGTGCCCCGACTACGACAGCTACTTCAGCACTCTTGAGAAAAGCCCGATCAGGTCCTTAGTTAAGCCCACCCTTCTCTACGAGGCCGCGCGTGGCTGCTGGTGGGGAGAGAAGCACACCTGCACCTTCTGTGGGTTGAACGGTCTGACGATGAAATATCGCTCCCGCTCCCCGGACCAAGTCCGTCTGCATCTCCAGGCACTCGTGGAGCGCCACCGCATTCTCGACATCGTGGCGGTCGACAATATTCTGGACATGGACTACTTACGGACCCTGCTCCCCGAGCTCGCCGCCGCCGACATGGATCTGAACTTCTACTACGAGGTCAAGTCCAACCTCGGCGAAGCGGACATCGCCATGCTGCGCTCCGCGGGCCTGGTTCACATCCAGCCGGGCATCGAGAACCTCAGCTCCGACGTTCTGAAGATCATGAACAAGGGAGTGCACGCCACGCAGAACATCCGGCTCCTGCGTATGTGCGAAGAGAGCGATGTGACCGTCGACTGGAACTATTTGTACGGCTTTCCCGGTGAGCGGGAGGACCACTACACAACGGTCGTCGACCAGTTACCCGCCTTGGTGCACCTCCAGCCGCCGGCCGGCGCCGTACGTATCCTCCTGGAGCGCTACAGTCCCTATTTCCAGCGCCCGGAACTCGGCTTCCTACGTCGCCGCCCCGCCGCGTTGTACGACCACGTCTACGACCTGCCCGAGGCTGAACTCCACGACCTCGTCTACCAGTTCGACACCCCGGCGATGGGTATCGGGGACACGGCGGCCACGCGGCTTCGCATGGCGATCGAGACGTGGCATGACGGCTACGCCGGCAGCAGCTTGGTCCTGCACCACGACGGCCAGGAATCACCGGTCCTCGTGGACCGGCGCGTGGGATGGCCGACGTGTGAGATCAGGCTGGAGACCGGAGCCCAGGCCGCCGCATACGAGGTGCTTCGCACCCCCCGCAACCCACGTGCGCTCCGAGAGCGGCTGGCAGCACAGGGCCATGACCGGGAAGCCGCGGAAATCGGATCCTGGCTGGGGGCCTGGAAGGACCAGGGACTCGTCTTCGAGGAGGGCGGCCGATTCGTCGCGCTGGCCACGAACAGGCCGAGTATCAAACGCGATGCGCACGCCGGTGCGCAGCCGTACGCATCGCAGGAAGTCCCGGACGGAGGTCGATGATGGCCCAGGCCGTGCCCCCGATGTCCGAGGCCCGTCGGGTGTCCTTCGCCGCCGACCGTGCGCAGGAGGCCGTGGAGTTCGTCCGCTCGCTGCGGGAGCACACCGCACACGCACGATCCTTACCCTGGCGAGCCGACCTGTCCCGGCTCCCCGCTCCCCGGATCCTCTTCCACCTGAGCCCTCCGATCGAGGCGGATCAATCCGCCACGGTGCGCACCTGGCGGGCGACTTACCGGTACGGCCTCCTCCACTATCGCCGCGGTCCCGGATTCCTGATCGTGCGCGACTTCCGTCCGGGCGCCACCCGGGACGAGATCGTTCTGGACCGCCCCGAATCCGTCAGTGCCCTCGAGCACTTCGCCGACCCCCATCCGCTGCCCGCCGCGGACGACCCCTCTTACCCCTCGGTCCAGAACCTGCTGGCCGACGGCATGCTGCTCGCGGTCGGAGGGCTCGCGGTAGCTCTTCCCTACCGCCTGCACCGACTCCCGCTCCCCATAGAGGTTCTGGGGCACGGATGAGCGTCCCGCCGGGCAACGGCCCGGCAGGACGCGTGAGACCACACCGTCGGAGCCATCTCAACGACGGTGTCACACCTACCGGGAGAAGGGAGAAAACCATGCGTTACATCCACTGACGCACTCTGCCGCTGCGGTCATGTGCGCGCACGCGCGGGCATGACCGCAGCGCCGCTCCTGCCCACAGAAGTTCCACATCGAAGGGGAAGCACTGGTCATGGCCGGAGAGACGACCAAGGCTCTGCGGGATCCGATCTACGACCCATTGGCCCCGGCGGTCATAGCCGGACCCCACCCGTTCTACAAGCGACTCCGTGAGCACAGACGGGTGTACTGGCACGCGACGTTGGACTCGTGGGTACTCACCGGATACGAGGAGTGCCGGCAGATCCTGAGCGACACCGCGGCCTTCGGCTCGGATTTCCGCCGGGTCGGTGAGGACATCCCGGACGCCCAGCTGAGCGTACAGTCCCTCGACCCGCCCGAGCATGGCGCGATCCGGCATCTCCTCGTCTCCGCGCTGCACGAACAGTCACCGGCATCGATGGCGGACCGGGTGGCCGAGATCGCCGCTGCGCACGTGGCGGCCTTACGTGAACGGGATCGTCCTGTCGACTTGGTACGGGAGTTCGCCCGACCTGTCGCGCTCCGCACGATGTGCGACTTCCTCGGGGTCCAGGCACCCGACGGCCCGCGGTTCGAGGAGTTGTCGAACGCCATCGTCCGCAGCATGGACGCGGGTCTCGATCCGAGTCGGGCCGAGCCTGGGAACCGGGCGCGCGGCGAGTTGAGCCGGATCGTCGGCGACTGGCTGCGTGACGCCGGCGACGACGGCTTCCTCGCGGCGGCACGGCGGGCGAGTCTTGGTGAGCCGAGCGTGCCGGCGGCGCTGCTGGCGAACTCCCTGCGCGCGGTGCTGCACGCCGGATACGAATCGGTCAGCCGCCTCCTGGGCAACGCGCTCGCCCGGCTCGTCGCGAACCCCGGACTGCTGCCCCGCCCCGATGACCTGTCGCACCTCAACTCACTGGTCGACGAGCTGATCCGGCTGGACGGGCCCGTGCAGGCCGACGCACGCGTGTGCACGAGGGACTCCGTCGTCGCAGGGGAACAGATACACCAAGGTGACGTCGTCGTGCTGTTCCTCGCGGCGGCCAACCGCGACCCCGATGTCTTCACACAACCCGATGACGTCGACCTGAACCGGCGCAAGGGGATCCATCTGGCCTTCGGCCGAGGCGCGCACGCGTGTCTCGGCGCCAGCCTGGCGACCTTGCAGCTGCGGGCCGTCCTCGCGGCCCTGGCGGCCTCCGGTCTGGACTTCGCCGCGACCGAAGCCCCCGTGTACGAGACGACCGCCACCCTTCGCGGGCTGTGCTCGTTGACCGTGGCCGTTGGCGGCCCGCACCGATCCCTAGCGCGTACGCCGTGAGGAGTGGAGACCTCGTGAGAGCATTTGCGAACTCGACGAAACTGGGCGGAACGGTGAGCGCCCTGCTGCTGACACTGCTGCTCGCGCAGCCGTCAGGCGCCGCCCATGCCGCGAGTGCCCGGCCCGCGACCAGCGGTGACGCGTCCGCCTATCCGATCGCCGATCAACTCGCGACCGACGTCACCGGCAGCGATGTCTACCGTCACCTGCAGGCTCTCCAGCAGATCGCGGATACCAGCGACGGCAACCGCGGCTACGACAAGGTCGGCTTCACCCGCTCGGTCCGCTACGTCAGCGGTCTGATGAAGGCCGCCGGATACCACGTCGTCGAGCAGAGCGTCCCCTACACCGACTTCGACGTCCAGAAGGAGCAGCTCGTCGTGAGCGGCGCCGGGGAGGGTGACGGGGACACCCCTGTGCTCATGACCCGGTTCACGCCCTCGACCGGGCCGGCGGGCATCGACGCGCCTCTGGTATCGCTGCCCACGGGCCGCACGGGCTGCAACAGCGCCGATTACGACGGCGTCCCGGCCGCGGGCGCCATCGTGGTCCTCGCGCGCGCGGCCTGCGGATACGGCGTGCAACAGCAGGTGGCAGCCGGCGCCGGGGCGCGCGCCTTCCTGCTGTACTACCCGACCCCGTCACCGGAGAACATCTACCGGCTCATCGGGTTCACGCCGCCGGCCTACACCATCCCCGTGGCGTCGGTGTCACAGCGCGAAGGGGAGATTCTCGCCCGAGCGGCGGCCGGCGGCGGGGTGCGCGTCCATCTCACGCTGCGCGCGCAGGACGTGCCACGCACCACGGTGAATCTCGTTGCGGAGACCGCGGGCGGCGACCCGGACAACGTGGTGCTGGTCGGGGGCCATCTCGACAGCGTGACCGAGGGCCCCGGGATCAACGACAACGGCTCGACGGCTGCCACGGTGTTGCAGACGGCCCTCGAACTGGCCCCCTACCAGCGCACCGTGACGAACAAGGTCCGGTTCGTGTGGTGGGGCGCAGAGGAGCTCGTCGACATCGGATCCGACTACTACGTGAGTCAACTGACCTCCACGCAACGACAGCAGATCACCGCCGTGGTCAACGGTGAACTCATCGCTTCGCCCAACTACGCCCGTTTCGTTTGGGATTCCGGGTCCGGCGGCGGCCATGTGATCGCCGACCTGTTCGCGGCGTACTTCGACTCGAAGGGACTGCCCTACGACCGGGAGAGCCCGGACGACATCGGCTCCGACCATCTCCCCTTCGAGGCTGCCGGCATACCCGTCGCAGGGATCGACGGGGGCAACTTGAACGTCAAGACCCCGGCACAGCAGGAACGCTACGGCGGGGAGGCCGGGCAGATGTTCGACCACTGCTACCACCAGGCGTGCGACCGGCTCGACGACATCAACAGGGAGGCGCTCGACGACAACGCCCCGGCGATGGCCTGGGTGCTGGGCCGGCTGGCCACGTACGACGAGGATGTGCGAGCCGCAGCACAGGGGACAGGACGCCTCCAGTGAGCGCGCCCAGGCCCGCCACCGCTGCGGAGGGCGAGGCCGAGGACTCGTACGAGTCGGTCGCCGGCCTGTACGACCTGATCGCGGCCGCACAGGGTGAGTCGGCGCCGCCGCGGATTTCCGCGTTCGCCGAACTGGCGCAACCCGGAATGCGAGTCGTCGATGTCGGAGCGGGAACCGGACGTGTGGCCCTGGCCGTCGGCGCACGTGACGCCAATGTGTGGTGCGTCGAACCCTCGGCGAGCATGCGCAGCGCCCTGCTGTCGAAACTCGCCCAACGCCCTGCGCTCTGGCCTCACGTGACGGTCACGGCCGGGCAGGCTCCAGGAATGGGCCTGGACGGAAGGTTCGACTACGCCTACCTCGCGGGCTCACTTCAGTTCCTCGACGCCGCGGACCGCAGGGCAACGTTCGCCGAGTTGAGCGACCATCTCGCGCCGGGCGCGATCCTGGCACTCGACATGGTCGACGACCTCTCGGTGACGCCGGATCCCGACGGGGTGGACACGACGGTGGCGGAGGTCCGCGTCGGCCGGAGCCGGTACACACTGCGCGCGGCAGTCACCGCGGCAGCTGCCGGCAGGGCCGACATCCGGTACCGCTACATCACCGAATGCGGGACCCACCGCGCCGTGCAGACGATGCGGCGCACGCGGTACTTCCACCCCTTCGACGACGTGCACGCGGATCTGACCGTTGCCGGATTCACCGTGGACACCGAGCACAACGGTAGGTGGCACGACAGCGCACAACCACTCGTAGCCAGGAGAAACGTATGATCGACGATACGTCTGTACCCGGGAACGCTACGATCCGAACGCCGGCGGCCGTCCGGCTCACCCCCGCCTTCGACGCCGAGCGGCTGCGGGCCGAGTTCGACATGCTCACCCGCGACACCTGGAGGCGCCAGCAGACCTACTCGGTGGACGGAGCCAGCGAGGAGTACTCTGCGGACTGGCGTGTTCTGCCGCTGCGCAGTCCCGGCGGCGATGAGCGGCGAACGGACGCGGGCGGACCGGGCCCACTGCCGTTCCGCGACACGCGATGGCTGGGGCGGACGCCCTACCTCGCCGAAATCATCGCTTCGCTTCCGACCGGCGTCCGCAGCGCCCGATTGATGTCACTGGGCGTGGGTGCCGCCGTCGAAACGCACCGCGACACCCCGTTAGGTTTCGCTAAGGGCATGGTGCGTCTGCATGTCCCGATCACCACCAACGACAACGCGGTACTCGTCCTCGACGGCGAGACGCACCGCTGGCAGCCGGGCACGTTCTGGTACGGGGACTTCTCCCGCCCCCATTCCATCGCCAACACCGGGGGGAGTGACCGCGTGCACCTCGTCATCGACTGCGCCGTGAGCCTGCGCCTGTTCGAGGTCTTCCCCCCGGACTTCCTCGACACCGTCGACATCGCGGACGTGCTGTTCGAGCGACCGGAGATCACACTACGCCGGGCAGAACGTGCCACGTTCTGTTGCCGCTTCGCCATGCCCGCCGAGTTCCGGCACTGGTCGGGCGAGGCTTTCAACGAACGCGCCACTGACCCGACCGATGTCGAGTTCGCCGTGTTCGACCGACCCGACGGTCTCGTCCTTACCGAGGGAGCGGCGCACGAAGAGACGGCGCTGATCCACGTCGGCGGAGGGGAGTTCAGGCTTCAGGGATGGACCGAGGAACGCACCCTCCACCTCGACCGCGCCTCCAAGACAGTACGTTTTATCATCCGCGACGGATCAGCGCAGCTGTGGACCGAGCGTCCGATCCAATCCTCTGGGCATGTCGGTTCGGTGGCTGGGTAGGGTGATCGGTCCGCCAGCGGTCCGTCCGCCGAGGCATTGATGACGACGCGGAGATCCGATCCGTGTGGATAGCCGAATACCGCAGAGCCACCGCCGGCATCGCCGCCCTCCTGGCGCTCGTCGCCTTCGAGGCGTTCGCTGTCATCACGGCGCTGCCGTCTGCGTTGAGCGACCTGCATGCCATCCGGCTGTACGGTCTCGTGTTCGGCCTCTACCTCGCGGCATCGCTGTTCGCCAGTGTGGTCTCTGGCGGTGCCGTGGACCGTTGGGGACCGGCACGGCCGTTCACCGTCGGGGCCGTTCTCTTCTGTCTGGGATCGCTGCTCGTCGGCATCGCGCCCGACGTCGGCCTCTTCCTCGCCGGGCGTGCCGTCCAGGGACTCGGCGCCGGATCCGTGATCGTGGTCCTCTACGTCGTCGTGGTCCGCCTGTACACCGACGAACTGCGTCCGAAGGCTTTCGCGATGATGGCGAGCGCATGGGTCGTGCCCGCGGTCACCGGGCCGCCGCTGACCGCGTTCGTCACCCAGTGTCTCGGTTGGCGTTGGGTTTTCCTCGCCATCCCTGTCCTGTTCCTTCCCGCCGCGGGGCTGTTGCTCTCCCAAGTCCGAACCGACGACGCCCTCGAAGGGATTGCGGACGTCTCCCCGCGCGCCGACCTGGTGCGGGCCGCGGCCGGCGCAGCGGTCGGTGGGACGCTCACGCAGTACGCCGTACAAAGCCGTTCCCTGCCCACGGCGGCGGTCTGTGGGGTTACCGCGGTCGTCCTGCTGGTACTGGCCCTTCCGCGGCTGCTCCCGGGCGGAACCCTGCGCGCCCGCCCAGGCGCGCCGGTCTTCGTTTTGTTGCGCGGACTCTTCGCTGGAGCCTTCTTCGGCACGGAAGTCCTGCTGCCACTCAGCTGTCACCGCATCGGCAGGCCCGGACCCGCACCAGCAGCGGCGGGTGCGGTGCGCACGAAGTCGACGCCGGTCTCCAGCGCGTCGGCGATCGCTCGGACGGCCTGCTGGAGGTCCGCGCCGCGGGGCAGCGGCGGCGGGCTGCCCGACACGGCGCGATCGGCGAAGCCGGTGTCCGGGTGCCCGAACCGGACGTCGAGCACCTGGGTACCGGAACGTCGGGTCTCGCGCCGAACGGCGTCGAGCCCCGCCCCGAGGGCGGCTTTGGATGCGCTGTAGTCCGCCATGAGCGGCTGAGGGCTCTCCGCGACGACGCCCGTGGCGGCGGCGATCGCCGCGACCTGGACCGGAGGTCGCAGCGCGCAACGGAAGAAGGCGACGGGCGCCAGCGCGTTGACGGCCATCACGTGCTCCGCCACCTCGTCTCCGACGTCCTGGGCGGGGCCGAAGGCGGCTACGCCGAGCGCGGGATCTCAACAGCTGACGCCGTTCCATGCCGGGACCAGAGTGCCGCGCGCGCCCGGGCGTGCGACGAACAGGCCGCCGCCGGGGCCGCCCGCGGTGATCAGCAAGGTGTCGAGGCCGAGCCCGACGAAGGCGGCGCTGGAGGGGTATGCGGCGGGGACGTGGACGGTGGCCAGGTGCCGCGAATCGGGCGAGTAGCAGCGCACCTCGCCCGCACCCCACACCGCCACCCACACGTTGCCGTCGCGGTCGACGCACAGGCCGTCCGGCAGCCCGTCACCGACGCGGAGGAAGTCGCTGCGCTCGCCGACCCCGCCGTCCGCCGCATCGTATGTGCGTACCCGGACCAGGCCAGGGCCGGTGTCCACGCTGTACATCAACCGGCCGTCGGGCGACCAGGCCAGGCCGTTGGAGCAGGTCAGATCGTCGTCGATGACGGTGGGCGGCCCGTCGCCGGAGAGCCTGACCAGGACGTCCGCGCCGCGGCGGCCGTCGAGCGCGGCGCTCCCCACCAGGAAGCGCCCGGCCGGGTCGCAGCCGCCGTCGTTCAGCCGCCCAGGCGTTCCGTTCGGCAGCACCCGCGCGCCGGCCCGGCGCGTCCCGTCCGGCAGCAGGACGGTGAGGCCGTGCCGGCCGGCGACGAGCAGGCGGCCGTCGGCCGCGCAGACGACGGCGCCGACCGTACTGGGCAGGCGATGCCGCTGTACGACCTCCACTCGGTCGGGCCGCAGCCGCCCCTCGTAAACCTGCCCCGCCTCGATGTCGACCCAGAGCAGCCGCTCGCGGGGCGCGTCCCAGACCGGGCTCTCGGCGAGCCGGAAGCCGCCGGTCAGCACCGGCTGGGCGTCGACCGTCAGCACCCGCTCACCGCGCGGCCCCGGCGAACGCCCCGGCTCCGGCCCCTTCGCCCGGCCCTGCGGGCACGGGACGTTCACGCATCGGCGCACACCGAGCGGTGCCGGCCCAGGCCGTCGATCTCCATCTCCATCACGTCGCCCGCGGCCAGGTACGGGAAGCGCCCGGAGAGCGCGACGCCCTCGGGCGTACCGGTGTTGACCAGGTCCCCGGGCTCCAGGACGAGGTACTGGGACAGATGGCGGATGATCTCCGCGACACCGAAGATCATGTCGGCGGTCGAGGAGTCCTGCCGCGCCTCGCCGTTGACCCAGGAGCGCAGCCGCAGCGCCTGCGGGTCGGGGACCTCGTCGGCGGTGAGCAGCCACGGGCCCAGCGGGTTGAACGTCTCGCAGCTCTTGCCCTTCGACCACTGGCCGCCGGGCGTCTCCAACTGGAAGGCGCGCTCCGAGACGTCGTTGCCGACCGCGTACCCGGCGACGTACGCCAGCGGGTCGTCGTCCTCCGTGAGATAGCGGGCACGGCGGCCGATCACCACCGTCAGCTCCACCTCCCAGTCGGTCTTCTTCGAGCCGCGCGGGATCAGCACGCTGTCCCGCGGGCCGACCACGGTGTTGGGGCTCTTGTGGAAGAGGATCGGCTCGGTGGGCGGCTCGGCCCCCGACTCGCGGGCGTGGGCCGCGTAGTTCTGGCCGATGCACAGCACCGCGCGGGGCCGGGCCACCGGTGCGCCGGTGCGCTGGCCCTCGACCTGCGCCGCCGGCAGTTCTGGCAGGTGCCCAGCGGCCAGCGCCTTCCGGGCTCGCGCGACGCCGTCCACCGCGAAGAACGCGGGGTCGATGTCGGGGGTGAGGCCGGACAGGTCGTACGTCCTGCCGTCGGCGGTGCCGAGCACGGGGCGCTCGCCACCGGCCGGTCCGAGGCGCATCAGGCGCATGGGCGTTCTCTCTTCGTGAAGGCGATGCGGGTGCGCGCATCGTGGTGCGGGTGCGGGTGCCAACGGGTGCGGGCTGTACGGCTATTCGACGCGCTCCAGGGCCTCCCGGCCCACGGCGTGCAGCAACTCCCGCCCGTCCAGGTGGCGTTCGATCTCGGCGACGGTGCTGTCGCCCAGCGCGTGCCGGCCCTCGACGGTGGCCGCAGCCTGATGGGGCGTCAGCAGCACGTTGGGCAGGGCGCGCAACGGGTGGTCGGCGGGCAGCGGTTCGTCGTCGAAGACGTCGAGCGCGGCGTCGATCCGGCCGGTGCGCAGCTCGGCCAGCAGCGCGGCCTCGTCCACCAGCCACGACCTGGCCGTGTTGACCAGTCCCGCGCCGTCCGGGAGCAGGGCCAGCTCCTGCGTGCCCAGGAGGTGGCGGGTCTCGGGGAGCGCAGGCGCGTGCACCGCGGTGATCCGGCTGCCCGCCAGCACCTCCTCGAGACCGGCCACCCGGACGCCGAGCGCCTCGGCGTCCGCGGCGTCCAGGTAGGGGTCGGCCACGGTGACCTCGGCCCCGAGCGCCCGGACCATCGCGATGTAGGCGCGCCCGGTGCGGGAGGCGCCGATCACGCCGATCGGGCAGCCGAGGATCTGGTGCCGTTCCGGCGCCGCCCCGGCCTGCTCCCAGGAGGCGCCCCCGCGCAACGCGTGGTCGAAGCGGTGGATGCGGTGCAGCAGGGAGAGGGTGAAGGCGAGGGCCACCTCGGCGACCGGTCGGGCCATCGCGCCGCCGGCCTGGGTGACGTGCACGCCCCGGTCGAAGACCGCCTCGGACACGTACGGGCTGACCGCACCCCCGGTGTGCGCCAGCAGCCGCAACCGCGGTGCGGACGCCAGGAGTTCGGCGTCGAGCCGGGCGGTGCCCCAGCCGGTGACGAGGATGTCGGCGCCGGCCAGCGCGCCGGCCAGCGCGGCGCGGTCGTCCGGCCGGTCGAGCAGCACCGGGTCGGCCACGCAGGTCAGCCGCCGCCAGGCGTCCGGGGTGAAGAACTGCGGCCGCAGCGCCGGGGCGACGGCGACCACGGCGACCGGCCGCCGCGCCCCTGCCGGCCCGCCGCGGTCAGCGGAGCCAGTCATCACGGTGCTCCGCCACGAACGCGTCGTCGGTCAGCCAGGGGTAGGCGTCCGCGACCCGGGCGATCTCCTCCGCCTGCCGCGGCGAGAGCCGTTCGGCGGGGTCGAGGCACCAGGTGCCGGCCAGCAGGCCCTGGCGGCGGAGCACTTCGTGCACGCCGGGGATGCAGCCGCGGAACGCGTTGCGCACGTCGAACACCGCCGCGTTGGCTTCGCTCAACTGCGGTGCCCTGCGCAGCAGATCGGTCATGAGCTGCTGGTCGCCGGCCCGCGCCGCGCGGACCTGCGCGAGCATGTCGACCGCGCGTGAGGTCCACACGGCCCACTGGCCGAGCAACCCGCCGGCGAACCAGCGCAGATCGCCGCCGGAGGTGCGGTACGGGGTGAGCAGGTCGGTGAGGATCGCGTCGTCGTTGCCGGTGTAGAGGGCGACCTCGTGGGCCCGGTCGCTCGCGGCCACGGCGGCGATCACCTCGGCGGTGCGGTACCGGTCGAAGGGCGCGGCCTTGATCGCCACCACGGACGGGATGTCGGCGAACGCCCGCCAGTAGTCGGCCGAAAGGTAGCGTCCGCCGACCGCCTCCTGGAGGTAGAAGCCGACGACCGGCAGCACCTCGCCGACGGCGCGGGCCCGGTCCAGCAGCCCGGTCTCGTCGGCACCGGGCACCGCGGGGCTCAACAGCACCGCGTCGTAACCGAGTTCGGCGGCCAGTTCGGCCTCGGCGACGGCCTGCGCGGTGTACCCGCAGGCGCCGGCGACCTTCACCACGGGCCGGCCGGCCTCCTTGTCCGCCGTCTCGGCGGCGAGTTCGAGCACCGGGCGCAGCAGGCCGACGGCGGCATCCCTGATCTCGAACTGGGTGGTGTGCACGCCGACGGCGATCCCGCCGGCGCCCGCGGCCAGGTAGTAGCGGGTCAGGGCCCGCTGGCGCCGCTCGTCCAGGCGCCGCTCGGCGTCCAGCGCGAGCGGGTGGGCCGGTATGACGGTTCCTGCGGTCAGCAGGTCGAGCGCGCTCGCCTCGGGGTCGGCGGGAGCGGTGGTGCTCTCGGGGTTGCGGGAGGACACGGTGGGTCAGAACCTTCCGTCGCGGACGTCGAACTTGGTGGGCCGGCCGGACAGCGGCAGACCGCGCCGGATCCACTCGGCCTGCCAGCCGACGAGCGTGCGCAGCGGCACCGGCGGATAGCCGAACAGCGCGTGGCAGCGGCTCGCGTCGGACAGCAGCGCCGTGCCGGACTCCTGACCCGTCGTCAAAGTAGCCTGACCCGGGCCTGGTTGGGCAGGAGTGCCTGCTCCGTCGCGGCCGAACTCCTCGGCGAACAGGTGCGCCAGCCGCCGTACCGAGGCGGTCTCCGGCCCGGTGAGGTTGAGGGTGAACGCGTCGGCGTCGGCGTGCAGCAGCGCGCGCAGGGCGACCTCGTTGGCGTACCCCTGCCAGACCACGTTGGCGTGGCCGGTGGTGACGTCCACCGGATCGCCGGCGTGCACGGCCGAGGCGATGTCGGCGAGCACCCCGTAGCGCAGGTCGATCGCGTAGTTGAGGCGGAGCAGCGCGACGCGGGTGCCGTGCTCGGCGGCGTGGTAGCCGAAGACCCTCTCGCGGCCGAGGCAGGACATGGCGTACTCGCCGACCGGGCCGACCGGGTCGGTCTCGGCGGAGCCCGCCGAGGCGGTGTCGACCAGGGGATAGACGTTGCCGGTGGAGAACGCGGAGATCCGCGCGTCGCGGTAGCGGCGGGCGATCCGGTCGGGCAGCGCCGCGTTGACCGCCCAGGCATGGGCCGGGTTGCCCGCGGAGCCGAACTTGGCGCCGACCATGAAGACCGCGTTGCCCGCGTCCGGCAGCCGCGCCGGGTCGCCGTCGAGCAGGTCGAAGGCGACCGGGTGGACGCCCTCGGCGGCGAGCGCGTCAGCCGCCGCCCGGTCCGACCAGCGGGAGACGGCGTGGACGGCGAGGTCGCCGCGGCCGGCCGCGTCCAGCGCCCGGCGGGCGAGCCGGCACAGGCTGGGGCCCATCTTGCCGCCCGCTCCGAGCACGACCAGGTCGCCGTCGAGCCGGGCGGCGTCGGCCACCAGGGCCGGGGAAGGGCTGGCGAGCAGGTCCTCGAGCTGCTGCTCGCCGTCGGGGAATTCCGGCAGGAGGGCGCCCGCCGCCCAGGGGAGCGCGGGCGCGGCCGTTGCGGGCGCGGCCGTTGCCGGTGTGGCCGCTTCGGGCGCGCCAGGGGTGGGGGCGGACGTGGAGGCGTGGGGCATGTGCGTGGTCATCCTTTGACGGCCGAACCGGTGACGCCCTCGGTGAAGTACCGCTGGCCGGCCAGGTAGGCGGCGAAGATGGGGACGAAGGCGATCACCGATCCGGCGAGCACCTGGCTGAGCGGCACCTGCTGCTGTTGCAGCGAGGCGATGCCGACGGTGAGGGTGCGCATGCCGCTGCTCTGGCCCATGATCAGCGGCCACAGGAAGTCGTTCCAGTGCCACAGGAAGACGAAGGTGCCGAGGGTGGCGAGGATCGGCTTGAGCAGCGGCAGCACGATACTGACGAAGATCCGCAACTCGCTGCACCCGTCCAGCCGGGCCGCCTCGAACATCTCGTCCGGGAGGTCCTTGATGAACTGCCGCATCAGGAACACGGCCTGGGCGTTGGCGAGGGTCGGGATGATCAGGCCCCAGTAGGTGTCCACGCCGCCGAGCTTCGCCATCATGATGAAGGTCGGGATCATCGTGACGTGGTACGGGACCATGACCATGGACAGGAAGGACCAGAACATGGCCTCCCTGCCGCGGAACCGCTTCTTCGCGAAGGCGTATCCGGCCAGCGCGGCCAGCACCAGCACCCCGACCACCGAGACCACCGAGTAGATCAGGGTGTTGAGCAGCCAGCGCGGCACGTCCTGGGCGTCGAGCACCGCGCCGTACGAGGACCCGCTCAGGTGCCAGGGCAGCAGGCTGCCGGGGAGCGAGACGGCGGCGCCGGGCTTCAGCGACAGCACGAGCATCGCGTAGAAGGGGAACACCGTCGCCACGGACGCCACCGCGAGCAGCACGCCGCGCACGATCCTCCCGCCGGTGCTCGGCTGCAGCGCCCGCGGGACGGTGTCGCGCTCGCGGGGCCGGCCGGAGCGGCCGGAACGGCGCGGCCACGCGCCGTGCGCGGCCCGTCCGTCGGGGGCGGTGGCGGCCGAACCGGCGGCGGCACCACGGGCGTTGGGGCCGGAGGGGGAGCCCGCGCCGGCTCCCGTCCCCGCCTCGGCGGCCTCTGCGGTCAGGTTCGCCATGGTCACTTCTCCTTTCCGAGCACCATGCGCTGCACGAGCGCCACGACCACGGTCATCACGAACAGCACGCAGCCGAGCGCGCTGGCGTAGCCGAGGTCGCTGTACTTGAAGCCGGCGTCGTACAGCTGGTACACGAGGCTGTAGCTGGCGTTGGCCGGGCCGCCACCGGTCATCACGTAGATGGCGTCGAAGATCTGGAAGCTGTTGGTGGTCTCGATCACCGCGAGGAAGAAGAAGGCCGGCTTGAGCTGCGGGGCGACGATGTAGCGGAACCGCTGGAACGGCCCCGCGCCGTCCATCAGCGCGGCCTCCTCCAACTCCCTCGGCACGTCCTGCAGCCGGGCGAGCAGGATCAGCATGCCGTAGCCGCAGCGCGACCAGATGCCGACCAGCGCGAGCGCCGGCAGCACCAGGGCGGAGTCGGTGAGCCAGGACTGGTCGGGCAGCCCGAGCAGGCCCATCAGGTCCGACCACGGTCCCTTGGTGGAGAAGATCCAGATGAAGACGGTGGACGCCAGGATGAGGCTGGTGACCACCGGCAGGAAGAAGATCGACCGGAAGAGCCGGGAACCGCGGAAGGCCCGCCGGGTGAGCAGCGCCAGCCCCAGCGAGGCGAGGATCGTGAACGGCACCGCCAGCACGCTGTAGACGACGGTGACCCGCAGCGAGGACCAGAACAGCGGGTCGTGCATCATCCGCTGGAAGTTCTGCAGCCCGGTGAAGTGGGTGGTGTCGCCGATGGTGTAGTCGGTGAAGCCGAGCAGCAGCCCGGCGACGCCCGGCCCGAACCGGAAGGCCAGGAAGAGCAGGAAGCAGGGCAGCACGAACAGCAGCCCGATCCTGGCCTCGCGGCGAGCGTGCGGTCCGCGTCGGTTCCTCTGCGGGCGGGTGGTACGTTCCGCGACTGCGGCCACGGGACCTCCTTCGGGGGAGCGATGGGTGCTGCCGGACCTCGCCGGCGGGTGGGGGGCGGTCGGGTGTGCGCCGGGCGGGCCGCTCGGCTGCTGCGAGCGGCCCCGGCGTACGGGCTCAGCGCTTGCGGGCGATCAGCTGGTCGGCGGCCGAGGCCGCGTCGTCGAGCGCCTTCTGCGGGGTGGTCTTGCCGAGCAGTGCGGCCTGGATCTGCGGTGCGAGCAGGCCCATCACGTCGCGCGCGGCCTTGTTGAGCGGGCCGACGTCGGTGCTGCTCAGCACCTTCTCGGTGGCCTCCTGGAGCGTGTCGCCGGGGTAGAGCGGCGCGGCGTCGGTGCGCGGCGAGAAGTACCCGCCCGGCGTCTGCAGGCCCGCGGTGTTCTTCGGCTGCGACACGTACGAGATCCACTTGCCGGCGAGCTTCTCGTTGGCGCCCTTGAAGACCGCGAGGGTGCCGACGGTGCCGTACGCCACCGACTTGGTGCTGCCCAGCGCCGGGCCGACCTCGATGTTCTCCTTGCCCCAGAAAGGCTCGACCTCGGCCGCGGTGTTCTGCCAGGTGCACGCGACCTTGTTCTTGGCGAGGTCGGTCTGCTCGATCTGCGGGGTGGTGGTGACCAGGTCCTTGGGCGTCCAGCCGTTGTCCACGAAGGTCTTGAGCCAGGTGAGCGCCTTGACGCCGGCCTCGCTGTTGAAGGCGGCCTTCTTGCCGTCGGGGGAGAAGACGTCGCCGCCGGCCTGCCACAGCAGGGGGTAGAAGGTCATGTTGAGGGTGGCGGTGGTGTCGCCGCTGTAGCTGGTCGCGTAGAAGCCCTTGGCCTTCAACTTCGGTGCGAGCGCGGCGAGCTGGTCCCAGGTGGTCGGGTAGCTGGTCTCGCCGATCGCGTCGAAGACCTTCTTGTCGCACAGCAGCGGGTAGCTGGACATCAGCACGGGGGCGGCGAGCGCCTGGCCGTCCACGGTGACCGCCTTCAGCGCGGCCGGGCGGTAGGCCGCCTTGTCCGCGGCGGGCATCCACTTGTCCGCCGGGATCAGGTTGCGCTGGTAGGCGGAGAGCTGGTCGGGGATCAGGTACGCCACGTCGGGACCCTTGCCCGCGGCGATCGCGGTGGCCAGCGCGGTGTCCCGGTTGGCCCACGGGTAGGTGGAGACCTTGACGGTCACCCCGGGGTTCTCCTTCTCGAACCCCTTGACCAGGCCGTCCCAGTAGGCGGCGTTGGCCTTCGGGTCGTTGATCACCGGGTACACCCAGGTGTTGATCGTCTTCTTCGAGCTGGATCCGGAACCGGTGCCGGAACCGCAGCCGGCCACGGCGGTGGCGGCAAGGGCGGTGACGACGGCGAGGGCGGCGGTGTTACGGCGTCTCACGGTGGTTCTCACTTTCGTGGCGTGGAGCAGGGCGGTGGTGGGAGTACAGGTCAGCGGATCGGCACGGTCTCGACCGTTCCGCCGTGCCGGGAGCGTTCGGCGGCGAAGGCGGCGAGGTGGCTGCCGAGGGACTCGACCGGTCCTGAGCGGATGTGGGAGCGGTCGCCGGTGGCGAGCGCGGTGACGAACGACTCGACCAGCACCCGGTCGCCGCCGCCGTGGCCGTCCGCGGCGTTGGAGCCGCTCGTGCCGACGTCGTGCACCTGGGTGGTGTCGTCGCGGAAATCGTGCACGACGACCCGCTCGCCGTCGCCGCGCAGCCAGCCGTGGCTGCCGAAGATCCGGGTCTGGCGGTGGGTCTGCTCGGTGAAGGCGGTCATGGTGAAGACCGCCGTGGCGCCGCCGGACAGCTGCATGGCGACCACCTGGTTGTCGACCACGTCGTTGTCCGCGCGGTACACGCACCGCCCGTACGGGCCGGTGCGCAGCGCCTCGGTGAGCACGTCCTGGTCCTGCGGGCCGGTGGCGTGCGCGGTGACGTGGTCGATCGGCCAGGCGCCGCCGGTGGTGCGCAGCGCCGGGTAGTAGAGCTTGGGCGCGGAGTAAGGGCAGTTCGGTTCGACCGGGCAGTCCAGGCAGTTGGCGGCGGCGCCCTCCGGGGCGTGTTCCGGGCGGAAGTGGGCGAGCGAGCCGAAGCTCGCCACGGTCTCGATCCGGTGGCCGGTGACGTAGGCGATCCAGTCCAGGTCGTGGCTGGACTTGGCCAGGATCATCGGCGAGGAGAGGTCCTCGCGGCGCCACGGGCCGCGGACGTAGCTGTGCGCGTAGTGCCACCAGCCGACCGGTTCCAGGTGGTCGAGCCCGGTGACGGTGCCGAGGACACCGCTGTCCACCACGCTCTTCACCAGGTCGGTGTAGGGGGTGTAGCGCATCACGTGGCAGACGGCGAAGGGCACTCCGGCCGCCTCGACGCCCTCGACGATGGCGCGGCACTCGGCCTCGGTGGGGGCGAGCGGCTTCTCGGTCATCACCGCGTACCCGGCCCGCGCCAGGGCCAGCACCGGCTCGGCGTGCTCGCGGTCCTGGGTGGCCACGATCACGCCGTCGGCCAGCGGGCCGCCGTTCGCCTCGGTCGCGGCGAGCAGTTCCCGCCAGTCGCCGTATCCGGTCGCCCCGGGTACGGAGGCGCGCGCCTGCGGCCGCGGGTCGGCGACGGCGACGATCCGGGCGCGCTCGGGGTGGTCGCGGATCCATGCGGCGTAGGTCAGCCCGCGGTTGCCGGCGCCCACGAGGACGATCCGCACCGGGCGGCCCTCGATCGGGGTGCCGCCGGTGCTGGTCTGGTCGGTGGCCATGGTCTCTCTTTCACGGTGGGCGCGAAGGGTCGGCGGGACGGGAGCGGCGCGCGGTGCCGCGACGGGCAAGGGCGGTGCGGGGTGGGCGGGTCGGGCGGCCGGGCCGGCCGGGGTTCGTGACGGGCCCGGCTGCCCGGGTCGTGACCGGCCCGGCCGGCGGCTCTCAGAGCAGCAGGTTCCCCGCGGTGTGCCGCACCCGGTCGCCCTCGGCGGGCATCGCGGTGCGGGTCACGCCGTCCTCGGTGCAGCCGGTGTGCAGCAGGTGGCTGTCCCCGGTGAAGGCGGCCGGGGCGAGTTCGAGGCGGCCGCCGGCGAAGGCCGAGCCGCCAGCGCGGTAGTGGTTGACGCCGTCGGTGATCAGCAGGTGCGCGGTCCCGGCGTCCCCGGCGCGGGAGTCGACGCCGTCGAGCTGCCAGCTGACGGTGCGGTCCGCGCCGCTGCGGGCGAGGAAGGCCGCCGCGCTGTTGGCGCCGGCGAAGCGGGCGCCGCCGTCGACCCACAGCCGCTGGTCCTTGGTGGACTTCAGCACCAGGCCGGTGTCGGTGAAGGTGCCGCCGTGCACCGAGGTGCCGGCGTGCGCGACCGTGCTGGGGCCGGCGCCCGCCGAGGCCCCGGTGAACGTGCAGTGGTCGAGGACGAGTTCGCCGGTGCCGTTGAACTGCGCGCCGTCCAGGCCCTTGAGGGTGACCCGCAGCAGGTGCACGTCGGAGCGGACGGTGGCCGCGGTGACCTCGGACGCCTTGCCCTGGGTGAAGGACGAGTCGGCGATCACGGTGGGCCGTTGCGACCGGTTCGAGGACTGGGAGACCACCAGCGGGCCGGAGGCCACGCAGCCGCGCAGCTGGGCGCCGTCGGAGTTCACCCAGATCATCCCGGAGTTGGGCTGGGCGTTGCCGATGACCAGCATGTCCTCCAGCGTCAGGTCGGTGACGTTGGTCCTGGCCACGAACCAGGAGCAGGCGTGCTTGCGGACGGTGACCCGCTTGGCCGCGCCGCCCCAGGCCGCACCGGAGTTGGCGAACGTCATCAGCCCGGAGTTGCCGGTGTAGGTGAGGTCGTGCTCGAACTGGCCGTGGGTGACGAAGGGGCCCTGGTCGTCGCCGTCGCCGTGGCAGTTGGTGACGTAGCCGTAGGCGGAGGCCGTCCAGTCGTTGAGGTGCCGGGCGTTGGCGACGTGGCAGTCCTCGACGTGGCCGTACAGGCAGTAGATCTGCTGGGTGAGGTACCCGGCGCCGCCGTAGGTGACCGAGGCCGGGTTCTTCAACTGGCACTCGGAGGTGCGGAAGTAGGTGCACCAGCGGCGCATGACGACCGGCCAGAAGGTGCCGGTGGCGTCGATGCCGGAGACGTCGCAGGAGACGGCGTACTCGTAGGCGATCGGGTGCGAGCCGGTGACGGTGTCGTTGTCCGCCACGTCGGGCACGCCCTCGAAGACCATGTTGCGCACGTGGACGCGCTCGACCGGCTCGACGCGGGTCCAGGTGAAGGTGCGCCCGGCGGCCAGGTCCCAGCCGATCTTGTAGTTGACCCGGATGTGCGTGCCGTCCACGATCTCGGTGACCTGGACGAGCTTCTGCACCTCCTTCTCGTACAGCCCGGTGCCGGCGGCCGCGTCGATCTCCACGCTCCACCACTGCCCGACGGTGAAGGACGTGCTCGACGGCACCTCGAAGATGTCGGCGAGGTCGGGCATCGGGGCGGACAGCCGGGACTTGACGGTGGTGCCGGTGACCTTCCCGAGGAAGTACAGCACCGCGCCGAACGGGTTGTTGTAGGAGTTCGGCTCGATCCCGGTGGTGGTGACCTTGTTGCCGCCGAAGTCCAGCTCGATCCCGGAGCGGGAGAAGGTGTGGCGCTTGGTGAAGTTCAGGTCGGTGTGCGCCTCGATCCGGTGGACGGCCGGGTCGCCGACCATGGCGTCCAGCGCGGCGTCGGCCGGGGTGGAGGCGTCGAAGACGCCGAACTGGCGGAAGTCCAGCAGGCCGTCGTGGACCATCCGCCAGCGGCCCTGGCCGGTGAGGCCGGCCGGGCGCAGCACGGTGCCGCCGTTGGGGGCGTCGGTGGCGGTGGCGTCCCAGCGCACCACCAGGCCGCCGCCGTCACCGGCCGCGCGGTAGCCGGAGACCAGCGCGACCGTGCCGTTCGCGAGCGGCCTGGGGTCGAGCGCGAGCAGCCGGGCGACGGTGTCGACGGTGATCGGCGGGGCGGCCTGGCCGGGCGGGGTCGCGGTGCCGGATCCGGTGGCGGACGCGGTGCCCGCCCCCGCGGCGACCGCGGTGGTGGTGGCCGCGAGCAGCAGGCCGCCGATGCCGCCGGCCCGCAGCAGCTTGCGGCGGGAGGTGTCGGGACGGCCCGGCTCGGGGCTCGACCCGGGGCTCTGGCGGATGGTGGAACCCGGCACGGGGCCAGGGGATACGTTCACGGTGTGCCTCAGCCTTCGATGGGCCTGGGGGTGAGGACGAATCCCGTGACGCTTGCCGGACATGCGGATGGCGGTGCGGACCGGTGCGGTAAAAGCGCAGACCAGGGGCAGGGTGCGTGCGCTGCACCGTCCGACGGGGCGAGACGTTATGCCCCTGCCGGTGAATCGGTCAAGACCCCGCGGTGGCCGTCGTGCGACCCTCGGGTGTTGCCCCGGCGTTGCCATGGCCCAGGCTCTGACTGATCCTTTCGGCGAAGTCCCTTACCTGCAGGCCGAGTTCGCGGAACCGCCAGCCGGGCAGATCGAGCTTGAGGCCGGTGATGCTGATCGCGCCGACGCACCGGTCCCGGTGGTCGCGGACCACGCTGCCGATGCAGAAGATCCCTTCGGCGTCCTCCTCGTCGTCCAGCGCGTAGCCGGTGGCGCGGACGTCGGCCAGGTGGGAGAAGAGGGTCGCCTCGTCGGTGATGGTGCGCGAGGTGCGGCGGGGCAGCCCGGTACGGGCGACGAGTTCCCTGGCCTCCTGCTCCGGCATCGCGGCCAGCAGCGCCTTGCCGATCCCGGTGCAGTGCGGCAGTTCGCGGGCGCCCATCCGCAGGTCCAGCCGCAGGCCGCCGCCGGCGTCGACCTGGTCCAGGATCACCGCCTGGCCGTCCTGCGGCACCGCGACCCGCGAGGCCATGCCGGTGGCGGCGGTCAGCTCGCGCAGGATCGGGCGTGCCACGTCCCGCAGCGAGACCTGTGCCTGGGCCCGGTCGCCGAGCCGGGCCAGCGACATCCCCAGCCGGTAACGGCGGTTCATGCCCTCGCCCTCGTCGGCCACCAGGCCGTAGTGCCGCAGCGTCTGCAGCAGGCCGAACGCGGCGCTCTTCGAGACGCCGCTGCGCTGGGCGACCTCGGTCACGCTGAGTCCCGCCCCGGGCCCACCGGCGGCGAGCACCTCCAGCAGTTCCGCGGCCCGCGCCACGGTCTTCACCAGGTACTTCGGCTCCGCCCCCGATGCGCGGTCCCGCTCGTCATCGAGCCCACGCTCAGCACTGTTCTGCATAGCGAAACAGTTTACCACCGGACCCCCCTTGACCGAGGCGTGAAGCCGGATCTAAGATCAGCCCACTGTTCGGATATTCAGAACAGTGTTCTTGAAAATCGTTCCTTCAGTGCAGCGAACGAATCCTGCGACGACTTGCCGGGCGGATGGCGTCCTGCGGTCCCGGCCGGGCAGGGCCGGGACCGTCACCCACAGCATCGACGCGAGGAGCACCACATGACGCTCGCCGAGCGGGCCCGCCGGGTGATACCGGGCGGTGTCAACAGCGGCCAGCGGAGCATTCCCGGCCTCACCGACCTGGTGATCGCCCGGACCGCGGGATCCCGTTTCTGGGACACCGAGGGCCGGGAGTTCACCGACTACCACGCCGCGTTCGGGCCGCCGCTGCTCGGCCACAACGACCCGGACGTGGCCGCCGCGGTCGCGGACGCCTCGGGCCGGATCGGCCTCACCGGGGTCGCGGTCACCGAGGCCGAGGTGGACCTCGCGGAGCAACTGGCCGAGCTGATCCCCTCGATCGAGCAGGTGCTGCTGACCAGCACCGGCAGCGAGGCGACGTTCCACGCGCTGCGCGTGGCCCGCGCGGCCACCGGGCGCCGCCTGGTGGTGAAGTTCCAGGGCTGCTACCACGGCTGGCACGACGCGGTCAGCCTCAACGTCATCTCGGCCCCGGACCGGGTCGGCCGGCACGACCCGACCTCCACCGGCATCCTGCCCGAAGTCCTCGACGCCACCCTGGTGCTGCGCTTCAACGACGCCGCCGCCGTACGGCAGGCGTTCGCCGAGCACGGCGCCGACATCGCCGCGGTCATCGTGGAACCCATCCCGCACAACGTCGGCGCGCTGCTGCCCACCGAGGAGTTCCTGCGCACCCTGCGCGAGGAGTGCACCGCGGCCGGCAGCGTGCTGGTCTTCGACGAGGTGATCACCGGCTTCCGGCACGCCCTCGGCGGCTACCAGGCGATCTGCGGGATCACCCCCGACCTGACCACCCTCGGCAAGGCCATCGCCAACGGCGCCCCGATCGGCGCCCTCGGCGGCCGGGCCGACCTGATGCAGCAGTTCAGCAGCCGCCCCGGCGGCCCGGTGTTCTTCGCCGGTACCTACAACGGGCACCCGCTGCCGGTCGCCGCCGCCCTGGCCACGCTGCGCAAACTGCGCGAACAGCCGGTGCACGAGCACGTGTTCCGGCTCGGCACCCGGGTGCGCACCGAACTCGACGCGCTCTACCGGCGGATCGGCGTACCCGCCGTGGTGACCGGCTACGGCTCGGTCTTCGTCAGCTACTTCATGTCGGGCCCGGCCCCGCTCAGCTACGACGACCTGCTCGCCAACGACACGGCGATGTTCGTCGGATACCGCCGCCACCTCATCGAGCACGGCGTCTTCGAGCTGCCGCTCAACCTCAAGCGCAGCCATCTGTCCTACGCGCACACCGACGCCGACGTGGACCAGTTGCTGGAGGCGACCGAGGCGGCTGTCAAGCGCACCCTCGCCGAGGGCGGGCCCAGCGACCTGGCGCACGTGTCCACCATGGGTGGCGCCGGCGCCGGCACGGGAGCCCGCTGATGCTGACCGTGAACACCACTCGCCCGGCCGGCCCCGCCGGCCGGATCAGCAAGGTCGAGACCCTGCAACTGGGCACCGCCTGGCGCGACTTCGGCTACGTCCGGATCCACACCGACCAGGGCCTGACCGGCGTCGGCGAGATCACCCACCCCTACCGGGTGGACGAGACCTGCCGGCTGGCCGAGGCGATGGGCCACCGCCACCTGCTGGGCGCCGACCCGTTCGACGTCGAAGAGCTGTGGCTGCGCATGTACCAGGGCGACTTCCTGCGCGGCGGCGACATCGGCGGCATCGTCGTGTCCGGCGTGGACCAGGCGCTGTACGACCTGATGGGCAAGGCGCTGGGCGTGCCCGCCTACCGGCTGACCGGCGGCGCCACCCGCGACCGGGTCCGGGTCTACGCCAACGGCTGGTACACCGGCGAGCGCGAGCCGGCCGAGTTCGCCGCCAAGGCGAAGGAGACCGTCGCCAAGGGCTTCACCGCGCTGAAGTTCGACCCGTTCGGCGCCGGCCTGCACGAGCTGGAACGGACCGAGCTGCGCCGCTCGCTGGCCCTGGTCGCCGCCGTGCGCGAGGCGGTCGGCCCCGAGGTGGACCTCTTCATCGAGGGCCACGCCCGGTTCGCGATGGCCACCGCACGGCGGCTGGTGCACGAGCTGGCGCCGTACGACATCGGCTGGTTCGAGGAACCGCTGCCCTGGACGCACATCGAGCGCTACGCCGAGTTGCGGCAGATCGCGCCGTTCCCGATCTCCGGCGGCGAGCACTTCCACAACAGGTACGAGTACAAGCAGTTGTTCGCCACCGACGCGGTGGACATCGTGCAGCCCGACCTGTCGATGGCCGGCGGCTTCACCGAGGTGCGGAAGATCGCCGCGCAGGCCGACGCGCACGGCATGCTGGTCGCCCCGCACAACTCCAACTCCCCGCTGTGCACCACCGCTTCGGTGCACGCCACGCTCGGGATCAGCAACCTCAAGATCCTGGAGACCTTCGACGGGCTGCTCGAACCGTACGTCTTCGAGGCGGTCCGCGGCGCGCTGCCGATCGTCGACGGCCACATCGAGCTGCCGACCGCGCCCGGGCTCGGCATCGAACTGGTCGACGAGGTCTTCGCGGAGCACCCGCCCACCCACCGCTTCTGGAACATGTTCGCGGACGGCTGGGAGAAGAGGAACCGCACATGATCGTTGACGTGCACTCCCATCTCTTCCGGCACAGCCACGACTTCGACGACGCCTTCCGGGCCGAGTCGGCTCGCGCGCACGCCGGCGAGGTGGACCTCACCGTGCGCTACGAGGACTACGCGGCCAGCGCGCCGGAGGGCACCCGCACCGTGGTGGTCGGCGGCAAGGCGCGCCGCAGCGGGCTGTGGGTCGACGACGCCGCCGTCGCCGGATACGTCGCCCAGCACCCCGACCGGCTGATCGGCTACCTCTCGCTCGACCCGACCCAGTCCGGCTGGCAGGACGAACTCCGCTTCGGCCACCGGGAACTGGGCCTGCGCGGCATCAAACTGATGCCGATGTACGCCGGGTTCGACCCCGCGGACGAGGCGTACGAACCGCTCTACGCGTACGCCGAGCAGCACGGCCTGCCGCTGCTGGTGCACACCGGCACCACCTTCGTCTCGCAGGCGCCGCTGGAGTACGCGATGCCGCGGCATCTGGACTGGGTGGCGATGCGCCACCCGGAACTGCGGATGGTGCTGGCGCACCTGAGCCATCCCTTCGAGGGCGAGTGCATCGCGGTGATCCGCAAGCACCGGCACGTCTACGCCGACATCAGCGCGCTGCACTACCGGCCGTTCCAGCTGTGGCACAGCCTGCGCCTGGTGCAGGACTACGGCGTGTGGGACAAGCTGCTGTTCGGCAGCGACTACCCGTTCACCACGGTGAACGACTCGGTGGACGGGCTGCGACGGATCGCCCGCATCCCGGGCATCCCCGGCCTCGACCCGCTCGACCAGGACGCCGTGGAGGCGCTGATCCACCGCCCGTCGCTGGACCTGCTCGGGCTGGAGCGGTCGTGACCCCCACCGGGAACCCGGCCGCCGCGGCGCGCTTCGACCTGACCGGCCGCACGGCGCTGGTCACCGGCGCCGCCCGGGGCCTCGGCCGGGCCTTCGCGGTGGCACTGGCCGAGGCCGGCGCCGACCTGGTCCTCACCGACCTGCCCGGCGCCGGCGGGCTCGGCGAGACCGCCGCGCTGGTCCGGGAAACGGGCCGCGGCGCGCTCGTCGTCGAGCAGGACCTGTCCGACACCGCGGCGCTGCACGGCTTCGCCGACCGGGTACGCGAGCAGGCCGGTCCGCTCCGCATCCTGGTCAACAACGCCGGCACGGCGGCGCTGGAGCGGTTCAACGAGATCACCCCGGAGAGCTGGTACCGCGTGATGCGGGTCAACCTCGACGCGGTGTTCTTCCTCACCCAGCGCATCGCCGAGCACATGGTCGCCGACGGCGTGCCCGGCCGGATCGTCAACATCACCTCCAAGAACGCGCTGGTCGCCGAGGCCGGGCTGGCGCACTACAACGCCTCCAAGGCCGCGGTGGACCTGCTCACCCAGACCCTCGCGGTCGAGCTGGCCCCGCACGGCATCACCGTCAACAGCCTGGCCCCCGGCATGGTGGACACCCCCATCGACGGCGAGTTCCCGTTCGACCGGGAGGCGTTCGAGGCGGCGTACCGCCGGCGCATCCCGCTGGGCCGCTACGCGCGGCCCGAGGAGTGCACGGCCGCGCTGCTGCTGCTCGCCGGCGACGGCGGCGCCTACCTGACCGGCACCCGGATCGTGGTGGACGGCGGGGTCCTGGCCGACCAGATGCCGCGCACCGCGTTCATGCCCCCGTACCGCACGTCGCTCGACCCCCAGCGGAAGGACGGCACCACCCCATGACCACCACCCGAAGACACCTGCTGCGCTCCGGCGGGCTCGGCGCGGCGGCCGTTGCCGCCGGCGCGCTCACCACCGTGCCGGCCCAGGCCGCCGGCCCCGCCGGCAGCGACCCGCACGCCACCGCAAGCAGCGCCAAGGCCGGCGGTGCGGCGCAGCCCGCGACCGCCGCGGCCACCGTCGCCGACCTGCTCGCCACCGCGTCGAAGTCGCTGCGGGACGGGGAGGTGGCAGTGGTCGCCGGCTACCGCACGCCCGGCGACGGCGGCGGCATGACCGTACGGTGGGACGCCGGCAGCACCAGCACGCCCAACGGCGGCACCGTGCTGCGACCGAACGACCGCCCGGCGCAAGGCCGTTGGCGGCGGCTGCACGACGGTGTGCTGGACTTCCGCGGATTCGGCCTGTTCGACGCGGCCACCCCCGCCGACGACGCGCTGGACGCCATGGTCGACGACCCGTCCGTGCACCGGGTGGAAGCCCACACCGACCTGCTCTTCCGGCGCCGCCACACCTACCACCGCTCCCGGATCGTGCTGGACTTCGGCGGCCACACCGTCCACACCGGCGGCATCGAGCGCAACGCCCACGACAACCCGTTCGGCGCCGTCCTCTTCTTCCAGGGCACCCTCACCTCCGACACCGTCAGCCACGCGCTGCCCGCCGAGGTCATCGAGCTCACCGACGCCTTCCCGGTGCCCGACTCCGGCGCGTTCGAGGTCGGCCAGTGGTGGGCGGTGCAGAGCGACGAGGTGGCCGGCGGCGGGAGCGACGAGCGCGAGCTGCAGAAGATGGTCGAGGTCACCGAGATCATCGACGGCACCCACATCCGCGTCGACTACCTCAACGGCTGGCCGCTGGCGGCCGGCCGCACGGTCACCTGGCGCCGGGTCGAACCGGTCGTCGGCGCCCGCGTGGACAACCTCGTCTTCCTCGGCGCCGGCCAGGACACCGGCGCGGTCGACGACGAGTACACCGGATCGGCCCCGGTGGCGTACGAGTACGCGGTGGACTGCGACGTCTCCGGCATCCACGCCACCGGCACGTTCTGGCCGGTCATCATGCGGCGCTGGTGCACTCGCTACCGCACGGTCCAGTGCAGCCTGAAGAACCCGCCCACCGTGATGTACGGCGGTGCCGGCTACCTCACCCAGCAGATCTACTGCCTCTACGGCCACGTCGCGGACTGCACCACCAGCAACGTCCGGCACCTCAACGATCTGACGGCATCGGCCTACTGCCAGGTCGTGAACTGCCACGGTGACGGCGACGACGAGGGCGGCAACCCCTTCACCACCCACGGGCAGTACGAGCACGACCTTCTTTTCGAGGGCAACTCCGGCCTGATGGACATCGCCAATTCCGGTGTCCAGTGGGGCAATTCCGCCAAGCGCATCACCGTGCGCGACCACGTCTGCTCCTGGTTCACCGCCAACACCAGGATCACCGACCTGACGCTGGAGAACGTCAAGGTCATCGCCCGGCCGACCTTCGACCCGGCCGGCACCCTGGTGATCAACGCGGACGGCGCCCAACTGCGCGGCTGCACCGCCTCGTTCTTCGCCGTCGCCCAGAAGTCCGCCCGCTCCACCCGGCCGACGACGGTCACCGACTGCAGCTTCGACCTGCCGAAAGCCTCCGTACTCGTGCAGACCCCGGTGACGGCGCCGGTGCACTTCGTGCGCACGACGTTCACCGGCCTGGACGGCAACGTGCTGCGCGGCAGTGGCCCGGTCCACCTCACCGACTGCCGGCTGGCCGGCAGCCCGAACGCGGCGCCGCTCGCGGTCGGGGCGTCCGAGATCACCGTCGACGGTGGCAGCCTCACCGACACCGGCATCGCGCTCAGCGCCGTGCGCGACCAGCGGATCAGCGTCGGCGGCGGTGCGGTCCTGTCTGGCACCAACGCGGCCAAGGCCCTGCTCTCCCGCACGGCCGGGACCGCCGCCACCATCACCTGGGACCTGGCCGACCTGCGCAGCAGCGCGGCCGACGCGGACACCGCCCACGTGCAGGTCGCGGACGGCGGCAACCGCTACAGCGCGGTCGGCGCCCGCCTCACCGGCGGCCGACTCGCCCTGGCGGCAGCCGCGTTCACCGGCACGTCGTCGCTCCTGCACACCGCGTGCACCGAGGACGGCGTGACCCGGGAGGGCCTGCCGGCGGACGGCAAGCGGGTCAGCGCCACCGGCGGCAATCTGATCCTCTGACCGGGCGGGACGGGTGGTGCGGCAGATCCCCGCGGAGGCGCAAGGCCGCAGGGCCACACCGGGACCGCCGCATCGCCGCACTACCGAACACGGTTCCACACAGCAGCACAGCAGCACAGCAGCACAGCAGAAAGGAAGGCCGTCGCCATGCGCTACCGCACCGCCACCGCGGCGGACGAGCCGGGGCTGCACGCCCTGTGGGCGGCGGCCTTCCCCGACGCGGGGACGGTCAGCGCCCTGTGGGGCCAGGACCAGGGCCGGCACGCCCGCACCTTCCTTGCCGAGGACGACAGCGGGCGGGTGGTCTCGGCGCTCCACTACCTGCCGCGCCCGATCCGTTCGGCCACCGGCCGCCCGCAGCGCGTCGGCTGCCTCGGCAGCGTCGCCACCCTCCCCGACGCGCGCGGCCGCGGCCACGTCCGGCGGCTGCTCGCGGCGGCGGTGGACGCCATGACGGCGGACGGCTGCGCCTGGTCGCTCCTGTTCACCGGCACGCCGCAGGTCTACGAAGCCGCGGGGTGGCGGACCTTCGCCGCCCCCGGCTGGTCCGGCCCGCTCGCCGAGCGGGCGCCGCACCCCGGCGCCGCGGCCGTACGCCTGTCGACCAGGGCCGACCTGCCGGCCCTGCGGGCGCTGCGGGACGGTTTCGACGCGACTCGTCCGCTGACCACGGTGCGCAGCGCGGACGACTGGGAGCACCGGGTACCCGTCTGGTACGCGCCTCCGGCGGCCATCCTGATCGCCGAGGACACCGAGCGCGCCCCCTCCCCCCTGGGCTTCGCTGTGCTCCGCCACCCCGCCCCCGGGGAGGCCGAGATCGCGGAGATGGCCCTGGCGCCCGGCCGGGAAGCGGCCGGTGCCGCTGCCCTGTTGTCGGCCGCCGCGATCCGGGCGCGCGCGGCGGGCGCGACCACCGCGGCGGTGCGCCTCCCCGCGGAGCCCGCCATTCTCGACGCGCTCCCGTACCTCCTCGCCGAGACGGTCCCCGCGACCACGCACTACGGCATGGCGCGCCCCGTGATTGCCCCCACCGCCGAGGTGCTCGCGACCGTCACCGCACCGGGCGCCGTCCACTGGTACGGCGACTCCTTCTGACCCCCCGGGCGTTGTGCCCGGCCGGCACGTGACCGAGGCGGGAGGCAGTATCAGCATGAACAGGGCGTCTTCCGACGGATCGCCGATGTGGTCGCCGTTCTCACTGTCGGCGCAGTAGTACGGAGTTGGCATCGGAGATATCCCCTCGTTCCACTTGCGTGGTGCTGACGCCAGGCCAGCATGGCATGAGCAACCTTCGCCCCCCCGGGCTAACGTCACAGCCATTCGTTGAAGCGGGACGTGGACGGCGAGCGCATTGAGGGCACCTGGCGCCATGCCTTCATCCGCAACGGCGGGAACTACTTCCTCGCCGACCTGCTGATCTACGCCGACGGAATGGTCGACTGCTGGGGTCTGGAAAACCTGGAGGGCTTCGCCGGCAAACTCGCCTCAGGATGGGTCGCCACCGACCTGCCCGAAGGCGCCAAGGCATCGGCCCACCACCTCGCCTCGTGGAAGTTCGCCGAGCCGAAGACCGGGCTGACCCCCGAGATGCTGCTCGGCGAGGTCCGCGACGATATCGACAACCTCAACGGCCGTCCGGACTCCACCCGCCGCTGTCTCGCCGCCGTCGACGTCTTCCGGCAGCAGCCGATCGAGGCCAACCGGACCGCCGTTCGAGAAGCCTACGAAGCCATCCCGGAACACCTGCGGAGATACGCCCTGGGCGACATGGACCGCAAAGACTTCCCCCTCCGGGTGAGCGTGACAGGCCCGGGTAGCCAGATCGAGCTGTGGAACGGAAACACCGTCGATGTCACCGAGGAGATGCATGCCTCCGCCTTGGAGTACTTCGCGGAGCGCGAGCAACTGCGGAAACAGCACGAGACGAAGACACCCGCCGACGGCCCGACTGAACCGGTCGAGAGCAGCGTCCATCTCAACCAAGCGGTCTTCCCCCGCGGCTGGCCCGAGAACCCGGGCACCCTCGTGCTGCGCAATGAGTTCCCCGCTCGATCGTCGTGGGCAACCTGACCTACCCCACCGTTGCGCACGCCTACTGGGCGCTGGCGGTCGCCGACGAACACCGACAGGCTGAGGTCCTCGGGGCAGAAAGGCCGCATGACGCGCAGAAGCTCGCTGAAGATTCCGTCCTGCGCGACGACTGGCCCCGAGTTCGAGTCGCCGTCATGACGCGCCTGCTGCGGGCGAATTTCAGCAGCACCCCGAGTTCGCCGAGACGCTGATGGCCACAGGCACCACCCGAATGATCTACACCGAAGTCGGATCGACCTTTTGGGGGGAACGCGGGCTCGAAGGACGGAACTGGATGGGTCGACTGCTGGAGCTGACCCGCTCCGAACTCGTTGCCGCCAAGTTGAGCATCCTGCAATGACCGACCGGAGTAGCCCGGCGCAGATCGCCTCGATCGGGTGACACACCACCGCGTGACTCCGCACTCGATGATCATGAAAGTGTCCAGATAAACGATCTAGATCCGGTCCCGCCACTGCGGCGCGTGCAGGTTGCCCGCGCCGCCGATGTGCGCGGAGGACACCGAGACGATCTGGGAGGTGTAGCCGACGTGGTGCATGCCGGTGCGCCACCACTCGAACACCTCACAGTACGTGGCGAACTCCACGACGTTCTCGCACAGCACCGCGGCGTAGCGGTGGATCTCGGTGGCGCGGATGACGTCGTAGGCGGTCGCCCTGCTGCGCTCCCACGTGCCGGACTCGATCGGCCCGTGGTCTTCCAGGTCCAGTACGTCGCACCTGGAATGCAGGTGGCTGGGCCCTGACCTGGGCGTGTTGGACGGCGCGTCACGTTTCGTCACCCGCAGCCGAACGCTGGGGGTCAGGACTTCAGCTCGTGTACGTTCCCGTAGCCATCCCAGGACCCCCGTGGCCGTGAAACATCCCGATCACTGATGGTGAACCTGTCGCCCTTCTCCGTAATGACCGCGTCCCGCCGGCATGCCTACGTCCCGATGGAGGCAGCCCGCAGGTGCAGAGGGAACGGAAGGGGGTGTCGGACCGGCACGGGTACTGCCGTACTGTGACAGAGCAGGTCAGAGCGCTGGAGGCGTTTCAAGGCGATCTGAGGACTGTCTGTGGTAGCGGACGCGTTTCAAGAGCGTCACGTATCGTTCGCCGGAGCCTTCTGTGGAGCCGGGATCTGCTGGAGTGCCGCTATGAGCAGCCCGACTCCCGCCCCCGGGGCGCGCATTACACGATTACGGCGCATCGCCATCCGGCTCAGCCGCCGTCGGACACTGCCGACCCCGCCGCCTTCCGCGTCGACCTCGCCTGCCGTGCCACCCGCTGGGACGCCGACCCCCGCACCGGTCGGCACGGCCGCCGCGCCGGCGGCTTCACCCCCCGCCGCCGGCGCCTCCGCCCCGACCCTGGCGAGCCCGGGCCCCGGGCGATGGTGGACGCGGCTGGAGCGCTCGGTGGCGATGCTGGTCAGCATCTCCACCCTCGCGGCGGCCGGAGCAGCGCTGGTGACGGTTCGGCAGGCAACCAGCGAGCAGCACCTCACCCGAGACGGTCAGGTCACCGACCGTTACACCGCCGCCGTCACCAACCTTGGCGACGACGCTGAAGCGGTCCGGATCGGCGGCCTGTACGCGCTGCAGCGCATTGCCCAGGACTCCCCCCGCGACGCCCCCACCGTTGCCCAGGTCGTCGCCGCCTTTATCCGCGGACACGCCTCTCAACCTGGAAGGGGCAAGACTGCCCCCGATCACCCCGCCAGTGATGTCTACGCTGCCTTGCGCATCCTCGCCGAACCGCTCGTCCCGGACACGTCCCCAGACCTCCACGGCGTCGAACTCCATGGCACAGAATTCTCACTGACCAGCGCCTTCGGTTCGATGGACCTTTCCGGCGCAGACCTCCAGGGCGCGGACCTGAGCGGCGCTCAACTGACCTGGGCACACCTGGAGGGCACTGATCTGTCTCGTGCGGACCTGCACAGTGCGGACCTGACCCAAGCGAACCTGGTCGACGCGCTACTGACCGGCGCAGACCTAACCGGCGTGAAACTGTCGGATGCGGACCTGCACGGCACGAGCATGAGGGGTGCTCACTTGGTCGACACCTACCTATACCAGGCGGACCTGCACGGCGCTGATCTGGACGGTGCAGACCTACACGGTGCGGACCTGACCGGGGCGAATCTGGTCGGCGCAGACCTGGTCCGGGTGAACTTGACCGGTGCCAACCTGACCGGCGCGCGCCTGACCAACGCGAACTTGGCCGGGGCGAACCTGACCGGCACCGTGGGACTCACCCCCTCTGCCGGCGCACCACGACAGGCAAGCGTCGCACCGTCCGCGCGTTGACCGCGCCGACAGGATCTCACCGAAGCGCAGGGCTTCGGTCGCGACAGCGTCAATGGCAGCGGTGGGGAGTGCGGGTGGCGCATCACGCTCCGTGCCGGCTGATTCGTCTCGTCGGCCGGGGCGATGAGGATCTCTGAAAACGGCCAGTGCCGCTTCTCGCCCCTCTTCCTCAGGTCTTCAACTACGTGAGGAGTTAGGGCGAGCCACGCGAGCACAGAAGTCAGGGCCTGGATCTGGAGCCCTGGGAGGTGAACGGGTTGCCAGCTGGCGGGGCAGGGTGTTGTCGCCGCTGCCCCGCCAGCCGCGCGGGGTCATCCTGCGAGGATTGCGTCCTCGACCTGGCTGGCGGCGTTGGCCTGGCCCTTGGCATTGGGGTGCACGTAGGGGTGGGGCCGGAATACGAGCGAAACGTGCCACGTCCTTGTTTCACCGCTCGTAGAGGCCAGCGCGGGTTCCCCGACGACCTGGCCGCGGTCAGCCCGCTGATCACGCGCACGATACGCCGCTTCGGCGACTGGCACTTGGATCTCACCTCGCCCAAGGACGTCGTCGCCAGCAGGTTGGATCTGGCCCTCGGAGCGCTGTTTCCCACCGCGCCGGTGGGAAGCCGCGATCGGCCGAAGACCTACGGCGGCATCATGCCTCGTAGGCGAGTGCCTTCTGTAGATGGAAGTCTGCGACGTCGAGCATCCACTTGCGGTTCGGGAAGTCGCCCTCGGCGATGCGCAGCGGGCCGGCGACCAGGTCCAGGTGCATGACGTACTGGTAGTACTTGACGCGTCGCGGGTCGAGGTCCGGGTTGCGGAGTGCCTCGTAGTGCGGGCCGAAGCGCATCCGCATCCAGCAGTGGTCCACTTCGACATCGGTGTACATCAGGCCCTCGATGTCGATGATGACGGGCTCTCCGTCCGGCCCGACGAGGGTGCACCCTGGGCCGTGCAAATTCGCTGGTCGAGAGAGGGGTCGCCGCGGGAAGCTGCATGCGTGATCGAGCGAGAGGCCGCCGTTCAGGCTGTCGAGGACCAGCTGGAGCGCGACTATCAGCAGTGGCGGGCTGCGGGTGTGGACGCGATGCGGATGGCTGTGGTCCACGTCGAGGAGCACGAGCTGGCGTGGATCGTCTCCTGGACATCCGAGGAGTTCGTGCGCACCCGGAATCCGGCGTTCATGCTGGCCGGTAACGGGCCTTACCTGGTCGACCGTGTCGACGGTGGAATGCACCGGGTCGGCGTCGTCTCCGCGGTAACCGGGGGGTGGGAGGCCGACTATCGAGCCCGGATACGTGGGCTGCCGGTGCGCACCGCAGTAGACGATCTACACGATGCGCTGTGCGAAGTCGCCGCTGCGCGCGGACGCGTGCACGCTGTACGGACACTGCGCCAGAGGCTGCCGATGTTCTCGCCTGCGGAGGCCATCGAATATGTGAGCGCGTTGCTGGACGGTGATGTGCCCGCGCGTCTCGTGGCCGTCGCCACCAAAGAGCTCGTGGAACCTCTCAACCCGGTACTCGCAGTGGAGACGATTCTGAGCGGGGCGGAGATTCAGGCCGGTCAGAGACCCGAGGGGTGACGGGAGAGCCAGTCGGCATGCCGATCGCGCACCCGGTCCCGTTCCTCGGACGTGGCGAGGAAAACGTCGGCGCCACCGTCGTAGGGGTGGTGGATGCGCTGCATCCGGGTGTCGGTGATGAGGACGCCCGCCACCTTGTCGTCGGCGATGTCTCGGAGCAACTCGTCGATGTAGCCACGCCGCCAGGGCCGGCGGGCGGCGAAGAGGTGGCAGTACGTGCGGAGCGCAGGGGGTCAGGATCGTCCTCCACCAGCAGGCTCTGCCAATAGCCGGTGAAGGCCCGCGAGGGTGGAACCTCTGCCTCGGTTGTCCAGAGCGGTGTGATCACATGCACGTCCGCATCAGCGAACAGCTCATCGAGGATGGTGTTGTAACGCTCCAGGACGACGGTGTACTCGCTCTCGTCCTCCGCGTACCGCTTCGATTCCGGCAGGCTGTGAAAACGTACCCAAACATCCCGATACGGTCCCCGGAGCTTGTACCCAACCGGCGGGCAACTGGGCCAACGCTGCTGCCACAGCTCCGTCAGATCCGCCTGCCCGTCTCCAGACACCGTCGCACTCGTCCTCTCGCGCATGAACCAACCGACGACCACGATGCCGGTGCTCACGAACAAAAGACACCGACCTCTTCGCGGTCGCTTCGCCGGCTGCTGATGTAGCCGGTCCAGTCGCGTTTGATGAAGTTCGTCCGGTCCGTTGCGTTGTCGATGCTGGTCCCCGTGAGAGCGGCAAGGATTGAGGCAGGAACGTCGGCTGCCAGCGCAAGGCGGGCCCAGCGAACAACCACGGAATTGTGCTGGCAGCACGGTTGGATTCCCAGGCGTCCTCGGCGTGATGGAGCTGCTGCCAGACCAGGTGAGCCAGACGTGGAGGCAGCTTGTCCGGGGCCCGCGCCCCGGCCGCCAGGGCCGCTGGGTACCGACAACCCGTCCCCCTCCACCTGCCTGAACAACCCGGTTCCCGGCTCTCAGCCGAATGCCCAGAACAGAGGTTGGGCATACTACGCACCCACCGGATACGGCGGCCGATCCGAGGGCGCCATCGTCTGTGCAACGAAGACGAACTCGAAGTACAACTCGGCAAGTGAGCCGTCCGGTATGGCCGCTGCTCAATCGACTGCGGGCTTGTACGGTGGCGTGGTCAACAGCTGTCACTTGGCTCCATCGGTTCTGGGCGGCAGCGGAAGGAAGGCGAACGTAGCGGCCTGCTGGCGCCAGACCAACTACGGGGCGGGCAACGGCATGCGGTCATTCGAACAGCAGGCCCAAAAGGCAGTGAAAGCGAAGATGGCCGTCATGTATCTCGCTATGCCGGTCTACTCAAGCAAGACGAGTACGATCCCTATCGGGTTCCAGCTCGGTTACCTGGCCCAGAGCCTGACGGGGGGACCAAGCACGAGCAATTTGGTCTACGTGCCGAACGACGCGAACAGCACGTTGCCCAACCTCGGTAGCCAGCCCTTCAGGAGTAGCGCAGTGTCACATCAGCTGGACCGGCTTACCAGGCTGCTGCCGCCGCCGAGGGCGACCGTATCGGGGCCGCCGTGGCAGCATTCGATGACGGAGGTTGGGTTCGAATTCCCCTCGGACTACCGGGCCTTCGTGGACCGGTACGGAGGAGGTCAGATCGGCACGCCTGGCTCGTTGAGGTGTTTCGTCCACGGCCCTTCTTCCATGCCAGCCAGGCCCGGCATGCCGACCGGTTTCAAGGGCTTCGTGGAGTGGCACGTCTCGGACATCGCTCCGATGTTCGAGGGATGCGACGAGGACTACTGGGGCGGCACCGTCTACCCCATGTATCCCGAACCCGGCGGCCTTCTGACGTGGGGCGAGAACGAGCAGGGAGACCTCTTCTGGTGGCTGACCGAGGGGGACGACCCTGACAGGTGGCCGATCGTCATGTGGGCCCGCGGCCCCGCCACCACCTTCCGCTTCGACTCCGGAATGGTCGGACTTCTCGTGTCCATGGTCAGCGGCGACTTCCCCAGCCCTGACTGGGTGCAGTCTCCGCACGCGCACTGGACCCTGACATCGGACTGGCTCTCTCGAGGCCTGAACGTCACGGCCGGCCCAGTGCTGTAGTCGTACCTGCCTGCAGTGTCTCCAGTAAGGGCGGGCGCCGCGACTCGACCTCCACCCACCACCGTTACTGCCGAAGACGAGATGGCAGGAGTTGGTGAGTGGAGGGAGCGGGCGGTGGCGCTGACTGAGCTTCTTTGATGTGGTCACCGATCGGGTGATGGCTTCCCCGCACTCACCGGGTGGAGACTTGCCGGACTGGGTGTCCGCAGGGCTTTGCGGGCCGTCCTCGAAACCGCGGGGGGCCACGCGCACGTCTGTCGATCATGCGAATGGTGAGAGGCCCTTGCTCTCCAGGTGGGTGAGCAAGGAGTCCATACACGCGTCTGCCGTGACCAGGTCCGCACGGAAGAAGGAGTCCTCGCCAAGCGGACCACCACTGACAATGACCATCCATGCCTTCCTGTGCTCGACCATGCGCTCACCGTCGACCTTGAACACGGTCGTGATTCCGCGCTCGGCCAGCCAGCCCATCAGCTCAAGCATGTCCACTCGCACCCCTCCGAACAGATCGTCCCCTCCGCGAACTACAGGGCTCCCGGGGGCCTGATCGGCCGCCGCTGCAGGGCCGTGCAGCCCCGGGGTTAGGTGGGCTTGGAGATCGCCGACGCCACGGCCGCGCCAAGACCCTACCCAGAGCCGGACAGCGTCGAGTGGATCGAACCCGAGGGGTGCCCCAGGTGGGCACGGAAGTGCGCACCATGCCCACCAACTACAGACCGGTGGGTGAACCTCTCAATCAGCCCAATGAGGGCCAAGGAGGTGCCGCCGCGACGCTACTGGTGGCGGGTGGTGAGGCGCCCCGCTCGTCACTCGGCGTCCCCTATCGCCATGATCGCCTTACGCGCCAGCGGGCTTGAACCGTGGCCGGACGACGTGGTGACACCCGCCCGCACCGTTGAATGCCGGCACTCGGCAGCCATCGCCGAAGTAGAGGAAGCGCGGCGTGCCGAACGCGTGCGGGCCTTGCCCTTCACGCTCGCGGGCTCGCGCGAGCGTGAAGACCACAAGACAACAGCGGTGCGTGCGGTTGGTGGTGCGCGTCTGCAACGCCGAGGGCCTCACCTCGGCGCGGGCTCATAGCACGGAGTTGTAGGTGTGACCGAAGAAGAGGATGTTCAACTCGCGCTTGGCGAAGGGCGCGTTCGTGTTGCCGGTGCCTCGGTACTGCCACGCGGACCCGTCGCGGTCGACAGCCAGAAGGTCGAACTTGCCGTCGACGTCGCTGTCGCCGATACCGATGAGTTGGGTGTAGGTGTTCCAGCCGCCGCCGATGCGAGTGCGGGCGGTGAAGGTGCCCTTGCCGGTTCCTTGGTAGAGCCACAGCACGCCGGCGTTGTCGCGGGCCACCAGGTCCCCGGCGGAGCCGCCCGCGATGTTGCCGACCGCGGTGATCTGGTTGTAGATGTTCCAGCCGCCGCCGATCCGGGTCCGGGCGGCGTACGGCGCCTTCCAGTTCCCGGTGCCCTTGTAGAGCCACAGGTACCCGGCACGGTCGCGGGCCACGAGGTCGGCGCGTCCGTCACCGGACAGGTCGCCCATACCGGTGAGCTGCGTGTAGGCGTTCCAGCCGGCGCCGATGCGGGTGCGGGTCGCGAACGTGCCCTTGCCGGTCCCCAGGTAGAGCCACAGCACGCCGGCGTTGTCGCGGGCCACCAGGTCCCCGGCGGGCAGGCCCGCGATGTTGCCGACCGCGGCGATGCGGTTGTAGATGTTCCAGCCGCCACCCACCTTCACCCGGCCGGTGCTCCCCAACTGCGGGTTCCACGGGTCGTGGTAGGTGTCCTCCCGCCACAGAACACCGGAGGCGTCCCGGGCCAGCAGGTCCGGTGAACCGTTGTCCGTGTAGTCGTGGGGGGCCGGGTGGCGGGTGACCCGGAAGGTTCCGCCCACCGAAAGGTCCGGGCCGAGTCCGTTGAGCGGCTTGGCGGTGACGTGCCAGGTGTAGTCGCCGTTGGGGGCCTGGCTGGAGCTGGTCCATCCGTCCCAGTTGATGTGCAGCAGCCCGCTGGTGTCCAGACCCACCCGGCTGTCGGGGGTGTCGGAAGCGTACAGCACGGCCTTTTCCGTGACCCCGGTGGCCGAACTGCGCAGGGTGAGCGTCACCACGGCGTTGCTGCGCGACAGTTGCCACCTCGCCCTCCACGGCGAGACGTCGAGCGCGGCCACCGCGGGTACGTTCGAACTCACCAGGGTGATGCCCAGCGGCTGGCCCGTTCCCACGACCAGTTCCGCTGCCGGCGCGCCGTCGGCACCGGCGGAGATCCGGTAGACGCCCTCGCCATGGGCGAGGGTCCCGCCCATCACCAGCAGTGAGCCGTCGGGGGCGGGGGCGAGCGACGTCGCGTGGTCCATGAGCTTGCGGCTGGGGCCGCCCTTGACGGGAACGGCCCGGAAGGAGAGGTCCTCGTCCGCGGATCCCCAGGTGAGCGGGTTCCGGGTGCCATACAGGGCCCAGTCACCGACGAGGCCCACCAGGGAGCCGGACGTGGTCAGGTGGGTGTCGACCCGCGTCACGACGCCGGTGTGCCTGTCCTCCACGCTCAACTGCGCGGTGCCGGTCGCGGCGTCCGTCATGGAGGCCAGGTACGCCGGGGACAGCGCGGTCACCGCCCAGGTGGGCGTCGTCAGGTGTGTCTGCGTGGCGACCCCGGATGCGAGATCGAGCACGGCGTAGTGGACGTCGTCGTCCGCGCCGGCGGGGTCCTTGTAGGCCATCGTCAGGGAGCCGGGCGCCGAGGCGAACGCGCCGACAGATCGCGCGCCGGCGGGCAGACCGGTGATCTGGCGCTCGGTGAGAACGCCGTCGACCGTGCTCAGCAGCTGCATGTGGGCACAGTCGGCATTACCTGCGGACGGGTAAGGGCAGGCCAGCACGGTCGAACCCACCGCGCCCACGTAGACCGACCGTGAGCCCAGCGCGATGGTGGTGACCTCTCCGGTGGACATGTCATGCAGCTCCACCCGGTCGTCGGGGCTGCCCGTGAAGCCGCGTTCCAAGACCACGACGTCCGACACCGAACCGAGGTGCTGAGTCGTCCGCCACTGCTCGATGTCCGCTCCCAGATCGACCGTCGAACCGTCGGCGTACCGGGTCCACCGCAGGCTCTTGTCGGGCGCAGAAGTGAGGAAGCCCGAGACGCCGGCCATGACGGCCTCCGAGCCCGCAGCCAGCGCCACGTTGCTCGAGGAGTCGGCGTACGGACGCGACGTCCCAGCGTCGGTACCGGAGTCGGCAGCCGCCGGCACCACGAACGGTCCCGCGACGGCGGCCAGAGCGATTGCCACAGCCCCGGCGAGGACCGTGCGAGAAGGGTTGGTGTGCGCCACATGTCCTCCTGGACGAGCTGCCGCACGAAGTGCGGGCGGGCAGACGCGACGTCGGAGGGCCAGCGCAGGAAGGACGACGTCCGCTGGGACGAATTCTCCAGCGGCCCCCCACGTTCGAATTCCGGGCGATCGTATCAGCGCGGCCGCACCGCGTCTCTTGCCGGAGACCGACGAAGCGCATCGCCCTCCAGGTACCAACGGGTACCCACGGGGAGCCTCGAAACGGTTGCCGACCTTCACGAACAGCGGCGGCACTCCGGAGCCCGGCGCGCGCCGCCGACCTGGCGGCAACCGCAGGGCCCCACCCCGGAACCGGCGGTCTGCTTCATGGCCGGCCTGCCGCTCCCTGACCACCCCGACCCCCGGGGCCAGTAGGCGGCAGGGCACTCTGGCGGGGCGTGGTCGCCTGGCGCGCACGAGCCGCGCGTTCGCCGCAGTCGCAGTCGCAGCCGCCTCCGGCCGCGGGTCCGGAGGCGCACTGACACTGGCGCCGGGTTGCGTACACCCCCGGGTCACCGGCGATGGCCGCGCCGAGGTCGATGACACCCGCCAAACCCCGGCCGCGACGGCGACGTTCGCGATGCGGGGCCGTTCCTGACCGGCAGGATCTGTCCGTGGCCAGCATTGGCAAGGAGGACGTAGCCGCAGCGGTCCGAGAATTCCTCAGCACACGGCGAGCGCGGCTCACCCTCGAGCAGGCAGGCCGCCCGTACGCGGCGGGAACCGCCGGGTCGCGGGACTGCGGCGCGAGGAAGTCGCCCTGCTTGCCGGAATGAGCGTGGACTATTCCATCCGCCTGGAGCGGGAACCTCCGCGGCGTCTCGGACGCGGTACTCGGATCCCTCGCTCACGCCCTGCGGCTCAACGAAGCCGAGCGCGCCCACCTCTACGACCTCGCCCGCGCAGCCACCCCGTCAGGCCGCAGGACCACCGTGACCGCTGCCCTATCCTCCATTCAGGCTGGAAGAATCACAGCGCCAGCTCTTCTCGCAGTTCCTCAAGCCTCTCGGGCCCAACGCCGCCGATGGAGTCCATCAAGGCGACAGCGTTGGTCTTGAAGCCGTCTTTGCGGTGGAACTCCGCGCCGTGCAGCCCGCGGGTCACGGCGGTGATGTCCTCCCGCCGCAGTCGGTAGGTGGCCAGCGGATTCACGATGATCACCACGTCGTCGTGGAGCTCAACCCGGGGCCGGAGGACCGCCACCGCCGCCAGTGCGGAAACGGCCACAACGATTCCTGTCGCGATGGCAGCATGCACGGCACGTCCTTCAGCCGGCGCAACCAACCAGTGCAACCACGACCACACCACTGCCATGGCGGCCAAGGCCCAGAACGTGCCTGCCGACATCAGCAACTGGGGATGCACCCGCCAGACGCTGATCGGTTCCCCACCCTCTGTTCTCACGGCCTCAGTGTCACCAGCCCGGAGCTCCCAACGCTAGGGGCGCTTTGACAGGTTGGCCGGTTGATCGGATGTGTCTGTCTGGTCGGAGATCAATGATGCGATGTGGGATCGGATCGAGCCGCTGATGCCGGCCGATCCGGTCCGTGGACGACGGTGGGCCGACCATCGCCTGACCCTGGTGTGGACGATCACGTAATTCACCGCGGCTGCGGTCACGTCATTCCCCAGTCGCTCGGGTTGGGAAGGCGCCGTGGGGCTCCATCGGGGGCTGTAGTTGGCTGGTGGTCGGCTCACTAGGCTGTGGGCGTGATGCGCGATCTGATCGCCGCGTTCAGCGCTGGGGACGACTGTCCGAGGCCGGGTGGCGAAAGCGCTCGGGCGACCTGCACACGTTTGACCTCGGTGATCCGTTCGTGATGACTTGGTAGCTGGTGTTGATCAGCCGTTCCAGGCGTGATTCTGCGACGACGGGGTTGGGCCAACGACGCAAATCTCTGACGTGCGGTGGTGCAGGGTGTGGAGCGATCGTTTCCCGGAGGCATGACGGCGGTCTCCCGACCTGTCAGTCCCGACGACCGTAGGCCCACGGGTCCTGACGGCGGACCGGAACCACCCAGCCCTCGTTCGTCTGCGTCGGGCCGGCTGAGGAATGTGTTTGCGGAAGGTGCGCGGGTGCGGTGATACTCCGTCATGAGTAGAGATGCCGAGGTCATCGTGCTTGCCCGTTGGTCGGACGAGGTCATGGAACCACTGACCCAGGACGACCCGGAACGCACGTGGCGAGGCCGCTTCGTCCCGATCGCGGGGCACTGGGGCTATGAGTTCGGGTGGGCCCTGGAGTTCGAGAAGGTGCGCGCCCGCAAGGGCCTGCTCAAGCACCTGGAGTCCCTGCCGTGGCCGCATCCGCACACGGTGCAAGTGCTGCTTCGCGACCAGGACGACGACTGCTTCGGGCTGTGGATGTTCCAGGAAGACCGGCTGGTGGAAGTCACCATCCCGCGCACCGAACGTTTCCACCAGCCGGCACCGCCCAACGAAGACTTCGAACCCGACCCGGGCGTGCTGCTGCGCACCGACCAGGACAGAGCCCTGCCCGACCAGACCCCGGCAGCACTCCGCGACACCCGCCCACCCTGGTAGACCCCGAGCCCGACCTACGACGAGGACTACCGACGAAAATAGCCTGTGCGGATTCCTCGCGGTTGTGCGGGGATTCCCGGCGGGGGCCATGTCTCGCTGCGGAAAGCCGCGTTCGGGATCGTAGGTGACCGGCCGTCTGCCGGCCGAGCCCGTCTTCTTGCAGTCGGCCTGCTGGTCGATCTTCTCCGGGATGACTGGGGTGATGCGGCGCCGCCGTAAGTAGGCCCGGTTGGCCTTGGAGGAGTTGGCCCTGTCCGCGGCCACGGCCTCGCAGCGGGCGCTGGCAATTAGGCGCCATGCCCATTTCTGCCAGGACCTGTCCAGGTCCGTGCGCCACTGGCCCCACCACACTCTTCGCAGCACTCGGGATCATCCCTCCTGGGTCTGATGGAGAGAGGGCTCCATTACCAGAGTTCCCCGGAGACGCAGAGCCGGGTTGTTGTCGGCCTCACTCGCGCTCGTCCTGCTCCCGGCCGGTACAGCAGGGCAGGCCGTCGCCGCCGGACTGGACGGCGGCGGCCAAGCGGCCGCACAACCCACTGCCGAGGCCGCCGCACGCCCTTCGGCCACCGTCCACGCCACTCATACCGTCACGCTCGTCACCGGCGACAAGGTCACCGTCACCGACCTCGGTCAGGGCAAGAAGACGGTCAGCGTGGACCGCCCTAAGGGTGCGACCGGCGCCGTCCGCACCGAGACGACGAACGGCGAGGTCACCGTCGTCCCGGACGAGGCACTGCCGTATCTGGACGCCGGCACCCTCGACGCGCGGCTGTTCGATGTGAGCGCACTGATACGCCAGGGCTTCGCCGACGGTGACAAGGGCGCCGCGGATGGGTTGCCGCTGATCGTCACGTACGGCAGGAACGCGCGGATGGCGCCGAGTGTGCCGCGGGGCGCCGAGAAGGTGCGGTCCCTGCCCAGCGTCGGTGGTTCCGCGGTTCGTGCCGCCCAGGAGGGTGACTTCTGGAGTGCTGTGGCCCCGGATGCTGCCAAGCCTGGTGTGCAGGCCGCGAGTTCGGGTGGTGCGCGCTTCAGCGAAGGTGTCGAGAAGATCTGGCTCGACGGTCGCGTGAACGGCGACATGGCCGAGTCCAACGCGCAGATCGGCACGCCCCAGGCATGGGAGTCCGGACTCACCGGCAAGGGCGTGACGGTCGCCGTGCTGGATACCGGCGTCGACGCCGGGCACCCGGATCTCGCGGGGCGTATCTCGCAGTCGAAGAGCTTCATCGACGGACAGGAGGTAGCCGATCTCCATGGGCACGGCACGCATACGACCTCCACCATCGGTGGTGCCGGTGCCGCGTCGGACGGCAAGGAGAAGGGTGTCGCTCCCGATGCCACCAGGCCGCCGCCAGCCAGCTCGGCGTCTCCCGCCGCACCGTCCAACGCCGCATCGGCGAACTCATGCTCAAGGCCGGGGCCGAAAGCCGAATCCAGCTCGGCTGGATCGCTTCCCAACGAGGGTGGGCATGACCAGCGTCGGACGCGGCGGTAACCGATCGGGGGCGAACGCCCGGAAGGTCTTCTTCACCGCCACCGTCGGCGCGGTCTTCGGCTTCACCATCGCCGCCGGACCCACGTCGAACAGGCCATCCCCGCCAGGGAAACCAGAATTCTCCCAGTGGGAGATCACGGCCAGGAGGCGGCGTCGGGCTCAATCGCCTGATCGACTGCCGAGATCCGCGGACAGCGCCGCGTAGATGTACTCGCTGCCCCAGCGATCCCCATCGAGGTCGTTCTCGACCAGGTGCGCCTCCCGGCGCATCCCGAGGCGCTCACAGACCCGCACAGACCCGGTGTTCTCCACATCCAGCCGTGCGTAGAGCCGGTGCACGCCCAGTGTGTCGAAGGCAAACCCGGCCAGCGTCGCGGCCGCCTCGGTCGCGTAGCCGTGCCCCTGGTGTCCTGGGCCGACAGTCCAGCCGATCTCGGCCTGGGCGGCGCGGGCATCGGCCAGGGTGATGCTTACCTCGCCAAGGACGCCGGGCTGACCGCGTCGGCAGACAGCGAGCGCCAGCTTGTCCCCGTCGGCGTTCCAGACCGTCTGCGCCGCGCGCTCGGCCGCAACCTGCTCGCTGCGCTCCCGCGTGTGCGCCGGCCGGTACAAGTAGCGCGCCACGCTCGGCAGACTCTGGTAGGCGTACAGGTCGTCGGCGTCGCCGGGAGTGAACAGACGCAGCGACAACCGAGCCGTGGTCAACGGCAGCAGCGAGGCGATGTCCATGCGGACCTCCGGGAGGCGGATGTGGATCAATCTGCGGGCTGATCTTCGCATCACGACTGCCCGGCAGCCACGGCTTTTCAAGAGCAGCGCTCGGCAGCCGCACTTCACCACGAGGCGCGGCAGTCCAGGAGTTGTCTACTGACCCACGCTCCTGGCCTGGCAGCAGGGGGCGCGCCACTGCACCCCGGCCGGCACCCGGTGCAGAATCCCGTGGATAACCTGCCGATGATCCCGCCACCGGCCGCAACGCCTGTTGCTGATCGGCAAGAACGGCTGCAGCCGTTCCCACTCGCCAGCACGTCCTAACCGGACGGTCGGATCAGAGCAAACCGCGTGCTCATGGCGGGACCAAGGTGTTCGACAAGGCCGTACCCGGGCTGGTCCGGCCACGGCAGGTTGGAGAGGAACGAGGTGACAACCACCTCGGTCACATCAGGGACACCGAGTCGAAGCTGCTCTTCCAGGAACCGCAAAGTGACTCGCCAGTCGGTCTCGTCGCCTCCCAGGAACGAGGCGACAGTCTCCTGGACCACATCCCAGAAGAACAGGTGGGACAGGACACCGCCCTGGTTGAAGACGTGCGACTCGAACAGGTCCTCGAAGCCCGGCGAAGCCGCTACCAAGTCCCGCACCAGCTGAACATCTCGCTCCACAGCACCCCCTGGGTGCTCAGGATAGATCCACTCCCGCACCAGACATGATCGACCGGACAGCCCCTGGAGGATGACCGGCCCTGCGTGCTGCCGATCGCGCTACACAGGGACACTGTGCATGCGGCGCCGTCGCACACCCGCACCCCCGAAGAGTCCCTGCGCAACCTGAGGAGATCCACGATGCCCGACCGCCGCCGAGTTCTGTTGGTGACTGACCTCGCCTACCAAGCCCAGGGGCGGCGCTACTGCGACGAGGACATCTTCCTGACCTCCCGGCTGCGGGACGCCTTCGACATCGCCTTGTGCCATCCGCTGGATGCCGCCTCGCTGATGGACGCCTTCGACGCGGTCGTTGTCCGCAACAGCGGGCCCGTCCTGCACTACCAGAAGCAGTACGACGCTTTCCGGGAACAGGCCGCCGCCCGCGGCACCCTGATATACAACCCGCTCTCTGGCCGCGGTGACATGGCCGGCAAGCAGTACTTGCTGGACCTGACAGCCGCCGGATACCCCGTCATCCCCACCGTCGACCGCCCCGAGGACATGGACATGCTGCCCGAGGCCGGCCAGTACGCGGTCAAGCCGAAGGCAGGCGCGGACTCCATCGGCCTGACCTTCGTGCCCCGGAACCAACTGAGCGACCTCGCGTATGGTGACGTCCTCGTCCAACCGCGCGTCGAATTCCGCTACGAGGTGTCCTTCTACTACGTCGACGACGCCTTCCAGTACGCCCTCTACGCCCCCGACCCCGAGCGGCGCTGGGTCCTCCAACCCTACGAGCCCACCGACGCCGACCTCACCTTCGCCCGGCGCTTCATCGACTGGAACACCCTCGGCCACGGCATCCAGCGCGTAGACGCCTGCCGCACCCAGGACGGCGAACTGCTTCTCGTCGAACTGGAGGACCTCAACCCGTACTTGTCACTGGACCTACTCTCCGAGCGGACCCGTAACTCCTTCGTGGAAAGCATGACGTCGTCCCTCCACCGGTTCCTGGACGTTCGTCCCCACTCCTGAGGCGGCATCCCCGAAGGGCCGCTGCCGCCGGTGCCGGCCCCTCCCAGCCGAACGTCTTCGCCTACACCTACGACGCCACGCACGGCACCAACAGCGTCAAGCTGGTAAGACTGGCTCCTAGCGCGACGCACCAGACTGGCGAACCGGGCCTTCGGCGCCCCCAACGTCGTGATCCCCGCGGTCCGGCAGGGCCTGGACACCGCGTCGGCGGCGCCGCCCGTCGCGGAAAGGCGCGACCCTCAAAGAACTGCGCCCGATGGCGTTCGTTGGATGTGGCGTGGGGCTGGGCTCAGCAGGGGTACGGTCGGTGAGCCGTTGGTTGTCGTCCGGGGGAGTGCGCGTGGTCGGTGTGGAGATCGCGGTCGGGTACGTGTTCGCCTGGGCGGTGCGCAAGGCGCGTCGTGTGGGGGGCCGGGCGGATGCGGAAGTCGATCAGGTTGTGGATGCAGCGATGGAGCGGCTGCACGCGCTGGTCGCCCGGCGGTTGGGGCCGGATGCTTCGCTGACGCGGGTGGAGGAGGAGGCCGCAGCCGGTGGGGAGTTGACACCGCGGACCCGGCAACGACTGGAGTTGGCGCTGGAGGACGCGGTGGAGCGGGACGCGGTCTTCGCCGAGGCGCTGAACCAGGCAGTGGAGGAAGTGCGGGCGGCCGCCGGGCCGGGCGGGGTGTCGGCCGGGGACGGCGGTCTGGCTGTGGGCGGAGACCTTGACATCCGTGCGGACCACGGTTCGGCGGCGGCGGTACGGATGGGGGACGTGCGCCTGGGAAACCCTCCGGTGCCGGGCCCGCTGACGCAGGGCTGAGCGCGCCCGGGGTACGGTCCGGCCCGCAGAACACCGTACGCACCGCCGTCACCGCCTCCTGGGGCGGTGTGGCCGCCGGTGGGGACATCCAGCAAGTCACGTTGCATCCCGCGCAGCGGACTCCTGCGGTGTGGCCGCATCAGGTCGGGGAGATCCCGCCGCGGGCGGGATGTTTCCAGCACCGGGCCGAGATCGTCCGGCTCCGCTCGGCCGTGCACACCGGGGGCACCGCGGTGCTGGGGCAGGTGCTCACCGGAATGGGCGGGGTCGGCAAGACCCAGCTGGCCGCAGACTACGCCCGCACCGCCTGGGCCATGGGCGAGATCGACGTGCTGGTGTGGATCACCGCCGGCAGCCGCACCGCCGCCATCAATGGATATGCCCGGGCCGGCGTGGAGATGCTGGGCGCCGACCCCGGTGACCCGGACTGGGCCGCGGCCGCGTTCCTGGCTTGGCTGGAGCCCAAACCCCAGAAGAGGCTGTGCCGGTGGCTGGTGGTACTGGACGACGTCGCGGATCCGGCCGACCTGGACGGTCTGTGGCCGCCGGACAGTCCCACCGGCCGCACTTTGATCACGACCCGTCGTCGTGATGCCGCGTTGTCCGGCCATGGCCGGCGTCTGGTCAGCGTAGGGCTGTTCACTCCGGGTGAGGCCGCCGCGTACCTTGCCGCCGCGCTGGCGATCCAGGGGCGCACCGAACCCCCCAGCCACTTGGCGGCCCTGGCGGATGATCTCGGACACCTGCCGCTGGCCCTGTCCCAGGCTGCGGCTTACCTCGTGGATGCCGCCATCAGTTCCTCGGCTTACCGCATGCTGCTGGCTGATCGGGCGCGCGACTTGGCCGAGACGGTTCCCGATCGGCTGCCGGACGGCCAGAGCCACACCATGGCCGCCGCCTGGGCCCTGTCCGTCGACCATGCCGACCAGCTCCGTCCCGCGGGCCTGGCGCGCCCCATGCTCCAGTTGATGGCCTTTTTCGATCCCAACGGCATCCCCGCGAGCGTGGTGCACTCCGCACCGGCCCGGGACTACCTCAGGGTCGGCTGGTCGTCATCGGCTGCCGCGAACGTGGGCGGAGATGTCACCGCAGCCCATGTGCACAGCGCCGTGCGGGTGCTGCATCGGCTGAGCCTGGTCGACCACGATCCTGATGCCGCCCACCGGGCGGTACGTGTTCACCAAGTCATTCAGCGAGCCGTCCGGGACACTCTCAGCAGGCCGGAACAAGAGGCAATCGCCCGTATCGCCGCAGATGCGCTGACGGCGGCTTGGCCCGGCGTCGAACGCGACACCGATCTCGCCCAGGCGTTGCGCGCGAACGCCACAGCGCTGGCCCGTACGGCGGACGACGCGCTCCACCGCCCCAACGTTCACGCGCTGCTCTACCGTTGCGGCAACAGTATCGGCGTGGCGGGCCAAGCCGCAGCCGCGGCTGATCACTTCCAGCGGCTCACCGACGCTGCGCGTCACCACCTCGGCCCTGACCATGTCGACACCCTCGCCGCGCGCCACGACCTTGCCTACTGGCGTGGTGCTGCTGGGGACGTGACTGGTGCGGTTGTTGACTTCGACAGGCTGCTGGCTGACAGGCTGCGGGTGCTGGGACCCGACCACCCTCACACCCTCACCACTCGCGGAAATCTCGCCTACTGGCAAGGCGGTGCCGGGGATGTCGCCAACGCTACCGCCGCGCTGAACAAGCTACTGGTCGACAGGCTGCGCGTATCGGGCCCTGATCACCCTGACACTCTCAGCACGCGTCACGACATCGCGAGGTTTCGGCAACGCGGTGGCGATGTGGCTGGAGCTGCTGCCGAGTTGTCGGAGCTGTTGGCTGACAGGCTGCGGGTGCTGGGGCCCGACCACCCCGACACCCTTTCCACCCGCCACGACCTCGCTTGCTGGCGTGGAGACTTCGGAGACGTGGTCGGAGGTGCTGCCGAGTTGCTGGAGTTGTTGGCTGACAGGCTGCGGGTGCTGGGGCCTGATCACCCCGACACCCTCACCACCCGGCACCACCAGTCGAGGCTGCGCGGGAAATCAGGGGACGCCGCCGGTGCGGTGGCGGACTTCGAAGCGCTACTGGGGGACGTGACCCGGGTACTCGGCCCTGATCATCCCCAGACCCTCGACGTTCGGCACAACATCGCCTATTGGCGGGAGGAGACCGAGGTGGTCACCCTCTTGGTCAGACCCCGGAAAGCGACCGCCATGGGCGTTCGGCGCCCGGGTGACTTGACGACTTGAAGCTCCGGGCGGACAGGTTGATCTTGGTCAACAACCCGTCTACCGGGAGCTTCACCACTTCCTCAATTCCCATGAAGGGGCGGCCAGGGCCATCAACACGCCCAGCTGGCGCTGCGGTCAATCCACGCTCCGCAGCGCCAGCCACCGTTACTCGGCGACCTCAGGCGCTGCCGGCGCGGCATCCTTGTCCGACTGGGCGGGCGCTGCCGGGGTGGAGGCGTAGAAGACGGAGGAGCCTTGCTTGTTGCGATGCGCCAGGCCCTTGGCGACCAGGCTTTCCACGGTGGTGCGTACGACCGTCGGCTTGATTCCGCGCTCGGGGTGGGCCTGGACGAGTGCTTCGGTCAGTTCCGCTGCGGAGCGCGGCTCGGACTGAGCGGAAAGGTGGCGGCGGACGAGTTCCACCAGGGTGGACCGGGCCGACTTCTCGTCCGCAGGCTTGCCTGCCGGGGTTCGGGCGGACGACTTCCTGGACGTCTCCTTCTTGGCAGCCGCGCCCCCTGGCGTCTTCTTCGCCCGCGGCTGCTTCCCGGCGTCGGCCGCGGTCTTCTTACGCGGAGCGGGCACCGAAGCGTCTTCCGGGGCAGCGGCCGGCTGGACCGGAGCTGCCGCGACACCCAGCGCCTGCTGCACGTTGAGCAGCACCGAGTGGTCATGCTGGAGTGCCACCAACTGCTCCTGCAGCGCGGCGATGTCCCCGCTGATCCGTTCCTGCTCCTTGGTGTTGCGTTCGAGATCGGTGGTCACTTGTGCGGCGTACTGAGATGCCACTCCAGCGGTTTCCGTCGTGTTCTGCGACATGGTGTCGGCCTTCCTTGTTGTCTTCCGCACAACTGCACGGGGCTGCGACGCTGGAGCCGCACCGCCAGCCCTTCACCAGTGTTGTCGGGGCTGGGCCAGACAGCGGTGGCTGCCCCTATGGCGAATCGCCTGTCCGTAGATGGTACGGACAAGCGGAGTGAGATGTTCCTGATGGTTCATGTTTAGTGGCCAAGATGGCATACCGTCGGTTGGGGCGGAGCACAGGGGGTGCAGCCGTTCACCGCGTCAGCCAATTGCATCGGTGACGATGATGACTGGCCGCAGATGGGTGAGCAGGCGATGGTCGCCCAGCACAATCGCCCGAGGCGCGATTCCTTTACGAAGCCCGCCTGGTACTCCAGCGCTACATCGCGATCTTCGTGAGTGCCTCGCCCTGCCGGCCCAGGGCAGAGGCATCCGAGAGCCGCCGGTCTGGCAGGGGCTAAGCTGCCCCGATGACCGTGGCCTTCTCTGACGCCTTCCTGCACGCCGCCGAATACCACGCGGCCTGGGGCGTACAGCAGCTGGAAATGATCGACCAGGCCTTCCCAGCTGGGCCGTGGACGGCAGATCTGGAACAGTGCCGCTACGAGTCCGGCGGCCGAAGCCTGCGAGTGGGACTGCTGGGCAGCTACGACCTGGCCGAGCAGACCTGGCTGTGGGGCTGGGCCAACCCGGGGCTGCGCGGCAGTGAAGTGGCCGCCGCCAGCGCGCAGATCCCCGAGTTCGGCCGTCGTCACGGCATCGTGGAGCTGCAGCAGGAGGACGTGGCGCTCGCCCGTTTCGACGATCCGCGCCGCGCCGCCGAGGCGCTGGCCTTCCTTGGCATGGCAGTGCTCGGCGCGCCCGGCTACATCGGCCAGGAGGCCGGACCGGAGACCCGGGTCTACTTCGTGCCGCAAGACCCGCAACTCCAGCCCGCGCGGCTGGACCCGGTCGCCATGCCGCGCCATCTGCTCACTGGCGCACAGCTTTTCGCACGCTCGCCGCGGCTGGTGGTCAACGGGTGGTTCGCCCTGCACGGCGTCTCGGTGCAGGAGGCCGCCGACCAGATCACCGCGCCTTTGCCCAGCGGGGGCGCGGCGGTGGTCTCCTTCGACTCCGTCGGCCGCATCTCCGGCATCAACGCCGGACCGGTTTCCGCCACGTGATTTAGCGGTGCCAGGAGGTCCAGCGGCGGACTTGGTGCTCTTCCAGGCCGGTCAGGCCCCTTTCGCGCCCGCTCCGATCGGGGTACGGCTGCTGCCCGCCTTGCACCACGACGCCCCCGACATCGCCGCTGCGCACCACACCGCCCTTTACCGGGTCGCGCCCGGGCGGCCCTCGCCGGCCGCGTCATGGCTGGGCTGGGGACCGACCATGCCCCCGTGTCCCCGCCACCGCTGAGCCGCAGCTCTCCACGGGCGTGTGAGGACGGTCACGCACCCGCCGCATTGGGTGCACTCTGCACACGCTATGGTCCTCCCCTCGAACAGCTCTACGAGAGGACGCGATGAGAACCAACTTGCGCGGACGGCGGGCACTCAGCGCCACGGCGGCAGCGGCCGCATGCATGGCGGCGCTGACGGCCGGGGTGGGCACCGCCTTCGCAGATCCCGACTACCTTGAGATCTATGTCGCCCAGGGAACGCCGACGCTTCCCGCGGCCGTCAACGGCACTTCTATCGCCGAGACCCTGCACATCCACGTGCTGCACGAGTTCGACGACCCCGGTCCGGCCGCCACGCTGACCATCGACACCAGCGGCCTGGCCGGTGTCGCACAGGTAGCGGCCTGGCCGAAGGGCTGCACGCCCAGCGGGTCGGGCGCCACCTGCTCCATCGACCACGTCGACGGTTTCAACACCGCGCCGAACTACCTGGACCTGAAAGTCAAGGCCGACCCGAAGGCGGCCAACGGCGCACACGGCGACCTGAAGCTGAAGGCGACGGCCGCCGGCCTGGACAGCGCCGAGGACACCGAGACCCTCAAGGTCGGCTCGGGCCCCGACCTGGTCCTGCAGCCCCTGAAGAACCTCGAACACGTCGCCCTGGGCACGACCGTGAGCGCGCCGGTCCAGTGGTCCAACCGCGGCAACGCCCCGGCAGCCCGCACCGTCATCGAGCTGAACACCATGGCCGGCCTCGACCTGACGGACCACTTCTCGAACTGCCGCTACAGCAAGCCCCGTGACGCCGCCCGCAAGGACGTCACGGCCGTCTGCGTCATCAACACGAGCATGGCCCCCGGGACGACCTGGCGCCTGTCCTCCGACATCAAAGCGAAGGTGACCCCCGAGGCCTACCAGACCTTCATCGATGTCGGCGTCATCCCGCCCGGCCCGGACGCCGACGCCCTCGTCGCCGCGGCCAAGAGCTTCACCCCCGGCACCGGCCCGGCCCTGACGGTCAAGACGGCCACCGCGTCGAAGTCGGCCATGGCCGGCGACCTGAACTCCTACGACAACTACGGTGAGCTGGGCGTCAGCACCGACAGCCACGCGCACTACTCCGCCGTGGGTGACGCCGTGCACGTCGCCAAGGGCGCCACCGTCCCGGTCACCGTCGGCATGCGCAACAACGGCCCGGCCCTGATCTTCGACCGCAGCGGCGGCGAGGGCGTGGACACCCTGATGGTCACGTTCCCCAAGGGCGCCACGGCCACGAAGATCCCGACCGGCTGCTCGCTCGTCAAGGACGGTGTCAAGGGAACCGGCCCGTACCGGTGCGGTGCCCCTGACTCGATCGTCCAGCCGCCCGGCTACCACGCGGACTGGACCTTCACCGTCCGCGCCGACGCCACGCTCGCCGACGCCCGCGGCACCGCCGGCCTCTCCAACATGATGCACGACATGGACGGACGCCCGGTCACATTCCCCTGGGACAACTCGACCGACGGCTACGTCCAGGACATCGTGTTCAACGGCCCGACCACGACGGCCTCCCCGTCCCCGTCCCCGTCCGCGTCGGCACCGGCCGGCGGCTCGACGGCGCCGTCGACGGATACCTCGGCTCCGGCCCCGTCCTCCTCGGCCACCCAGGCCGGCGGATCCCTGGCGGCCACCGGTGGCGGCAGCAACATGACCACGCTCGCCGGCATCGGCGCCGGGGTCATCGCGGTCGGCGCGGGCGTGTTCCTTCTCGCTCGTCGCCGCAAGACGGCCACCCACGCCTGACAGCTCGATGAAGCGGCCCGCCGGGCCCACCGGCGGGCCGCTCATCACCACAGCACCAGCGCCCCAACCGCCAACCTCCGGCGCGCACCTGAAGGCGTGCGAGGCAGTTCCTCGTAGGTCCTGCCGTCGTAGCCGATGTCCAGCCTGCCCTGCGGCATGCCCCGACTGGCATTGGACATAGTCACCGTATGGGTGGTGGCAGTCAGGGGCCCGTGACACGGGCTCGACCGGCGGCACATCATGGTCCGCGCGGACGGCGCGCGACGGCGGTGTGCGTCATTCTGAGCGCGATACCAGGGCTCGTGGTCGGGGTGCTCATCATCGTGGGCGGATTGCGGACCATCTACGGGCAGGGGAGTGGCTACCAGGACTACTCCGGCTACAGCAAGGCCGGTGCGATGGTGGTCACGGCGCTGCCGATCATCGTCCTCGGGCCGGTGTTGCAGCGGTTGTTCTTCGGGGCGTCGTGGCAGACGATCCGGCGCAAGGATATTCCTCGCCGGACGCTACGCCGTTATCGGCAGGTGCTCCTCGTCGCGCTTCTCGGGATCGAGGTGCCCCTCTTCTGGTTTCTCGTTCCGGGGATCGTCGGGCTCGGAGCCGCCCACGGTTACGCGTGGTGTGCGCTGCTCGGGTGCCTCTTCGGGGCGCTACTCGCAGCGCTCAGCATCGGCGTGCTCTTGTACTGCTTCGTGCTGGATCCCCTCAGCACCCGCTTGCGCCGGTGAGTGCCTGATCGGCGAGTCCGGCACTCACCGGCAAGTCCGACATGACCGCCACGGCGACGAACTCCTCTTCCAGGTGCTGACCGAGCGCCAGGAGAAGAACAGCGTCGCCATCGCGTCCAACGAGTCCTTCGGCAAAGCGCACATGCTCCGGCGAACCCGTGCGGGGCGATGCCTGAACAGCACAGGTTCACTCCAGATGATCGTGACTCCGAGGCGGACGTATCCTGCGGATCGTGAGGGCAACATTCGTGCTGGACGGCACTCGGATTCGATCCTTGGATGACTTCTGGCGCGTGCTCATGGACGCGTTCGACAGCCCGGGACGCCAGTACTTCGGCTGGAACCTCGACGCCTTCGCGGACTGCCTCAGTGGCGGGCCCGGGGCCCCGGACGCGGACGACTATGTCGTCGCGTGGCACGGCCACGCCATATCGCGCGAGCACCTCGGCTACCCGGAAACGGTGCGCCAGTTGGAGCTTGTCCTGGCGCAGTGTCACCCTTCGAACCGGGCGGCTGTCGAAGTCAGGTTGGCCGCTGCCCACGACCGACGCGGACAGACCGTCTTCGACCAGCTCGTCGAGATCTTCGAAAGCCGTGCCCCAGGTGTTCTGCGCCTGCAGTAGCGGGATGGCTCACGGCTCAGGGAGCCTCCCGGCATCGACGTGATCGGCGAGATGGATGAGGGCGGCCTGCGGGGCCGCTGCAGTACCGAACAGGTCCGACCCCTACACCACTTCCACGGAGGCAACCCGCCCACGTCAACTGGTGTAAGACCTCGATCACGACCGGGTCACAATGAGCGGACATGTCCGGTCATCGATCGATGGTGTCCGGCACGATGATCCTCTCCGTATCGCCTGCCGTCGTGCCGGTGCGGAGGTGCCGTGACGCGCGTGCGCGCGCCGTGAGAGGGAGGGGCTTGCGATGGAGTACCGCTTCAACCCGCCGCCGGGATGGCCGGTTCCGGAAGAGGGCTGGGTGCCGGACGCGCAGTGGAGACCGGATCCGTCCTGGCCGGCGCCTCCGCCTGGCTGGCAGCTCTGGGTCCCGATGGTGACGCCTCCGGGCAGTGCCGGTCCTTCGTGGGCTCCCGGTGCGTCGACGGGTGCGATGGCTCCGACGGTGCCCGGGAATCCGGCAGCGTCGGCAACGCTCGGGGACGCCGGACCGGGTGCGGGGAGCCCTCTCGGCGGCGCGACCGCCGAGGCGCCCCGGACCGGGGCGACGCCGTCCGGGCTCCCGACCGCCCTGCCGCCTCAACGCGGGGGCCTGTTCGGACGACGGCAGCGGAACGAGCCGTCGGAAGTCGCCGAGCTCCGTGCCTGGATCGCCAGAACGCAGGGGGCGGAGGCGGAGGCGGTCGCCGGCCTTATGCGTCAAGTCCGCGCGGAGGCAGCGGCGTTACGGGGGCAGGCGGAGGAGGAGGCGGAGGAGATCCTTCAAGACGCCCGGGACGTGGCCAAGGAGATCCTGGACGACGCCCGCCAGACGGCGAAGGAGACGCAGCGGCTGCAGAAGGAGGCGGAGAAGTACCAGCGGGAGACCTACCAAGCGCAGGCGCAGCTCGCGGCGACTCAGGCCAGGATCGTCACCGCGGACGAGACCGCGCTGCTCCAGGAAGTCGGCATCTACGCCTACCGGCACCAGTTGGCCGACGCCATCGCCTACCGCAGCCGCCTGGACTCGCTGCAGGCCGAGATCAAGAACCTCGCCCGGACCAATCAGGCGGTGCTCGCGGCCACGGACTGGACCGTCAACGGCTCCCGGCGCGAGGGCCAGAAGATGATCCGCGACTTCTCCAAGCTCATGCTGCGCGCCTACAACGCGGAGGCCGATTTCGCGGTGCGGAGTATGCGCCCGCACCGCTTGAACTCGCTTGTGGATCGCCTGTACAAGAGCCGGGAGACCATCGCGAAGCTCGGCGCCACCATGCACATCCGCATCTCGGACGGCTACCACAACGCCCGCGTCAGGGAGTTGGAGCTCACCTCGGACTTCCTGCAGAAGAAGGACGAGGAGAAGGAGGCCCAACGCGAGCTGCGGGCACGGGAGAAGGAGGAAGCCGCGGTCCAGCGGGAGCTGGAGCGCGAGCTGGAGAAACTCCGCAAGGAACAGGGACACTACGAGGCAGCGCTGGAGCGCCTGCGGGAACGTGGCGACCACGCCGCCGCAGCCGAGATGGAGGCCAAACTGGCCGAGATCGAGAGCGCGCTGCGCGACGTCGAGACCCGGGCCGCCAACATCCGCGCCGGATACGTCTACGTCATCTCCAACGTCGGCGCCTTCGGCGACCGGATGGTCAAGATCGGTCTGACCCGCAGGCTCGAACCGCTGGAGCGCGTGCAGGAACTCAGCGGCGCGTCCGTGCCGTTCCGGTTCGACGTGCACGCGCTGATCTTCAGCAAGGATGCCGTCGGCCTCGAAACGAGGCTTCACCAGGAGTTCGACGCGCGAAGGGTGAACCGCGTCAACGGCCGCAAGGAGTTCTTCTACGTCACCCCGGGGGACGTGCGTGACGCTCTGCAACGCCATGCCGGTCAGCACCTGGTGGAGTTCAAGGAGGAGCCCGAGGCACTGGAGTGGCGGGCCAGCGCGACAGCGGCCCCCCGCTCCTGAGCCGGCGCGCATCATGTCGCGAGCAGGCATCGCTTTCTTTGGCGGCCGCGGCGGCAGGGTTCGCGGTTTCCCGGGAGGTCGACACCAGGCGTCTGGGCGACATGGTGGGCAGGCATGTGACCGGCCGGGACGTATCGCGGTTCCTTGGCCCCGGTTCGGATCGTTCCTTCGTGGGGTGGCTGGGAATGGAGTGATTACGTCCTATTTATCGATCGCCGGTCAGATGGTGGCTCATCCATCGACAGGAGGAAGCATGAGGAAGAGGGTGGGGGCCGCGGTCATCGCGGTGCTTTCGACGGGGGGTCTGCTGTTGGGGACGGGGGCTGCGCAGGCTGCCACAGGGAAGAACATTCCTTACACCGAGACGACGGATGGCAACCCCGGGGGATCGGCGGAGTTCAAGTGGAACGGTGACATTCTCGTCGCTTGCGACAACCAGGCTGACGGCTATGGGGTCAGGGCGACGCTGTACAACAGCGCCGGCACTGCGCTGAAGCACGTCGACGATCCGCAGTCCGACAACACCTGCATCGCGAACAGCGCGAACATCACGGATGGGATCGGCGTGCGGTTGACGGTGTGCCTGTACAAGGGCGGTATCTACACCTACTGGTGCCGCACCTCGGCATGGGGCGTTTCCTGATCCGGCCTGTCCTCGGGAGATAGGCAGGGCGCCCGGCGCAGCACCTCGCCGAGAGGGTGCGCCGGGCGCTCGCGCGCCCAAGGACTCGGGTGCCCGGCGGCTTCGTCAGGGCCACTCCCGTGACGGCCACATGAGATGCTCCGGGTGCGCGGGCACGCCGTGGAGCGTGACGGTGCGGAGGGGGGTGGCACTTTGCGCTTGGCCAATGTGGGCAGGGCTCTGCTCTGGGCCGCGTGGTTCGATGTCCTGGGCGTTTGGCAGAACGGCTTTCACGTCCTGCATTTCCTGATCAGAACAGCTGCCGCGTTCGTCATCGCTCTGCTGATGCTCGAATTGTCCGATCGATGGAGCAGACGTCGGAACATCCACACGCCGGCCCCACCACCGCCACCGCTCGCGCCGCCACATCCACGGTTCGAGCAGCCGCACAGCGATGACGTCGGCAAGGGCGAAGGCGGCAGCTAGGTCCGGACGGCCTCCGGGTGCTGCCCGGCGCCGAGGGGCTTGCCGCATCGGCTGGACCCGGCCGTCGTCACCTCGCTGAGCGAGCAAGCCGCCCAGGTCGCCGACGGGCAGTACGCGGGCACGGCGGGAAGCGCGGATCTTTCCGACGAGCCGATGCTCCCCGTACCCGCGGGGATGCCCTACGGGACCTATGAGCTGATGGTGCCTTGGAAGCGGTAGCGGTCGCCCCGGTAGATGGCCAGGGTGAGTTCGAGCGGGCGGCCGTCCTGGTTGAAGGCGAGTTGCAGCGCCAGGAGCACGGGCGTGGCGTCGTCGATCTCCAGGAGTTCGCGCTCGGTGGCGTCCGGTAGCCGGGCCTCGACGGAGTACTCGGCGACTCGGGGCAGCTGCGGCGGATCGGCGCTGCGCAACGTCGCGAAGAGCGACGCGGTGGTGAAGTCCGTCTCGGCCAGTGCGGGACACAGCGACAGCGGCAGGCGATTGTGCTCCACGACGACGACCTGCCCGTCGATGGAGCGCAGCCGCCGCATCTCGAACAGGGGCGCACCAGGGCCGATGCGCAGTCTTTCCGCCTCGCTGACGGTCGCCGGCCGGACCGTCGAGTGCAGAACCCGGCTGCTGGTGGTCAGGCCGTGCTTGGCCGCGTAGTCGGCGAAGCCCTCGACGGCATGGGTGCGCTTGCCGGCGGTGTCCGGCGTTTCCACATCAGCCGGGTTCGGGACCGCCGCGGGCCGGGTGACGAACCATCCGCGGGCGGCGGCGGACTCGACCATGCCCCGGGCCGAGAGCTCGGTGAGCGCCGCACGCAGCGTGACGCGCGACACGGCGTACCGCGTTGCCAGCGTGCGTTCCGACGGCAGCCGGTCGCCGACCTGGGCGCCGTGGGCCGAGAGATCGGCCCACAGACGCGTTGCGACCTGGGCATACAGCGGCAGTGCGTCGTCAGCCAGTAGGCCCCGGGGGAAGGCGGGGGCGGGATCCGCGGAAGGATTCATACCAGAGTAATACCAGATATCGACCATTGACGGCCACCCCCTAGGCCAGTACCGTTCGTGCAAGTTTGAACTTTGGGCCCGAAGTGGTTCAAAGTATGGCAAGTCATGCAAGGAGCTGGTAATGGGGATCTGGCTGGACGAAGTGGTCCAACAGCAAAAGGCCGGACGATCCCAGGGCGTCACCTCCGTGTGCTCGGCTCATCCGCTGGTCATCGAAGCGGCTGTCCGCCAGGCGCTGGAAACCGGTGATCACCTGCTGGTGGAGGCGACCTCCAACCAGGTCGACCAGTACGGCGGCTACACCGGCATGCGGCCGGCGGACTTCCGCGACCTGGTACATGCCATCGCGGTCGACAATGGTCTGCAACTGGACCGCGTGATCCTGGGCGGCGATCATCTCGGCCCGAACCGGTGGCAGGCTCTGCCGCCGGACGAGGCGATGGAGGAATCCCGTGCCCTCGTCGCCGCCTACGCGGCGGCCGGATTCACCAAGATCCACCTGGACTGCAGCTTCCCGTGCGCGGGCGATCCCGCGCCGCTGACCGACGACATGGTCGCCGATCGCGCCGCGCGGCTGATCCGCGCGGCCGAGGACGCCGTGGGCCCGCAGGGTGCGGAGCGCATCCGCTACGTGATCGGGACCGAGGTTCCCACGCCCGGCGGCGCGCACGAGGACCTCGGCGTCCTCGCCCCCACCGGCGCCGAGGCGGCACGCGCGACGTTGGAGCAGCATCGCAAGGCATTCGCCGCGCAGGGCATCGAGGGCGTGTGGCCACGCGTCATGGCCCTGGTGGTCCAGCCGGCCGTGGAGTTCGACCACCTGCGGGTCGTCGACTACCGGCCCGAGCAGACCGTGCAGCTCCGCGAGGTCCTCGACGACGAACCCGGCATGGTCTTCGAAGCGCATTCGACCGACTACCAGACCGTCGAGGCCCTGACCGCGCTGGTCGAGGACCACTGGGCGGTCCTCAAAGTCGGTCCGGGCCTGACCTTCGCCCTGCGCGAGGCCCTGTTCGCCCTCGCGGCGATCGAGGAGGAGCTGGTGCCCGCCGGTGAACGTTCCGGCCTGCCCGAGGTGGTCGAGCGGCGGATGCTCGTCGAGCCCGCTCTGTGGGAGAGCTACTACCCGGGCAGCCCGGCCGAGCAGCGCCTGGCCCGCCGCTACAGCTACAGCGACCGGCTCCGCTACTTCTGGCCCGACCCCGAGATCGCGCAGGCCCAGGCCCGGCTGTTCGACAACCTCGCGGCTGTCGACCTTCCGCTGCCGCTGATCAGTGCCCACCTTCCCCTCCAGTACGCCCGGGCCCGCCGGGGAGAGCTCCCGCTCCGACCCCGCGACCTGGCCATCGACCATGTCCGCGACGTCCTGCGCGACTACAGCCGCGCGTGCAACCCGAACCACAAGGAGTTCGTGTGACGACCACCCTCCCCGGCGGCCCGACCGTCGATGACGGGGCAGCCCACACCGTTCGTGAGATCGCCCAGCAACCCGCCCTGTGGCGTGAGGTGGAGCGCATCCTCGCCGCATCCCGCGAGGAACTGGACGCCTTCCTGCGCCCGCTGCTGGCACGCCCCGACCTGCGGGTGGTGCTCACCGGCGCCGGAACCTCCGCCTACGCCGGGCAGGTGCTCCAGACGGCACTGTCGCGGAAGCTGGGAGTGCGCGTCGACGCGGTGGCGACCACGGACCTGGTGGCCGACCCCCGCGGATGCCTTGCCGAGGACCTGCCCACCCTGCTGGTCTCCTTCGCACGATCGGGAGACAGCCCCGAGAGCGTGGCCGCCACCGAGCTGGCCGACCAGGTGCTCACCGAAGCGCACCACCTCGTGATCACCTGCAACGCCCAGGGCAGCCTGGCGCTCAGGCACGCCGACCGGCCCGCCTCCCGTGTGCTGCTGATGCCGGCCGCGGCGAACGACCAGGGCTTCGCCATGACGTCGAGCTTCACCTGCATGACGCTGGCCGCGCTGCTCGCCCTCGGCGGCGACGCCTACCGCGGTGTCGCCGGCCGCCTGGCGCAGGCGGCCGAGTGGATCACCGCCAACGCCGAACAGACCGTGGGCGACCTGATGGCCCGGGCGCCCGAACGCATCGTGTACCTGGGAAGCGGAGCGCTCAAGGGTCTCGCCGGGGAGTCGGCGCTCAAGGTGCTCGAACTCACCGGGGGAGCGCTCGTCGCCACATCGGAGTCCTCGCTGGGATTCCGGCACGGCCCCAAGGCCGTACTCACCGAACGCACCGTCGTCGTCGTGTACGTGTCCAACGACCCCTACACCCGCCGGTACGACCTGGACATCGCCGCGGAGCTGCGGAGCGGGCTGCCCGCCGGCAGCGTCGTGACGGTGAGCGCGGCCTCCGGTGCCGACCCGCACGGGGGAGACCCCGACAGCTGGGCGCTGCCCGCGCTGGCGGACGTCGAGGACGTCGCCCTGGCCCTGCCGGCCGTGGTGTACGCCCAGCTCCTGGCCCTGCACGCGTCCCTCGCCAGGGGGATCCGGCCGGACCAGCCCTTTCCCTCGGGCGAGGTCAACCGGGTGGTGCAGGGCGTGATCCTGCACTCCCTGCACAACTGAGACAGTCGGCTCAAGCGGCGTGGCGGGGGCGCCGGACGGAGGTTTCACCGTGTTCCTCGGTGTTGACGGTGGCGGGACCAAGACCGCCTTCAGCCTGATCGACCACTCCGGTCAGGTGCTGGCGCGGGCGAAGGCGCCAAGTTCGTACTACTTCTCTGACGGCATCGACCTTGTCGGGCGCGTCCTGCGGCAAGGCGTGGACGAGATCTGCGCCGCGGCCGGGGTGACTCCGGCGCAGTTCGACTACGCCTTCTTCGCCCTCCCTGGTTACGGGGAGGCCGCCGGAGACCTGCCGGCCCTGGACGCCGCCCCGCGAGCCGTGCTGGGACACGACCGCTACGCGTGCGACAACGACATGGTGTGCGGCTGGGCCGGCTCGCTGGGCGCGGTCGACGGCATCAACGTGATCAGCGGCACCGGCTCGATGACGTACGGCGAGCGGCTCGGCCGCGGCGTACGCGTCGGCGGGTGGGGAGAACTGTTCGGCGACGAGGGGTCGGCCTACTGGATCGCGATCCGCGGGCTCAACGCCTTCTCGCGGATGAGCGACGGCCGGCAGCCCGAGGGCCCGCTGGCCGGGCTGCTCCGCAGGCACCTGGAGCCCGTCTCCGACCTGGACGTGATCGACATCGTCTACAACCAGTGGAAGGGCGACCGCGGGCGGATCGCCGCACTCAGCCGCGTGGTGGCGGAGGCCGCCACGCTCGGCGACGACTGCGCCGCGGCCATCCTGGCCGACGCCGGCCGGGAGCTCGCCACGGTGGTCGACGTCACCCGCCGGCGGCTGGAGTTCGCACCCGACGAGACCGTGCCGGTCTCCTACTCCGGCGGCACCTTCACCGCCGACGCCGTCCTGGCGTCGTTCACCGCCGCACTGCACGGCAGCCACACCGGCTACGAGCTGCGGCGCCCGCTCTACGAACCGGTCATCGGCGCCGCGCTGTACGCGGCGAAACTGGCCGGCACCCCGCTCGATCACACCGCGCTCGACGCCCTGCGATCGGTACCGCACACCGCAGATGAGGAAAAGTGATGAACGGCGTCAAGCGCAGCTGGATGGTCTACGCGACCCTGCTGGTCGTCTTCTGGGGCGTCTGGGGCGCGTTCTCCAGCGAGCCGAACTCCCGCTACGGCTACCCCAACGAGATGATCTACATCATCTGGGCCTTCACGATGCTGATCCCCGCCTACTTCGCGCTGCGCGGCAACCGGTTCGACCGGCGGCCCGTCGCGGCGGTCTGGGGACTGCTCGCCGGACTCACCGGCGCCGGCGGGCAACTGCTGCTCTTCCAGGCGCTGTCCGAGGGCCCGGCCTACCTGATCTTCCCCGTGGTGTCGCTCTCCCCGGTGATCACCGTGCTCATGGCGACGGTCCTGCTGCGTGAGCGCATCGCCCGCCTCGCCGTGGTGGGAGTGGTGATCGCGCTGGTGTCGATCGTGCTGCTCAGCATCCCCGGCGGCGGCAGCTCGGCCTCGCACGGCCCCTGGCTGCTGCTGGCCATCCTGATCTGCATCGCCTGGGGCGCGCAGGCGTTCTGCATGCGCAAGGCGGCACTGGTCGGCGTCAACGACGCCACGACCTTCGGGTGGATGACCATCAGCGGGCTCCTGCTGGTGCCGGTGGCGTACGCGATGATGGGCGGGCTGCCTTCCGGCGCTCCCTGGCAGGCTCCGGCACTCACCGCCGTCACCCAGGTGCTCAACGCGATCGGCGCGCTGTTCCTGGTGATGGCGCTCAGCCGGGGCAAGGCCTCGGTGGTCGCCCCCATCACCAACGCGCTGGCGCCGGTCCTGACGATCGTGCTGTCCCTGGCGGTCTACCAGACCCTGCCCAACGTCTGGGGCACCATCGGCATCGTGTTCGCCCTCGTGGGCTCGACCCTGATGGTGTACAGCGACGAGAAGACAGGTGAGGACCCGGCAACGGCCCCCGGTCCGGAGGCGGGCGTCGCTGCCGGCGTCGCGCACGCCGCACCGACGGTCAACCAGCGCTGACACCCCCGAGCCGGCCGGCACGGACGTGCCTCGTCCGTGCCGGCTGCACCCGTGCAACACGCCCAGCACAGAATCGAAGGCCCCACCCATGTCCCTGGTGCACACGCGGGAACTCGTCGAGCAGGCTGCCGCAGCCCGGCGCGCCGTCCCGGCGTTCAACGTGATCACGCTGGAGTACGCCGAGGCGATCGCCGAGGGCGCCGCGGCCTCCGGCGTACCGGTGATCCTGCAGATCAGCGAGAACGCCGTGCGGTTCCACGGCGGCCAGGTCGAGCCGCTCGCGCGAGCCGCGGCCGAGGTGGCCCGTGTCTCCAAGGCCGACATCGCGCTCCACCTCGACCACGTCACGGACATCGGACTCCTGCACCGCGCGCCCGGCGCGGGCTTCTCCTCGGCGATGTTCGACGCCGGGAGGCTGCCGTACGCCGACAACCTCGCGGCCACGCTCGCCGCGGCGCGGTGGGCGCACGATGCGGGAGTGTGGCTGGAGGCCGAACTCGGCTACGTGGGCGGCAAACCCGGTGCGCCCGCGAGCGCGCACGCACCCGGGGTGCGGACAGATCCGCAGGAGGCGGCGCGCTTCGTGGCGGACAGCGGCGTCGACGCCCTGGCGGTCGCGGTGGGCAGCAGCCACGCGATGACGGAGCGCTCGGCATCGCTGGACCACGCGCTGATCGAACGGCTGCGGGACGCGGTGCCGGTCCCGCTGGTTCTGCACGGCTCGTCGGGCGTCGCGGACGGCGAACTGCGCCGCGCCGTCGGTGCGGGCATCGCCAAGGTCAACGTCGGCACCGCGCTCAGCGCGGCCTTCACCCGCGCGGTTCGCGAAACACTGGCGGCCCGCCCGGACACCGTCGACCCGCGCCACTGTCTCGAACGCGGCCGGGAGGCCATCGCCGAGACGGTGCGCCACCTGTGCGTGGTCGTCGGCGGCTGAACCACCGGGGGCGGGGGCAACTGCTCACGCTGTCCCTCCTGCTGCCTCCATCCTGATGGTGAGCGCGAGGGTTCCGTGGCAGCCGACAACGCCGTGCGGGGGGCGGACCGGGCCGAGCGGTGCTTGCCGAGAGTAGTGGCGACGTCGACGATCGCGGCGATCATGTCCTGAGCGAAGTGCACGGCCCGTACATACCGGCGTGGGCTGTTGGCGGTGCGTCGTGGGCGCATCCACCGTGGCGGGATCCGGCGTGGATTCCGTTGGCTAGGCGTCGGGGGCGGGTGGGGGCATGGCCGGCCGCGGTGATCACGAGGGTGGCCATCCTCGGGACAGGCCCGGCCGGGGCTCGAGCGGAAGGGCCCGGACTGGCTGCCGCACCCGAGGACGCACAGCGGGGGAGGTAAGTGTGTGGGGGGCCTGCGGCGTGTAGGGGGTGTGGAGCAGATGGAGTTCAAGGAGTTCTACCGGGCCGGGCGGGACGTCTGCCTGCGGGCTGTGCTGGTGAGTGTGGGGGATCGGCAGCTCGCGGAGGATCTGGTGGCCGAGGCGTTCACCCGGGCCTGGGCGTCCTGGCCGAAGGTCAGCCGGCATCCGGCGCCGCGTGCGTGGATCGTGCGTACGGCGCTGAACACCCGGGTGTCGTGGTGGAGACGCAGACGCAAGGAGGTCGGGCTGGAGGACGGCCCGCCCGATGTGCCTGATCCGCGGGAAGCCGAGCCCGGCCTGGACCCCGCTCTGCTCGCCGTGTTGCGTCAACTGCCGCAGCGGCAGCGGGAAGTGATCGCGCTACGGGTCTTCCTCGATCTGGACACCAGGGCCACGGCCAAGGTGCTGGGGATCGCGGAGGGCACCGTGACCGCTCATCTGTCGCGAGCCGTGTCGGCGTTGCGCGCGCAACTCGTCACCGTCGATGACGGCACCACCCACGACGGCACCCCTCACGACGGTGCCACCCACGACCAGGAGGTCCGACCATGAGCGAGCACGAGGTGCTCGATGCACTGAGGGATTCCCTCGACGACATCACCATGTCCACGCCGGTGGAGCGGATCGAAGCGGCGGGCAGGGCCCGTCGCCACCGGCGCCGCCTGGTGGGCACGGCCACCGCCGCGTCCGCCGTGGCCCTCGCGATCGCGGTGCCCGCGCTGAGCAACCCCTCGACGGCACCGCCGTCGAGCGGCGACAGCACGGGCGCGGGGTCGGTGCACGTGCAGACCGCCGCCTACACCATCGACACGAAGACGGACGGCACCCTGGTCGTCACCTGGGACAAGGCCGCCTACTTCAGCGACCACGCGGGCCTGGAGCAGGCGCTGGGCAAGGCGGGATTCCCGGTCCTGATCAAGGAGGGCGTGTTCTGCAAGGGCCCGCACGACGACGGGACGCTCAGTCCCAGCGGGTCCGGGCCCGGGGTCACGAACGTCGTGAAGAGCAGGAGGGACAGCGACGGCAAGGTGACGTTCATCTTCACCCCGGCCGCGATGCCGGCCGGGAAGCAGCTGTTCATCGGCTACCTCAACGCCGCGCAGCTGGCCTCGGTCCATATGAACCCCGGCTCCGTGGAGCGGATCGTACCGGCGCACGGGCCGCTGACGTGCACGAGCACCCCGCCGCCCGAGCACCACTACAACTGAGGGGGCAGGCAGCGTCGCCCGGCCGGGCGGACCCGAACGGCCGGGCGACGCTGCCGCACGCCTGCCTCAGCGGTGATGAGCAGCGAGCCGTCCGCTGCGGCCGGCGAACCGGCCAAGGCGAGCTCGGTCCGGGAGGGCCGCGCTTCGACCCCTTCGCGCAGGAGCCCCTGACCGGACGTCCGCTGGGGCTCAGCCCCTGGACACGCCGAGACGACCCTCCAGCTGAATCAGCAACTCGCCGAGCCGACGGGCGAGTTCCTCCTGGCGGTCGCCGTCGATACCGGACAGGGCTGCGGCCTCGTACCCGAGCTGCGCGGGAAGGAGGCCGTCGACGAGGGCGCGGCCCGCGTCGGTGAGGCGGACGTGGGCGACGCGCCGGTCGCGGGTGTCGCCGCGCCTTTCCACCAGGCCGCGTTCGGTGAGGTGCTTGAGCCGCTTGGTCACGGCGGCTCCCGAGGAGAACGTCTCACGGGCCAGTTCGCCGGGGGTCAGCTCGTGGCCGGTACGGCGCAGCGTGCCGAGGACGTCGAACTCGGGGCGGGTCAGCCCGGCCCGGCGCAGCGGCGCGTCCTCGGCCTGCTGGAGCAGGGCCGCACAGCGGTTGATTCGGCCGATGATCTCCATGGGGCCGGTGTCGATGTCGGGGTGAACAGCGCGCCACTGGCGCACGACGGCGCCAACAGTGTCGGACGCGGACTCCCGCGACGCGCGGCGATCGCGTGCCTCCTCCCGGGCACCCGCCCCCGGCGCCTCCCGCCTCGCGGCTGTTCCGCCGTCTGCTCCGCCGCCTGTTCCGCTTCCGCCGCCATCGGCCGTCTGCCGTCTCGCCGCTGTCATGTGGTCGATTCCTCCGCCATGTGCAGTCCCTGCCGTCGCACCGTCGCCGCGAGGGTACGGTGCCCGCTCCGTTCGGCGGCGAGCACCCGCTTCTGAGGCAGGGCGGCGCGCTGCCGCCACTCGCCCGCCGCCGTGTCGGTGGCGTCGCGCAGGTCGACCAGGGCCGCGGCGAGGCCGCGGCGGGCGGCCTCCAGCGTGCCGGGTGCGGGGTACTCGGCGGCCATGGTGACCGCGGCCCGTTGCTGTGCGCCGTCGAGGGTGGCGAGGGCGTCCTCGATGCGGTCGCCCGCACGCCGGTTGGTGACCGCGACCGCGGCGACGAAACCGAGCAGCGCGCCGATGAGGGTGTCCAGGACCCGGTCGGTCATCAGTTCGCCTGGCTGCTGGATCCCCGAGAACTCGGTGACGAGCAGCGCCATCGGGGTCACGCAGACACTGCCGAGCCAGTAGTTGCGGCCCATCAGGGCCTCGGCGGCGAAGCTGAGGGCGACGCAGCACAACACGAGGGCCACTTGGCCGAGATGGGCGAGGGGGACCAGGGCCGCGAAAAGCAGTACGCCGAGGAGGTTGCCGAGGACCCGTTGGACGCCCCGGTTCCAACTCAGGGTGAGGTTGGCCTGGTAGAGCGAGGCCGCGGTGACCAGTGCCCAGTAGGGGCGGCCCACACCGAGGGCAAGGGAGCCGTAGCCGGCGAGGCCGCAGCCGAGCGCGGTGCGGACGGCGATGGGGGCGAGCGGGCGGAGGCGGCCGGACAACGGCCTTCGGGGGCCGACGAACTCGGCGTCGATGCCGTGGAGTTCGTCGATTGCCGGGCCCAGGTCGTCGGGGTGGGGCACGGGGCCGGTGCCGCGCAGGGCGCGGGCCCAGGCACGCAGGCGGGCGGGGTCCGTGTCGGCGGGCGCCGCGAGGGCCACCTCGGCACGAACGACGAGCCGTTCAAGGCCGCGGCGGGGCGCGGAGCGGGCGCCGGAGGACCGCAGGGACTGCCAGGCGGCGTGCACGGCCGCGGCGCCGGCGGCCCGGGAGGAGGCTCCGCGGCCCTCGGCGTGGGCCGCCGCCGCGTTCAGGGCGCCGGCGGTGGCCCGGCGTTCGGGACCGTACGGCCGGAGGAGTCCGGGTGCCATGCCGACCAGCCACGCCCAGGTACCGGTGGCGGCGGCGATCCCGAGATGGCCGGGGATCTGGCCGGCGGTCTGGGGCGCGAACAGGGACGCGGAGCTGACGAAGGTGAGGACGACATGGCCGGGTGGGCCGATACGGGTGGCGTCGCACAGCACCTTCTGTCCGGCGGCGAGGATCGCCCCGACGGCGATCAGGACGGCCGTGTTCCGGGTGAGCGAGGCAGCGGTCAGAGCCACGGCCAGTCCGGCGAGCATGCCGAGCACCACTGCGGCCAGCACGCGGGCGCGGGCGGCGTACGGGCGGTGGTGGGCGTACAGGGCGGAGAGCGATCCGGCCATCGCGTACATCGCCAGGTCGAGGTGCCCGAGGGCGACCAGGGCCAGGTTGGGCGGGGCCACTGCGGCGACCACGCTGAGTGCGGGCTTGAACCATATGGCGGACGGCTGGCCGATCCTCAGAGCGCCGAGGAGGGGCAGGCGGCGGATGTGCGGGGGCCGAGGGCTCGGGCTGCTCATAGGGAAGAGTTTAGCAAGTGTTTTATCCGTGAAACATTGCCGCGGCCGTTCCGCCGTGGGCGGGTCGGCGGAGGCTACTGAGCGTGAGCGGAGTCAGGCGTATGAGGCGGGTGAAGGCCGGGCCGCGTTTGGGGGCGGGTCAGCCGAGGAAACCGCGCAGGAGCGCGGCGGTGGCTTCCAGATGTTCTTCGGTGGCCCGGCGGGCGGCCTCGGCGTCGCCGGCGAGGACCGCCTCGACCATCGCCCGGTGCTGGAGTGCGGAGTGAGCGATGTTCCGCTCGAGCACGGGGATGGCGTTGAGCAGGTCGTTGAGCCGCATTCGGGCTTCCGTGGTGCTCGCCGCCAGCGAGGGGGACCCGGTCAGCTCGGCGATCGCCAGATGGAAGCGGGTGTCCAGCTGGCGGTAGCGGTCGGGGGGCGCGGCTTCGAGCTCCGTCAGGTGGCGGCGCAGGTCGGCCCGCTGGCTGTCGCTCAGGGTCCGGCGGGCCGCGGCTTCGGCGGCACCGGTCTCCAGGGCGAGTCGGTAGGTGAGCGCGTCCTCCAGGTCGTCACTCCCGAAGCCCTCCACGGCCTTGCGCAGGGCTCCAGGGCGCGGTGCGGGCTGCCGGTAGGTGACGAAGGTGCCGCCGTAGCGGCCGCGGCGCGACTCGACGTAGCCGGTCCGCTGGAGCGAGCGCAGGGCTTCGCGGAGCGTGTCGCGGCTCACGTTCAGGCGCCCCGCGAGGTCCCGCTCCGAGGGCAGGCGGTCCCCGTATCCCAGCAGCCCCAGCTTGATGACCTGCAGGATGCGCTCGATGGTCTCTTCGAAGGCGTTTCCGGCCCGGACAGGACGGAAGGCGGCCGAACGGAGCATGCCGCCGGACACCTTCGGCTCCCGGTGCGCTCCTGGATCGTGATCGGCGTCCACGGCCGAAGCGTAACGGCGATGTAACCGGAACGGGCGACCGCCCTCTTGACGCGCTGGGACCCCGGCCGCCAAAGTGGCGGCACTCCAATGGCCCGAAAGTCGTCCATTGATCTTGGAAGGGCACACCGCTTCGTCGTGGGTGCTCCTCCTTTCCGCCTCTACCGCCAGGGGTGCCCCGATGACTTCCACCAGCTCACCCGACCACGCCGGCGAAGTCCCCGACCACAAGGGGGACCCCGGTGCCGACCAGTGCGAGGCGGGCGACGACGAGCGCCGTCTGCGGGAGTTGGGCTACGTCCAGGAACTGGCCCGCTCGATGTCCGGGTTCTCCAACTTCGCCGTCTCGTTCTCCATCGTGTCGATCCTCTCCGGCTGCCTGACCCTGTACGGCACCGGTATGAACACCGGCGGCCCGGTGATGATCACCTGGGGCTGGCCGCTGGTGGGTCTGTTCACGCTGTGCGTGGGCCTCGCGATGGCCGAGATCTGCTCGGCGTTCCCGACCGCCGGCGGCCTGTACTACTGGGCGGCCCGGCTCGCACCACGCAACGCGGCGGCCTGGAGCTGGTTCACGGGCTGGTGCAACTTCATGGGCCAGGTCGCGGTGACAGCCGGCATCGACTACGGCGCCGCCTTCTTCACCAACGCCCTGCTGGACATGCAGTTCGGCTTCTCCACCACTCCCGCGCACACGGTCGAGATCTTCGCCGTCATCCTGGTACTGCACGGCCTGCTGAACACCTTCGGGGTGCGCCTGGTCGCGCTGCTGAACAACGTCAGTGTGTGGTGGCACCTGGTCGGCGTGCTGATCATCGTGGCCGTGCTGGCGATCGTGCCCTCCAAGCACTCCTCGGCGTCGTTCGTGTTCACCCACTACGTCAACAACACCGGCTTCGGATCGTCGTTCTACGTCGCGATGCTGGGCCTGCTGCTCGCCCAGTACACCCTCACCGGGTACGACGCCTCCGCCCACATGACCGAGGAGACCAAGGGGGCGGCCATCTCCGGGCCGCGCGGCATCGTCAACGCGATCGTGGTCTCGCTGGTCGCCGGCTGGGTGCTGCTGATCGGCCTGACGTTCGCGATCCAGGACTACGACGGGGAGCTGGGCAGCAAGACGGGAGTGCCGCCGGCGCAGATCTTCATCGACGCGATCGGCGCGACCGGCGCCAAGTTCCTGCTGCTGATCGTCATCGGCGCCCAGTTCTTCTGCGGCATGGCGTCGGTGACCGCCAACTCCCGGATGATCTACGCCTTCTCGCGTGACGGCGCGCTCCCGGGCTCGCGGCTGTGGCACCGGATCAACCCCCGCACCCAGACGCCCACCAGCGCCGTGTGGCTGGGCGCCGGCGGCGCGCTGCTGCTGGGACTGCCCGCCCTGTGGAACACCACCGCCTACACCGCGGTGACGTCCATCTCGGTGATCGGCCTGTACCTGTCTTACGTCATCCCGGTCTTCCTGAGGCTGCGGCGAGGCGACGGCTTCGGACGCGGCCCCTGGCACCTGGGGCGCTGGAGCCGCCCGATCGGCGCCGTGGCGGTCGTGTGGACGGTGTTCATCAGCGTGCTGTTCATGCTGCCGACGGCGAACCCCATCACCGCGAAATCGTTCAACTACACGCCGGTCGCGGTGGCCGTCGTTCTCGGATTCTCCGCGCTGTGGTGGCTGGTGTCCGCGCGGCGGTGGTTCACCGGCCCGCGGATGACCGAAGCCGCCCGGACCGGCACGGCCGACCCTTCCCTGTCCGATTCCGGAGTGGAGAACCTGTGACGCATGTGGAACCCGGTCCGCGGCTGACCCTGGAGCAGTTGCGCGCCGACGTCGCGGACGGAGCGGTGGACACCGTCGTCGTCGCCCTCACCGACATGCAGGGCCGCCTGCAGGGCAAGCGGGTCGCGGCCCGGTACTTCCTCGACGACGTGCTCGGCACGGGCGGCGCCGAGGGCTGCGGGTATCTGCTCGCGGTCGACGTCGACATGAACACCGTGGACGGCTACGCCCACTCCTCCTGGGACACCGGCTACGGCGACTTCGTCCTCGCACCCGACCTGGCCACGCTGCGTCGCGTGCCCTGGCACCCCGCGACCGCGATGGTCCAGTGCGACGTCGTCGACCACGCCGGGCAGCCGGTCGGTATCTCGCCCCGCCAGATCCTGCGCCGCCAGCTGGACCGGCTCGCCGAGCACGGCTGGTCCGCCCACGTCGGCACCGAACTGGAGTTCATGGTCTTCCGGGACAGCTACGAGCAGGCGTGGCACCGCGGCTACCGCGACCTGACCCCGGCCAACCAGTACAACGCCGACTACTCCGTCCTCGGAACCGCCCGTATCGAACCGCTGCTGCGCCGAATCCGCACCTCCATGGCCGGCGCCGGCCTCACCGTGGAGTCCGCGAAGGGCGAGTGCAACCTCGGCCAGCACGAGATCGCCTTCAAGTACGCCGACGCGCTGACGACGTGCGACGACCACGCGGTGTACAAGACCGGCGCGAAGGAGATCGCCGCACAGGACGGCTACGCGCTCACCTTCATGGCGAAGTTCGACGAGCGCGAGGGCAACTCGTGCCACATCCACCTGTCCTTGCGCGAAGCAGACGGAACTCCGGTCTTCGCCGGCACCCGCCCCCACGGCTTCTCGCCCGCCATGGAGCAGTTCCTGGCCGGGCAGCTCGCCTGCCTCGCCGATTTCTCGCTGCTGCTGGCGCCGAACGTCAACTCCTACAAGCGCTACGCGCCCGGAAGCTTCGCACCCACCACGATCGCCTGGGGGCGCGACAACCGCACCTGCGCACTGCGGGTCGTGGGACACGGGTCCTCCCTGCGCTTCGAGAACCGCGTGCCCGGGGGCGACACCAACCCCTACCTCGCCGTCGCCGCCCTCATCGCCGCCGGACTGCACGGCGTCGAGCAGCAGCTCGCGCTCCCACCGGAGTTCGTGGGCAACGCCTACGCCTCCGAGGCTCCCCGGGTTCCCGCCACGCTGCGGGACGCCGTGCCTGCGTTCGAGACCAGTGAGGCGGCCGAATCCGCCTTCGGCAAGGACGTCGTCCGCCACTACGCGCACGCCGGACGGGTCGAACTCGCCGCGTTCGACGCGTCCGTGACCGACTGGGAGCGGCGCCGCGGATTCGAGCGGCTGTGACCACCCCCCTGGAACGTGGCCGGCTCGTCGCCCCTGGCGGGGTCCCGGTGATCGGCGTGTCCGGCTACCGCGACCATGCGTCCTGGTCGGTGTGGTCGCAGCCCGCCGCGCTGGTCCCGCAGTCCTACCTGGACGGCGTGGTGCGGGCCGGTGGAATGCCGGTGCTGCTGCCGGTGCAGCCGGATCGGGGCGCCGTCGAAGCGCTGGTGGCGTTGCTCGCCGGTCTCGTACTGACCGGGGGCCCGGACATCGACCCGGCCCGGTACGGTGCGCGGCCTGACGCACGCACCGGGCCGCCGCACCAGGAACGCGACGCGTGGGAACTGGCCCTGGCTCGCGCGGCGTTGGCCCGCGACCTGCCGGTACTCGGCGTGTGCAGGGGCATGCAGCTGCTGAATGTCGCCCTCGGCGGCACGCTGGAGCAGCATCTCCCGGACAGCGGGCACCAGATCGTGCCGGGCCGCTTCGTGCGGCGCGCGGTGCGGGTCCGTCCGGAGAGCCGGCTCGCCGGGATCCTCGGCGGATCCGCCGAAGTGTCCTGCTACCACCACCAGGCACTGGCCCGGATCGGCGCCGGACTGCTGCCCTCGGCGTGGGCGGACGACGAGGTGGTGGAGGCCGTCGAATCGCCCGGACACCGTTTCGTCGTGGGCGTGCAGTGGCACCCCGAGACCGACCTCAACGACCTTCGGCTCTTCGAGGCCCTCGTCGCCGCAGGCCGCAAGGAGGCTGTCGTATGACCGACATCGATGCTCCCGACGTGTTCGAGGTGCGCAACCCGGCCACCGAGGAGGTCATCGCGTCCGTGCCGATGGCCTCGGTCGCCGAGGCCGACGCCGCGATCGCCCTCGCAAAGGCCGCGTTCGCCCGGTGGCGTGCCGTGGCGCCCGCCGACCGGGCCAGGCTGCTGCGGGCGTTCGCCGCCGAGGTCGACGCCGACCGCGAGCACCTGGCCGCGCTGGAGGTCGCCAACGCCGGCCATACTGCCGGCAACGCCCGCTGGGAGGCCGGCAACGTCCGCGACGTCATCGACTACTACGCGGCCGCCCCCGAGCGGCTGTTCGGCCGGCAGATCCCGGTCGCCGGGGGAGTCGACCTCACCTTCCAGGAACCGCTCGGCGTGGTCGGCGTCATCGTGCCGTGGAACTTTCCGCTGCCCATCGCCGCATGGGGCCTGGCGCCGGCGCTCGCAGCCGGCAACACCGTCGTGCTCAAGCCCTCCGAACTCACGCCGCTCACCGCCCTGCGGCTCGCCGAACTCGCCCTGCGCGCGGGGCTTCCCGAGGGTGTGCTGACCGTCCTGCCAGGCCGCGGACCCGTCGTCGGGCGCCGGTTCGTCACCCACCCCGACGTGCGCAAGGTCGTGTTCACCGGATCCGCCGCCGTCGGCCGGGCCGTCATGGCGGGCTGCGCCGAGCAGGTCAAACCCGTCACCTTGGAACTCGGCGGCAAGAGCGCCAACATCGTCTTCGCCGACGCCGACCTCGAACGTGCCGCCGCCACCGCGCCGTACGCCGCCTTCGACAACGCCGGCCAGGACTGCTGTGCACGCTCGCGCATCCTGGTCGAAGCAAGCGTCCACGACCGGTTCCTCGCCCTGCTGGAACCCGCGGTCCGGGGCGTGAGCGTCGGCGACCCGGCCGACGAGAAGACGGAGATGGGCCCGCTCATCTCGGCCGCCCACCGCGAACGCGTCGCCTCCTACGTCGACCGGGTCGCCTATCGCGGGGAAGCGCCCACCGGACCCGGCTACTGGTACCCGCCGACGGTCCTCGCCGATGTCGGCGAGCACGACCGGGCGTTCAATGAGGAGATCTTCGGGCCGGTCGTCCTGGTCGTGCCGTTCCGCGACGAGCAGGACGCGGTCCGCATCGCCAACGCCACCGCCTACGGGCTCGCCGGATCGATCTGGACCCGCGACGTGGGCCGGGCCCTGCGCGTCGCCCGAGGCGTCGAGGCGGGCAATCTCTCGGTCAACTCCCATTCCTCGGTGCGGTACTCCACGCCCTTCGGCGGGTTCAAGCAGTCCGGGCTGGGCCGCGAACTCGGCCCCGACGCCCTGTCCGCGTTCACCGAGACCAAGAACGTCTTCATCGCGACGGAGGAACCCCAGGCATGAACACGCGACTCAGCGGCCGGACGGCGACCATCACCGGAGCGGCCAGCGGCATCGGCCTGGCCACCGCCCGGCGGTTCGCCGCCGAGGGAGCACGGGTGGTGTGCGTCGACATCGACGCCGAAGCGGGCGCCAAGGCCGCAGCCGACGTGGACGGCCTGTTCATCCAGGCGGACGTCACCGACGAGGACGCCGTGCGTGGCCTGTTCGAGGAGGTCGTCGAGCGCTACGGCCGACTCGACATCGCCTTCAACAACGCGGGCATCTCGCCTCCCGAGGACGACTCCATCCTGACCACCGGCCTGGAAGCCTGGCGGCGCGTGCAAGAGGTCAACCTCACCTCGGTCTACCTGTGCTGCAAGTACGCCATCCCCCACATGCAGCGCTTCGGCAAGGGGTCGATCATCAACACCGCTTCGTTCGTCGCCGTCATGGGCGCGGCCACCTCGCAGATCTCCTACAGCGCCTCGAAGGGCGGCGTGCTCGCGATGTCCCGTGAACTGGGCGTGCAGTTCGCCCGCGAGGGCATCCGGGTCAACGCCCTGTGCCCGGGACCGGTCAACACACCGCTCCTGCGCGAGCTGTTCGCCAAGGACCCCGAACGGGCCGCCCGCCGCCTGGTGCACGTGCCGATGGGCCGGTTCGCCGAAGCCGACGAGATCGCCGCAGCCGTCGCGTTCCTCGCCAGCGACGACGCGTCGTTCATCACCGCAAGCACCTTCCTGGTCGACGGCGGGATCTCCGGGGCGTACGTCACCCCCGAATAGCCGCTACCGCCCCCCGGTCCCGCGGGGAGGGGACGACATCCGCAACGCCTTTTTGCGGACCCTCCCTTCGCTCCCTCCCCGCGACCACGTCTCCCCACGGCTGCCGGGCTGTTCACGCTTCGGGAGGCTCGTGGTCCCTCTCGTAGTGGATCTCGCCGTTCTCGTCGAGGTGGGGGTGGATCTGCTCGGGCGGGTGGGTGTCGGTGTCGGAGGGGCGTGGCCGTTCGGGTCCGTCGGGGCCCCAGCGCAGCAGGCGGCGCATCCGGCAGATCCGGCGGACGACGCCGTGGACCTCGACCTCGTTGGCGTGTTCGGTGCGGAGCCGGTCGGCGGCTTCGACGAACGCGGCGAGACGGCCGGCTGCGGGATGGGTGCCGGCGGCGACCACGGTGCGGGCGTCGGTGTCCCGGTCGGCGTCGATGTCGATGAGGCCCTGGTGCCGCGGCTCGAACCAGGTCAGGCCGAACTCCAAGGACCGCCGGGCCCCGTGGGCGGTGGTGTGCAGGCCGCCGGCGATGCTCCACCGGTCGACGTCGTACTCCAGCACCCGGTAGCTGGTCGGGAGCAGCAGCACGTCGGCGTGGCCCTTCAGGGCCCGCGCGGCGTCGCGGAGCACGTCTTCCGGGAACTGGGTCCCGGTGTAGGCGAGGCCGCGCATGGCCAGGCGTTCGGCGGCCTGAGTGGGCGTGAGCGGCGCTTCGGGGTCCAGCACCAGCCCGTCATCCACCTCCGGGTCGCGGTAGGAACCCTCCCAGTCGGCGACGGCGGGCTCAGGGTCGGTCGGGCGGGGCAGCTCGATCCCGTCCGGGCCGGCTCCTGCATACTCTTCGGCCCGCACCACCCGGTACCGGCTGCCCAGCACGGTCAGCTCGTCGACGCGCTCGGTCTCCAGCCGGGCGACCGCCGCCAGCAGGGCGCGCCGCTCCGCCCGATCCTGCGCTTCGTCCTTGGCCCGGAACCACAGCAGCGAGTTCAGACGGTCCCGGGCGTCCTGCGGGCAAGCGGACGTCACCGACCTGACGACCCGCCACCGCGGACCGTCGCCGCCGCTCTGCGCGGCCACCCCGTACAACGGGCCCCGCACCATCAGCGTCTGCGCCTGCCGGGCCGCATCGACCGCGTCTGCCTCCTCGACCGCCTCCACCGGGCCGTCCGGATACCGCACCACGACCGGCCACATCCCGTCCGGTCCCACCTCGCCGTCAGCCATGCCCCCATCCTGCCGACCCCGACCCGCTTCCGGCGACAGGTCGCGGAAGCCCCTGCCTGCCGGTCCGGCTGAGCAGCCGGCCGACGGCGGGCCGGGGCGGGTGTGCGGCGACGGCCCGGCAGGGCCGGAGGCGGGCACTGTACTCGACCTCTTCCACCGGACGGCGCAACGTGACGGGCGGAGGGCAGAGGGCGTGTGTAGTGTCATCCATAGGCGGCTGACCTGCGCAGTGTGCAGCCGACCGCCCGCGCCAGTAGTGCAAGCAGCACGCCCGCCTTCCTGGCGGGAGGTCTTGGTTCGAGTCCGGGCTGGCGCTCCGCCGGAAGGCCCCCACCGCACCGGTGGGGGCCTTCCTCGCGCCTCGTTGCGGAGTGAGATCGCGACGTGGTCACATCCCGTGTATCGACGGGTGGGAGCGGACCTCCCAGCTCGGCCGCTGGATCTGATCGTTGTGCACGATGATGTCGGCGTGGTCGGCCGGGCGGGCTGTGGCGTAGTAGAGCTGCTGGGACGGGATGTAGCGGTTGCGCCAGGACCGCTCGATTTCGGCGGTGTCGGCCGTGGATCCGGCCAGCGCTGTGCCTCGGTCCCGGGCGCGGTCCACCGTCTGTTCGAAGGGGACGGACACGAGGATGCGCAGGTCCCACCGGTCGATGAGTTCGGGACGCAGGAGGAACACGCCGTCGAAGAGCAGTACGGCGTCCGCGGGGGCGGTCATGGCCGGCGGCGACAACGGGGTGTCGGCGTCTCCGTCGAAGACCGCGTGCTGGAATCGCCGGTCTCCGCCTGGGCCCAGCGGATCGAGCAGGACCCGGCACAGCGCGGCGTGGTCGTGGGCGTCGAAGTAGCAGCCTTCCGCCGAGTACTGGCCGCGTCGGTAGCGCCGTGCACGGGGGCAGAGGAAGTCGTCGATGGTCGCGCGGATGACGGCGCGGTCCTGCGCGCGCAGGACGACGGCGAGTTCGTCGGCCAGCGTGGTCTTGCCGGCGGCGGGCGGCCCGTCGATGGCGACCCGCAGCGGGTGCGTGGTCGTGACGGACGTGATCGCCTCGGCCAGCCGACCGATGAGCTCGCCGCGGGTGCCTTGGTCCATGTCTGCCTCTCTCAAGGTGTCGATGTCCAGCACCGTATGCCAGGCTGCGGTCGCCGGCTCCGCGTTCGACGAGGACGCCGTTCGGCGAACGTGGCTCCGGGGCGCACCAGGGCTGCTCGTCCACGCGGCGGTCGTTCACCCGTTGTGCGGTCACCACGACTTGGGGCCGGCCCGACGTGACCACGGTCCTGGGGCCGGTGGTGGCCGTCGCGGACCACGAGGCGGTGCCCGCGCTCGTCCCGCTCGCGGTCAGCGGTGTTCGGGGTTCTCCGCGTCCCGGTGGCAGCCGGCGTCCCACGCCGTGCGCTGGTTGCCGTAGGCGGGGATGCCGCCGGCGTCCTTGAGCATGCGGGCCAGGTGGAGGAGGTTCCACGTCATGAACGTCGTGTTGCGGTTGGTGAACTCGTTGTCGGGGCCGCCGGAGTCGGGGTCGAGGTAGGACGGTCCGGGGCCGGCGGCCCCGATCCATCCAGCGTCGGCCTGCGGCGGGATGACGTAGCCGAGGTGCTGCAGGCTGTAGAGGACGTTCATGGCGCAGTGCTTGACGCCGTCCTCGTTGCCGGTGATCAGGCAGCCTCCGACTCGCCCGTAGTAGGCGTACTGGCCGGCGTCGTTGAGGAGACTGGAGCAGGCGTAGAGGCGTTCGATCACGCGTTTGGTGACCGAGCTGTTGTCGCCGAGCCAGATCGGGCCGGCCACGACGAGGATGTCCGCGGCCATGACCTTTTCGAACAGGGCGGGCCAGGCGTCGCTGTCCCAGCCGTGCTCGGTCATGTCCGGCCAGACGCCGGTGGCGATGTCCTGGTCGACCGCCCGCACGACGTCGACGGACACGCCCTGCTCCTGCATGATGCCGGCGCTGCGGTCGATCAGGCCCTGGGTGTGGCTGCGCTCGGGTCCCCGCTTGAGGGTGCAGTTGAAGAACAGGGCCCGCAGGTCTTCGTAGCCGGCCGGAGGGGCGTCGGGGCCGGCGGGAGTGGTCGACACGGGATTCTCCTTGCCGAGGCGGAGTGCGGACGGGCCTGCGAGAAATCCTGTGCGATGGGCGCCCACGAGCACCGCGGCGAGCGCGGCGAATCGGCGACAATCACCCGGTCAGCCGCCCTGCCGCGGCTCCGCACCCCCGCTCAGTCGCCCTGGCCGCCAGCGGCGCCGGTGTGCGGTACTTCGAGGAGCACCTCCGCCGAGGTAGCGGCCGACGTGTCCAGGTCCTCGTGGCGCGCCCTGCCCGGTCACGCCCTGAACGAGGATCAGGTCGCCGGGCAGCGGCGCGTCGAGCGCGAGCCACCGCACCGCCACCGGAGCCGTGGCCCTCGGGGTTCGAGCCGGTTGCCCGGTCCGGGCAATGCTCGGCGCATTGATGGCCGGCGAACACCCGTTCCCACGCCGGCTGCGGGAGCCCCGTCCGCCGGACTCACTGAATCGTTCAATCCCCCACGGACCCGGGTGGGCTCCGGGAGCCGCCTCGAGGCATCTCCGCCCGACCTGACAACGCGGCACGTTTCCTGGCTGCTGCACGGGCATTGACACTGGACTGTCCGGACTCCTAGCGTCGTCACCCGGGGGAAATGAATCGTTCCAACCAAGTGATGCCCATCCGCCACATTGGTCCCCGCAGAGCGAGGCGGGGTGGCTGCTCGTCGGGACCGGAACGACGGTCCCACGTTGGTTTTTGTGGCACCCGCCCCCGCAGGACCCGTGCGTGAAGGCGATCAACGAGACGGAGACTGACGATGCGAGAGCGAGCGAAGCCCAGCGAAAGCCGGCTGAGCAGACGTGGATTGCTGGGCGCGGGGGCCGCGGTGGGAGCGGGCGCGGTGGTGGCCGGAGCCGCGGGACCGGCATGGGCCGGACAGCCGGGACAGGGCCCGGCGTCGGCCGGCCCGCTCGGCGTCGGCGGGTTGCGCGTCGACAGCATGGTCGACCCGACGGGGATCCACGACGCCGAACCGACGCTGTCATGGACACTGACGTGCACCGGTAACCAGCGGGAGCAGACCGCCTACCAGGTGCGTGTCGCCGGCAGCCGGAGCCGGCTGGACTCCGGTCGGCCCGACCAGTGGGACAGCGGCTGGGTCGCCTCGGCTGCCGGGCACGCCGTCTACGCCGGGCGGGCGCTGACGTCACGGACCCGAGCGTACTGGCAGGTCAGGGTTCGGGACGAAAGCGGTCGCACCTCGGACTGGAGCCCGACGGCCTCCTTCGAAATGGGACTGCTCAACCCGGGCGACTGGACCGCCGCGTGGGTCGGCAACGCCGACTGGGACGCGCTCAGCTCACCCGTCCCACCAGCCACCGTGAACTTCGCGACGCAGCGGGCCCGCTTCGTGAGGCTGTCGGTCAGCAGGCTCGGCCTGCCGCTCAAGGAGGGATGGCCGCAACCGGTGTCCCGCCTGCAGATCGCCGAAATGCAGGTGTTCGACTCCCTCGACCCGAAGGTGAACGTCGCGCTGAACGGCGCCGTGACCGCGACCGACGTCTACAGCGCCCCCGGCACGTGGGAGCCGGCCTACGTCACCGACGGCAAGACCAGCGGCGACACCGCACCGGTGGGCTTCACCAGCCTCCAGCACGACGACCCCGATGTCTCGGCCAGTCCGATCCTGCTCACCATCGACCTGGGCGCGCCGCAGTCGTTCGACACCGTCACACTCTGGCCGCGCACCGACATCCGGACCGCGGACGGCAGGACACCCAACTTCCCCGTCGACTTCACCATCCAGACCGCCGACTCACTCGACGGGCCGTTCACCGTGGCTGCCGCCGTCACCGGGCAGACCCCTCCCGAACCACCTGTGACGCCGGCCGGACTGCCCCTGTTCGCCCGGCAGTTCCGGCTGCGCAAGCCCGTGTCGTCAGCCCGCCTGTACGTCACCGGGCTGGGCGTCTACACGGCCACGGTCAACGGACATCGCGCCGGCAGCGCCGTCCTGGAACCGGGAAACACCACCTACACCAAGCACCTCGACTACGCCACGCTCGATGTCGGCGAACTGCTGCGCAAGGGCGACAACGCCCTGGGGATCACCGTCGGGACCGGCATTTACGACACGCTGACCTACAACGCCCGCTATGCGAAGTTCAACGCCCGGATCGGGCCGCCGAAGGTCCTGGCCCAACTGGAGGTCACCTACGTCGACGGCTCCACCGAACGGGTGGTCACGGACCGGTCGTGGCTGACCGCACTCGGACCCGTCACGTTCTCCAACTGGTACGGCGGCGAGGACTACGACGCCCGCCGGCTTCCGCGCGGTTGGGACCAGCCGGGCACCGACCGCTCGACGTGGCAGCAGGTCAGCGCCTCGTCGGCACCCGCACCCGACGCGGTCCTCACCTCACGGCGCGGACCGGGCGTGGAGGTCGTCGACGTCCTCACCCCGCAGGCGATCACCCAACCCAAGCCTGGCATTTACGTGTTCGACTTCGGCACCAACGTGGCCGGCTGGCAGCAGCTCAAGGTCCGCGGCCAGCAGGGCACGAAGATCACCATGCGGCCGGCGGAGCTGCTGAAGGCCGACGGCACGATCGACTACGCCTCCACCGGCAACCCGATCTACGACTGCTACACGCTCGGCGGCAGTGGTGTCGAGACCTGGCATCCGGAGTTCCTCTACCACGGGTTCCGCTACATCCAGGTCGAAGGACTGCAGGCAGCACCCTCGAAGGACACCCTCACGGCACTCGTGCTCCGCGCCGCCAACACGTCCGCCGGATCGTTCAGTTGCTCCAACGAACTGATCAACGGGATCCACCGGATCATCGACAGGGCGGTGCAGGGCAACATGTTCTCGGTCCTCACCGACTGCCCGACCCGGGAGAAGCTGGGCTGGATGGAGCAGGACCACTTCGTCTTCGACACCGTGACCCGCAACTACGACGCTGCCGCCTACACGTACGACATCGTGCAGGCGATGGCCGACGCCCAGTTGCCCAACGGCATGGTGCCGGACATCGCGCCGGAGTACACGGTGTTCGGTGGCGGGTTCCGCGACGACCCCAACTGGGGCAACGCGATGGTCATCGTGCCGTGGAAGCACTACCGCACGTACGGGGATCGCGATCTGCTGACGACGTACTACCCGAACATGCGGCGGTATGTGGACTACCTGACGTCCAAGGCCAAAGGCCACCTCCTCGACTACGGGCTCGGCGACTGGGCGACGATCAACGCCACCACACCCACCGGAGTCACCGCCACCTACGGCTACTTCAAGGCGGCCGACGCACTCTCCTCGGTGGCGGCGGCGATCGGCAACACCGCCGACGCGACGACGTACGGCACCCTGCGCGACGCGATCGGGAACGCGTTCCACGCCGCCTACTTCGATGCGAAGAACACCACGTACGCGACCGGCTCGCAGTGCAGCGACGCGCTGGCCCTGGACATGGGCATCGTCCCCGCCGAACTGCACGGCGGTGTCCTGGACCACCTCCTCGCCAACCTGACCGCCAACGGGTTCCACCTCAACCTGGGCGAGATCGGTCTTCCCGCCCTGTTCGACGTGCTGGCGGCGGCCGGCCGCAGCGATGTCGTCTACGAGATCGCCACCCAGACCACAGCGCCCAGTTACGGTGCGATGCTGGCGCGTGGCGCGACCTCGCTCACCGAGTTCTGGGACGGTTCCGGATCGCAGAACCACTTCATGCTCGGCGCGATCGACCGCTGGTTCAGCGCTTCCCTTGCCGGCATCGACCAGGCCGGCCAGTCCGTCGGCTTCGCCGACCTGCTGATCGCCCCGACCTTCGTCGGAGACCTCACCCATGTAGCGGCCACCTACCAGACGCCCCGTGGTCCGGTCACCAGCGAGTGGCGCCGCTCCGGCAGCTCGGTCACTCTCGACGTGAGCGTGCCCGTGGGCTGCCGGGCGACCGTCCGGCTCCCAGGACTCGAGGACCACAGGATCACCTCGGGCCGGTACCGCATCACCGCGCCGATACCCGGCTGATCCGGCGCGGACGCAACGGCAGCCGTCGCCGGGAACGGGCCGCGGGGCGGGCGAGTGGCCTGCGGCCACCGTCTTGTCGTTCGTCCACGCGACTCACGAGGGTCAGCGGTGGCCGTGCCCAGGCCGCACTTGGTAGACCAGCCACATCGCGATCTGAAGCTGGAGTGCAGGAGTAACGATGACGGATGCACGGCAGGTTCGTACCCCCGACGTTCCTCGCCGGGGAGGTGCGGTCGTACTGGTCGGAGGGCGGATGCTCCTCATCCGATACGCCCCGGAGGACGGCCACAAGTACTTCATCCCCGGCGGTGGCGTCGAGCCGGGGGAAGCCCCATCGGTGGCTGCCGAACGGGAGTTGGCGGAAGAGACCGGTCTGGTCGCGACGGCTGAGCGGCAACTGGCCGTGGTACGTAACAGCGACCGCGTGGAGCACTACTACCTGATGCGCCTGGGCGACCCGGAATCCGCTGAACAGCGCGCGGTTCCCGGTGACTTGTCGCCAGGTCAGCAACTGGCGTGGGTGGACGTGGCCCTCCTGCCGAGCACTCCCGTCTGGCCCAAGAGGCTGGCATGGCGTATCACCGAATGGTCCAGAAACGGCTGGCCCGACCGGCCCGTGGAACTCGACGACTCGATCCACGATCTGCACGCTCCGTGTGACTGGTAGAGCGAACCGGCTGAAGGCGCGCACAGGGCAGCGCCCGGACTCCCGCACGGGAGTCCGGGCGCTGCCCTGCAAAGCGGTGTACCGGTCGTCAGCGCAGCCGCGAGCTGAGTGCGTAGGTGCCCGGGCCCACGGAGTAGACGGCACAGCCGTCCGCGAAGCCCTTGAACACGGCCGCACGTGACGCCGGCACCGGGCGCCCGTCGAGCCGGACCCTGTTCGGGTGGACGGTCGGCACGTGGATCTCGGCCGCCGTGTTCGCCGGAATCGTGACGTCGAGTGCGAAGTCCGCGCTGTCCGGCCCGGAGATCCGCCAGGCGCTGCTGATCCGCCCGCGCGGCCCCTCGTAGGAGCCCTCGACACGGGTCAGTGGGTGTTCCGGCGTCCCGACCAGCTTCGGCTTCACCGTGATGCGCTCGTACGCGATCGAGTCCGGCGCCTGCTGGATGCCCGCCAGGCCCGCGCTGAACCACTCGTCGATCTGGAGCAGGATCATGTGGTTCAGCGAGGAGTTGTCGTCCGGCGCGTACCAATGCTCCGGGACCGTCGTCATGCCCTGGGGGTTGGCGACGGTCGGGAGCAGGAATGAGCCGTACCCCGGGCGCGTGTCCTCGTGCAGGACCTCCCAGATGACGTCGTCGCGACCGGCCGCGCTCAGCGCCCGGAACGTGGGGCCGAGCGAGATCGTCCCGCCGCTGACGTGCGGGCCGCCGCCGTTCGGGTGGTAGTCGCGGATCCGGCGGACCAGGTCGTCCAGGACGTGCTGCTCCTGCCGGCGCGGGACCAGGCCGGCTTCCAGGGCGAGCGCGTTCGCCGCCTGGGTGCCTGCCGTGCCCGCGTTGCCGTCGTTGGTGTAGGTGCGCAGTTCGTCGTTGAAGAAGCGGTCGTTGAACGCGGTCCCGATCGCGCCGGCCAACGTCCGGTAGCGGCCGGCGTCGGAGTCCTTGCCCAGGTGGGCGGCCATCTGCGCGAGCCGGTCGGTCATCAGGTAGTACGCGTACGTCCCGACCAGGAGCCCGGGGGTGCTCTCGTCGTGGGCGACCCAGTCCTTGAGCGGGCCGTCCACCAGGTGTTCGTCCGCTCCCGAGCCCGCCTGGGTCGTGCGCACGTAGTCGTGATAGTCGGTCATGGACCGGTAGTGCACGGCCATGGTCTCCGTGTCGCCGTGGTGCCGCCACAGCCACCACGGCGCGAGGATCACCGCGCTGCCCCAGTTGATGTCGTTCCGGTACATCGCCCACTGGCCGTCGAAGACCGGGAACTCCGGCGTGTGTTCGGGTACGAGCCCGGCATCCGGCCCGTCGACGAGCTGGGACTCCCGCATGATCTGCTGCATGTGCGGCAGATAGGCCGACATGTCGAAGTTGCGGTCGATGGCGGGCATCGAGTGGAGCATGTCGGCCAGCCAGCCCAGCTTCTCCCGGCCGGGGCAGTCCGTGAAGATCGACATCATGTTGCTGGCGATCGAGTAACGGCTCATCCGGTGCAGCCGGTTGACCCGTTCACTGGAGGTGGACACGTCGCCGCAGACCCGCGCCGAAGCGCGGACATGGCGTGCCGTCACGGTGCCGGTGTCCGGCTGGTAGCCGGCGGGGAGGCCGGTGACCTGGATGTACTGGAAGCCGTGGTAGCCGAACTGGGGGCGCCACGTCTCGCCGTCCGTCGCGCCGAAGGTGGTGTACGTGTCGAGGATGCCCTTGCCCGACCCCAGGCTTGCCGAGTCGACGGTGCCGTCGGCCTTGAGCGACTCGGCCGGCTGCATCCTGACCACGGTGCCGGCCGGCAGCGACCCGTCCACGTGCAGCTCGGGCAGGGCGGCGGCGTTCTGCCCGAAGTCGAACACCCAGGTGCCGGAGACGGGTTGAGTGATCGAGACCGGAGAGACGGTGTCCACGATCCGCACCGGCTGCGCGCGGCGCCATGTGAGCTTCGTCGCGAGGTTGGGCGGCGGGGCGATACCGGCGCCGGTCCAGCCGGTGGGCGAGCCGTCGCGCCGCTTCGCGCTGTCCGTCAGGTCCGCTCCGGGAAGGTCCCAGCCCGGCTGCTCGCGGCGTGCGTCGTAGTCGCTGCCGGCATACCAGTTGTCGGTGACGGTGGGGCCGAGGGCCGTACGCCACTTCTCGTCGGTCACGTAGGTGTCGGTGTGGCCGTCCGTGTAGACGATCTCCAGGCGGGCGATGAGGCGCGGGCTGACCGCGGTGATCGTGGCGTTGGGGGTGCCGGAGCGGGTGACGGTGGCGCCGGAGGCGTGCTGCTCGGCCAGCGGCCCGTCGAAAGCGATGTCCGTGCCGACGGCGGTGATGACCCGGCTCTCGAGGCGGGCGCCGCCGTCGCCGGTGTCAATGTTGATCGTGGCGCCGACGGCGAAGCCGCTCACGTCGGCTACGCGTACGGTCGTGTCGCCCGGGGCGGCCGGGACCGCGAGCGTCGTCGGCTTGGCGACCGTGCTGGTGTACTTGCGGTACACGCTCGTCCGGCCCACAGCGGCGTTGGTGACGGAGCCGACGTTGGTGACGCCGTTGCCGAGCTGGACCCCGAGGGTGTTCCGGCCGGTGGCCAGGAGAGCGGTGACGTCGTAGGTGCCGGCCTCGACCGACTGCTGGGGGTTGGTGTTCCCCGGTTCGAGCACCGCGTCGGATATGTGGCGGCCGTTCACCGTGGCTACGTAGATGCCGAGGCCGGCGAGGTAGAGCCGCGCGTGATCGACGCGCCGGTCGCCGTCGAGGGTGAAGGCCCGGGCGAAGACGGGCAAGGGGTCGGCGTTGCCCCGGGTGGCGTGCTCGATCCACCGGGCCGGCGACCAGTCCTCCGGGTCGAGCAGACCGGCCTCCCAGAAGGAGGGGGCACTCCAGTCGGAGACCCTGCCGTCGGCGTCCCGTACCCGCACCTGCCATGCGGCACGCCGGCGCGACGGGAGAGCCTTGCCGCCGTAGGCGACGCCGGACGAGGTGCTCGACTCGACCCAGCCGCTGTCCCAGAGATCGGGGGCGGTCAGCGGGCCGGGAGAGCTGGCCACGCGGATCTGGTAGGCGCTCTGCCTGCCGTTCTCGAGCCGCCAGGCGAGGAGCGGGGCACGGTCGTTGACGCCCAGCGGCTGGTCGGATCTGCCGCCCATGGACAGGCCGTCGACGGCGGTCGAGCCGGCTGACGCAGCCGCGGCGGTGCCGCCGAGGCCGACACCCGATCCCATGACGGTCAGTCCGGTGACGGCGAGGGCGGCCGACTTGAGGAAGCGGCGGCGGGGCAGTCCCGTTGGCTCGTGCGGTGTCTCAGCCATGAAGCATGCTCCTTACGGTTGCGACTCCCCGGGCGCCGCGGCGCGTTGCTCACCGGGAGGTAGTGAATCGTCGGACGGCAGTGAATCGTTTCAATCTCGTGGACGTGTGGCCCGAGGGTCGAGCTGGCATATGCGGGGACCCTACAAGATCGGGGCGGCTTCGGGCGAGGGCCGCGTTCTCGTGCCGGCTCGCGCCGGCTCGCACCGGCCCCGTGGCCTGCGCATTCGAACGCGGAGAGGGCTCGCAGGCTGGCCGAATGCTCGGCACGCACAGGACTCTGGTGAAGTCAATCGATTGACTGTCTGTCATTCCTCACATTATCTTTAGCTGGTCAATCGTTTGACTAGGAGGGTGTGTCCGATGGGCAAGGCGTTCACCGCAATGGCGTTCGCGGTCGCCATCACGACGGCCATGGTGGCCGTCTCCCCGGCTTCGGGAGCAGCATCGGCGGCGCCGACCGCGCCGCGGACAACGACGACGGACCATCACGTCACTTCAGCCTGGCGAGATGGGGCACTCCAGGTGGACACCGCCGACGTGGTGTCGCGCTCCGACCCGGTGCTCGAAGGCCCGGCCTGGCGCGACTACCAGAGCATGCCCCTGGGGAACGGCCACCTCGGTGCGGCGGTCTGGTCGCAGGACGGATTCACCGCGCAGCTCAACCGCAACGACACGTTCCCGGACCTGAAGTCGGCCGGCCGGCTCGTCGTGCCTGGGCTGTTCGACCTCGCGAGCGCGCCCAACTACAAGGGGCGACTGGACCTGGCCGACGCCGAGTTGGTGCAGAGCGGGAGGGGCATGACGGCGCGCACCTTCGTCCGCGCCGACCGCGACCAGCTCGTACTGGAGGTCACCGGCGCCAAGCCCGGCAAGGAGCAGACGGCAGACCTCGGCCTCGGGGACGGGCGCCATCCCACCACCTACGCCGACGGCGGGGTTGGTGCGTTGGCGGAGACCTTCACCGACTCCACATCCGGCGGGACCACCGGAGCCGTGGCCGCCATCACCGCCGACGCCCGCGACGTGACGTCGTCGGTGGTCGACGCGCACACGGTTCGGCTGACCTTCAAGCCGCGCTCCGACGGCAGCTACCGCATCGTCGTGGGGGTCCCCTCGTACACCGGTGGTGACGTGGGCAAGGCCAGCCGCCAGGCGGTGGAGGGCGCGACCCAGGACCGGGTCGACACGGCACACCTGAAGTGGTGGCACAGCTTCTGGAACCAGGCCGCGCCGATGAAGATCACCTCCTCGGACGGGACCGGCGAGTACTTCGAGGCCCTTCGCGCCCAGCAGCTCTACACCACGGCATCCACGCAGCGGGGCGACCTGCCGACAGGCCAGGCGGGCGCCGCCGACATGCTCTACCCGTGGCAGGACACGCCGGCCTCGCCGTCGACGTGGTTCCACTTCAATCTGCGCCAGCAGGTCGACGCCAACTACGGAGCGGGAACCGCCGGCTTCAACGCGCCGTACCTCAACCTCTACACCTCGCACCTCGCCCAGATGGAGGCGTGGACCAAGAGCAACTGGCCGGGTGCCGACGGCGTGTGCGTGCCCGAGCTGCTGCGCTTCGACGGCACACCGGACGGGTGCGTCAGCAGCGCCGATCCCACCTGGACGAACAGGATCCTCACCGGCGGCCTCGAAGTCTCGCACGACCTCTGGCGCCAGTACGAGTTCACCCGCGATGCCAGTGTCCTGGACCGGGGTTACCCCCTGATGAGAGAGGTCGCGAAGTTCTACCTCTCCCAACTCAAGGAAGGTGGCGACGGGCTCCTGCACCTCGAACACGTCAACTCGTTCGAGACGCAGTGGGACACCACCGACCCCACCCCCGACCTCTCGGGCATGAAGGTCATGTTCCCGATCATCGCCGATCTCGCCGACGCCCGCGGTGACGGTGACCTGGCCGGCCGGCTGCGCGCGGCGGTGACGAAGCTCCCCGAGATCGCCACCACCACGCGCGACGGCAAGAAGGTCTACGCCTGGTCCGCCACGAACGAGCCGGCGAAGAACACCCAGAACACGGACATGGAGCCGCTCAGCCCCTGGGGGCTGGTCGGTGCGGACTCCACGATCATGCAGGACACCTTCGACGAGCGTGTCTTCCCGCTCACGCGTGAGTGGGACGAGTCGCCGGTCTGGGCCGCCGACCTCGGTCGCGCCGACGACATGAAACGGCTGCTCGTCCAGGGCACAGCGGACCTGCAGAAGTACCCGAACGGCTTCACCGGGCACGGCCGCAACGACGACCCCGCGTCGATCCACAACATGTACAGCTCGTGGAACGCCGTGGTGGCCAACGCCCTGCAGGACGCCCTCGTCCAGGTCAGCGACGGGACGGTACGGATCGCGAGCGCGCTGCCGGACGACTGGACCGTCGACGGGACCGTCGTGATCGCCGGGGGCCACCGGGTCAGCACCCAGGTGAGCCAGGGCAAGCCGACCCTGGTCGGCATCCAGGCCGGCTCGGCGGACACCCTCAAGATCAAGAACCCCTGGCCCGGGACGTCGGTGCAGTTCGTCGAGGACAGCGGGTCCGGAACCCGGGTCGTGGTCCCCGCCACGAGTGACGCGGTCATCTCGGCGCACGTCGAGGCCGGGAAGTCCTACGTGCTGGAGCGGGTCGGCCGGCCGCACGGCTCCTTCCGCTTCCAGCAGGTCCAGGGCCGGCAGGCGAGCGCGGTCAAGCACCTCGGCACCCAGACCCTCGGTGTCCCGCGGACCACGCCGCAGATCCAGAGCGACAACGTGTCCGTCGTCGCGCCCGACAAGCTCCACCCGCTGGTGACGGCGCAGGAGAACGTCTCGGCGTACGTCGACCGCAGTGACCGGATCACCTCGCTCCCGTCCGCACTCGCGGGGTCGGTCCTGGTCAAGGGAGCCAACGGCGACGCCTCCAAGAACGCCCCGGCCGACTATCTGACGCTCGACCTGGCCAAGCCCGCGCCGGTGTACGTCGCCTTCGACAAGCGGGGCGAGGGCACGTGGTGGCCGTCCTGGCTTCAGGAGCAGGGGTTCACCCGAACCGACATGACCGTCGGCAAGCGCGAGTTCGCGCGCAAGGTCCAGATCGTCGACGGCGGCCGGCTGCGGGCCTCAGGAGGCGGAGCGACACTCTCGCGTGACGGAGCGGACTGGGGCGACCAGGTCGTCGAGGCGAAGGTGCGCCAGATCCAGGGCGGCGCCAGCGTGATGTTCAGGGCCGCGGACGGCAGCAACGGATACGTGTGGAACATCGGGGGCCCGCTCGGAAGCCCGGGCGGCCTCGGACAGTTGCGCATGAGCACGGTGGTCAACGGCAAGTCCACCCTGATCGGCTCGGTCATCCCGATCGAGCCCGCGGCCGGGAACGCATACACGCTGCGGATCGAGGCGATCGGCAACCACCTGCGCACCTTCATCGACGGCAAGCTGGTCGACGACCGGACCGACGGCACGTTCGCCCGCGGACGGGTCGGCTTCAACCTCGGTGGCAGCGATATCGGCGAGTACGACAGCATCAAGGTCAGCTCGCCCCAGGGAGCCGTGCTCTTCAACGACGATTTCTCGGGCGACCTGTCGAAGTGGGACATCCCCACTGACCGCCAGGACGTGCCGCTCGTCGTCTTCGAGAAGCAGATGCCGGCCGGTCGCGTGGTCCTGGGGCCCAACACGGGGATCTCGGGTAAGGGCGATTCGAGCTACCTGACGTTCATCGGCACACCCGGCAAGTAGCCCGCCGGTTGCGGGCGGCTGCCGCCGCACCCTCGCAACCCGGCCTGGGGTCCCCGACCCGCAGGCCGGGTTGCTCAATGAGTGGCTGTGACCAGGGGGACCCCGTCATGTTGCCGCCGCATAACACCGGACGGCCACCTTCTGCTCCGGGCTCCATTGCTGTTCTACTGTGGCCAGCAACTGCCAGCCGAGCCGCTCGTACAAAGCTGTCGCCGCAGTGTCAGAAGCCACCACGTCGAGCACCGGATGCAAGCCGCGAGCCTGTGCTTCTGTGACCGCCCGCGCCATCAGCAGCGCACCGATTCCGTGGCCGCGAGCCCACGGGGCGACGAACAGCCGGTTGACCACGGCGGTCGCGTCGATACTCGTCCCTGCACGAGTGCTCCACAGCCCAGGAGCCGCGTCTTCTACGCCGCTCCGGGACAGGCCGATGTGGCCGGCAATGCGGCCGTCCAGTTCCGCCACCCATGAGGCAATGAGCGAGGGGGGCGTGAGCCATGCCCCTGGGAGGTCGGGCCAGTTCACCGGATAGCCGTCGTGCTCATGGACCTCTGTCAGCACCCGCACACAGTCACTGAGGTCGCGATCATTGCGCTGTCGGGCCCTCGGGGGTACGTTCGCGCCGGACACGCTCTCGCTCTTCACCGCGACATGGAAACACAGCCCGAAGGACCGTGACCAGCGACTTTCGCAACAGGCCCTCGGCGGCCAGGGGCCGGACGATCTGGTGGCGGGCCAGGGCCAACAACTCCGTCGCGAGCGCCCAGGCGTCCGCCTGATGACACCTCACCCACGCCTCGTGGAACCGCCCGTCGTGCTCGGCGATGCCCACGGATTCTCATCCGCGCGCCATGCACTTCAGGTCAGGTGTCCTAAACCTGCAACCTGGATCCTCTTGTTGGGCACGTCAGGTCGTGGAAGCGTCTCGCCGTCGATCTTTACGAGGAGGGTGCGGTCGTGGCGCGTCGGGCGTGGCAGTGGTTGACCGGGGTGGTGGTGATCGGATTGGTGGTGGCCGGGCTGGGGCTCGGCACCGCCGTGCCGAGCATCGCCGCGCCCGGCGGGACGGATCCGGGCGGATCGACTTCGGCGGATCCGGCGCCGGTGACCGACCCTCAGTACAAGCCTGCGGCGTGCGCCTCGCTCACCGCCGCGCAGCGGAGCGCCGAGGTGCCGGTCGCCCACTGCTTCGCCGTCGGTCTGGCCACCGCGGCCGGGCAGGCCGCGCCGGCGGTCCCGGCGCCGCCGATCACGGCGATGAGCCCGGCCGCACTCCAGCAGGCGTACCACCTGCCCGACGGCGGTGACGGCATGACGGTCGCGATCGTCGACGCCTACGGCTACTCCAGCGCCGAGGCGGACCTGGCGGTCTACCGCAGCTACTACGGCCTGCGCGCCTGCACCACCGCCAACGGCTGCTTCACCAAGATCGACCAGCGCGGCGGCACCAACTACCCGCCGGACGACAGCGGTTGGAGTGTGGAGACGGCGCTGGACCTGGACGCCGTGTCGAGCGTGTGCCCCAAGTGCAACATCCTGCTCGTGCAGGGCGACACGGCGGGCCTCGACGATCTCGGCGCCGCGGTCGACACCGCCGCGGCGCGGCCCGGCGTGGTGGCGATATCCAACTCCTACGGCCTCGACGGCGAGGACCCGGGCGTCGGCTCCTACGACCGCTACTACGACCACCCGGGCATCGCGGTCACCGTCTCCGCGGGCGACACCGGCAACGTCCAGTCCTGGCCGGCCACCAACCCGAACGTGACCGCGGTCGGCGGCACCAACCTGACCAAGGACAGCAGCACGGACCGCGGTTGGACCGAGTCGGCGTGGGGCACGGTGCGCGGCGGCGCCGGCGGCGGCTCTGGCTGCTCGCTCTACGAGCCGGCGCCGCTGTGGCAGCAGGACGTCGACACCTCGTGCGGCGCGCGCAAGGCGACCGCGGACATCTCCGCCGACGCCGACCCGGCCACCGGCCTCGGTGTCTACAACACGCCCGGCGCCGGCGGCTGGTCGCAGTACGGCGGGACCTCGCTGGCCGCGCCGCTGGTCGCGGGCATGTACGCGCTCGCCGGCAAGCCGACCCCGGGCACCTACCCGGCGTCGTACCCCTACACGGCGACCTCGCAGTTCACCGATGTCACCGCCGGCGCGAACGGGCCGTGCGGCACCAAGCTCTGCCAGGCGGGGCCGGGTTGGGACGGACCGACCGGCCTGGGCACGCCGTACGGCGTCGCCGGGCTGACCCAGGGCGCGACCGGCGAGATCGTCGGCACCGTCACCGACGCCGCCACCGGCAAGCCGGTGTCCGGCGTCGCGCTCAGCGCCACCGCCTCGGACACCCCGGGCGGCACCGCCTTCACCGCGACCACCGGCGACGACGGGCACTACGACCTGCACGCCCCGGCGGGCGGCTACGCGGTGACCGCCTCGATGTTCGGCTACGAGCCGAAGACCACCGACGGCGTCCAGGTCACCGTCGACAAGCAGGTGACCGGCGACTTCGCGCTGACCAAGCTCGCCACGCGGACGGTGTCCGGCACCGTCTCCGACGCCTCCGGCCACGGCTGGCCGATGCGCGCCCGGATCACCGTCGCCGGCCACCCGGACGAGGCGGTCTACTCCGACCCGTACACCGGCCACTACTCGCTCCCGCTGCCGGCCGGCACGGCCTACACGCTGCACGCGACCGCGGCCGACCTGTCCGGCTACGCCGCCTCCGACACCCCGGTCGACCTGACTGGCGGCAGCGGCGCGGCCACCGCCGACATCGGCCTCGGCATCGACAAGAGCCTCTGCTTCGCCACCGGCTACGGCTGGACCTACGACGGCACCGGCACCGACTTCGAGGGCTGGACGGGCAAGTCCCCGCAGGACGGCTGGACCGTCACCGACGCCAAGAACAACGGCCAGACCTGGGCGTTCAGCGACCCCGGGAAGGCCAACAACCACACCGGCGGCAGCGGCAACTTCGCGATCGTCGACTCGGACTACTACGCCGCGGGTGCCGGGCAGGACACCAGCCTGGTCTCGCCGGTGATCGACCTCAGCGCGGTGGACGCCCCGAGCGTCGGCTTCGACACCGACTACAACGGGGTCGGCGGCCAGACCGGCATGGTCGACTACAGCATCGACGGCGGCCAGACCTGGACGAACGTCTGGAAGAAGACGAGCATCACCAGCGTCCGCGGGCACGTCGACCTCCCGATCCCGGGTGCCGCCGGCCAGCCGCAGGTGCAGGTGCGGTTCCACTTCACCGGTTACGCCGGCGCCTGGTGGGAGCTGGACAACGTGGTCATCGGCCGCGGCCGGTCCTGCACGCCCACCCCCGGCGCCCTGGTCGCCGGAGTCGTACGCGACCACAACACAGGCGACCCGCTCGTCGGAGCCACCGTCACGAGCGACTCCGACCCGGCCGGGTTCGGCGTCACCATGGCGACCGCGGACGACCCGAACCTGCCCGACGGCTACTACTCGCTCTTCACCACCCGCACCGGCAGCGCCGGCTTCACCGCCACCGACGGCCGCTACACGCCGGGCAAGGCCACCCTCGACGTCGCCGCCGACGCCGTGACGAAGCACGACTTCGACCTGGGCGCCGGGCACCTGACGATGGACACCTCCTCGATCCGGCTGAGCGGGCAGATGGGGCAGACCAAGCCGGCGACGTCGCTGTCCGGGACGGTGACCTTCGGCAACGACGGCACCGAGCCGGTCCACGTCAAGCTGGAGGAGTCCGCGGCCGGCAACACCCCGATGGACAAGCCCGCCACCGGCGCCCCGACGATGGTGCAGCCGGCCGACACGAGCTTCACCGACTCCGTGACGCCGGCCGCCGCGGCCGCGGCCGGGAAGGCGGCGCCGAGCGACCAGCAGCAGCCCGCCTCGGCCCCGTGGACGCCGATCGCCGACTACACGAGCCCGGTGATGGACAACGCCGTCGCCTCACACGCCGGCAAGGTCTACGTGCTCGGCGGCAGCAGCGGCTCGGCGTCGTACGCCACCGCCAGCGTCTACGACACCGCCGGCGGAGCGTGGTCGTCGATCGCCAGCCTGCCGGAGGCACTCAACGGAGCCTCGGCCGGGTTCGTCGGCAACACGCTGTACCTGACCGGCGGTTGGAACGCCTCCGGCGGCACCAGCAAGCACACCTACGCCTACCACCCGGCGGACAACACCTGGACCCGCGTGGCCGACCTGCCGGTCGGGCTCGCCGTGGCCGGTACCGCCGTCCTCGAAGGCAAGCTGTACGTCATCGGGGGCTGCACTACCGGCAGTTGCACGCCGACCTCGAAGGCGGCCTACAGCTACGACCCGGCGGCGGACGCCTGGACCGCGGAACCCGCGTACCCGAGCCCGGTGGCCTTCACCGCCTGCGGCGGTGTCGGCGGCGAGGTGGTCTGCGCCGGCGGCGTCAACGCCGACGCCAACAAGCCGACGACCGCCACCTACGCGCTGGTGCCCGGCGCCACCGCTTGGACGCCGCAGGCGGCCCTGCCGGTGGACGCCTGGGGCGCGGACTCGGCCACCGCGAACGGCCGGCTCCAGGTCATGGGCGGCTCCATCAACAGCGGCAAGTCGGTGACCAACCAGGGCTTCACCTACGACCCCGCGGCCGACAAGTGGACGGCGCTGCCGAACTCCAACAACACGCTCTACCGCGGCGGCGCGGCCTGCGGCGTCTACAAGATCGGCGGCACCCCCGGCGGGTTCAAGCCGGTGCCTTACGGCGAGGCGCTGCCGGGCTACGACCAGTGCGGCGGCGACGTCCCCTGGCTGACCGAGGACACCACCGGGTTCGACCTGGCTCCGGGCCAGTCGGTCACCGTGCGGGTCACCGCCGACGCCACCGGTATCACGCAGCCCGGTGACTTCGCCGCCTCCCTCGACGTCGGCACCGACACGCCCTACGCCACCGACGGCGTGGCCGTGACGATGCACGTCGACCCGCCCGCCTCCTGGGGCAAGATCACCGGCACCGTCGCTGATTCCGGCGGCGCGCCGGTGGGCGGAACGGTCGTCCAGATCTGCGGCCAGTGGACGCAGAAGAGCGGCTGCGGCGCGGTCAGCTACACGCTGCGGACCGACGCCGCCGGCCACTACCAGCTGTGGCTCGACAAGAGCCTCAACTCGCTCGCGGTGCAGGTCACCAAGGACGGCTACAAGCCGCAGTTCCAGATCGTCAAGATCAAGCAGGGCCAGGTCAGCACCGTCGACTTCACCCTCGACACGCTCTGACCCCGCTCGCCGTCACCGGCCGGTCCTCTCGGGGCCGGCCGGTGACGGGGGCCCGCCGCCCACGCCTTCCCACCACCGCGGAACCGGCCGGACCCGCCGTCCGGGGGCCCGGCCTGTCGATTTCGCGTCGTGTCGTCAAGTCGCCATGTCCACACCCCTGTCAGCGCCCGCACCGCTGCCAGCATCGGCGCATCACCACCTTCCGACCCCCAGGAGCCCTTCCGTGCGTCTGAGATCCTTCGCGGCCACCGCCACCGCCGTGGCGATGGCCGCTCTCCTTCCGGCCACCGCCGCCCACGCGGCGACGCCGGCCCCGGCACCGCCGTCCGGTCCGGCGGCCGCCGGCACACCGGCCGCCGTCACCGTTCCGCTGCCCACCGGCGACACCGTGACCGTCGAACGCTCCGGCGGCGCCCTGCGTTCGGCGACCGTCACCCCCGCACCCGGCCGGGAGAACCTCACCTTCACCACCACGACGCTCGGCGCCGGAGACGTGCAGGTCGTCCCCGCGGACGCCGAACCGCTGCTCGCAGCCGGGCGGATCGACCCCCGGCTGTTCGACGTGCGGGCGCTGCTGGACGCCGGCTACGGCACGAAGGGCACCAGCGCCAGCGGCGCGGTCGACATGATCGTGCAGCACCCCAAGGGCACCGCCGCCGCCGGGCGGGCGCGCACCGCGGCCGGCAGCGCGGCCCACCCGCGCCGGTCGATATCCCGCCTCGGGCTGACGCCGCTGGAACCCGGTGGCCGCGCCGACGCCGTCACCACGTGGCAGCACCTGACCGCCGGTGGCCGTTCGCTGGCGGGCGGTGCCACCAAGGTGTGGCTCGACGGGCGGATGCACGTCGCACTGGACAAGAGCGTCCCGCAGATCAACGCGCCCCAGGCGTGGGCGGACGGCTACACCGGCAAGGGCGTGACGGTCGCCGTCCTCGACACCGGCGTGGACTTCAGCCACCCGGACCTGGCCGGCCGGGTCGCCACCTCCGCCAACTTCCTCGGCGGCACCAGCGCGCAGGACGACTACGGGCACGGCACCCATGTCGCCGCCACCATCGCCAGCGTCGACACCACCTACCGCGGGGTCGCGCCCGACGCCTCCCTGGCCGTCGGCAAGGTCTGCGACAGCACCGGCACCTGCCCGACCTCGGCCCTGCTGGCCGGCATCGACTGGGCGGTCAACACCGTGCACGCCAAGGTCGTCAACCTGAGCCTGGGCGGCCCCGCCGACGAGACCGACCCGGCCATCGCGGTGATCAACGACCTGTCGGCGAAGGACGGCACCCTGTTCGTGGTCGCCGCGGGCAACGACGGCGAGAACGGCCCCGGCTCCGTCGGCGCGCCCGCCATCGCGAACTCCGCGCTGGCGGTCGGTGCCGTGGACTCCGCCGACCAGCTCGCCGTGTTCTCCAGCCGCGGCCCGCGCCCGAGCGACAACGCCGTCAAGCCTGACATCACCGCGCCCGGCGTGAACATCGTCGCGGCCAAGCTGGGCGGCGGGCACACCTCCAAGTCCGGTACGTCGATGGCCACTCCGCACGTCGCCGGCTCCGCCGCGCTCGTCGCCCAGGCGCACCCCGACTGGACCGGCGAGCAGATCAAGACCGCGCTGATGAACAGCGCCAAGCCCACCGCCAAGCTCTCCGCCTACCAGCAGGGCACCGGGCGGGTGGACGCCGGCCGCGCCGTCGAGCAGACCGTCCTGGCCACCCCCGCGAACCTGACGACGACGCAGGACTGGTCCCAGGGCGCGGGCAAGGACACCGAGCACACCGTCACCTTCACCAACACCGGTGACAGCGCCACGACGCTCGACCTGGCGATCGAGAACCCCCTGTCGCCCACCGCGCAACCGGGGAACGCCGCGCAGTTCTCCGTCGACCGCGACAGCGTCACCGTGCCCGCGCACGGCACCGCCACAGCGACGGTCACGACGCGCGCCGCCCTGCTGCCGCACGGCCCGTGGTCCGCGGTCCTCACCGCCTCCCACGGCGGCACACCGGTCACCCGCACCATCCTCGGCGTCAACAGCGCCGTTCCCACCCACCAGTTGACGGTCAAGGCGGTGCAGCGGGACGGCAGCCCGGCCACCGGCAGCGTCATGCTCGTCAACCGCTGGACCGGCGACCGCTACCCGGTCCGGATCACCGCCGGCACCGGCACGGCGACGGTGCCCGAGGCCCAGTACTGGGCCGGCATGACCATCACCAGCGGATCCGGCACGGACCGGACCACCACCCTGGCCGTCGCGTCGGTGACACCGGTCACCGACACCGACGTGACGCTCGACGCCCGCACCGCCGCGCCGGTCCGCGTCGACGTCCACGACGACCAGGCCCAAGCCACCGCCGTGCAGGCCGCGCTGGCACTGCCCGCGGGCTCCGGGTCGTACACGATGAGCGTGGTGACCACCGGAGCCTCCGCGGGACAGTCGCTGTACGCCACGCCGTTCGACGAGGCGACGGCGAAGTACCGCACGTACGCCGTCTTCGCGGCGAAGGGCGCCTCCTCGGCGGCCCCGAGCCCGTTCTTCTACCACGTGACCCGCACGTGGACCGGCGGCGTGCCCGCCGACCCCGCGTTCTCGGTGCACCGGGGCGACCTGACCGACGTCCGCGTCCACTTCCACGCCCAGGGCGTCGCGGCGGCCGGCACCGCCTCGGCCGCCCCGGACGACGACGTCCTGCTGCCGCTCAACATCGACCAGCCGGTCGCCTACCCGTCGGCCGTGCACGACTACCGCACCGAGGGGCAGTGGCTGGACCGCGCCAACGTCGCCGGCCGCCAGACCCTGGCCACCCCGTCCCAGACCTTCGGCCAACACGCCCTGCACAGCTTGGACTTCGCCGCGCCGATCCTCGGCCCCGCGCTGCCCGCGGCGCCCTTCTACCGTCTCAACGACGCCATGGTCTGGACGGCGACCCCGTGGTTCGCCGACGGCGACGGCACCCGCGGCGGCACCGACTCCGGGGCGACCGGCACCCTCACCCTCACCGAGGACGGCCGCCAGGTCAGCACGTGGAACGCCGTCGGCTCCGGCCGGAACATCCCCGTCCCGGCGGGGGGCGGCCACTACACCCTCAGCGCGGACGTCACCCGCGCCCAGTCCTATGCCGCCCTGTCCACCCGGGTGCAGACCGTGTGGGACTTCGACTCCGCGACGGACGACGGCTCGGGCACCCTCCTGCCGCTGATGGCCGTCCGCTTCACCCCCTACGGGCTGGATGACCGGGGCCGCGCCGCGCCCGGCACCACCACCCGGGTGGACGTCGCGGTCCAGCGGGTGGCCGGCGCCGCCGCGGCCACCGTCGGCGATCCGAGCATGGAGGTGAGCTGGGACGACGGCGCCACCTGGCAGCCCGTCACGGTCCACCCCGCCCACGGGCAGTCGGCGCCGCACGCCGACCTGACCGCCCCGGCCGGCGCGTCCTTCGCGACGCTCCGCGCCAAGGTCACGGCGAGCGACGGCAGTTCGCTGACCCAGACCATCACCCGGGCCTTCGGCGTCGGATCGCCGCAGTGACCCGTCAAGGCGGCTGACCCCGCTGCCGCTCCCCGGCGGCCGGCAGCTCCCGGCAGCGGCCGGCGCCCCGTGTTCCCCCTGGTCCTGCGACGCCCACCGCGGCTCGCAGGACCAGGGGTCCATCCCGTCAGCACCTCACTCTCAGGAGAGAACGTCTTGGCGACACACGATGACCGTTCACGGAAGAAACTCAGGCGGCTGCTGGGGGTCGCGGCGACCGCCGCGACGCTCGCCCTGACCGTCCAGCTCCCGGCGCAGGCCGCGCAGGGAGCGGCGGCCGGGCAGCAGCAGCCCGCCGCCGCGAGCAAGCAGTCAGCGGCGGTGAAGACCACCGCACACCCCTCGCACCGCCTCTGCGCGCACTCCAAGAACCCGTCGCAGGCCGCGTGTTCGGCGGTGGAGCGGGACGACGTCAAGCAGACCGCATCCCAGCTCAAGGCCAACGCCGACGCCGCGCCGTCCGGGTTCGGCCCGGCGGACCTCCAGGCCGCCTACAACCTGCCGTCGTCCACGGCCGGCGCCGGGCAGACGGTCGCGATCGTCGACGCCTACGACGACCCCAACGCGGAGTCCGAACTCGCCGCGTACCGGCAGCAGTACGGGCTGGCGGCGTGCACCACCGCCAACGGCTGCTTCAGTAAGTTCGACCAGCGCGGCGGCACCTCCTACCCGGCCGCCAACTCGGGCTGGGCCGGGGAGATCGCCCTCGACATCCAGATGGTCAGCGCGGTCTGCCCCAACTGCAAGATCATGCTGGTGGAGGCGGACAGCGCCTCGATGGCCAACCTCGGCACCGCGGTGAACACGGCCGTCGCCAAGGGCGCCGGATACGTCTCCAACAGCTACGGCGGGGCCGAGGACCCCTCCGACCCGCAGGCGGACTCCTCGTACTACAACCACCCGGGCGTCGTGATCACCGCCAGTTCCGGTGACAACGGCTACGGGGTGAGCTACCCCGCGGCCTCGCCCCTGGTGACGGCGGTCGGCGGCACCTCGCTGGTCCGCGACGACTCCTCCAGCCGCGGCTGGTCGGAGTCCGCGTGGAGCGGCGCCGGCAGCGGCTGCTCGCTCTACGGCGCGAAGCCGGCGGTGCAGACCGACAGCGGCTGCGCCGCGCGCACCGTGGCGGACGTGTCCGCGGTCGCCGACCCGAACACCGGTGTCGCCGTCTACTCCGCCTCGGCCTGGCACGTGTTCGGCGGCACCAGCGTCTCCTCGCCGGTCATCGCCGCGGTCTACGCGCTGGCCGGCGCGGCACCGGCCGGCTCGTACCCGATGACGTTCCCGTACGCGCGTCCGCAGGCGCTCAACGACGTCACGTCGGGCTCCAACGGATCGTGCGGCGGCAGCTACCTGTGCACCGGCACCACCCGCTACGACGGCCCCACCGGCCTCGGGACGCCCAACGGCGTCGCGGCGTTCACCAGCGGCCCGCACGGCGTCGTCCAGGGGAAGGTCACCGACACCGCCACGGGCGCGCCGATCGCCGGCGCAGTGGTCACCGCCGGGAGCACCCGGGCGACCAGCGCCGCCGACGGCAGCTACGCGCTGAGCCTCGACCCCGGCACGTACGACATCGCGGTCGCCAAGTTCGGGTACGCGACGAGGACGTTCACCGGCGTCGCGCTGGCCGACGGGCAGACCCTCACCGAGGACGCGGCCCTCACCGCCAAGGCGCACGTGAAGATCAGCGGAACCGTCACGGACGCCTCCGGCCACGGCTGGCCGCTCTACGCCACCGTCCAGGTCAAGGGCGAGCCGACCAGCGCCGTCCACACCGACCCGGCCACCGGGCACTACACGCTGAGCGTTCCGGTGGACGGCAGCTACACCCTGCAGACCGCCGCGGCCTACGCCGGCTACTCCCAGCCGCAGAGCAGCGTCACGGTCGGCGGCAGTGACCTCACCCAGGACATCGCCGTCCCGGTCGACGAGGGATGCACCGCGGCCGGCTACTCCCTCCAGACGCACGGCGACAGCCAGGACTTCACCACCGCGTCCGGCACGACACCGCCCGACGGCTGGACCGTCACCGACGGCGCGGGTACCGGCCAGACCTGGCGCTTCGACTCCACCCGCGGCAACTCGACCACCGGATCGGGTCCGTTGGCGATGGTGGACAGCAGGAACTACGGGACCGGCGGGAAGCAGGACACCTCGCTGGTCAGCCCGGTCTACGACATGAGCGCGCAGACGCACCCCTACGTCTCGTTCGCCACCTGGTACGAGGGGTACAGCAACAGCAGCGCCGACGTGGACCTGAGCCTGGACGGCGGCGGCACGTGGGCGAACGTCGGCCACTGGACCAACACCGCCAACCGCGGCCACGTCGCGCGCTTCGACCTGCCGCAGGCGGCGGGCCACAGCGACGTCCGGGTGCGGTTCCGCTACCTCGGCGCCTACTCCTACTACTGGGAGGTCGACAACGTCTTCATCGGCGGCCAGACCTGCGACCTCGTCGCCGGTGACCTGGTCGTCGGCCAGGTGACCGACAAGAACACCGGCGAAGGCGTGGCCGGCGCCGGCGTGATCTCCACCGACAAGCCGACCGAGTCCGCCACCTCCGCGCCGACCCCGGACGACCCGGCGCTCGGCGACGGCTTCTACTGGTTCTTCTCCACCCTCACCGGCACGCACCCCCTGGCGGTGTCCGCCGGCCGCTACTCGGCGGCCACCTCGTCGGTCACCCTCACCGCCGACCGCGCCAACACCGCGGACATCGCCCTGAACGCCGGTCGGCTGGCGGTCAGTTCGTCCTCGGTCGCCAAGACGCTGAGCTGGCAGGGCAGCGGCTCGGCCACCGTCACGGTCACCAACACCGGCACCGCGGACGCCGTGGTCAACCTCGACGAGCAGGACCGCGGGTTCACCCTGCAGAGCCGGTCGACCGGCGCCCCGGACCAGGAGATCCGGGGCACCTACACCCCCGGGTTCATCGACCCGGCCCGCGGCACCACCGCCTCCACCGCCGAGGCCGGCCCGGCCGCGGCTCCGTGGACCACGCTGGCGAACCTGCCGACCGCGGTCATGGACAACGCCGCGGCCACCGCGCCCGACGGCAGGGTCTACAGCGTCGGCGGGCTGAGCGGGACCGCGATCCTCTCCGCGGTCAAGGTGTACGACCCGGAGGCGACCACCTGGTCGGCCGTCGCCGACCCTGGGGTGCCGCGTGAGGCGCCCCAGGCCGCCTTCATGAACGGCAAGCTGTACGTCACCGGGGGCTGGTCGGACACCGGCGTGACCGGGCAGACCACCCAGGCGTACGACCCCGCGTCCAACACCTGGGCGACCGTCGCGAGCATCCCGCGCGGCTTCGCGGGCGCCGGCTCCGCGGTCGTCGGCGGCAAGTGGTACGTCGTCGGCGGCTGCGCCTCGGCCTGCGGCGCGACCGCGGTCCAGGTCTACAACCCGGCGACCGACACCTGGAACGCCGCGGCCGACTACCCGGAAGCCACCGCGTGGCTGGGCTGCGGCGGCATCGGCAGCACCCTGTACTGCGCGGGCGGCACCAGCGGCACCACCGCCTCCGCCCACGCCTACGGCTACGACCCCGCGACCGACACCTGGACGCGGCTGCCGGACATGCCCTTCGACCTGTGGGGCATGGGCGCGGCCGGCGCGGGCGGCAAGCTGCTGCTGTCCGCCGGTGTGACCGGTCAGAACACCCTGCTCACCAACAAGGGCACCTCCTACGACCCGCTGACGAACACCTGGACGGCACTGCCCAACTCCAACGCCGCCCTGTACCGGGCCGGTAGCGCCTGCGGCTTCTACAAGGTCGGTGGTTCCGCCGGCAACTACACCCCGAGCAGCAACGCCGAGATGCTGCCCGGGTACGGCGACTGCACCGGTGCCACCGACGTGGGCTGGCTGTCCGCCGACCCCACGGCGATCACGCTGGCGCCCGGGCAGTCCACGACCGTGAAGGTCACCCTGGACGCCTCGGGCGCGGAGATCAACCAGCCCGGCACCTATGCCGCCGCGCTGTCGGTCCGGCAGAGCACGCCCTACCAGGTCGCCCCGATCACCGTGGCGATGACCGTCCAGCCGCCCAAGTCCTGGGGCAAGATCACCGGAACGGTCACCGGAGCGCTCTGCTCCGCCGATCCGGCGCCGCTCAGGGCCGCGACCGTGCAACTCGACGGCTCCGCCCAGAGCTTCACCCTGCGGACCGACGCCAACGGCAGGTACGAGCTGTGGCTCGACAGCGCGAACAGCCCGCTCACCGTCACCGCCGCGAAGGACGGCTGGGCACCGCATCCGGCCTCGGCCAAGGTCAAGCGAGGACAGACCACCGTCCTCGACTTCACCCTGCACCCTGATCACGCCTGCTAGAAGGGGACTTGCCGCAGAGGCGCGGGCGGCCCGGCCATCGAGCCGGGCCGCCCGCGTCCTTTCAGAGCCAGCCCCGGCGCATGGCCTCGGTGCCGGGAGCTGAAAGCCCACGACCTCCAAGGTCAGAAGCAGCGTGAGGACGCGGTGGAGTGGTCCAGCACGGCGGGAGTGGAAGATGGACAAGCTCGCCCGCTGGTGGGATGAAGCTACTGCCGGGGGAGACCAGTGAATCGGCACAAGGAGCAGGGGGAGGACCGCGGATGATCACCGAGCCGGAACTGGGCGACGGCGGGGGAGCGGGGCCGGAACGAGATGAACTGCAGGGCGGCAGCCGGCCCTTGGCCGATCCGGGCATCGCACGGCGGGTGCGTTCGCGGATGCTTCTGGCGGTGGCGGCGGCGGTCGTGGCGACCTCGGTGGTCTGGGGCTGGGTGTTCACCGCCACTGGTCACGCCCACGACCCGAGCTTGCACAATTACCGCATTCCTGACGACACGTGCACGGCTGTGCATCTTCAGCCCTTCACCGACGCGCTGGGTCTCCAGGACTTCGAGGCGGGCCCCGGGACGGTACTCAGAGGCAAGACCCTTGACCACGTGTCCTGCACGCTCTTCGGCACGCAGTCGGCCGGTGACGGGTGGGCGACGCAGTACACGGCGACAGTGACGGTGGACCTTCACAAGAAGACCGATCCCCGAGCCGAGTTCCAGGATGCGGGCCGCCTCCAGGACGACACACTGGCCCTCGCCAGCCTGGGCACCTACGCGTCGACCAGTGCGGTCGGCGTCACCAAGCCCGTTGCGCATCTGGGCGAACTCGCGTTCACCACGCTCAGCGACACTCGGCAGACCATCCGGGTCCTGGACGGCGGTGTGGTCCTCTCCCTCAGCATCGACGGCACCAACCAATGGCAGGGCTCCGGTGAGCCACCCACCACTGGTGGCGGCGCCCGGCGGCCGGTCGTGGCCGACACGAAGTTCCTGCGGCCGGCTCTCGTGCCGACCATGCGTCAACTGATGAAATCCCTGACGTCCGGGCCGGCGCAGAGCACGGGCGCCGCATCCGCGACGTGAGAGATCGGGGTCGGCGACCTCCTCGTGGAGGATGATCCGCCAGCAGATGGACCGGGCCGGGATCCGCGCGCAGCAGCCATGCGGTACCGGGCAGCCGTACGAGAACGGCCGCGGTTGCGTTGCTGTCGATGCTGACCGTGACGCCCTCGCCCGGGGCGTTGAGGACGTCGGCGGGAGCGTCGGGCTCGAAGTCCTGGCCCGGCAGATCGCGCCAGGCGCCATCTGTGTGCGCCCAGCAACTTGTGTGAGTTCGGGGCGACTTGAACGAGCCGCTCAGTACAGTGGTGGCATCACCTGTCTGAACCTTGGACAACAGGGGAAAGGCCGGGGCTCGGGGCGCGAAAGGGGGCGTTCCGGGCCCCGGTTCCACCCTTCCCAGCCGAGGTGAGTCGCTCCCCTGTGGCTCATCTCGCGGCGACAGCCGTCGTCGATGGTCCGGGGTTCTGGGAGGTGAAGATGGTGTCCAATGGCAAGAAGACGTGGGCCAAGGAACTGGCTTCGAGGTTGGCGATCGCAGCGGCCGTCAAGGCGCTGATGATGGTGATCACGGACGTGGTTCTGCGGCCTCACGACTGATTGGCAGCGGCGCAGTCCGGGAGCCGGGGCTCGGCGTCCCCCTTTTCGTCGGCCCCGGCTGCTGTCCTGGGCTCCGTCAGTCGTCTATGACAACGCTCAGGGCCCAACGACGACCCAGGCCGCCGGACTCGGGCCTCGGCGTGCTCCACGTTCCGGCCGCGTGGCGCCCCGGAGCGCTCGATCCGCATCGGATCAGTCCCGCAGGATCGGCGCCTGCCAGAGCATTTCCGGGGCCTGGGCGGTCTTCGCGCGGTCGGGCCGCCCAGACCGGCCCGGGCGGCTTCCCGTGTGAGGTGACCGACGCCCGCGTCGATGGGGCGAATTACCACCCGGACAGCGCCGGGACCGTCCGATATGCTCTGGCGTTCGAGGGCGCTGGCGCGGGCGAACTACCGCTAGCAGAGCTGAGGGTGGGGCGATGTCCCGGTTGGAACGTGGTCTCGGCTGCGTCACCGCCGTTTTCGCGGTACCGCTGGCCATCGTCCTGGCCCTGGTGGGAGTCGGCAGTCTCATCAGCAGCTCCCACCGGCACTCCGCACGCAGGGACCTCGACCGGCGCGCCCATCGGTACGCAGATGCGCTGGCCGAGTCGTATGCGCAGGGCAGGAAGGACGAGTCGGACTTCCGCACGCTCGCCGCAACGGTGGGCGGCGGACGTCTCGGCATGGTGAGCGCGATACCCGCCGCAACCAGCACCGTGGTCGGCTTTGAGGGGGACGAGCGCTACTCGACGCCGGGCAACGGCTGGGGTGCGTCTGCCGTCGTCTGCTACCGGGTCACCCTGGGCCCGTCCATGCCGCATCCCGTGCAACTGGATACGGTCACCTGCTGAGAGGATCAGGGGAAGCCGTTGGCCCTGGCGCGAGTCGTTCGTGCCGCCAGAAGGGGATCCTGATCCCTCCCGGCCAGCCTTGATCTGGACAACAGCGTCCGTCCATCGCAAAGCCTGCGGAAAATAACAGGTGCATGCGCGCTGACCTGGTCGGCGCGCCTGGCCGGCGCGCACCGACTTCGGCTGGTCCCAAGAGGGGACGTGGCCTTCGAGGGTGCGGTTGCGGATGTCCTCGCGTTCCATGCCGGACATGGCGGCAAGACGGTGAACACGATGCCGGACGGGGCGTGCGAGCCCTTGAGTTCTCCGGTGAGGAACTCCAGGCTGACGTCGCCGGCTGCATCGGCGTGACGGGCGCACGCCCCGAAGGTGTGCGTCAGGCGCCGCTCCAGACCGGGGCATCCGTTCCCCATGGACCCGGCGGGCGTGCCCAGTTCACCGGGCCCCCGTCGTACGACACCGGCGGCAGCGCGTGCCGCAGCCGGCCCATGGGGCTGTCGGTCTCGGTCAGCCAGTGTTCGGCGTCGAAGCCCTCTTCCTCGCCCGGAGCGGGTGCCAGGTCGTGGATCAGCCAGTGCGCGGTCTGCGTCAGTGCCACGCGGACCAGCCGTGTGCCGCCCGTGCGGTGCTGCTCGGTGAGCGCGCGCAGGATACCGGCCGCGAGCAGATAGCCGGTGCCGTGGTCGAGTGCCTGGGCGGGCAGAGTGCCGGGCGAGTCCGGCGAGCCCTCCAGCTCGGCGATGCCGGTGGCCACCTGGACCAGGCTGTCGAAGCCGCGCCGCTCGCCCCACGGTCCGTAACGGCCCCACGCGGAGAGCTGGGCGATGACGAGACCCGGTCGGCGCTCGGCGAGCGCCTCGGGCGTCAGTCCGAACCGTTCCAGCGCGCCCGGCCGGTAGCCGGTGACCACCACGTCTGCCGCATCGAGCAGTTCCTCGAAGAGCCGACGGTCGGTGGTCTGTCGCAGGTCCAGGGTGGTCGAGCGTTTCCCCATCCCTGTGTCGTTGTGGGCCTCCTGACTTTCTGGCAGTTGTGGGGCGTCGATCCGCAGCACGTCGGCGCCGAGCAGCGCCAGCGTTCGGGTGGCGACCGGTCCGGCCAGTACTCGGGTCAGATCCAGGACGCGCAGCCCCGCGCACGGTAGTGCGGCACCACCGGGCCTTCGATCCGGGGCGTCATCGATGCGCGTCGTGGTCAGCAGCGGCTGCCCCGCAACCAGGACCCCCTGCTCGCTCTTGGCCCAGTCCTGGGGGCCGCGTGCCGCGACGGCCAGACCGCCCGCCGCGTACACGGTCTCCTCCACTTCTCGCGCGCCAAGCCCCGCGATCGTCCGGGCCACCGCATCCACCACCGCATCCACCGTGTCCTCGTCGGCGTTCCCCGGCACTCCGAGAGCGGCGAGCAATCGGGCCTGGTGGTGAGGGTAGTTGGCGTGCGTACGAACCCATCCGTCGGTCGCCCGCCAGAACCGGGACAGCGGCGCGAAGGTCGACCACGCTCGCCCTTCGGCCCGCACCAACCGGTCGCTGAGGAATGCCGTCGCGACTGCCTCGTCATCGACCCGTACACGGGGCACGGGGCGTCCCGTGGTTGCGGAGGTGAGTTCGGCGGCCGCGAGCGAGCACACCGCGACGGTGGCCCGCGCCAGTTCCATGACGGGCAGTCGCGCCGGCAGCCCTCCGGACGGACCGCCGTAGGACACCCGGTCGAGCAGCGAAGAATCGGCACCCAGTGCCGCCCAAGCCTGTGAGGTCCCCGAGGTGGTGGGTGAATTCATCTCCACACTGTGGCACTGAGTGCCATTTATGGGAAGGGTTGCGTGAGGGCCCCAGGCCCTCGCCGACGTACTGCAAGGGGTGGTGAGGTGCCTGCCCGTCAGGTGCAGGTTCCCTCTTCCGCGTGAGACAACCGTTTGACCAGTTGATGTCGTCGCCGTGTCATCTTTGGTGCTCTACACCCCTTGCACCTGCCTAGAAGGGCTCCTATCGTCGGATCAAGCGCTCAGGCAATCGATTGACTAGCGGATCGACGAGAGTGCCGATCGGTGCGTCGCGGCAGCGGCGGGCCGCACGTCAGGAACCCCAGCCCGCGTGTGAAGCCCAGACGGGACAGACACAGTGAACGTACGCAGAAACGCCCGTAGAGCCCGAACCATGGCAGCGTCCGTGACGCTGCTCGTCGCAGCCACCGCGGCCTGCACGGTGCAGACTACGGGCTCCGGCTCCGGCAACGCCGGTGGGAGTACGCCGGCGGCCGCGGCGAAGGACAAGACCTTCACCATCGGGCTCGCCAACCAGCAGGAGTCCGTCACCTTCCCGGCCGCCATCGCCAAGGGCGCCAAGGCCAAGGCCGCGCAGCTCGGGGTGAAGATCGTCGACCTGGACTCGCAGGGCGACACCGCCAAGCAGGCCAGCCAGGTGCAGGACCTGATCGCGCGGCGGGTGGACGCGATCCTGCTGTCGCCGTTGTCGCCCGGCCCCGCACAGGCGCTGGTGGACCAGTCGGACGCGGCCGGGATCCCCATCGCCACCGTCCACGGCTATGTCGGCGCCGACCGCGACGTCAACGACCCGTACCAGAAGCTGAAGTTCGTCCTCGACGAGAACGAGAAGGCCGCGGGCGGCACCGCCGGGCAGATGGCGCTCAAGGCCCTTCCGGGCGGCGGCAAGGTCGCCGTCATCACCGGGGCCGCGGGCTTCGTGGAGAACAACACCCGGGTCGTCGACTTCAAGGCGGCGCTGACCGGCGCCGGCGCCGGCAAGTACCAGATCGTCGCCACCCAGCCGGGCAACTGGACCAAGCAGGACGGCCAGTCCGCCTGCCAGAACATCCTGGCCTCGAACCCCGGCATCGGCCTCTTCTACGCCATCTCCGACGACATGGCGGTCGGCTGCGCCTCGGCGGTCAAGTCGGCCGGGTCGCACGCCAAGATCCTCGGTGTCGGCGGCTCGCAGAGCGGCATCGCGGGAATCAAGTCGGGCGACCTGTACGGGACGGTCTGCTACAAGCCCTACGACGAGGGCGCGATGGCGGTGCAGATGATGCACGACGCGCTGACCGGCAAGCTGACCGGCCCGCCGAAGACCACCTTCTACGACACGCCCGGTATCACCGCCGCCAACGCCGCCGACTGCACGCCCCAGTGGTAGGACCCATGGCCACGGAGAAACCGGGGAGCCGGCACCCCGACACAGGGCCGGTGCTGTCCGTCGCGGACGTGCACATGGTGTACCCGAGCGGGACGCGCGCCCTGCGCGGTGTGTCACTCGACATCCGCCCGGGCACGGTGCACGGCCTGATCGGCGCCAACGGGGCGGGAAAGTCCACCCTGATCAAGATCCTCTCGGGCGCGCAGACCGCGACCGCCGGCACCGTCTGCTGGCGCGGCGAGCCGGTGGCCTGGTCCAGCCCGTCGCAGGCGCTGTCCCACGGCATGGCCGCCGTGCACCAGCACACCCCGCTGGTGGACACGCTGACCGTGCTCGACAACGTCTTCCTCGGGCGCCGCGAGTCGGCGCGCTGGGACGCCGGCCGCAGGACGGGCGAACTGGCCGCGCTGTGCGAGCGGATCGGCTACCCGCTCGATCCGGCCACGCCGGTCGGCGAGCTGTCGGTGGGTGCCCGGCAGATGATCTCCATCCTCCAGGCGCTGGCCCGCGACCCGTCGGTGGTCCTGCTCGACGAGCCGACGGCGGCCCTGTCCCCGGCCGAGCGCGACGTGCTCTTCCGTACCGTCCGGCGGCTGCGGGACCAGGGCACCACCTTCGTGTACGTCTCGCACTTCCTCGACGAGATCCTCGACCTCACCGACCACCTGACGGTGCTGCGCGACGGCCGGGTGGTCGTCGACGCCCCGACGTCGGACACCACCGAGGAACGGCTCGTCGCCGCCATCGTCGGCGAGCGGCTCGGCAAGGTGGAGGAGCAGCCGCCGGCCCCGGCACGGGAGCAGGGCGGCGAGCCGCTGCTCAGTGTCGACCGCCTCGCCTCACCGCAGCGGTTCGGCCCGGTCACCCTCGCCGTCCGCCCGGGTGAGGTCGTCGGCCTCGCCGGGCTGCTCGGCAGCGGCCGCACCGAACTGCTCCAGGCGATCTTCGGCGCCGATCCCGCCGCGACGGGCAGCGTCGAGGTGGCGGGCCGGCGGGTGCGACCGGGGTCGCCGCGCCATGCGGTCAAGCGCGGCCTGGCGCTCGTACCGGAGGACCGCACCCGGCTGGGGCTGCTGCCGGAGTGGGAGATCTGGCGCAACATCTCGCTGCCGTACCTGCGCGGCTCCGCCCTGCGCCGCTTCCTGGTCGACCCGGACGAGGAGAGGAGGCTGGCCGACCGCGCGGTCGCCGAACTGGGCATCGCGGCGCCGTCCGTCGACGCGCCGGTCCGCGAGCTCAGCGGCGGCAACGCCCAGAAGGTCGTCTTCGCCAAGTGGGTCTACGGTCCCGCGCGCGTGTTCCTGCTGGACGAGCCGTCCGCCGGGGTCGACGTCGGCGGCAAGGCCGACATCATCCAGCTGATCCGCCGCCTCGCCGATCGTGGTCACGCCGTCCTCATCGCCGCCTCGGAGTTCGAGGAACTGCTGAGCGCCTGCGACCGCGTGCTCGTGATGCGGCGCGGCCGGCTCGTCGCCGAACGGCCGTCCGCCGGCACCGACCTCCACGAACTGACCGCTCTCGCCAGCGGACTGTAGACCGCGCGCTCACGCCAGCTCGCAGAAAGGCAGCAGATCATGACCTCCGGTACTGACACCGGCGTCCTCCGCCCGGCGGGAGGCGGCACCCCGGGCTGGCGTCGCGCCCTGTCGCCGCGCTCCGCCGGTGTGGTCTACGCGCTCGTGGTGCTCGTGGCCGTCCTGTCCATCTCCTCCTCGGCGCAGGGCCGGCCCGCCTACCTCAGCGACGTCAACATCAGCAACATCCTCGACCAGTCGGCCCTGTACGGCACCCTGTCGGTCTTCATGACGATCATGCTGATCACGGGTAACTTCGACCTGTCGGTGGCGTCCACCGCGGCCCTGTCCGGCACGGTCGCCCTCAAGCTGGTCGACGGGCACGGCATCGCCTTCGCGCTGATCACCGCGCTCCTGGTCGGCGTGCTGGTCGGCCTGGTCAACGCGGTGCTGGTGCAGAAGGTCGGTGTCAACGCCTTCATCGTCACCCTGGGGACCCTGACCGCCGTACGCGGCGTGGTGCAGGCGATCCTCGACGGCCAGAGCATCACCGCGACGAACACCGGCTTCCACACCTTCTCGACCGCGCGTGTGATCCCCGACCGGGGGACGGCGTTCGCGGTGGGCGCGCTGCTCGTGGCCGCGGCCGTGCTGGTGGCGGTCCGCGCTGGGCGCCGCCCGACGCGGACGACGGTGGAACTGGCCGTCGTCGGGATCGTCGTCCTCCTGGTGGCGGGTGCCCGGCCGGCGCTGCTCAACCAGAGCGTGCCCGTCTGGATCATGCTCGCCGCTGCGCTGCTGGCCGGTGCCGTCCTGCGGTACACGGTGATCGGCCGCAACCTGTACGCGGTGGGAGGCAACCCGGAAGCGGCCCGGCTGTCGGGCATCAACGTCGACCGGTACAAGATGGCGGCGTTCGTGCTCAACGGCGGCATGGCCGCGCTGGTCGGCGTCCTCTACGCGGGCCGGTTCAACTCGGTCGACCCCACCGTGCTGACCGGCGGCGAGCTGACCGTCATCGCGGCCGCGGTCCTCGGCGGCACCTCGCTGTTCGGCGGCTCCGGCTACGTGTCCAAGTCGGTGGTCGGCGCCCTGATCCTCTTCACGTTGAGCAACGGCTTCAACGTCCTCAACATCGGGTCGAACTACCAGAACGTGGTCCAGGGTTCGGTCCTGGTCGCGGCCGCCGCCCTGTACACGGCGAGCAGTTCGCGGGGCAGGTCCTTCGTGCGCGCGCGCTGGTCGGCGATGCGGGGCGGGCAGGGCGGCGAGGCCCTGGAAGGGGGTCCCGCGCCGGCCCCGGCGGAGCCGCAGGCCCCGTCGCGGTCCAGCCGCGAAGCACGTCAGACCATCGATTGATGGAATGTCTCCCAGTACGCACGCACTCGTTTCGAGGAGGATCATGTCCGCACCGGAAAGGCCCCTGCGGCTGCTGGGCCGGGCTTTCGACGGATTCGACCGGGCGCTGAGCCGCCAGCTGCCGGCGGCCGCGGCCGGCCCGGCCGAATACCGCCTGCCCGACATCCTGGACCTGCAGCAGCAGGTGGTGGCGGGCGACGCGGCGATCAGCGGCGAGGCCGATCTCCTCATGGTGGTGACCGACTGGCTCCCCACCCTGATCGCCGACGGCAGGATCCTTCCGCTCGACCCGTTCATCGCCCAGTCCCCGCCGGCCGGCTGGCCCGACGCCTGGCACCCGGCGGTGCGTGAACTCCAGCGCGGCCCGGACGGGTCGACGTACGGCGTTCCCTACCACGTGGGCCCGATGATGCTGCTCTACCGGGCCGACCTCTACGACGACCCGGCCGAACGCGCGGGATTCGCGGCGAAGTTCGGCTACCCGCTGGCCGCGCCCGACACGTGGGAGCAGTACACCGACCAGGCCCGGTGGTTCACCCGGCCGGACGAGGGGCGCCACGGCACGATCGTCGCGGGCTTCCCCGACGAGCACAACACGGTGTACGACTTCCTCACCCAGCTCTGGAGCCGCGGCGCCGAACTGACCGACGCCGAGGGCCGTTTGTCGCTGGACTGCGCGCAGGCACTGGACTCCGCCCGCTTCCTGTACGACCTGTGGCACACCCACCGGGTCGTCGACCCGGCCGCGGCCCAGTGGGACAGCGTGGCCAGCGGGGTCCACTTCGCCGCCGGCGAAGCCGCGATGATGGTCAACTGGAGCGGTTTCGCCGCCCTTTCCGCTCCCGTCGACAGCCCCACCCACGGGCTGGTCCGCTGCGCGCCCGTCCCGCGGGCGGACGTCCCCGGCGGCAGCCGGGTGGCGCTCAACAGCTACTGGGTGCTGGCGATCGCCGCGGGCAGCGAGCGCCCGGAAGCCGCCTACGGGCTGCTGCGCGCGCTGACCACCCCGCAGATGGACCGGATCACCGCGGAGGAGGGCGGTACGGCGACCCGGCGCGACTCCTGGTCGTCCCCGGCCGTGTCCCGGATCGCCCCCTACTACGAGGGGTTCGAGGAGGCCCACGAGCACACCAGGGCCCTGCCGCGCGACCCGCGCTGGCCGGCCATCTCCGAGGTGCTCAACGACATGGTCGGGTCCCTGGTCAGCGGTGAGGCGGTGCCCGAGGACGCGGTGGCCCTGGCGCACCGGCGACTCGACGCCCTCAACTGAGCGGGCAGAGGATGGAGTTCCTGGTGGAGATCGCGGTCGCGCTGCCCCCGGACATGCCCGCGGACCAGCGGGCCGCACTGCTGGCCCGGGAGCGGGACCGCGGTCTCGCGCTGCGCGCGGAGGGCACGCTGACGCGGATCTGGCGGCTTCCGGGCCGGCTCGCCAACGTCGGGATCTGGTCCGCGCCGGACGCCGAGGCACTGCACGAGGCGCTGACCAGCCTGCCCCTCATGCCTTATGCGACCGTCTCGGTGACGGTACTCGCCCGCCACCCGCTGGAGGACGCGGCGGCCCGGTAGCCGCGGGTACCCGCCACGATCCGGGCCGGCAACGGGGAAAGTCCAGGCAGCCTCGGCTGCCTGGACTTCCTTCGTGCCACCGCACCGGCACCTGCTATGGGGCCGTCCCCGGGGGCGGGCCGGTGGAGGCGCGGACCACGACCTCCACCGGTTCGGCGACCACTTCCGTGATCGGCTCGGTGGGGCCGCGGGACGCCATCATCCGCACCGCGCGCGCCCCCAGCTCGCCCAGCGGCATCCGCACCGTGGTCAGCGCCGGAACGAGGTGGTCGGCCAGCGGCATGTCGTGCATGGCGATCACCGAGAGATCGGCGGGAGCCGACAGGCCCGCGGCGTGCAGGGCGTGCAGCACACCCACGGCGGAGGCGACGTTGGCCACGAACACCGCGGTGGGGCGGTGTTCGGCGGCCAGCAGTTCGTCCATCGCGGCCCGCCCGCCTGCCGGCGTGTAGTCGGCGTGGACGATGAGCCGCGCGTCCGCCGCCAGCCCGGCGCTGTTCATGGCCGCGCTGTAGCCGGCGCGGCGGCGACGGGCGGTGTCCGCGGTCTCGGGCCCCGCGACATGGGCGATCCGGCGGTGCCCCAGCGCCACCAGGTGCTCCACGGCGAGCCGGCTGCCGTGCTCGTCGTCGAGGACCACGTAGCGGTCGCTGCCCTCGATCCGCCGGTTCACCAGCACCCACGGCAGCCGCAGCGCACGCAGCTGCTCCAGCTCCCGGCCGGATTCCTCGCCGGCGAACAGCAGCCCGTCCACGCGCCCGTGCCCGAACAGGTCGATGTAGTGGTCGACCCCCTGGCGGATGCCTTCCGAGCTCGCGGTCATCAGCCCGTAGCCGACCCGGCCCGCCTCGGTCTCGGCGCCCTTGATGATCTCGGCGTAGACGGGGTTGGCGAAGTCGGGGATGAACAGCCCGAGCATGTACGACCGGGCTGTCCGCAGGCTGCGGGCCGCCGCGTTGCGGCGGTATCCGAGCTTCTCGATCGTCTCCAGCACCCGCCGCCGGGTGTCGGGCCTGATGTTCAGGCGCGGATCGTCGTTGATCACCCGGGACACCACGGAACGGTCCACCCCGGCGAGCAGGGCCACGTCGTTCAACGTGACCTTCCCCGGGGCCGACCCACCGGGCGGTCCCGCCTTCTGAGGAACGGCCTTGTCGCCGCCCTGCCCTGGTTTCGGTGTCATCACGGCCATCATTCCACGGGCATGCTGTGCCCGGCGTCCATCGATGCGTACAGCCGGTCGACGAGCCGGATCGTGCCCAGATTGTCCCGCGCGGAAGGGTACGGTTCGCCGCCGCCGGACACCGCGCGCATCAGCGAGGCCATCGGGCCGGCGAACGCGTCCGGGATCCACCGGCGGGTGACCGGGTAGGGCAGCCAGCCGTCGGTGGGCAGCGACCGGCTGTTGACCTCCAGGGTGTCGGGGCGGCCGTGCGGGTAGTCGTAGAGCAGCCCGAGCGTGCCGCGGATGGCGCCCTTCGACCCGTCGATGCGGACGAGGGCCTCCGGGTCGCCGGTGCGGTTCTCGTGGGTGGCGTGCACCAGGGCCCGGGCGTTGCCGGGGAAGACCAGCGTGCTGATGGTGCGCGTCTCGCCGGCCGCGAGCTGGCCGGGGGTGCGGCCGCCGGCGCAGAAGACCGTCTCGGGATCGCCGAGCACCGAGCGGACCGCGTCCAGGTAGTGGATGGAGTGGTACATGATCTCCAGCCGGTCGTTGCGGACCAGCCAGGGCCACGGGCTCCAGTCGGTGGCGATGTTCACGGTGAAGGTCATCGCGGTCGGCTCGCCGATCCACCCGGCCTCCACCATGGCCCGCGCCGCCGCGATGCCCTCGTCGTAGCGCAGTTGCTGGTTCACCGCGATCTTCAGACCGAGCCGGTCGGCGAGCTCGATCAGCTCCCGGCCGGTGGCCTCGTCGGGCACGAACGGCTTCTGGCACAGCAGGTGCTTGCCCGCCTCCAGCGCCCGGCGGGCGATCTCCGGCTGCGCGGCGGGCGCCACCGCGATGTCCACGATCCGCACCTCGGGATCGGCCAGCAGCGCGTCCAGGGTCGGGTAGACGGTCGGCACACCGTGGCGTGCGGCCACCTCCCGGGCGCGCTCGGCGTCGAGGTCGAACAGCCCGCGCACCTCGACTCCCGCCGAGCGGTACGACGGCAGGTGGGCCACATCGACGATGGCGCCCGCCCCGACCACCGCGACGGGCAGCCCTTCCCCGGGCGGGACCGAGATGTCGCAGGCGGCGGCGATGGGGGCGAAGATGTCCAGCACGGTCGGGATCCTTCCGGAGCTTGCGGTTCCTTGGTCGTCGGTCGGTGGCGGGCTACGGTTCGAGCCGGTGGGCCGGCGGCTGCACGAGCTCCAGCACGATACGGTCGGGGTCCTCGAAGTAGCAGGTCCAGCCGCCCTCGTTGACACCGGCGGTGATGGCGTTGGGCGGGGAGAAGAAGCGCACGCCCGCGGCGGTGAGCCGCTCGTACAGCTCGTGGATGTCGTCCACCGTCAGGGCCAGGTGCGCCGCTCCGGGGTGGCGGATCTCCGGGTCCTGCCGGGTGCCGGCCGGATTCACGTACTGGACCAGCTCCAGGTCGTGGGTGGAGAGCCCGGGAGCGCGCCCGGGGACGGCCAGTTGGGCGATGCGCAGGTGCGCGTCCGGGTAGCCGACGAGCTTGCTGGTGTAGCCGCCGCGCTGCTCCTGGCTGTGGATGTGGTCGAAGCCGAGCAGGCGGGTGTAGAAGTCCACGGACTGTTCGATGTCCGCGACGGTGAAGCTGAAGTGCCATACGCCGTGCAGCATGTGCGTTGTCCCTGCCGATCGCTGTCGGTCGGTGCCGGTCGGTGCCGGCCGGTCGGGTCGATCCGTTCGGCCGGTCGGGGCCTCGTGGTCGGTCAGTCCATCTCTCAGTCCATCTCCAGGCCGCCGCAGGCGTTGAGGGCCTGCCCGGTGACGTACGAGGACTGCGCCGAGAGCAGGAAGGAGACGACATCGGCGATCTCCTCGGGGGTCTCGATCCGCCCCAGCGGGATCTTCGCCGCCTGCCGGGCGAAGGACTCCTGCGGGGTGATGCCCTCGATCTCCGCCTTCTGGCGGTGGATGGCGCGGGTCATCTCGGTGTCCACCACGCCCGGGCAGACCGCGTTGACCCGGATGCCGTGCTCGGCCAGCGCCAGGGCCGCCGACCGCACCAGGCTGATCACCCCGGCCTTGCTGGCCGCGTAGTCCGCGCACGTGGCCCGCGGCCCGCGGCCGGCCACCGAGGAGACCGCCACCATGGCTCCGCCGCCGTGGGCCACGGCCCGGCGCGCCGCCTTCTGCAGCAGCACGAACATGCCCTTGAGGTTGACCGCGAGCGTCGCGTCCCAGTCGGCCGCGGGCAGCTCCAGGAAGGGGTGGTTGCGGACGATGCCGTGGGCGCCCACCGCCAGCGTGACGGGCCCGAGATCCCGCTCCACCCGGCCCAGCGCCTCCTCGACCGCGTCCGGGTCGGTGACGTCCACCGCGTACACCGCGGTGGTGCCGCCTGCCCCGCCGCCCGCCTGGCCGATCGACTCGGCGGTCAGCGACGCGCTGTCCGCGGAGATGTCCAGCAGCGCCACGCGCGCGCCCCGCTCGGCGAGTGACCGGGCGCAGGCCCTGCCGATACCGCCGCCGGCGCCGGTGACCACCGCTGTCCGGCCTTCGAAGTCCTTCATCGCCTTGCCCTTTCCCACTGCGCTGCTCCTGGCATCAGCCGGACACTCCCGCCCGGCGAGTCCCGTTGGTGGCGGTCATCCGCGGTCACGCCACCGGGCGAGCGCCGCCTCGATGGCGACGTCCGGATGTCCCACGTAATCCTCGGGCCTCAGTTCGGCGACCGCCCCGGCGGCCTCCCCGGGCACCATGTCGCTCAGCACCGCCTGCAGGCTCTCCCCGGTGGCGCGGCAGCGGCGGGCCGCCGCGTACACCAGGTCGTGCGCGTTCTCGCGGCCCAGCCGGGGGGCCAGCCCGATCATGTACGCCTCGGCCATCACCAGCCCGGAGTCAGCGCCGAGGTTGCGCCGCATGGCCTCGGGGAAGACCTGGAGGCCTTCGGCGACGGCGCGGGCCGTACCGAGCGCTCCGGCGGCGAGCGCGGCCAGCTGGGGCAGCACCTGCCATTCGGCCTGCCACTCGCCGGCGGCCCGCTCGTGGCCGGCCTCCATGATCCGGTAGAGCGCCGAGCTGAGCGCGCCGGCCGTGACGGCCATCCCGATGACGGCCTCGGACTCGATGGGGTTGGCCTTCTGCGGCATGGTGGACGACGCCCCGCGCAGGTGCCCGGCCGCCTCCGACACCTCGGCGATCTCCGTCCTGGACAGGTCGACGACCTCGCGCGCGAAACGGGCGCAGGTCGCGGCGAGCAGGGCGCAGGCCGCACCGAACTCGGCGAGCCGGTCGCGGGAGACGTGCCACGGGATGTCGGACGCCCGCAGCGAGAGCAGTTCGGCCACCCGCGTGCGCACCTTGACCGCGTGCTCACCGTAGGCCGCCGAGGTGCCCCCGGCGCCGAACAGCGACACGGTGGTCATCTCCTCGCGGGCCCGCACCAACCTGGCGCGGTCGCGGGCGAGTTCGCCCAGGTAGCCGGCCATCTTCGCGCCGAAGGTGGTCGGTACGGCCTGCAGCGCGTGGGTCCGGCCCGCGATCACCACGTGCGCGTGGGCCGTGGCCAGCGCGGCGATCGCGTCGCCGAACGCGTCGGTCAGCTCGGTGAGCCGGCCGCCGACCGCGTCGAACTGCACCGCGAGGCCGGTGTCCATGATGTCCTGCGTGGTCGCACCGTAATGCGCCCGGCCGCGGTGCTCGTGGGGCAGTGCCTCGTCGAGCTGGCGCACCAGCGGCAGGATCGGGTAGCCGACGTTCCGGGTCTCCCGCCACAGGCGCCCGGCCTCGATGGTGGCCGGAACGGCGGCGCCGGCGATGACGGCGGCCGTGTCGGCGGCGATCACGCCGGCCTCGGCCTGGGCCGTGGCGAGCGCCGCCTCGACCTTCAGCCACGACGCGATGAGCTCCTGCTCGGACAGGATCGCCGCCATGCGGTCGTCCCCGTACAAGCCGATGAGCAGTTCGAAACGTTGCGGACTCATCGTCCCCTTCTCCCTGTCCGGCTGATGTGCCAACCGGACCTGACGGCAAGCCGACCGGTCAGATCAATCGTTTGTCTAACGTAAGCCCGAAGACCTCTTCCGGCAAGACGCGTCCGCCCGGAATCGGATGAAACGAGGCTGCTCAGAGACGATTCCTTGTCGGCGGAAGGGTCTTCGACTACCTTGAAGCAATCGATTGACTTACGTGGGCTGGCTGGCGCCGGGTGCGCCGGACGAGGGGCCATCGAGAGCCGGACGGGTGCGGAGGCACGATGCAGGAACAACTGTTGGCGGATCTGCGGGCGATGTGGCGGATCCGGGCCTTTGAGGAGAAGGCGCAGGCGCTGTGCGGGACGGGGGACATCCGCGGGTCCGTACACCTGTGCATCGGGCAGGAGGCCGGGCCGGTCGGCGCCTGCACCGCGCTCGACGAGGTGGACGCCCTGTTCGCCACCTACCGCGGGCACGGATGGGCCATCGCCCGGGGTACGCCGCTGCGCCCGCTGATGGCCGAACTGCTCGGCCGCGCCACCGGCGTCAACGGCGGACGCGGCGGCTCGGCCTACCTGAGCGCGCCCGAACACGGCTTCCACGGCGAGAACTCGATCGTCGGCGCCGGCGCCCCCATAGCCGTGGGCGCGGCCCTCGCCGGTCGCCACGACGGCACCGGCCGCGTCGCGGCCACCGTCTTCGGGGACGGCGCGATGAACCAGGGCGCGGTCCACGAGGCCATGAACTTCGCGGCCGCGGCCCAACTGCCGGTGCTCTTCCTGTGCGAGAACAACCGCTGGTCGGAACTCACCCCGATCCGCGAGGCCGTCCACAACCAGACCCTCACCGACCGCCCTCAGGCGCTCGGCATGACGGCGGTACGGATCGACGGCAACGACCCCCGGCTGATCCGCGAGACGGTCACCGACCTCGCCGAAGCCGCCCGGGAGGGCGGCGGCCCCGCCTTCGTCGAACTGACCACCCAGCGCCTGGTCGGCCACTACGTGGGCGACATGCAGACCTACCGGACCCGCGGCGAGCTGGCCGAGGACCGCGAACGGGAACCCGTCGCGGTGGCGGTCAGGCGGCTGGCCGAGGCCGGCGTGAGCGCGGCGGAGATCCAGGCCGCGGAGAACGACGCGCGCGAAGAGGTCGAGCTGGCCGCCCGGGCCGCTCTCGCCGACCCGCCCGCCGACGCGAACAGCGTGAGGGAGCACATCTATGCCTGAGGAAACGATCAAGGTGCACTACGCGGGGGCGGTCAACGCCGCGCTCCACCGGGTGCTGGCCGAGGTCCCCGAGACCCTCCTGTACGGCGAGGACGTGGCCAAGCCCGGCGGGGTGCACGGCGTGACGCGCGGGCTGTGGAAGGAGTTCGGCGACCGGGTCTTCGACACGCCCATCAGCGAGTCGGCGATCCTCGGCTCCGCGGTCGGCGCGGCCATGATGGGACGCAGGCCGATCGTGGAGATCATGTGGGCCGACTTCTTCCTCGTCGCGCTCGACCAGGTGGTCAACCAGGCGGCCAACGTGCGCTACGTCTCCGAGGGCCGCCTCACCGCGCCGCTGGTGGTCCGCACCCAGCAGGGCAACGCCCCCGGTGCGTGCGCGCAGCACTCGCAGAACCTCGAAGCGCTGTTCCTGCACACCCCCGGGCTGCGGGTGGCGATGCCGTCCACCCCGCAGGACGCCTACGACACCATGGTCTCCGCCGTGCACTGCGACGACCCGGTGATCGTCATCGACAACCGCACCCTGTACTTCGGAGCGAAGCAGGAGATCGTCACGGGCCGCCCGCCGGCCCCCGTCGGAGGCAGCCACACCCGCAGGACCGGGCCGGCGGCGACCGTCGTCACCTGGGGCGCCATCACCCACCGGGTGCTGGAGGCCGCGGACCGACTCGCCGAGCGCGGCACAGCGGTGACGGTCATCGAGACGCCCTGGCTCAACCCGTTCGACACCGACGCGGTGACCGAATCGGTGGCGCGTACCGGAGGCCGGCTGGCCGTCGTGCACGAGGCCAACACGACCGCGGGGTTCGGCGCGGAGGTCGTCACCCGAGTCGCCGAAGCGGGCGTCCTGCGGGGCCGCCCGCTGCGCCTCGGAGTCCCCGACTCCCGTATCCCGGCAGCCCCCGAACTGGCCTCGGCCCTCGTCCCGGACGTGTCCCACATCGAGGCTGCGCTCGGCAGCCTGGTGGGGCCGAGCTGATGCAGGCGGTGCCGACGACCGTGCCCCCGGCCCGATGGGCGGGCCGGGGGCACGTCGGCGTCTTCGGAGTTGGGCCGGTGTCATTCGCGTGCTCGTCGCGCTGCGCCGCAGCGAACTGGCAGCGATGGTCGATGCAGGTCACGGCATGATGTGGGAACTTGTTCTCGCTGGAGCGCCGCGGGGTACGATGCTGCGGAGACATCATGGAGAACCGGATGCGGCTGCGCCGCGACACCGCCCAAACCCGGGACCGACTGCTCAACGCCGCCGGGGAGTTGCTCGCCGAGCGCGGCACCGGGTTCAGCCTGCCGGACCTCGCCCGCGCGAGCGGTGTCGCCATCGCGACCGTGTACCGGCACTTCGAGGATGTGCGGGACGTCCACGGCGCGTTCTACCGCCGGCTGCTCGACGGCCTGGTCGCGGAGTTGAACGCGATCGACGGCCGTGGCGCGGAACGCTTCGCTGCGATCGGCGAGCGGTGGGTGGATCTGGCGATCCACTGGGGACGCGCGGCGACGCGCATCCGCAGTTCCGAAGGCTTCCTGCAGCGAGTGGCCGACGGGGACCCGCAGACGTCGGCGCTGTACGCGGCGCTGGCACCCGTGGTGGAGGAACTCGCGCAGGACGGCACGATCCCCGAGCAGGACCTGGACTACGCGGTCCTGCTGTGGATCACGGTGTTCGACGAGCGCGTCATCGTGGATCTGGCCGGCCTGGACTGGCCGCCGCGCCGGATCTCGACCACCCTGTCCGCCTCGCTCCTGGCCGCCTGGCGGGACAGCCCCGCGTAACACCCCGCGTGCCCTACCGGCCCACTGCCGTACCGGCCTTGTTCCGGCCGGCCGGTTCCGCGGTGTGCGCGGCGAACAGGCGGCGGGCGAGGACGCCGAGCACGAGCGCGAAGGCGGCGAAGAGCACCGCGGCCCAGCGGAAAGCGACATCGAGGCCGAGTCGCCCGGTCAGCAATCCCATGCCGAGCGTGGTCACGGCGGCACCGAAGTAGGCCAGCGCGCTGAACCGGGACGTCGCTGCCCCCTCGCGCCCCGCCGCGGACACCATGAGCGCGGCGAACAGCCCGCCGCGGAACCCGAGCCCCTGGCCGACGCCGGTCACGATCGCGCCGGACAGCAGCACCGCCGTCGAGCGCACCGGACCGGACAGCGCGGTGAGGGCCAGACCCATCGCCATCAACGCGGGTGCTGCCGCCAGTTCGAGGCGTGCCGGTCGTCGTCCGGCGACCAGCGACCCCGCGCAGGCCGCCAAGAGGTAGAGCACCACCGGGCTTACGGCCACGACGAGGTTGGTCGCGCCGAGCAGTTCTGCCGCGTAGGTGGGCACGAGGGCGACCACCATGCCGGCGGTCACCCATGCTCCGACCCCAGTCGCGGACGCCACGGCGAACCGGCCCAGTTGCCCCTGCCGCACGACGGATCCGCCGGGGCCGCTGGTGCCGGGGCCGATGGTGTCGGTCCGCCGGGGCTCGGCGAACTCACGCCGGGAAGCGACGAACGCCGCACAGGCCAAGCTGAACCCGGCGTGCACCAGGTACGACAACGTCCTTGGCCACGGCAGGTACTGAGCGAGCGTCGCGGTCAGCGCCGTACCGACCGCGGACCCGAGCAGCGCGCACAGCGCGGTCGCGGACGCGGACCGCGCCTGCCCGTGATGCCGCAGGAGCACGGCGGTCGCGCCGGTCGACAGCCCCACCGCGAGTCCCGACAGCGCGCGGCCCGCAAGCACTCCGGCGAGCGCCGAGGCGCCCCACGCCAGACACACGTCGGACACGACGCCCAGCAGGAGACCGGCCAGCAGCAAGGCGCGGGGCGAACCGCGGCGCGCTGCCCGGCCGGCCGAGGACAGTACGCCGACGAGCACGAAGAGGTAGGTGCTGAACAGTACGGTCAGCCCGAACGCACCCAGCCCGAAAGCGGCACGGTAGCCGGGAAGGAGCGGCGTCGGCAGGTTCGGACCGGCCATCACCACGGTGAACGCCGTGATCAGCACCACGACGCGGATCCGCATCGGCACACCCCAAGGAGAGAAGTTCTTCTCATATTTAGGGGTCGCACCCTCGCTGCGTCAAGCAGAGACGAGAAAATCTTCCCGCCTCTGTGGGGGCCCTGTCCTGCCCGGCTCGTTCATGCCATGGGACCGGAGCCGGTCCCGGGCGGGAGGTGACGGCTCATCGGATGCGCTTGTCCGCCGGGGCAGTTCGATGGTGTGCATCTGGTTCAGTTGCCGCTTGGAAAGCGCGGCTGCGTCGTACTGGACGACACGGGCCAGAAGAAGCAGGCCCGCCAGGCCGACCACGGTGGTGGGTCCTCGGGGGCTGCCGGTCTCCTCGGCCGCTTCTGCGCTGCGGCCTTCAGCAGGCGGGCGGCCAGTTGCGTACAAGCCGGCAGGTCCGGGCCGGGTGCCGGGCGGCCGGTGTCGCGTACCAGCGGGTGCAGCCCCATCGCGGAGTGCCCACGTCAGCTCGGCACTTCCTCCCGTCGCCGGTCGTCGCCGGCTGCGGCGGGGATGGCGTTGTCGATGAGGACGGCGGCGATGGCGGCGGCGGTGGGGAAGGCGTCGGCGTCGAGGACCCGGGTGCGGGCCGCGGCACCGTCGAGGAGCAACGCGAGCTGCTCGCCGAGCTGTTCGGGGTCAGCGGCGCCGGCTTCGCGGGCGGTGCCGGCGAGCCGCGCGGCGACGGCCTTCTTGTAGTCGCGCGCGTACTGGGATGCGGGGTGCTCGGGGTCGTTCAGTTCGACGGCGGCACCGATGTAGGGGCACAGGGGGGTGGTGGGGGGGATGTCGAAGGCGGCGAGGAGCCGTTCGCGGGGCGTGAGGTCGGTGCGGTCGAACACGCCGGACAGAACGGAGGGGTCGAACCGGCGCAGGTACTCGGCGACGAGTTCGTCCTTGCCGCCGAAGTGCTGGTAGGCCGTGCGCTTGGACACCTCGGCCGCCGCGCAGAGCTGGTCCATGCCGGTGCGGTTGATGCCCTGCTCGCGGAACAGCCGCTGGGACGCGCTGAGGATGCGCTCACGGGCGCCCCGGCCGCGGCGGCGGCCCGTGGGGCCCTTCTCCAGCTCCGTCATGCGGCCATGGTACCCCGGTTGGGTAACGACCGGTGTACATAGTTTGCGTCCCGGCCGCCCGCCCCGTACGGTACGTACACAGGGCGGTGTACATAACGCCGTCGTCCCAGGTACACACGGCACCACCGACTCAAGGGAACGGCCATGGGAAAGCTCGACGGCAAGGTCGCGGTCATCACCGGCGGCACCACCGGCATGGCGCTGGCAGGCGCGAAGCTGTTCGTCGACGAGGGAGCGCACGTCTTCATCACCGGCCGTCGCCAGGACGCCCTGGACGAGGCCGTGAAGCAGATCGGCCGCAACGTCACCGGTGTCCAGGGCGACGCCGCCGACCTGGACGACCTGGACCGCCTGTACGACACCGTCAAGCGGGAGAAGGGCAGCCTCGACGTGCTGTGGGCCAGCGCAGGCGGGGGCGAGCCCGCCCCGCTCGGCGAGATCACCGAGGCCCAGTTCGACACCTGGTTCGGGCTCAACGCCCGCGGCACCCTGTTCACCGTCCAGAAGGCCCTCCCGCTCTTCAACGACGGCGGTTCCATCCTCATGACCGGCTCCAACGCCTCCCTCGGCGCGTTCCCCGGCTGGAGCGTCTACGCCGGCAGCAAGGCCGTCCAGCAGGCCTGGGCCCGCGTCTGGCTCAACGAACTCAAGGACCGACGTATCCGCGTCAACGTCCTGACCCCCGGCCAGGTCGCCACCGCCAAGCAGGAAGAACTCTTCGACGAGGCCACCAAGCGCCAGTTCGAGTCCCTCATCCCCCGCGGCCGGATGGGCCACCCCGACGAGATCGCCACCGCCGCCCTCTTCCTCGCCTCCGACGACTCCAGCTACGTCAACGGCATGGAACTCGTCGCGGACGGCGGCACCACCGCCATCTGAACCGGCCAACACACCACCAGGGCAGGACATCTCATGAGCAGCATCAGCATCATCGGCACCGGAAACATGGCCCGCACCATCGGCGCGCGGGCGGTAGCGGGCGGCAACACCGTCGAGGTCATGGGCCGCGATCGGTCCAAGGCCGCTGACCTCGCCGAGGCTCTGGGCGACGGCGCCACGACGGGAGAGTGGGGCACCGCCCCGGCCGGGGACATCGTCATCATCGCCCTCTTGCACGACAGCGTCGTGCCGGTCGTCGCCCGGTACGGAGACACTCTCGCGGGCAAGGTCATCGTCGACATCAGCAATCCCTTCAATTCCACGTTCGACGGCCTGGCCCACCGCGAGGAGACCTCGATCGCGCAGGAAGTCGCCAAGGCCGCCCCGGCCGGCGCCAGCGTGGTGAAGGCGTTCAACACCATCTTCCGCCATGTCCTGGAGAAGGGTCGGCCCGACGTCTTCCTCGCCGGCGACAACGCGCAGGCCAAGGCAAGCGTGGAGGCGTTCATCGAGAGCCTCGGGCTGCGCCCGCTGGACGTCGGCGGCCTGAGAATGGCGCACTGGCTGGAAGGAGCGGGCCTGGTCACGGTGGGCCTCGCCAACCACGGAGTGGGGAACACGGACTTCGCCCTCGGCATCACCGAACTCCCTGTCCGAGCTGACAATTGACCGAGCCCTTTCGGAGCGGCGGCCGACCGGGGGACGTAGTCGGCGTGAGGGCAGGGTTCACGGTTCACCGCCCTGCCGTGACCGGTTTGTTCAAGACGGCGCCGGCAGGGGCAGATAGCGTCGCATCCATGGGCACGACGACTTCCGAATCCCGGCACCTCAGCACGCACATCGATCGGCTCGCCGAGGAGGTGTACGGCTACGCGTCGGACCCCGCCAACCTGCCTGAGTGGGCCCCGGGGCTGGGCAGCTCCGTCGAAACGGTCGGCGGGCAATGGATCGTGGAGTCACCCATGGGTCGGGTCGTGGTCGCCTTTGCGGCCAGAAATGAGTTCGGCGTACTCGATCACGACGTCACGTTGCCCTCGGGTGAGACCTTCCACAACCCGATGCGGGTAACTGCTGACGGCTCCGGGTGCGAAGTGGTGTTCACTCTTCGCCGACAGCCGGGGATGAGCGACGAGGACTTCGCACGCGATGCGGATGCCGTGTTCGCCGACCTCATCACGCTCAAGCATCTGATGGAGCGCTCATAGCCTGGGGCCTGCGCGTTACCCCTGAGCGGCGTAGGCTCCGGCGCTGTGGATCTGCGGACCTTTGCTTTCGATGACCGGCCTGATCTGCATGGGCAGGCTGGGGAGATCTTCAGCGCGGGCTGGCCCGAGTTCATCTTCCATGACCCCGTCGCTGACCAGCAGATGGGCAGGGTCCGAGAGTGGTTCGGGGCGCTGAACCTGCTTCTGGTCGATGGCGAGGACCAGATCGTGGCGGGCGGGTGGGGTGTCCCCGTGCGCTGGGACGGGTCGCTCGACGACTTGCCCGGCGGCTATGACGAGTCGCTGGTGCGGGCGGTCGCCCTGCGTGGGGCGGGTGGCCAGGCTGACACGTTGGTGATTGCCGCGGCTCAGGTCCGTGAGGATCTGCAGGGACGTGGCCTGGCTGCCGACATGCTGGGACGGCTCGTGTCGGCCGGGGAAAGAGCTGGGCTGGCACGCGTCATCGCTCCGGTACGGCCGACGTTGAAGGCGCGTTACCCCCTGATCGCGATGGACGAGTTCATGAGCTGGACCCGCGCGGATGGCGCTCCGTTGGATCCGTGGCTGAGGTCGCACCTTCGCATGGGCGCTCGTTTGCTCTGCGCTGCCGAGCGCTCCATGGTGATGAGGGGCTCGGTCGCGGAGTGGGAGAAGTGGGTGGGGCTCGCTCTTCCCGCTTCCGGCAGCTACGTGGTCCCGGGGGCTCTCTCTCCGGTGGTCATCGATCGCGCCGCCGATCGGGGTGAGTTGGTGGAGCCGAACGTGTGGGTGCGGCACCGCTGAAGTGCCGTGTCGCCCGGCTACGTCCCCTCCACCGGCGAGCACATCTGCGAGCGGCGGTTGACGCCGAGCGCCGCAGTTGACCCGGCTCGCCCCGAAGTGCCCTGGCTTCCCCGGGCAGTGAAGTAACGGAACGATAACGGGTCTAGTCCTAACTTCTGCTCGTGTTCATTGACCGTTCTTCGCCGCATCCTCAGTGCTGCATCCAGTCCGCCCACGGTGTTGGTCATGCGAGTGACAGTCGTCGGAGCAGGGGCGCGAGGCGTCGAGTGCGGCCACCAGGCCGTGCACCTCACGGGTGAGGTCGAGGCGCGCGGCGCGGTCCGTACCGGGGCCGAACCGGCCCTCGCCGAGGCTGTCGCCGCCGAGACCACCGCCCGCCCCGGCGCAGCCGCCCCCGCCGCCCCCACCCCGCTTGCGGCCCGCGCGGCCGGCGCAGCCCATTCCGGGCTCTTCCACCCCATGACCGAAAGGTGAACACCTCCATGTCTGGCAACGAGTTGGGAACGCCCGCGCAGAACGCACCGGGCAGTGGCGACGACGCCGTCACCGCGGCGGAGACGACCGGTACCGGCCGGATCTCACGCCGCGGGGTGCTGCGGGCCGCGGGCCTGACGGCCGGCGCGGCGGCCGCCGCCGCGGCCGGGCTGAGCATCGGCAGGCCGCAGCACGCCGAGGCCGCGGCGCCGCAGCGCCGGACCGGCACGATCGCCGATCTGAAGCACGTCGTCATCGTCACGCAGGAGAACCGGTCGTTCGACCACATCTTCGGCACGCTGAACCTGCCGGGCGCCCGCGGCTTCGCCGACAAGCAGGCGCTGACCTGGCAGAACGGTCGGACCAACTTCTACGAGCCGAACAGCCGGGCCGAGGGCTACCTCCTGCCCTACCGCGCGGACACCACGAAGTACAACGCGCAGAACACCAGCAGCCGGATGTTCTACTTCGAGGAGCAGGACGTCCCGTTCCACCACGCCATCGCCAAGGCGTGGACGGTGGCCGACCACTACCACTGCTCGCTCAACACCAGCACCGACCCGAACCGCATCATGATGTGGACCGGCACCAACGACCCGCAGGGCGTCCTCGGCGGCGGCCCGCGCATCAACAACAACCAGAACGGCCAGTTCCTGTTCCAGTGGGAGACCTACCCGGAGGTCCTGCAGAAGGCCGGCGTCAGCTGGCAGATGTACGTCGACAACAACAAGGACACCGGCTGGTTCGGCGACTTCGAGGACAACCTGCTGCGCGACTTCGCGCGGTACAACCCGGCGAAGGCCAGCGCGGCCGACCTCGAGCCGGGCAAGGGCGTGGTCGCGCGCGCGAACATCACGGCGTCGTACACCAATCCGCCGGCGGACCAGAAGAACGACCGCACCAGCCTCGACCACGTGCTGGGCGGCTTCATCGCCGACTGCGCCGCGGGCACCCTGCCGCAGGTCTCCTGGATCACCTCGCCGGCCTCGTGGAGCGAGCACCCGAACCACGCCCCCAACGACGGCGCGATCTACGTCAACCGCGTCATCCAGGCGGTGCACGACAACCCGGAGCTGTGGGACTCGACCCTCATCATCCTCAACTACGACGAGCCGAACGGTGCCAACCGCGTCGGCCAGGGCGGCTTCTTCGACCACGTCCTGCCGGCGATCCCGGAGGACGGCACGCCGGGCGAGTGCGCGCCGGGACTGTACCCGGGCTTCGGCGGCCGCGTCCCGCTGGTGATGATCTCTCCGTGGACCCGGGGCGGCCACGTCTGCTCGGAGGTCTTCGACCACACCTCGACCATCATGCTGCTCGAGCAGTGGACCACCGCTCTCGGCAAGCCGGCCATCTGTAAGAACATCAGCACGTGGCGCCGCACCGTCTCGGGCGACATGCTCTCGGCGATCGACTTCACCGCGTTCGACAACTCCTTCCCGTCGCTGCCCTCCCCGGCGGGCCTGGCCGCGATCGTCGACAAGGACGCGAAGCTGCCGGCCGTGCCGCAGCCGCCGGTCGGCGGGCAGGCCATGCCGACGCAGCACGCCACCGGCCCGCTGAAGGTCCGCCCGCTCTCCTTCCACCAGCACGCCACGCTGGTCGAGGACCGCGCCGCCGGCACGGTCACCGCGGCCATGAGCTTCGACGGCGGCCGCCCGGGCAAGGGCGCGAGCATGCTGGTCTTCCCGGACAAGTACCTCCCGGAGCAGACCTACGGCACGCCGTACACGGTCAGCAACACCCGCCCGCGCACGTACACATGGGATGCGACGCAGACCGGCGGGCAGTACGCGTTCTCGATCTACGGCCCGGACCGCTTCGTCCGCTCGTTCGCCGGCGAGGTCGTTCCGGCCGGGCAGACCGACGGGGCCATCCCGCGCGTCGAGGTCGAGCTGGTCCGCGGCCCGGGTGCCGACCAGAAGGTCGAGCTCACCTTGCACAGCGACGGTTCGCAGGCGCTGACGTTCGAGCTGGCCGCCCACGACTTCCTCGGTCGCGACCAGGTCATCGCGGTGGCCGCGGGCGCGTCCAAGACCGTCACCTGGCCCACGAAGTCGGGCTACTACGACATCGTCGTCACCGCCCAGGGGGTCGACGGCTGGAAGCAGCGCTACGCCGGCCGCGTCGCGCAGATCTGAGCACCCATGCACCCGGCACTTGATCCTCAAGGGCTGCCGGCTGACGGGGGTCCGCGGCGGCGGTTGCCGCGGTGGACCCTCGTCGTGGCCCCCGTCCTGGCGGCCGCGCTCGTCGCGGGCGGCCTGTGGGCGTCCGGCCGGCACGGCTCCGCCCGGAAAGCCCCCGCCCGGGGCCCCTTCGTCGACGCCTCCGCGGCGGCCTGGGCGGCGCACCCGGCCGAGCGCACGGCGGCGGGCACCGAGGTGCATGTCGTCGCCGGCTCACCGACCTGCATCGACGGCTGGGCCGGCGGCCCGTCCGGCAGCTACTCCTTCGACGTCCTCAACGACGAGGGTGACGACATGGAGGTCTACCTCCAGGACACGACCTCGAAGAAGATCTACCTGGAGGTCGAGAACTTCGGCATCAACGCGACCCGCCAGGTCACCGGGATCGTCCCGCCCGGGACCTATCGCTGGGTCTGCATCACCGCCTACACGATCAAGTCCAGCAAGCCGATCACGGTCACCGGTCGCCCGCCGGCACGACCGGTCCACGGAATCGTGCCGGTGACCCCGCTCGACCTGCGCATCCCGATCAACACGTACACCGCGTGGGTGACCGGCCGGCTGCCGGAGCTGAGCCGCCAAGTCCGCCGGCTGGCCGCGGACGTGCACGCGGGCGACGCGGCCGCAGCGAAGCGGGACTGGCTGGCGGCGCATCTGGCCTACGAGACGCTGGGCGCCGCGTACGGCGCCTTCGGGCCGCTGGGCGACGCCATCAACGGCGCCCCGCCGAGCGGCACTTCCGCGGTCACCGCAACCGACCTCACCGGTTTCCGGAAAATCGAGGCGCTGCTGTGGGCGGGGAGACCGCCGGCGGCCGTCACGCCGTACGCCGACGCACTGGTCACCGCCGTCGGAAAGCTGCCGGCCGAGCTCGCCAAGCCCAACTCGATCACGCCACTCGACATGGGCATCCGTGCCCACGAGATCCTCGAGGACACCCTCGGCAAGGTCCTGAACGGTACCGGCGACGCCGGCAGCCACACCGAACTCGCCACCGTCGACGCGAACATCACCGGCACCGAGCAGGCGCTCAAGCCGCTGCTGCCGCTTCTGACCGCTCAGGACCCCTGGCTTGGCGCCACGCAGCAGTGGCTGAGCCAGACCCGGACGCTCGTCGAGAGCTACCACCACAAGGACGGATGGGTGCCGTTGACCTCCCTCACCGCCAGGCAGCGGGCCGTGCTGGACGCGCAGGTCCAGCAGGCCGTGGAGCTGCTGTCCCACATCCCACCGATCACCGAGCCCCGGGACAGCCCGGACGAAGGCAGCAGTGCCGGGAACGCCTCGGGCAACGAGACAGGAGGCAACGGCAAATGACCACCGCGCGCCCCACGCGCCGGGGCATTCTCGGCGCGGCAGCGGCCGGCTCGGCAGGGGCCGTCGCCGCCGCGTTCACCGGCACGTCCGCCGCGGCGGACGACCGCGACGCCGGGCCGACGCCGCCCGCGGCGTTCCCGTTCGAAGGAGCGCACCAGGCCGGCATCCTCGAACCCCGGCAGCGCGCCGCGGTCTTCGTGTCCTTCACCCTGACCTGCGGCGACCGCGATCGGCTCCAGCAGGCCCTGCGGACACTGACCTCGACGATCCGCTACCTGACCACCGGCCGGGACGTGCCGTACGACGGCATGGCGTCGACCGCCTACGAGAACGGAGTGCTCGGCACCCGGATCGCACCGGACGGGCTGACCGTGACGGTGAGCGTGGGGGCCGGCCTGTTCGACCACCGCTTCGGGTTGGAGAAGGTGAAGCCCTCCCAGCTGCGGCAGATGGACGAGTTCCCCAACGACGCGCTCAACCGCGCTCTGTGCGACGGCGACCTGCTGCTGCAGATCTGTGCGAACAACCAGGACACCGCGTTGCACGCGCTGCGCGTCATCATGCGCGCCACGCGTGCCGATCTGCAGGTGCTCTGGCGGAAGGAGGGCTTCACCAGCCCGCCGCGGCCCGGCGGCACACCGCGGAACCTGCTCGGTTTCAAGGACGGCACCGCCAACCGGGAGTTCGCGGGCGACCGCGCGCTCGTCGACCGTCTCGTGTGGACCCGCGGCGGCCACGGGGAGCCGGCCTGGGTCGAGGGCGGCTCCTACCATGTCGTGCGGCTGATCCGGATGTTCGTGGAGTTCTGGGACCGGGTCTCGGTCACCGAGCAGCAGCGGATGATCGGGCGTGACCGTGACAGCGGGGCGCCGCTGGCCGGCAGCTCCGAGTTCGACGTGCCGAACTACGCACGTGACCCGTACGGCAACGTCGTGCCGGTGACAGCGCACGTCCGCGTCGCGAACCCGCATGACGGCTCGGCCGACGACCAGCGCATGCTGCGGCGCGGCTTCAACTACAGCGACGGCACCGACCCCAACGGCCAACTCGACATGGGCCTGATCTTCGTCTGCTTCAACCAGGACCTGGAGCGGCAGTTCGTGACCGTGCAGAAGCGGCTGGTCGACGAGCCCCTGGTGGACTACATCTCACCGTTCGGCGGCGGCTACTTCTTCGCCCTGCCGGGCGTGCGGAACCGTGAGGACTGGCTGGGGCGAGGCATGTTCGCCTGAACGGTTGGTGAGAGGCCGGCATCGGGAATGTCCGGCCTCCCCGCCAGGTGGCTCGGCTCGTTGTCCACCGCCGTCGTCGAAGGGCGGAACACCCGGCGGGCCGGCGGGGCCGGGGGCCGTCACCGTCGAGGATCCGGCCGGACACCGTCATCCGCTCACCGATCGGCTCGCCGCAGAAGTCCGGCGAACTCCCGTGGCCGGCGCCGACGGTGAGATCGGCTTCCAACGGGTGGACGTCGCGGTGGCCGTCACCCTGGCGCTGCCACGGCGCCCACAGCCACCCTGGAAGGGGGCCCGATGTCGACGCCCTCCGTCACCGCGCGGGTCTTCGCCCTGCTGGGAGCCTTCGACGAGCACCACCGGACGCTGCGGCTGACCGACATCGCGGCACGGTCCGGACTGCCGTTGACCACCACGCACCGGCTCGTCGCCGAACTCGTGGCCTGCGGGGCGCTGCGCCGCCTCGACACCGGCGGGTACGTCGTCGGGCGCCGGCTCTGGGACCTCGGCATGCTCGCCCCGGTCCAGACCGGCCTGCGCGAGGCCGCCTCGCCGTTCCTGCACGACCTCTACGGCGCGACACTGGAAACGGTGCACCTGGCGGTCCGTGACGGGGCCGAGGTGCTCTACGTGGACCGGCTCGCCGGGCACGCGTCGGTTCCGATCGTGAGCACCATCGGCTCCCGCCTGCCGTTGCACTCCACCGGAGTCGCCAAGGTCCTGCTCGCGTACGCGCCCGCCGAGGTGCGGCACGCGGTGCTGTCCCGGCACCTGCGCCGCTTCACCCCCCGCACGGTGACGGCGCCGGCACGGCTGGAGCGGCAACTCGACCGGGTGCGGGCCGAGGGTTTCGCGACCACCGTCGAGGAGATGTCAGCGGGCGCCTGCTCGGTCGCGGTGCCGGTGGTCGTGGCCGACCGCGTCGTCGCCTCGGTCGGTTTCGTGGTCCCCGACCTGCGGCGTACCCGCCCGCGACTGCTCGCGGCCCTGCGGGTCGCCGCCCGGGGCATCGCCCGCGGCCTCACCTGAGGGCCGGCGGGGTCAGATGACCGGATCGGGATGGGCGGCAAGCCACAACTGCAGCTCGCGGTGCCGGAACTGGTAGGCCGAGCCGGAATACCGCATGAGCCCTGCCCGACAGCCCCAGTCCAGGAAACGTGCCAGCCGGAACGGGACTCTCCTTCGCGTGCACAGCAGGAACACCAGGTATCGCCACGAAGCGCTGCTGGGCTGCGGCCCGGTCGCCAGCCCACCGACCAGCCCGGCCACGAGCCCGCCCATCAGTCCGCCCACCACCCCGAAAAGCAGCCCGGCCACCAGTCCGCCCACCAGCATGGCCTCCAGCCCCACCAGCACCCCGAGCCGTGCGTCTTCGCCGATGATCGTGCCTGGCGTGGCCGCGGAGCTCTGATCCGCCACCAGGCCGATCGCGAGCCCGGCCGCGAGTCCGATCGCCAGGCCGATGCCCAGTCCGGCCGCGAGTCCGATCTGCAGGCCGCGCGCGAGTCCGAGCACCAGCCCCAGCACCGGTCCGAGCACCACCCACACCGCCAGATTCAGCGTCAACCGGGCACGCCCGGCGGGGGTCGCCAACGGGTGGAGGTTGAGACGTCCCGCAGTCGGCTGCTTGACCATCCCATGCGCACACGCGAGCACAAGAGCCATGCCCGCACCACACCAAGCGAACACGGCTGGCGACGGAGTGGCCCATGCGAGGGGGAGGGGGAGAAGGACGATGGCGCCTGCCAGGAGGGCGTCTGTGACACGGACCCGCCGAGGCCCGGCCATGAGCCACAGGCGGTCGATGGCGATGTCGGTGCGCGCCGGGACCCAGGGGGTGGGCGCGAGGTGGGCCGCGAGTTGATGGAGCCAGCGGTGAATCTGCCGGGGGGCGTAACGGTGGGGGTTGGCGTCGGCGGCAGCGAAGGCGACGGCGGTGATGTACCGGGCCAGGAGGTGGTTGTCGAGGTCTGCTGGAGCAGGGTGGGCGAGGAGTTCGGTGGGATCGCCGGTGCGGTGGTAGACCGTCGCGGTCAAGCCCAACCGCCACGGCGTCGACAGCAGTTGTGCGTGCATGGACGTCGGGTTGGCGGCGAGGTGGTTCAAGAGGGGCTGCCAGCGCGGCAGGTCGCGGGCGCGGGCGGTCAGGTAGGCGACCGCTGAGGTGTGACCGACGGGGGCGATGGTGATGCGGGCCGCGTCCAGCAGAAGATCCTCGGCGGCCAACGCGTCGTAGTGCGCGCTGCGGCAGGTCAGCACCAGCGGCGCCGCCGCCCCGGCGTCCTGGTAGGCACTGAGCCGGTCGAGAGCGGCACGGGCCCGGGGAGCGACCGGGTCGGGATCGCCGTTCGACAAGGGGGGATCCATCTCGTCCAAGCCGTCCAGCACGGGCAGCACCAGCCCGTGCGCGACAAGGTTCGTGGCGACCGCTCGCGGGAGGTTGAAGGTGTCGATGAGCCGGCGCACCAGAACCTTGCGCAGCGGGACGTCGGTGTCCCACTGCGCGAGCGAGAACCGCACCGGCACCGGATCGGCGTCGTCGCGCTCCGCGATCAGGTCGAGCAGAAGCTGCAGGGCGAGAACGGTCTTGCCGGCGCCCGGGGCTCCGGTGATGACCAGGCGGGCCGGGCGGGTGGAAAGGTAGTAGGCCGCGATCTCCGGCAGGCCCGTTACGGGGTCCGGGACGGTGAGCCCCGCCGCCGGCGCTTGTGCGGCTCGACCCGGACCCGGAACCAGGCCGTACCGCAGGTTGATCCGCGCGGTGTCCCTGCCCAGCAACTGCGTGAGGACCCGCCCTTCGCTCTCGGCGACCAGCCGGGCCAGCGTCCCCGCCTGCTCCAGCGCGAGCGTTGCCTCGGTACCGTCGCGCGGCTTGCGGAAACCTGCGAGCATCCCCACCGCGCCGACCACAGCCAGCGGGAAGCCCAGCACCGTCACAAGATCCGCCGGCCCGAGTCCCCCGTGCCACGCCTGCAGGATCGCGTACACCACCGACGCGACCACAGCCGCCGCACACACGACACCCGACAGCAGCCGGCGACGTCCCCCACCTGAGTTCACGCTCCTGATGGTGGCTGCCCCTCCCGGGCTCCGGGGCCGGACGGGTGGGCTGTGCCCAGACCGTGACAGCTCGACCCTCGACGTACCGGCTCAACTCACCTGCTGGAGTACGCAGTTGCAGTGCCGCGTACCGAAGCGTGCACACCGTGGCGCAGAGGCACTTCCAGTTACCGCGCCTAAGAGGAGCTAACACAAAGGGCTGATTCGGGGACTTGGGGCGTGTCGTTGGGTTCGGTGGGTCGTTGCGGTGGGTGTGGGGAAGGCGCCGCCGT
>NZ_JBIRRR010000006.1:432774-513566 GCF_044333795.1 Streptomyces sp. NPDC020917 | reverse complement strand
CACCCTCCTCGCCAACCAGATCAACGGCACCAACCCCACCCCCAAAGAACTCCTCCACGAACCCGAACTCGTCGTCCGCCACTCCACCGCACCCAGCCCCCACACCACCCGCCTCAGCCCCTCCACCCTCCGCGCCGTCGCCCCCGACTGAACCCGGCTCGCTGTAGCGTGCTGCTCCGTCCGCTCCACCCCGGTGAGGAGACCGCGTCGCATGGCCCGCCTGTACGTCCGTTCCGGTATCGACCCCGACGCCCCGGAGACGGCCTTCGCCATCCTGGTCGTCGACCCCGAAGGCACCCCCGGCGAACGCGCCGTGGCCGAACTCGGCGGGTGCTGTTACGAAGGCGACGGAGCCCTTTACCTGGTGCGGACCGACGGCTGGGCCGAGCAGTCGCTCGAAGCCGGACGGCTGACGGTCGGTGTCGCCGTCCATCCCGCCGCGTTGCGCCACGCCGGTGTCGACCCCGCAGGCTTCCCCGACCGCTCCTCCGTCGACCCCCAGGCCGTACTGGTCCTCGCAGCCCACACCCTCACCGAGGCCGCACTCGCCCCCCAACCCGCCGCACCCACAGCCGTCTTCACCGCGTCCCCCGGCACCCCCGTCGACGACCTGCTCGCCTCCGAGGACGACTGGCCCATGCTCCTCGCCCCTCCGCCGGGCGCATAGGCCGTCCGCGGCCCGTCGCCGGCCGGCCCCGCTACCCTGCGGGCGTGCGAGCAGACGGGAAACAGGGCCGCGCCGCTCGGGACGTCCTGCGGATGGCGACGGCAGGCGCCTGCTTCCTGGTGCAGACGGTGGCGCTGTTCGCCCTCGCCAGTGACTGGGTGGAGGCGTCGAACGCCTCGGGGGAGTGCGGGTACGACGGCACCTGTGTCGACCGTGGACTCTTCGGGACAGCCGTCACCGTGGAACTCGTTGTGATCGCAGCCGAGTTCATGGTCGGCGCGCTCTGGTGGGCCCGGCCACTGTGGCGGCAGCGGCTCTCACCCGAGGCCGGCGACTGGTGGGCGCTGCTCACGCTCCGCCTGCCAGGGACCGTCATCGCTGGTTGCCTGCTCTCGATGCTCACGGTGATCGGGTGGAGGCTTCTCGCGTGAAGGGGCGTGGCCCTGTCGACATGCAAGGGGTCCAGGCAGCCGTGAACGGCGGGGCTGCCTTCCGGTCGCTGCGGACCGTTCAGGCCGTACCCCCGCCTTCGCGCTCGGGGGAGCCGGGCGGGTAGTCGGTGGGAAGCCAGGCACCGACGCTGAGGAGGCGGCTGCGGAGCAGGTCGGTGTCGGGCTCCAGGAGGCGGCTCGGGGCGTGCTCGTCCAGGTCGAGCCAGGACTGCACTACGCGGTTGTCGTCGGGCTGGTTGAGGTTGGCGATGACGCAGGTCAGTGCGCCCTGCTGGGAGCGCGTTCCGGCGCCGGGGGTCCACAGCCCGAGGGTGACGGGGGCGTACAGCGCGACCCGGGTGATGATGTACCCCTGGTCCGACGCCGGAGCGTCGTAGTCGGGATGGGCATCGCCCAGGGGGTACGGCGGCCCGGTGATCGCCAGGCGTTCCAGCACGGTCCCGGGATCGCGCCCTTTGAGGGCGCGTCGAGCCTCGTCGCGCAGCAGCTCAAACGGATTGCTCAGGAACCGGGCGAAGAGGTCCAGGGGCGGGTAGGCGCGGACGAACGCCGCGAAGTGGCCCTCGCCGGCTATTCCGGGGACGTCTCCATGAGTGTCGGTCATGGGTGAGCGGGCCTGTCCTTCCGCCGCGTGGGGTGGAGCTCAGAGGTGGACGCCGACCGCCGGCGCGGGCGGGACGGCGCTGCTCCTCGGCGAGCCCGGCTGCGGCACCCTCTCACGCCTGGTCACCATCGGCAACGCAACCGGACAGGGCGGGCCCCGCGATTCGCCAGCCGGCGCTCAACTCCCGCCCGTCGGCGCCCAACAGCGGGGGAGGGGGGCAGGACGGCCCGGGGCGGATCACCACGCGCGCCCGTAGATGCGGAATAGCGTTCGCGGCCCCGACGCTTGCCGGTGCATGAAGGTGGTGGAAGGAGCGGCCGCGCCGCGCAATGGCGGGGGTACGCCGACGTGGGACATGGTGGCCGTGACGTTCCGCCGGCTGGCGCCCCGGGAGCGGCTGGACGGGGTGGACGGCGCGGTCTGGGCGCTGGTCCTGGACGGCGACACGCGGCTGGAGACCCCGGCCGGCGTCCAGACGCTGCACACGGGCGACGCCTTCCACGCCGACGGCAGAAGCACCTGCCGGCTCGTCGCGCTGACAGCGGCCGAGGTCGCGGTGGGCACGCTGCGGGCCGTGCCACCGCTGCCGAACCCGCTGGTGGTGCGGGACTTCGCGGGAAGCAACCGCGGCATCGTCGAGCTGGTGCGGACGTGCCCGCTGGACCCGAGCCGCGACCAGCCCCTCTTCGCCGCCAGTTACGGCGGGCTGATCCAGTCCGCGATGCAGCGGACCCTCGACGAGGACGCGCGGCGCGGGCCCGACCCGCGGCTCACCGCGCTCGTGTCGGCGCTCGACGCGCATCCCGGGCGCCCCTGGACGGTCGAGAGCATGGCGCGGGTCGCGCACCTGTCCCGCTCGTCACTGGGCGAGCGCTTCCGCCGCGACCTCGGCCGCAGCCCGGGGCAGGTGCTGCGGGAGGTCCGCATGCGGCACGCCCGTGAACTCCTCGCCGGCACGGACAAGCCGATCGAGCAGATCGCCTTCACCGTGGGGTACGGCTCGGCTGCGGCCTTCAGCCGGGCGTTCTCCGCCTACCACGGCAGCCCCCCGCAGGAGTGGCGCTCACGGCCGGGAGCCGCGCAGCGCCCCGAAACCGGCGCTGCCCAGCACCGCGGCGACGGCCCCGACGAGTAGCGCCGCCCGGACCCCTCCGCCGTCGACCACGGCCCCGCCGACCGCCGAGCCGGCCGTGATGGCCACCTGGAACGCCGTCACCTGCAGCGAGAGAGCCGACTCGACGCGCTTCGGCTCGGCGCGGGTCACCCACAGCTGGGTGGCGACCGGCACCATGTTGAAGCCGAAGCCCCAGAGCACGATCGCCGCCGTCGCGGCGGGGAGCCCGGGGACCGTCGCCAGCATCAGCAGGCTCGCGGCCAGCAGTGCCGGAGCGACGACGACGGCGAGCCCGAGGCGCCGGGCGAGCGCGCCGGCCGCGAGGTTGCCCGCCAGGCCGCCCACTCCCCAGCCGAGCAGCAGCCACACCGTGCCGCCGTCGGTGACCCGCTCGATCGCGAGCCGGATGTACGGGTAGGCCGCGAAGTTGCCGAAGGCCACCAGCGCGATGCAGCCCACCCCGGCGATCAGGCGGCGGTTGGCCAGCGCCTGGCGCAGCATGCCGAGCCCGGCTCCCGGATGCGCCGGCACCGGCGGCAGTGTCGCCGTCACCGCGAGCAGCGCGAGCCCGCTCAGGCCCGCCGCCGCCCAGAACACCGGGCGCCAGCCCACGGCGTCGCCGAGGACCGAGGAGAGCGGTACGCCGATGATGGTGGCCGCGCTCACGCCCAGCGCCAGGCTCGTGGACACGACGTGGTCGCGTCCCGGCGCCGCGTGCGTGCCCGCCCCGAGCGCGAACGACCAGAACCCCGCGATGGCGACGCCCAGCAGCAGCCGGCCCACCAGCAGCACCGCGAAGTCCGGGGCGACCGCCACCACCACGTTGGAGACCACCGCGGTGGCGAGCAGCCCGATCAGCACGGTCCTGCGGTCGGTGCGCGGCAGCAGCAGGGCGATGGTGGGCGCCGTGACAGCCCCCGCGACGGCGGTCGTCGCCACCGCGAGCCCCGCGGTGCCCTCGCTGACGCCCACGTCGGACGCCATGGCCGGCAGCACGCTCGCCGGCAGGAACTCGCTGCCCACCAGGGTCGCTATGCCCAGGGTGAGCGCGGCGACGGGCGCCCAGGCGGCCGCGCCGAGACGGCCGGGGACCGCGCCCTCCCCGAAGGAGGCGTCCGCGACGGCACCGCCGGAAGCCGCGGCCGCGGGCTCGATCACACAGTCCTCAGATTTCATGCAGCCAGTCTCCTGCCCAGGGCCCGCGTCGCCTTGACCGTTCGGCCGCTCCCCATGATCCCGACGCCGGATCCGCCCCACGGCCCGCGCGAGCCGTCGCTCCTGCCCCCGGTGCGGACGGGCCCCGCGACACGGGTGTCAGACCCGGCGGGGTGCGGCTGACGCTCCGTCATGCCGGCTACCCGTCGTCCGGATAGGCAAGGCGACCCCGTCGCCGCCGCCCGGGCATCCCGCCGGCGCGGCCGGGGAACCGTGCGGGACGACTCTGTTCGGCCGATTGCGCATTGCTCCATGCGGAGGATCAACCGGCCCGGCCGGTTTGCGGATCGCGGGTCGGCCGACACCCTGGAGTGGCGCTGGCAACTTCTGTGAGTGGGAGCATCTGCGGATGACGACGAGTGGCACCGTGGAGCCGACCGATCTGGACGATTCCTATGAGGACGAGGTCCCGGCACGAAGCCGGCGTCCGGGCAGCATCGTGGTGTCGTGGCTGAGTAGCACGGACCACAAGACCATTGGCACGCTTTATCTGGTGACGTCGTTCGCCTTCTTCCTCATCGGCGGCGTCATGGCGCTGCTGATGCGTGCGGAACTCGCCCGCCCGGGAATCCAGTTCCTGTCGAGCGAGCAGTACAACCAGGCGTTCACGATGCACGGCACCGTGATGCTGCTGATGTTCGCGACCCCGCTGTTCGCCGGGTTCACGAACTGGATCATGCCGCTGCAGATCGGCGCGCCCGACGTGGCGTTCCCGCGGCTGAACATGTTCGCCTACTGGCTCTACCTGTTCGGCTCGCTGATCGCGGTCGGCGGGTTCCTCACCCCGCAGGGCGCGGCGGACTTCGGCTGGTTCGCGTACTCCCCGCTGTCGGACATCGTGCACTCGCCCGGCGTCGGCGGAGACATGTGGATCATGGGTCTGGCGCTGTCGGGCTTCGGCACCATCCTCGGTGCGGTCAACTTCATCACCACGATCATCTGCATGCGCGCACCGGGCATGACGATGTTCCGCATGCCGATCTTCGTGTGGAACGTGCTGCTGACCGCCGTTCTGGTCCTCTTCGCGTTCCCGGTACTGGCCGCCGCGCTGCTGTGCCTGGAGGCCGACCGGAAGTTCGGGGCGCACGTCTTCGACGCGGCCAACGGCGGTGCGCTGCTGTGGCAGCACCTCTTCTGGTTCTTCGGCCATCCAGAGGTGTACATCATTGCCCTGCCGTTCTTCGGCATCATCTCCGAGGTCATTCCGGTCTTCGCCCGCAAGCCGATGTTCGGCTACATCGGCCTGGTCGCGGCGACCATCTCCATCGCCGGCCTGTCCGTGACGGTGTGGGCGCACCACATGTACGTCACCGGTGCCGTACTGCTGCCCTGGTTCTCGTTCATGAGTTTCCTGATCGCGGTACCGACCGGTGTGAAGTTCTTCAACTGGATCGGCACGATGTGGAAGGGAAGTCTGAGTTTCGAGACACCGATGCTGTGGGCGGTCGGCTTCCTGGTGACGTTTCTGTTCGGTGGGCTGACCGGTGTGATCCTCGCGGCGCCGCCGCTGGACTTCCACGTCTCGGACTCGTACTTCGTGGTGGCGCACTTCCACTACGTGGTGTTCGGCACTGTGGTGTTCGCGATGTTCGCCGGATTCCACTTCTGGTGGCCGAAGATGACCGGCAAGATGCTCGACGAGCGGCTCGGCAAGATCACCTTCTGGACGCTGTTCTTCGGCTTCCACGGGACCTTCCTCGTCCAGCACTGGCTGGGTGTCGAGGGCATGCCCCGCCGCTACGCCGACTACCTGGCCGCGGACGGCTTCACCACCCTGAACACCGTCTCGACCATCTCCTCCTTCGTGCTCGGCCTGTCGGTGCTCCCGTTCCTCTACAACGTGTGGAAGACCGCCAGGTACGGCAAGAAGGTCGAGGTCGACGACCCGTGGGGCTACGGCCGTTCGCTGGAGTGGGCCACCTCGTGCCCGCCGCCGCGGCACAACTTCCTCACCCTGCCGCGGATCCGTTCCGAATCCCCGGCGTTCGACCTGCACCATCCGGAGCTCTCCACGGCGGGTGACCTCCAGCTCCACCCCGGCGGATCCGTCGGCTCGACCCCGGGCGAACTTGACGAGTAGATCCTCATCAGAACAGAGAACGACAGGTGAAGGCAGACAACAGCGACGACCACGGGCTGAACCAGATCAGCGGCTATCTGCTGTGGAACGCCGAGATCGAGCAGGCCCGCCGGCAGGCGGCCGCGTTCACCACCCACCTCCCCTGGCTGACCACCGCACAGCGGGAGGACGTGGAACGCGTCTACATCGCCGACCGCCTCGCTGTCTCCCAGGCGATGCTGAAGCGGATCCGTGATCGCGCCTACGAGCTGCGCGAGGAGTACCAGGCGCGCTACGCCTCCCTGAGACGGCAATGCGTCGCGGTGAGCGCGGCGTTCGTCGCCGTCGCCATCAGCGTCACGACAGCCGCGGTGCTCATGTCCCGCTGACAGGGACGGTTGCGAGCACATGGGGCCCGAGCGCCGACTCCACGGTCTGCCGCGCCCACCAGCGTGCGGCCGGAGCCCGCAGGCAGGGCGTGGAGTCCGGGTGGTCCAGGGAGTGATGGCGTGGCCTGGGTGAAGAAGCGGCGGACGGTGCCAGCGGGCGGGTCCCAGTTCGCGGCGAGAACCGTGGCGTAGTCGGCGAGCTGTTGTGACGGTCGCCCCGGCCGTGCTCGGTCAGCATTCCGTCGAGCAAGCCACCCAGTTGCGGCAGGTAGGCCGGTTTCAGCATGATCTAGCGCGGAACCCGGGGCGTTCATGCCCGGGAGGAGGCGCTTCTCGACGCTGCTCTGACCCGCGCGGGTGCATGGGTCTGCGCTGTTGACCTCAGCCGGGGCGTTTCTGGTTCTCGATGTACTCCTTGATGACGGAGAGCGGGGCGCCCCCGCACGAGGCGGCGAAGTAGGACGGCGACCAGAAGTGGTCACCCCACAGGTACTTGCGGATGTGGCCGGGGAACTCCTGCCGTAGGCGTCGCGCGGAGACACCCTTGAGGGAGCCGACCAGCCGGGAGATGGCAATCTTGGGCGGTAGTGCACGAGCAGATGCACGTGGTCGCGTTCGCCGTTGAACTCCCGCAGCTCCGCGCCGAAGTCGGTGCACACGTCGCGCATGACCTCTTCGCAGCGCCGGAGGATCTCGTCGGTGAATGGTCCGCGCCGGTACTTGGGGGTGAAGACCAAGTGCGCGTGGAGGGTGTGGACGACGCTACGGCCCCTGCGGATGTCGGGGTTCGGTTTGCCAGCGTAGTGACATAAAGCGATGCAACGATCACGCCCGTGAAGATCGTGACGCAGGTCAAGCGACGGAGGAGCCCACCCCAGCAGCCAGCTGGGCACTACCTCCAAGCCCGGTCCTTTAGGGCCGAGTCAAGTTGACCGGGTCGTCCAGCCACCGCGGGAACTGTGCGGCGGCGTGGACTGCGACCGCGACCTCCCCCTCCCCGGGTGTTCGTGGTTCGTGCGTGCGCAGCGACAGTCCATCGATACGCCACCGGTGGCGACGTGGTAACCGCGCACTGCTGATGGGAGTATTGCCGTCATTGCGGTCATCCTTCGATGAACTGGTAGTCGCTGACGATGCGGCCGTCGGGGTCGAGCATGAGAATCTCCAGCCCGACGCCGGCGACCTCACCACCGTCCCGGGGCGCCATCTCCCAGTTGAACTTGACGACATTGTGGAGCCTTTCGGTGTTGCTGCGAGAACGGAAGACGAAGGTGCCCGGCGCGACGAACTCCTCGTAGGCGCGCGTCACCCGGGACTCCAACGCGTGGTGCCCGCGTGCTTCCAGAACGAGACGATCGAAGCCCAGCCCTTCAGCGGTCTGCAGGAGCTCCTGGGGAGGCTGCAGCACATGGACCGCATCGGCGGACCACAGCTCGCGAATTGCGGCGCGGCGGCGTTCTGCATCGGGTTCGTTCCACATGGCAACGTAGCGGTCGGTGAGGTTGTGGATGTCAATGTCGGCCATGATTGTTCTCCTCGGTTGCGAATGGTAGGCGTGCGGCAACGACCATGCTGCCGCCGGCCGTCGCGCGGCAATTCCTCGCAGGGAATCGCGGATCAGCAGCCGAGCGGGTTATACAAGGGGGGTGATCACCGGATCGACCAGAGGCGGGCTCGCCGGCGCGTTGCGTGAGTGGCGCACTCGGCGGCGCGTCAGCCAGCTGGAACTGGCCATGCGTGCCGGGACCACGCAGCGGCACCTCAGCTTCATCGAGAGCGGACGGTCGACTCCCGGCCGATCAATGATCATCCGGCTCGCCGAATCCCTGGAGGTGCCGATCCGCGAACGCAATGAACTCCTCCTCGAGGCCGGATTCGCACCGGCCTACCCGCAGACCCGCCTGGACGACCCCCAGCTCGAACCGATTCGCACTGCCCTCGAACAGATCCTGCACGGCCACCTGCCGTACCCGGCGGTGGTCGTCGACCGGCACGGTGACCTCGTCTCGGCCAACGCCGCCTTCCACGCGCTCACCGCCGGTGTCGCCCCACATCTGCTCGAACCGCCGGTGAGCGTTCCCCGGGTGTTGCTGCATCCGCAGGGCCTCGCGCCACGCATCGTCAACCTCGACGAGTGGGCGTGGCACATCATCGACCGCATCCAGGCCGAGAGCGTGCGCAACCCGGACGACCAACTCCAACGACTTGCCTCCGAACTCACCGACCTGGCACCACCACGTCCGCGCCAGTCACCACACCACCTCGGCTTCGCCGTACCGTTGCGCCTCCGGGCACCTGATCCGGCCGACGGCAGGGAACTCACGCTCATCACCACGCTGACCCACTTCGGCACTGCCATCGACGTCACCATCGCCGAACTACGACTTGAGGCGTTCCTGCCGGCCGACCAGGCGACCAGCGCCATGCTGGCCGAACTCCTCAAGCGGTAACCGATCCGCCTGCACAGCCGCGGGGCGACCAAAGCGCCCACCCGTCATGCGCTCGCTCGCCGCATACGACCACTGACCCCTTGGAATTGATCATCTAATGCTGTGCCGCTGCCGTTCGTCCTCCCGTCCACGGACTCAGAACCGAGCGACGAACCGGATCACTGCCGCACTTCACGAGGCGACGGCCTGCGGGAAGAGGATGTGGCACAGCTGCTGAACTCCCCCGTCGGGTGGGGCGGCCCTGCGGTTCGGGCGGTGGTCGGCGGGGTGGGGGTGGCGGGGTGGCCTGCGGCCGGCGGGGGGAGGGGTGTGCTTCCGCGATCCTTCTCGGTGGCGAGGGCGGAGGCGGACAGCAGGGTCGCGGCGGCGAGGCTGCCCCAGAGGGCCGCCGAACCGCGGGCGGCGAGGGCGGTGATGGCCGCGGGGGAGACGGCGAGGCCGAAGCCCGTGGAGAGCTGGAAGCGGGCGAGGGCGCGTCCCAGGGCATGGGCCGGGGCGAGGGCGGTGACGAGCGCGGTGGCGCTGCCGGCGTAGATGATCTCGCCGATGGTGCAGAGCACGGACACCGTGGCGACGGCCGGGGCACGCCAGCCGTGCTCCAGCGAGGTGGCCGCGAGGAAGCCCAGGTAGGACGCCGCGAGCACCACGCCGGCAAGAGCCAGCACGGCCCGCCGGGAGAAGCGGGACAGCAGGACGGTGACCGGAACCTGCAGGGTGACCACCAGCACCGTGTTCGCCACGAAGATGGCCGCCGACCACACCGCGGATTCGTGCAGCTGGGTCACCAGGACCAGGGGGAGCGCGATCTCGGGGATGTTGAGGCAGAAGACGTAGACCACGTTCGCGGCGAGCAGCAGGCGCATCCGGGGCGCGGGCCCGCCGGCCGTGTCCTCGGCCGGAGTGGCGGCCGGGCGCGCGTGCAGGTGCACCGACCAGGCCAGGGCCGCCGCGGCGAGATAGGCGAGCCCGGTGACGGCTGCCAACGCCTGCAACGCGGTAGTGCCAGCCGCCAGGCACGCGGTGGCGAGCAGGGCGCCCACGCCCAGGCCGGCGTTGCGCAGCGCGCGGCCTCCCGCGAGCGCGGCGTCGCGCTCGCGGCCGTGCGCGACCGTGGCCACGAGTGCCGCATGGGCGGCCGGCCACGCCTGGTTGCCGATCCCGAGGAAGAGCGCCGCCGCGGTGAACAGCCCGACGTGCCCCGCAGGGGCGGCCAGCAGGAGCGCCACGCCCACCACCCGCACCAGCATCGACGCCGCCACGACCGTGCTGCGTGCGCCCCGGTCCAGCCATCGGCCCACCGCGGGCATGCACACCAGCGCCACGACGACGCCCGCCGTCATGGCGAGTCCGGTGGCCGACGGGGACAGCCTCAGCACCGTCACCCCGTAGAGCAGCAGAAAGGGCCGCAGCAAGCCGGTGCCGAGCGCGTCCACGGCCAGGGCGACGGCATAGCGGGGGCCTCCGGAGGCCCGGACGAGGGCGTGCGGCTGGATCCTGGTGACGGTTGTCATGGCGTCCACCGTGCGCCCGGCCGCCGGGCCGGCCGCGCCGGTTGACGGATACCGTCAACCGGCGCGGTCGCCGGCCGTGCGACCAGCGATGATGAGGGGGTGACGTTGAGGATCGACATCGACGGCCTGCCGCCGGACCGACTGCGGTTCGCCGCCTCCCCGCTGGCCGAGCTGACCGCGATGCTGCACGTGCTGGCCGAACCCGGGCATCACCCGCAGCTCGCCGGCTGGGCCGGGGACGTCTGGGCCGGGCTGCGGCCGGAGTTGGCCGAGCGGCTCAGGGAGGCGGAGTTCCTCTGGCGTTCCTCACGAGCCGACTTCCTGGTCCCCGCCCGTCCCCGGCCGACCCTCGCCGAGGAACTCGACGAGGTGGACCGGATCGACGACGAAACGTATGTGACCGCCGCGCTCATCACCACGTGCGGCAGCAACCGGATCCACTTCGGCGCGCCGTCACCGCTCGCCGACCCGACGGCGCGCGAGCGGGCCCTGGACCTCGCCCAGGCGCGCGGCGCGGTCCAGGAGGCCTTCGCGGAACGGCTGCTCGCGGACCCCGCGGCGGTGCGGGCTCGGGTGCGTGACACCCTCGAGGAGTGCGCCGGGGCCTTCTTCGACGCCGCCTGGACGGGCGTCGCCGTGCAACTCGCCACCGACCTGCGGGTGAAGAACGACCTGCTGAAGCGCCAGGGCGTCGGGGCAGCACTCGCGTCGGTGTCCGGCGCCGTCGCCCTGGCGCCGGACGGCCGCTGCATCATCGTGGACAAGCTGCAGGACAACGCGACCGCCGCCCACGGCACCGGGGTCACCTTCCTGCCCAGCGTCTTCGGCCGGCCGCACCTGGTGGCGGTCCACGCGCCGGGGTGGCAGCCGGTGGTGCAGTACCCCGTCGCCGAGCCGAGCCCACCGGAGCCGGCTTCGCTGGAGACGGTCACGCTACGGCTGGAGGCACTCGCGCATCCGGTACGGCTGCGACTGCTGCGCACCCTGGCCCGCGGCGCCCACACCACCGGTGAGCTGGCCCACGCCTGGGAGCTCTCACCCCCGGAGGTCTCCCGCCACCTCGCCGTCCTGCGCCGCGCGGGCCTGCTGACCGCACGGCGGCAGGGCCGCTACGTCCGCTACACCGTCAACCTGGCCGACCTGACAGCGCTGGGGCCCGACCTGCTGGCGGCCCTGCTGCGCTGAGCAGCTCCGGCCTGCCGGAACGCAGCGGACCGCCGCCTTCGCGCCCTCGCCGGCGGCGTCAGTCGGTCAGGCCGGCGCTGATCAGCCAGATGTGCTCGCAGGTCGAAGAGGCCAGCTGCACCTGCTCGTTGGACTCCTGCGAGGCGTGGTAGAAGCTGCGCTCGATCATCCAGCACAGTGCGCGGGCCATCGCTGACGCCTGCTGGGGTCCGGTGCCGGCCGGGACTTTGGAGCGTTCCAGCACGGCGGTGATGGCCATGATGAACAGGTCCGCCGTGCGGCTCCACAGTTCGCCGATCTCCGGCACGGTCAACGACAGGTCGATCGCCGTACGCATGACCAGGCCGTGCTCGCTCCACAGCTCGACCGTGCGCCGCATGGCCGCCGCGACGGCCTGGCGCGGCTCCTCGGACTGCGCGGTGGCCAGGGACCGCTCCCACAGGTGCTCGACGGTGCGGGCCACCAGCGCCGTGACCACTTCCTGCTTGGAGCCGAAGTAGAAGTACAGGGCGCCGCGCGTGATGCCGACCCGCTGGGCGATGTCGCCGACGGTCATGGCCTCGTAGCCCTTGTCCGCCAGCAGGGCCTCGCAGGCGTCCAGGATGGCCCGCTCGCGGAGATCGCCCTTGCGCTCGGTGGTGCCGCGCCGGCCCCTCGCCGGCCGGCTGTCGGGCGTCACAGCTGCGCGCCCTCGGCGAAGTCCGTCGTACGCGAGAGCGTCTCCCATGCGCGGATGTCCTCGTCGACGGCCGTGCGGGCGGCGGCGATCAGCCGCAGCGCGTCCGAGCCCAGGACGAGGTGGGCCGGCGGCCGGTCGACCGACGCGATGTGCACGACGGCCTCGCCGGCCCTGGCCGGATTGCCCAGCTGGTTCCCGCTGGCCTTCTGCCGCCCTTCCCGGATGGGGACGAACAGCTCGTCGTAGTCGCCGACGGACCGCGTGGCGCGGGTCATGGACCGTCCCGCCCAGTCGGTGCGGAAGGAACCGGGCTCGATCGCCGTCACATGGATCCCGAACTGGGCGACCTCCTTGCCCAGCGCCTCGAGGATGCCTTCCAGGGCGAACTTGCTGCCGCAGTAGGCGGACATGCCGGGCACGGCCATGAGCCCGCCCATGGAGGTGACGGCCATCAGCCGGCCGCTCCGGCGCCGCCGCATGAAGGGCAGCGCCGCCTGCAGGGTGGCCACCGTCCCGAACACGTTGACCTCGAACTGCCGCCGCACCTCGGCCAGCGGGGTCTCCTCGAAGGTGCCCTCCAGGCCGTAGCCGGCGTTGGCGACGACGACGTCCAGCGGGCCGACGTTCCGCTCCACCTCCGCGACCACGGCGGCGACGGCGTCGCTGTCCGTCACGTCCAGGACGCGGCCGTGAGCCGAGCCGGCGCCGAGCGCTTCGAAGGCCCGCAGGTCCTCCTCGGAGCGGACCGTTCCCACGACGGTGTGCCCGGCGGCCAGGGCGGCCTCGGCAAAGGCGCGGCCGAGGCCGCTGCTGACGCCGGTGATGAGCCACTTCTGCTGCTGCATTGCTGCTTCCCCAAGGACGAGGTGAAGGAAGCGGGACCGCTCCCTCACCCCAAAGTCTACATAGCGTCGATTTTTGTCATCGGTGCGTAGATTCTCGCCTCGGGGGAGCGGGAGTCAGCGCCAGCCGAGGCCGGGCGCCACGTGGGTGAGGATGCTCTCCAGGACGTGGGCGTTGTAGTCGACCCCGAGCTGGTTCGGGACGGTGAGCAGCAGGGTGTCCGCGGCCTGGATCGCCTCGTCCTCCCGGAGCAGCTTCACCAGCCGGTCCGGCTCGGCGGCGTACGAGCGTCCGAAGATCGCCTTGGTCGTGTCGTCGATCATGCCGACCTGGTCACGCGAGTTGCGGTCGCGGCCGAAGTAGAGGCGGTCCTTGTCGCTGGTCAGCGCGAAGATGCTGCGGCTGACCGACACCCGCGGCTCGCGCTCGTGACCGGCCTCCTTCCACGCCGCGCGGTACGCCTCGATCTGCTTGCGCTGCTGGACGTGCAGCGGCTCGCCCGTCTCGTCGTTCTTCAGCGTGGAACTCTGCAGGTTCAGCCCGAGCTGCGCCGCCCATTCCGCGGTCGCGTTGGAGCCGGACCCCCACCAGATCCGGTCGCGCAGCCCCTCGGAGTGCGGCTCGACGCGCAGCAGCCCCGGCGGGTTGGGGAACATCGGCCGCGGGTTCGGCTGGGCGAAGCCCCCGCCCTCGATCACCGAGAGGAACGCCTCGGTGTGCCGCCGGGCCATGTCCGCGTCACTCTCCCCGTCGGCAGGCGCGTACCCGAAGTACCGCCAGCCGTCGATCACCTGCTCCGGTGACCCGCGGCTGACGCCGAGCTGCAGCCTGCCACCGGAGATGAGGTCGGCGGCACCGGCGTCCTCCGCCATGTAGAGCGGGTTCTCGTACCGCATGTCGATCACACCGGTACCGATCTCGATCTTCGAGGTCCGCGCCCCGATGGCCGACAGCAGGGGGAAGGGACTCCCCGCCTGCTGCGCGAAGTGGTGCACCCGGAAGTACGCGCCGTCCACCCCCAGCTCCTCCGCCGCGACCGCGAGATCGATCGACTGGTGCAGGAAGTCGGCAGCGGAGCGGGTCTCCGAGTGGGGACTCGGCGACCAGTGTCCGAACGAGAGGAATCCAATCTTTTTCACACCAGGTCACAGCGTCGCAGAGCGCTCCAGGATTCCCGCCCGGGGCCCGGCGGCGATCGCCAGGGGCACTATTGCCCCGGTGCGGAAACCGGCCCCCGTGACAGAGCGCGAGGCGGGCTGGCGTAGCGTCGCGGGTATGCTCCGCCTCTTGCTGACCCGCCGCTGGGTCGCGCTCACCCTGATCTTCATCGCGCTGGTGCTGATCATGTACCGGCTGGGGTGGTGGCAGTTCCACCGCTACCAGGAGACGAAGCGGAACGACCACCGCATCTCGCTGGCCGCGCACGCGCCGCCGGTCTCCGTCGAGACGCTCTCGCACCCCGGCGCGGCGATCCCCGAACGGGACCGGTACCGGCCCGTGACGGTGACCGGTCGCTTCGACGCGGCCGACCAGTTCGTCGTGCGGCGCCGCACCAACGCGGCCGGCAACATCGGCTTCTTCCTGATCACGCCCCTGGTCACCCAGGACGGCAAGGCCGTGCTGGTCAACCGCGGCTGGGTCGCGCCGGACAACAACGACGGCGCGGCCTACCCCGCCGTACCGAAGACCCCGCAGGGCGTGCTCACCCTCACCGGGCGGCTGCAGCCCGACGAGACCTCGAAGCTGAGCCGGATCCGCAACGTCTCCGGACTGCCCCCGCGCCAGTACATGCTGATCAGCAGCACGGAGCAGGCCAAGAACCTCACGGAGCCCGTTCTGGGCGGCTACGTCGAGCTGGTCACCACGAAGCCGGCCCTCGGCGCCGCCTACCAGGCGGAGTCCGTCGCCGGGCCCGACAGCAACAGCCAGTCGACATCGGATGCGGCCATAGTCGGCAAGGGCGTCCACCTGCCGTACGCGATCCAGTGGTGGCTGTTCGCGCTGCTGCTGCCCATCGGCTGGGTCATCCTGTTCCGGCAGGGGCTGAAGGACGAGCGGGAGTCAGCCGAAGCGGCGGAGCCGGCCGAGGCCGCCGAAGTGGCCGCGTAGCCCCACCGCCTGCGCCCGGGGCGGGGGTTCAGCCTGCGCGGCGGAAGTCGAGCATGCAGAAGACCTTGTCGAAGCGGAGTGCGCCGACGGCGACGAAGTCCGGCAGACGGCCGTACTCGGTGAAGCCCAGCGACCGGTAGAGGTGCAGGGCGCCGGCGTTGTCGCCGCGCGCGTCGAGGGTGAGGACCTCGATCCCCGCCTCGCGGGCGTCAGCGATCAGGGCGGCGGTCAGGGCTCGGCCGACGCCCCGGCCATGGGCGGCGCCGTCCACCGCGATCTTCTCCAGATCGGCGTGCGGCCGATGGGTCGGCCGTGCGTAGCGGAGCCAGTACCCCAGGCCGACGAGCCGGCGTTCGACGTACGCGGCACGCAGGGCCCCGTCCCCGCGCCGGACCGCGGACACCACGTGGCCGAGCAGCTCCGCCACCTCGTCCCGCGAGGGCGGTTCGACCCAGCCCAGCGCGGCGCCCCCCTCCACCAGGTCCGCAAGGATCCGGTGAGCCGACTCCGCGAACCGCCCCTCCAGCTCCGCATCGCGAGCCAGCTCCAGCGCGTCGAGGACGACGGGTCCAGCGGCCGCACCGCTGATCGTGGCGGATTCCATGACCGCCACCCTAGCCAGCCGGGGGCTCGCTGCCCGGGCCGCGATGCCGGTCGGCCTGGTCCCGGAGCCAGTCCGAGAACCTCCCCGCGCTTCGGAACGGAGTGAGCGGGTGCTGGAACGTCTCCGTGTAGGTCCAGACTTCCGGGTCGGGACCGGTGCCCTTCAGGTAGTCGAACCAGTAGCCCTGGTGCATGAGGATCACCCTGTCCGTGGAGGCGAGGGCGGCGGGCACGTTGTTCTCCGCCAGCAGGTCCTCGGCGGCTTCGCGCAGGCCGAGAACCGGGGGGTGGAAGACGTCGCTTCCTTCCAGGAAGAGGCCGATGCCACCGCCGGCCAGCTCCAGGAACCGGCGGTAGGCGCCGCCGATCGGTGCCGGCTGATCGTGCTCGACGGCCTCGATCTCTTCCGCGGACAGGCCGATGGGCGTGGAGGCTGTTGCCGCTCTCCGGTCGACCAGGCTCGCAACCACCGCCTCGATGCGCTCCTCAGGCGCCATGAAGGTCCACGCCCGGTCGTCGATCGACGTCGGCGCGCCGTCCGGCTGCTCGGCGGCAGCGGTCCTGGCGATCCGCCTTCGGGCCCACCCGTTGATGACTACACCCCCCGTTGACGTCGTCTCACCCGAGTATCGCCGTTGATGCCCGTCAGGGGACGGCTGCGGGTTCGGGGCAGGCGGTATCGGGGGGCTGGGCGGGGGTGATGCCGATCGTGTTGTCGGGGAAGCGCTGGACGGAGCGCACGCCGGGGAGCAGGTTGAGGAGCAGGCAGGGGGTGCCGATGAGGGCCGCGGCGGCGAGGAGAGCGGTGCGCGTGCCGAGGAACTGGGCGACGGGAGCGGCGGCCGCGTAGCCGGCGGGCATGGCGATCAACGAGATCGTCCAGTCCAGCGAGCTGACCCGGGCCAGCATCTCCTCGGGGAAGAGCTGCTGCTGCGTCGTCGCCAGCACCTCGCCGACGAGCGCGGTCATGGCGAAGGCCACGGCCGTGCCGAGTGCGATGGCGAGGAGCGGGGCGGGGGGAGCGAGCAGGGCCAGCGGGACGGCGCCGATCACCGCGGCCGCGTTGGCGGTGACCAGCGGGCGGCGCGGCCGGAAGCGCAGCGCGGCCAGCCCGCCGGCGATGGAGCCCACCGCCCCGGTGACCGTGATCACGCTCCAGGCGCCGGCCCCGCCGTGGCCGTGCTGCATCACGACCGGGCCCAGGACGAAGAAGAACGCGATCGCGAAGTTCCAGACGCCCCAGCAGAGCAGGTTCGCCAGATACCAGCGGCGCCGGGCCACCGCCGACCAGCCGTCCCGCAGGTCGGCGAGGAAGCGCTGCTTCCCGGGCCGCTGCGGCTGCCTGCGCGGATGCATCCGCGAGACCAGCGCCAGGCTCAGCAGGAAGCTGACGGAGTTGACGAGGATCGCGGTGCCCGGACTGGAGACGGCCAGCAGCAGCGCCGCGAGGGCCGGGCCGATCACCTTGGTGGTGCTGTCGGTCAGGCCGAGCAGGGCGTTCGCCGGCTGCAGGTGCTCCGCGCCGACGAGTTCGGGCAGGACGGCTCTGGAGGCCGGGGTGAAGAAGGCGAAGGCCATGCCGGCGATCGTGTAGGTGACGGCGAACTGCCAGACCGCCGCCTGGTGGAGGAAGATCATCACGGCGAGCAGGCCGTAGCAGACCGCCTGGACGGCGTCGGTCGCCATGAGCACGAGCTTGCGGGACAGCCGGTCCGCCCACACCCCGCCCGCCGGCAGCATCGCCACCTGGCCGACCGCATGGCAGGTGAGGACGGTGCCGACGTCCAGGGCGCTGCCACCCGAGCGCAGGATGGCGAAGACCACGGTCACCGGTATCAGGGCATTGCCCAGAGCGGAGACGCTCCGCGCGATCCACAGGAGCCGGTACGGGCGCTCCCGCAGCGTGCTCAACGACGTCGGCAAGGGCACGGACGGCCCTCCCTTCCGAAGGGTGACGGCTCCGCGCAGGGGCCGGGGTTCTGCTGCACGGGCGGATTCCGGGCAGGCGGCATCGCCGTCCCGCGTGCGTGGCCCGGGGCCGGAGAGGGGATCGGGATCGCGGCGAACGCCGGGGGCGTCGCAGAGAAGGGTCAGGCGGTCATGCGGAACCGCCGCCGGTAGGCCGCGGGCGTCGTGCCGAGCCGCTTGCGCAGCGCGCGATGGAGCGTCTCCACCGAGCCGAGCCCGCACGCGGCGGCGACCCGGTCCAGGGGCTGGTCGGTGCCCTCCAGGAGGCTCCGGGCCGCTTCGACCCGCGCGGCCTCGACATAGGCGGCCGGAGTGGTTCCGGTCTCCTGACGGAAGACGCGCGCGAAGTGGCGCTCGCTCAGGCACATCCGTGCCGCGAGCGCGGTGGCGGACAGGTCGCCGTCCAGGTGGTCGACGATGAACATCCGCAGCTCGTCGATGTCGCGGCGGGCCGCCGGCGGCCGGCTCAGCGGGACCGAGAACTGGCTCTGTCCGCCCCGGCGTCTGACGTACACGACCAGCTGCCGCGCCACCGCCAGGGCGACCTCCTCGCCGAGGTCCTCGGCGACCAGCGCCAGGGCCAGGTCCATGCAGGAGCCGATCCCGGCGCCGGTCCACACGCTGCCGCAGCGCACGAAGATCGGGTCGGGGTCGACGGTGACCCCCGGATGCTCGGCCGCCAGCTGCGCCGCGGCCGACCAGTGCGTCGTCGCCGTCCTGCCGTCCAGCATCCCCGTGGCGGCGAGCAGATGCGTGCCCAGGCACAGGGACACGACCCGCCGGGCCAGCGGTGCGATCCGGGCGATCCAGGCCACGACGTCGGCGTCCACGCGTGGATTCCCGTCCCCGGGGCCGGCTTCCAGCGCCCCGGGGACGAGCAGCGTGTCCAGCACGCCGTCCACCTCGTCGAAGGACAGGTCCGCGACGAGCCGCAGCCCCGCCGACGTGGCCACCTCGCCGCGGGCCGGCGCCGCGAGCTCGACCCGGTAGCCCGCCGCGCCGCCGGTCTCCCGGTCGGCCAGGGCGAAGACCTCGGCCGGGCCGGTCACGTCGAGGAGGTCGACGTCGGGGAGGACCGCGATGACGACGCGGCGGGTGTCGGGCACGGATCCATCCTGACCCGCGCGGCCCGGGGGCGGCAATGACGGTCTGCTGCCAGATCCGGACATGGAGCAGGGACGGGAGTGTCCCCGGTCAGGGCGTGCGGACCCAGAACTCGATCGACAACGGCGGGACGGTCAGGGTCAGTTCGGGGCCGGTGCGGGTGCCGATCGTCGAGTTCCACGGCATGTACGTCACGAAGCCGGCGACCGCGTTCCAGTTCTGCGGGTTGACGTCCCAGCGCCCGACGGGGATGTCCGGGAGGTGGCTGAAGTCGGTGTCGCCCGGCGGCCGCCAGCAGCCGAGGGAGTATCCGGGGGCCGCGGCTGGTCGGGGGAGGAGCCGGTATCGCCGAGCGGGGAGGTGGGCACGGTGGTCTCCGTTCGCTGGTGAGTGGTGCTCAGAAGCGGGCTACGGTGTAGCGGTCCACGGCGGCCTCGTCGAGTTCGAAGCCGAGCCCGGGTCCCTGCGGGACGGTCAGGGCGCCGTCGCGGAACTCGGGCGGATTGCGGAGGATGCCCTCGCGGATCGGGTTGGGCAGCCGGTTGTACTCGTAGGTGCGCAGGTTGGGGGTCGCCGCGCACAACTGCAGGGCCGCGCACAGGCTGACGCCCGAGCCGACGCCGTGCGGAGCGACGTCGACGTGGAAGGCGGAGGCGAGCGCGGCCAGGCGGGTGGCCTCGGTGATGCCGCCGCTGCGGGCGACATTGGGCATGAAGACGTCGATCGCCCGGTGCAGCAGCGAGTCGCGCAGGTCGAAGCGGGTGAAGTGGGTCTCGCCGTTGACGATGGTCAGGCCGGTGCGGCGGCGCAGTTCCGCGAGGTTGGCCAGGTCGTCGACCTGCAACGGCTCCTCGTACCAGGAGATGTCCAGGTCGCGCAGGACAGCGCCGACGCGCGTCGCCTCGTCGAGGTCGTAGGCGCAGTTGGCGTCGGTCAGCACCGCCACGTCCTCGCCGACGGCCTCGCGGACCGCGGCCAGGTGCGCGCGGTCGGTCCGCACGCCGCGGCCGATCTTCACCTTGAGCGCGGTGAACCCGGCCTCGACGAAGCCGAGCGCCTGGCGCGCGGAGTCCTCGGGGTCGGTGTGCAGCGCCACGGGGCTGGCGTAGCAGGGGACGCGCTCGCGGACCGGGCCTCCCAGCAGGCGGTGCACCGGCAGGCCGGCGACCTTGCCGCGCAGGTCCCACAGCGCCAGGTCGATCCCGGCCAGGGCTTCGAGGTAGAACCCGCGGTTGTGGCCGCCGGCGGCCTGGCCCTGGTACAGCCGCTCCCAGACGGCGGTGGTGGCCATGCCGTCCTGGCCGACGAGCAGGGGGGCCAGCACGTGGGACACGACGGTCGCGGTGACCTCGGCCGACGGCAGCCCGTAGCACTCTCCGATGCCGACGCGGCCGTCCTCGGCGTGCACCTTGACCAACGTGGCGTACTGGCCGCGCCTGGGCAGGACGAGGTGGCTGGAGGCGGGGTAGCGGAGCCAGCCGGGGACGTCGTCGGGGGAGTCGTACAGGTCGTCGAAGCTGGCGTGCAGGGCCAGGGCCTCGACCTTGGCGATGCGGACTGCGGTGTCGCTCACGGGGTCTCCAGTTGTCGGGCCGTCCGGCCCGCGGGTGGCGGACCGGACGGCTGGCCTGCCTGACGGGCGGCGGCCGGCGTTACGAGGGGTCAGGCCGCGATCGCAGCGAGGTCCTGGGTGCCGTCCCGGGAGGTCTCCCGGCCGGCGAGTACGGCGATGGCGGTGACCACGCAGCCGGCGATCACGTACAGCGCGACCAGCGTGTAGGAGCCGCTGGCGGCCACCAGGGCGGTGCCGATGAACGGGGCGGTGCCGCCGAAGAGGGCGCCGCCGATCTCCCGGCCGGCGCTCACCCCGCTGTAGCGCACGCGGGCGTCGAACTGCTCGGCGACCAGGGCGGCTTGCGGCCCGAAGACCATGTCCTTGCAGATCGGGATGGCGAGCACCATCGCCAGGAAGATCAGGGGCGTGTTCCTGGTGCCCAGCAGCAGGAAGAAGGGGAAGGCGTACGCGACGGTGCACACCAGGCCGGTGATCACCATGACGCGTCTTCCGATGACGTCGGAGAGCCAGCCCCAGAACGGGATCGCGGCGATCTCCAGCGCGGAGGCGACCGCGACCGCCCAGAGCATCGTCGCCTTGTGGATGTGGAGCGTCTTGGTGGCGTAGGAGATGCCGAACGCCTGGATCAGGTAGCCCCACACGAAGCCGGAGACGGTGATGCCCATGGTGCGCAGCACGGCTCCGGGCTGCTTGCGCAGGGTGAGCAGCAGCGGGAAGCGGACCGTCCTGCCCTGGTCCTCGAGGTCGGCGAAGACCGGCGTCTCGTCGATGCCGTGCCGCACGATCAGGCCGAAGAGCACCAGCACCGCGCTGGCCAGGAACGGCACGCGCCAGCCCCAGGAGTTGAAGGAGGCGTCGGGCAGCATGCTCACCAGCGCGAAGACCGCGGTGGCGAGCACGAAGCCCGCCCCGGTGCCCATGGCGGGGACGGCACCGAACAGGCCGCGGCGGCGCGGTGGCGCGTTCTCCACGGTCAGCAGCGTGGCGCCGGCGAACTCGCCGCCGACCGCGATGCCCTGGCAGATCCGCAGCGTCACCAGCAGGATCGGCGCCCACACGCCGGCGACGGCATGCGTGGGGAGGACGCCGATCAGGGTGGTCGCCAGACCCATGCCGAGCATCGTGATCAGCAGGACGAACCTGCGGCCGATCCGGTCACCGAGGTGCCCGAAGACGATGCCGCCGATCGGCCGGGCGGCGAAGCCGACGCCGAAGGTGGCGAAGGAGGCCAGCGTGCCGTTGACGCCGGCCGAACCGAAGAACAGCGGACCGAACACCAGCGCCGAGGCCAGGCCGTAGAGGTTGAAGTCGTACCACTCCATGACGGTGCCCACGGTGCTGGCCACCATCGTGCGCCTGCTGGGCCGCAGGTGTTGCGTGTCCACGGTTCCGTCTTCGGTCGTTGCCAGACCGGTCATGGGAGACCTCACCTTGCTCGGGGGACGGTGCTGACGGGGTCGGCTTACCGTATGCGATATACGAAATAAGGAACAGGGGTGATGTCAAGATTCTTCTCAGCCGTACGGGCGGGCCGGCGGCGCGGTGACCGCGGTGGGACTCCCCAGCACGGCACCGGCGGTTGCGTCCGGTCGTCGAAGGCGGTGGCGGGCGGTCGTCACCCACATCCGGCCGCCGCCGAACGCCACGCTCGACACGTGCGGCGTGGGGACGGCGACCGTACGGACGAGTGCGCCGGCGGCGGAGTAGGCGCGGACCTCGGCCGCGCCCCATACGGCGACCCACAGCAGGCCGGCGTCGTCCACGGCCATGCCGTCCGGGCGGCCCTCGCCCGCGGCGAACCGCACCATCGGGTGCGGGCGGCCGAGCGCGCCGGACCCCGGGTCGAGCGGAAACCGGTGGATCGTGCGGGCAGCGCTGTCGGCCAGGTACATCGCCGTGCCGTCCGCGCTGAACGCCGGCCCGTTGGGCACCCCGAGGCCGTGGAGCACGCGGTGCACCGACCCGTCGGGATCGAGCCGGTGCAACGACCCCGCGCCCGGCGAACCGTCAGCCGCCATGCTGCCCGCCCAGAAGCGCCCGGCGGGGTCGCAGGCGCCGTCGTTCATCCGCATCGGGGTGCCGGCGGCCTCCTCCGGCCTCGCGAGCCAGTCCGGGGGACCGGCCCCTGGGCCGACCAGCGCGAAGCCCGTTCCGGCGGCCGCGATCCACCACCCCGGCCGCCCCGCCACCGGGGCGACCGCGCCCAGGGGTACGCCGAGGCGCTGTAGCCGTTCGACCCGTTCCGCATGGCGCGCCGCTGTCCGGTGGCGGTACAGGTCGCCCGCCAGCAGGTCCACGAACACCAGCCGCCCGCCGGACCACCGGGCGCCTTCGGCGAGTCGGAAGCGGTCGGGGCCGACGGCCTCCCAGCCTCCGGCGGCGACGGGGGAGTTGGGCATGTTGGGCACGGTCATCGCAGGGCGCTTTCCGGCGCGGTGCGCAGCAGACCGAGTTCCTCGCGCGACGGAAGCCCCTCCCAGTCGCCCCGGGAGGCGACCGCGAAGGCCCCGGTGGTGACCCCGCGGTCCAGCCGGGCCTCCAACGGCTCTCCGTCGAGGACGGCGGACAGATACCCGGCCACGAAGGCGTCGCCGGCGCCCACGGTGTCCCGTACCGGGACCGCGACGGCCGGCAGCGACACCCGGCCCTCGGCGGTGAAGGCGGTGGCCCCCGCGCCGCCCCGCTTGACGACGACCTCGTCCACGCCCTGCGCCAGCAGCGCGGCCACCTGCGCGTCCTCGCCGGCCGCACCGGCCGGTGCGGCCAGCGGCAGTTCGTCCTCCGAGGCGATCAGGACGTCGATGTGCCGCACGAGGGGTCGGAGCGCCTCGGCGGCCTCCTCGCGCGACCACAGGCGCGCGCGGTGGTTGACGTCCAGGCAGACCAGCGCGCCCTGTTCGGCTGCCCGGCGGGCGGCGGTCTCGACCGCCCGCCGCGGCCCGCCGCCCAGCGCGGCGGTCACTCCGGTCAGGTGGACGATGCGGGCGCCCGCCGAGAGCGCGTGGCGCAGACGGTCGGGTGTCAGCCGGGAACCCGCCGAGCCGCTGCGGTAGTAGGACACGCGGACCCGGTCCGCCACCCGCGGCTCGAACACCACCAGGCCGGTCGGCGCGGCATCGGTGATCCCGGCATGCGTGAGGTCCACCCCCTCGGCCCGCAGGGTGCGCCGCACCAGGCGGCCGAACTCGTCGGCCCCGGTCAGCCCGGCCCAGCCGGCCCGGTGGCCGAGCCGCGCCAGGCCGATGGCCACGTTGGACTCCGCGCCCGCCACCGACAGCCGCAGCGGGCCGCCCATGATGAGCGGGTCGTCCGCGCGCAGCGCGGCCATGGTCTCGCCGAAGGTGAGGACGTCGGTCGCCGCGGCGGTCGCCCGCGGTCCGTCGGCCGGGCGGCCCGTCACGACGCACCTTCGAGCGGGGTGCCTTCGACCGCGCGCAGGTAGTCCGCCACCCGCGCCGCCAGCGCACCCGGCTCCCCGGTCCCGGCGGCCGCGCCGCCGATCAGCGGAGAGCCGACGCCGACCGCGGTGGCGCCCGCCGCCAGGTAGCCGCGCACGGCCGCCTCGTCGACGCCGCCGACCGGGACGAACGGCACGTCGGGAAAGGGCGCCCGCAGCGCCCGGAGGTACGGGACGCCGCCCAGCGAGGCGGGGAAGAGCTTGATCGCGGCCGCACCCGCGGCCAGGGCCGCGACGACCTCGGTGGGCGTCAACGCCCCTGCCAGCACCGGCAGTCCGAGGTCGTGGCAGGCTGCGAGCGCGCCGGTGATGCCGGGCGTCACGGCGAACGCCGCTCCCGCCGCGGCGGCCTGCTCCGCATCGGCGGGCGTCAGCACCGTGCCGGCGCCGAGCAGCGCGCCGGGTCCGAGTTCCGCGCGGGCGCGGGCGATGACTCCCGGTGCGCCGGCCGTGGTGAGCGAGACCTCGACGGCGCCGACGCCGAGCCGGAAGAGGGAGAGGACCGTGTCGAGCGCCGCACCTGGATCGTCGCCGCGGACGATGGCGAGGAGCCGGTGCGAGCGCAGGGCGGAGACGAGGGGATCGGTGGGGCGCGTCGTGGGAGACACGGCTGTGGGCACGGCGGCAGGCCCGGCTGCGGGTGCGGCCGGGGGCACGGTGAGGGAAGCACCGTCGTCGGCAGGCATGGCGACTCCTTGATGTTATTTAGTAGATCGTATACTTTCTGATCGGGATCTCCACCCTGAGCCCCGACGACCTTCGGCGGAGCCGGCCGGGCCCGCCCATCTCCTGAGGAGCGGCCCCATGACCCGAACAGCCCTGGTCACCGGGGCGGCCGGCGGCATCGGCCGCGCCGTGGCCGCTCGTCTGCTGTCGGACGGCCTGCGGGTGGCCGGCCTGGACCTGGTCGATCCCGGGCTCCCCGGCGCCACCTACCACCGCGCGGACGTCACCGACGCCGACGAGGTGGCCGCGGCCGTCAGGTCCGTGACCGCCGAGCACGGCGGCGTCGACGTCCTGGTCGCCTGTGCCGGGGTGACGGAGGGCGCCCCGCTGGACCGCACCACGGAGGAGGACTGGGACCGGGTGCTGCGGGCGAACCTCACGTCCGCGTTCCTGTGCATCCGCGCGGTGCTGCCGGCCATGGTCGCCGCGCGCGGCGGCGCCGTCGTCACCATCGGATCGGTCCTGCACCGCACCGCCGCCCCGGGTCTGCCCGCCTACGCGGCGGCCAAGGGGGCGCTGGCCGCGCTCGGTCGCCAACTCGCGGTGGACTACGGCCGGTTCGGGATCTCGTTCGTCACCGTCTCGCCCGGCTGGGTGCGCACGCCGGCGACCGAGTCGCGCCTGGACGGCGAGGGCGACCTCGCCCGGCTGCGGCAGAGCAACCCCGCGGGCCTGCTCGCCACCCCCGAACAGGTCGCCGCGGCCGTCGCGTTCGCCGCCTCGCCGGACGCCCTGCTGATGAACGGCCAGGAGTTCGTCCTGGACGCGGGCGCCTCCGCGGTCAGCCCCGCGAGCCTGCTGCGGGACGGCCACCGCGTCCGCATGGGGCTGCCGCCGCTCGACGGTGCCTGATCACCACGGGCTCGCCGGAGCCCGTGGGGTTCCCTGCCGACGTCCATGGGATATCGCATACGATGACCGCATGGCGGAGAACACGTGGGCCGCGCGGCTGCCCCAGGTCAAGAGCAAGGCGGAGCTGGTCCACGAGACCCTGCGGCAGGCGATCGCGGAGGGCGACCTGCGGCCGGGCGAGCGGATCAACATGGACGAGCTCTCCCGCACCCTGGGCGTCAGCAAGATCCCGGTGCGCGAGGCGATCAAGCGGCTGGAGTCCGAGGGGCTCGTCACCTCGCAACTGCACGCCGGTGTCGTCGTCTCCGAGGTCGACACGACCGAGATGCGCGGCGTCTTCCTCGCCCGTGAGGCGATCGAGGGACTCGCCGCCCGGCTGGCCACCGAACGCGTCGACGACGCGCTCCTGGCCGAGCTGGAACGGATCCAGGACGCCATGCGCGCCGCACTCGACCAGGGTGCGGTGGAACAACTGCCGGGCCTCAACTCCGACTTCCACGGGGTCCTGGCGGCCGCCGGCGGCTACCGGATCCTCGGCGAGCTGACCGAGCAGCTCCTGATGACCGTCCGCAGGTACCGCATCACCACGCCCCGCAACGACGAGAACTGGCGCGACGTCGTCAACGAGCACGACGCCATCGTCACCGCGCTGCGCGCCCGCGATCCGGAGGCCGCCGCCGCGGCGGCGCAGGCCCACGTCGCCTCCCAGGCCGGCCACGAGATGCTGACCGCCGGCGGACCGGACGCCTGACACCCGCCCCGCGGCACCCCCCGGTCCCGGTCGGCCGGTGTGTCAGCTCCGGGCGGCGCAGCGGAAACCGAGGTTCCCGGACGAGGACTCCGGCGCGTTGGCCGACCGGGCCGCCACCCGGTACCGGTGGCAGTACGAGGCGTGGCACAGGTAGGAGCCGCCGCGCATCACCCGGCCCTGGCCGAACCGCGGGCCGGCCGGATTGTCCTGCGGGGAGCGCCGGTAGTAGTACGGGGAGAACCAGTCCGCGCACCACTCCCAGACGTTGCCCGCCATGTTCCACAGCCCGAAGTCGTTGGGCGCGAAACTGCGCGCGGGGGCGGTGGTGAGGTAGCCGTCGGCCATGGTGCTGTGCGTGGGGAAGGTGCCCTGCCAGATGTTGCAGCGGTGCTCGCCGCCCGGCGTGAGGTCGTCCCCCCAGGCGAAGCGCCGCCCCGCGTGGCCGCCGCGTGCCGCGTACTCCCACTCCGCCTCGGTGAGCAGCCGCTTGCCCGCCCAGCGGCAGTACGCCAGGGCGTCGTGATGGGACACGTGGACCACGGGGTGGTCCAGCAGTCCGTCCAGGTCGGAGGCCGGCCCCCCGGGGTGCGCCCACGTCGCGCCCCTCACCGTGCACCACCACGGCGTTCCTTCGACCCGCCCCAGGACCGCCTCGTCGGGACCCGCCACCGCGAGGTGGAACACCGCCGACGAACCGTAGCGTTCGGCCTGCGTCACGTACCCCGTGTCCTCGACGAAGGCGGCGAACTCGGCGTTCGTGACCGCGGCCGGATCGACCGCGAACGGATCGACGCGGACCCGGTGCACGGGCCTCTCACCGTCGGCGGGGTAGCCCTCGTCGAACGCGTCACCCATGGCGAACTCCCCGCCGGGCAGCAGGACGGGTTCCTGCAGCGCACCGCCTGGTGCGCGTCGCTCCGAAGGCGGCGCGAGGGGCAGCAGCCGGCCCTGTTCTGCGGGGGAGAGGAGCCCCGGCTCAGGCCGCGGCGCGCAGCATGCCCGGGGCGCGCCGCCGGCCGTGTCGTGAGCGGGCGGGAACGGCTCCACGGGAGCGGTGGTGTCGTCGTGGGTCAACGCGCTGTCCTGTCGTGGGGGCCGGCTTCCGCCGGTGCACGGCCGGTGTCGTGGAGGGCGACCGGCCGGGGACGGCGCCAGCCGGCTCGGGCACCGCTGCCGGACATCGTATACGGGCCCGGATCGGACGGACCGGGCGATCCGGTCCCGGGCCAGGTCACAGGCCCGGACGCCGCGCCGGAGGCCCTGGGTAGGCTCGTGCCGTCGTAATCCTGGAACGAGACAAGGAGCCCGCGTGGCCCAGCCCAACATCGTTCTCGTCTGCGTCGACCAGTGGCGGGGGGACGCCCTGTCGGCCGCCGGCCACCCGGTCGTCCGCACGCCCTACCTCGACCAACTGGCGGGTGAGGGGACGCGGTTCAGCCGCGGCTACTCCGCGACGCCGACCTGCGTGCCCGCCCGCGTCGCCCTGATGACCGGTCAGTCGCAGGAGGCCCACGGCCGGGTGGGCTACACCGACGGCATCCCGTTCGACCGGACCCATCCGGTGTCCCTGCCCCGGGAGCTGGGACGGGCCGGCTACCAGACGCAGGCGATCGGGAAGATGCACGTGTGGCCCGAGCGGTCCCGCATCGGCTTCGACGAGATCCTGCTGCACGACGGCTACCTGCACTTCGCGCGGCGCCGCAACGTCCGCGACCTGCGCGAGGTGGACGACTACCTGCCGTGGCTGCGCCGGCAGCCCGGCGCCACCGCCGACGAGGACTACACCGACAACGGCCTCAACTGCAACAGCGTGGTGGCCCGCCCCTGGGACAAGCCGGAGTCGCTGCACCCCACCACCTGGGTCGCCACTGAGGCCGTCAACTGGCTGTACCGGCGCGACCCCACCCGCCCGTTCTTCCTGTACCTGTCCTTCCACCGCCCGCACTCGCCGCTCGACCCGCCGCAGTGGGCCTTCGACCAGTACGTCGGCGGCCCGCCCGCGGATCCCCCGGTCGGGGACTGGACCGGCGACTGGGCGGCGTTCCGCCGGGACGGCGCGCACGACGCCCTCGTGGGGCGGCAGTCCGACGACGTCCATCACCGGGCCAAGGCCGGCTACTACGGCCACATGTCCCACATCGACCAGCAGGTCAACCGCTTCCTGGAAGCCCTCGCGGAGCAGGGGCTCCGGGACGACACCGTGGTGGTGTTCGTCTCCGACCACGGCGACATGATGGGCGACCACGACATGTACCGGAAGGGATACGGCTACGAGGGCTCGGCCCACGTCCCGCTGATCGTCTCCGCACCGGAGGGCTTCGGCCCGCGGGGCACCGTCGTCGACGACGTCGTGGAACTGCGCGACCTGATGCCGACCCTCCTCGACCTCGCGGGTGCGCCGGTTCCCGACAGCGTCGACGGGCGCAGCCTGGTCCCGTTCCTGCGCGGGGAGACCCCGGCGGACTGGCGCGCGTCGCTGCACGGCGAGCACACGATCCTCGGCCAGTCCTGCCAGTGGGTCACCGACGGGCGCCGCAAGTTCGTCTGGCTGTCCGGCGAGGGGCAGGAGCAGTTCTTCGATCTCGTCGAGGACCCGCAGGAGTTGCACAACCTGGCCCGCGACACGGCGCGCGCCGAGGAGGTCGGGCAGTGGCGGCAGCTGCTCGTCGAAGCCCTGGCCGGGCGCGAGGAGGGCTACGTCCAGGACGGGCGGCTGGTGCCCGGCCGCCCCACCGTGTCGCTGCTCGCCCATGCGCGGGAGGCGGCCGGGATCGACGACTGACACGGCCGCGCCGGCGCGCACTCGGGCCGGAACGGGGCAGGTCCCGGGTTCGCGCCGCGCATCCGCGCGGGCCGCTTCACCCGTGACGCTTCGGCAGGCGCCGAAGCAACGGGATCCTAGGCTGCCCGCATGACCACAGCACCGCCCAGCCCCCTGCCCGCGGACGCCGCCCTCACCCACGTGGAGATCGAGCCGAGCATCCTGTACTTCGGTACGCCGGTGGTGCTCCTGTCCACGGAGAATCCGGACGGCTCGTTCAACCTGGCCCCGATATCGTCCGCGTGGGCCCTGGGGCAGACCGTCGTCATCGGGCTGGGCGGCGAGGGGCAGACCGCTCGCAACCTCGCGAGCCGGCCCGAGCTGGTGATCAGCCTGCCGGCCCCGGCCCAGTGGCCGGCGGTGGAGCGGCTGGCGCCGCTCACCGGCCGGAACCCGGTGCCCCCGACCAAGCACGAGGGCTGCCGCTTCGAGCCGGACAAGTTCGCCGCCGCCGGCCTGACCGGCGAGCCGTCCCACCTGGTCCGGCCGCCGCGCGTCGCCGAATGCCCGATCCAGCTGGAGGCCCGCGCCGAGCGGGTCCTGCCGGACGTCTCCGGAGGATTCGTCATCGTGGAGGCCGTCGTGCGCAAGGTCCACGCCGACTCCCGCATCGTCCTTGCCGGCACCGACCACATCGACCCCGCCGCCTGGAGCCCCCTGATCTACAATTTCCGCCACTACTTCGGGCTCGGCCCGGAACTCGGCCACTCCTACCGGACCCGGACGCCGCGCGGTCCTGTCGATGCCCGCTGAGGTGTTCCGCACCCGCTGACGGATTCCGCACGCGCTGACGCGTGGACGACGGCCGGGGGCCGGGCGGCTGCCCGGCCGGGGTGCGAGGGGTGGGGGCCGGGGCTCCGCGTACTGGAGGCGAGCGGTTACGTTGGAGCCTGTTCCCGCCCGTGACCAGGAGACTCCTACCGTGCCCCCTGCTCCCTCCGTTGCCGCCGCGACGACTCCCTCACCGCCCGAGGTTCGCCGCGCGGTCCTGGCCACCGCCATCGCCTTCGCCGGCGCCGGCTTCGCCTTCGCCAGCTGGGCCTCGCGGATCCCCCAGGTCCGCGACCACCTGGACCTCTCGCCGGCGCGGCTGGGACTGGTCCTGCTCGCCATCGCCGCGGGGTCGCTGGTCGCGCTGCCGCTCGCGGGACCGGTGGTGCACCGCCTCGGGTCCAGGCGCACGGTGGCGGCGATGGCGGTGCTCATGGCCGTGAGCCTGCTGACCGTCGCGCTCGGCTATCTCGCCGGCCTCGCCCCGGTCGTCGCCGGGCTGTTCGTGCTCGGCTTCGCCAACGGCGCCTGGGACGTGGCCATGAACGTCCACGGAGCCGTGGTCGAGCAGCACCTGGGACGGTCGATCATGTCCCGCTTCCATGCCGGCTTCAGCCTGGGCACCGTCCTGGGAGCCCTCATCGGCGCGGCCATGGTGGCCCTGGGCGTTCCGGTCACGGCGCACCTGATCGCCGTCGGGGCCGTCGTCGCCTGCGCCGTTCCGTGGGGTGCGCGGATGTTCCTGAGCGAGGGCGCGGGGACGGCGGACGCGGGTGACGGGGATGCGTCCGAGGCCCCTGCCGCGCGCAGCGCCCTCGCCGCGTGGCGGGAACCGCGGACGCTGCTGATCGGCGTGTTCGTCCTCGCGTTCGCCTTCGCCGAGGGCACCGGAAACGACTGGGTCGGCATCGCCACCATCGACGGGTACGGCACGGTGGCGGCGGTCGGCACCCTGGCCTTCGCGGTGTTCCTGTCGGCGATGACGCTCGGGCGTTGGTTCGGGCCCGTGCTGCTGGACCGCTACGGCCGGGTGCCGGTGCTGCGGGTGCTGGTCGTGCTCGGGATCGCCGGCGTGCTGCTGTTCGTCTTCGCCCCCGCCACCCCGCTGGCCTTCGCGGGCGTGATCCTGTGGGGTCTGGGAGCGTCCCTGGGCTTCCCGGTCGGCATGAGCGCCGGCGCGGACGAGCCGGCGTACGCCGCGGGCCGGGTCAGCGTCATCGCCTCCATCGGGTACTGCGCGTTCCTGGCCGGTCCTCCCGCGGTCGGCCTGCTCGCCGACCACCTCACCATCCTTCGGGCGGTCGTCTGCGTCGCCGTCCTGTTCGGCATCGCGGCGCTCATCGCCGCGGTCGTGGCACCCCCCGCGGCACGCAAGGCGGCCCTTGAACCGGTGGGCGTGGCCGCTCCCGAGTGATCCCGGCCCGGGCCCGGCCGGGCACCGGCGACCGCCGAGCCTCGGCGACTGGATCACGCAGAGTATTGATCAGTCGCGGGGCCTGTCGGCAAGCTGTCTGGCGGGCGCGCGCACCCGCGGGCGGCCGGGCCCACCGTGACCGAACGATGAGCGAGGGGAACGACGTTGATCTGGCACGACCTGTGGAGCATCCAAATTCCGGCCGCAGAGAAGGTGCTGCGTACGGTGCTGGTCTACATCGGGCTGGCGCTGCTGCTGCGCCTCGGCGGCAAACGTGACCTCGCCCAACTCAACAGCTTCGACCTCGTCGTGATGCTGCTGCTGTCCAACGTCGTCCAGAACGCGGTCATCGGGAGCGACAACAGCCTCACCGGCGGCCTGCTCGGCGCGGCCGTCCTGGTCGCGCTCAACGCCGGCATGGTGCGCATGGTCAACCGCAGCCCCCGCCTGGTCCGGCTGTTCGAGGGGCGCCCCACGACGCTGATCCGCAACGGCCATGTGATCCAGAAGGCGCTGCACCGGCTGGGGTTGCGCCGCGCCGACGTCGTGGCGGCCTGCCGCCGCCAAGGAGCCGACCAGATCAGCGAGATCTCCGACGCCACCCTCTCCCCGGGCGGCGCCCTGGTCGTCACCCTCGACGAGGACCACCGCAACGCCACCATCGGCGACCTGCGTCGCGAGAACGAACGCCTGCTCACCCAGTTCCGGGACGAGCTCGCCAAACTCCAGGCCCGCCCGAACCCGCCGGCCGCCTAGCCCGGCCGGTCCGGCCGGGGCCGGTCCGTGCCCGGTGCAGATGGCCTGTTCGAGTGGTTGAGCCGCGACGCAGGCGGAGCGCGGGCCCCGGTGACCGGTCGGCGCATAGCGTGGCGGTGCGAGGACGCCGGTACGCGTGTCAACCATGTGGAGGCAGGCCATGAGCGCGGACACCAACGTCGCCACCATCAAGTCGGTCTACGACGCGTTCGGACGCGGCGACGTGCGGACCATCCTGAACGCGCTGAGCGACGACGTGAACTGGGCGACGGAGGCGGCGTCCACGGCCGTGCCGTGGTACGGCGTCCGCTCGGGCAAGTCCGAGGTGAGTGCCTTCTTCGAGCAGTTCGGCTCGACCATGGAGGTCGACGACTTCACTCCGCTGGCGTTCGCGGCGAACGAGACGGACGTCATGACCGTGGTCCGGATGAAGGCCCACCACCGGGCCAACGGCCGGACCATGGACATGCAGATGCACCATTGGTTCGCCTTCCGGGACGGCCTGATCGCCCACCACCGCGCGACTGAGGACACGGCCCAGGTCGAACTGCTCTTCCGCGCCTGAGCCCGCTCGGGACGCCGGACCGGAACGGCCGGGCCGGCGGCGCGGTGACGCCGCGGGCCGGCCGCAGCCCTGGTGTGGGGCGCCGGCGCCGGGCATGACACCAGGGTTCATATCCAGCCACTCCCGCCCCGGCCGAGGGCATACTTCGGCCCGGCCGCGGCCCGGCGCCCGCTGCGCCCGGTGGCCCTTCGGGATGGCCCGTCACAGCTACTGCCTGCGGCTTTGTGCTGCGGCCGTCCATGGCGGGTCGGCCGGCGGCGTGGGGCGGCCGGTATCCGGTGGCCCGGGGTAAGGACTCCGTCCGGCAGCAGATGGCCGAAATAGAGTTGTGACCTAGGAGCCCCTTCCCTGAAGCGTGACGTGTGACATATCACTGTGCCACGGCAATCTAAGCGGAGGCACTCCGATGAACAGTTTGCGTATCTCCGGCACCGTGGCTGTGACCGCCACCGCCCTCCTCCTCGTCAGCTCCTGCGGAGTCGCCGACTCGGCCGGCTCCAAGGGCGGGACACTCAAGGTCGCCGTCCTCGCGGCATCCAGCCAGAACGGCTACAACCAGGCTGTCTACAAGGGCGTCCAGCAGGCCGCCGCAGCGTCTGGCAAGAAGGTCTCCCTCAAGCTTCTCGACGGCCAGTTCGACTCGAACACCCAGCTGTCGCAGCTCCAGAACGTCACCAGCACCGGCGGCTACGACGGCGTCGTCGTGGTCCCCAACGACGGCGTCGGCCTGGCGGCGGCGTTCCCGCTGCCCAAGAAGATCCCGGTCGCCACCGTGCTCAACCCGATCGGGCCGGACATCACCAAGATGGAGCCGCAGGTCGACGGCGTGGTCACCACCGTCGCCGTGTCCCCGGTCACCGCCGCGCAGCAGCAGGCCGACGGCGTCGTCACCTACTGCGCCAACATCAGTCCCTGCAACGTGGTGCTGCTGGTCGGCAACCTGTCGACGCCGCTCGACGTGGCGCGCCGCGACGCCTACAAGAAGGTGCTGGGCACCCACTCCAACATCAAGGTGGTCAGCACGGTCGAGGGCCAGTACGACCGGGACACCTCGCTCAAGGCGATCAGCAACGTGCTCCAGGCCCACAAGGACATCAACGTCATCCTGTCGAACGCCGACCAGGAGGCCGCCGGCGCCCAGATCGCGCTGCAGAACGCGGGCGTCAAGCCCGGCAGCATCTACCTGACCGGCGCCGGCGGCACCAAGGACGCCGTGGCCGCCGTCCGAGCCGGCACCTGGAAGGCGGACTACGTCAACTTCCCGGTGAGCATGGGCAAGTCGGCGATGGAGCAGCTGATCAAGGCGATGGACGGCGGCAAGGCGCAGGCCGTCGTCAACGCGGACCAGGTCGGCGCGACCGAGCCGTACGCGACCAAGGAGACGCTGGCCAAGACCCCGGACTTCACCGGCGAATGGAACGGCTGACGCCGATGGCCAACGCCCAGCCGGTCCTCGAACTGGCCGGCATCTCCAAGCGGTTCGGCGGCACACTGGCCCTGGACGACATCGACCTGGCGGTGCACGCGGGCAGCGTGCACGCCCTGGTCGGCGAGAACGGGGCCGGGAAGTCCACCCTCGGCAAGATCGCGGCCGGGGTCCACTCGCCCGACTCCGGGCAGATCTTCGTCGACGGCCGGCCCGTCGGGCGCTGGGACACGGTACGCGCGCAGCGGCGCGGGCTCGTGATGATCGCGCAGGAACTGTCGCTCGTCCGCGACCTGACGGTGGCCCAGAACGTGTTCCTGGGGATCGAGCAGAGCCGGTTCGGCGTGCTCCGGCGCGACCAGCGCCGCAGGTTCGCCGAACTCGACGCGATCACCGGATTCGGCATCGCTCCCGAGACACGGGTGGGCGACCTGCGCATCGCCGACCAGCAGAAGGTCGAGATCCTGCGCGCCCTGGCCCGCGAGGCCAAGGTGATCGTGATGGACGAGCCGACCTCCTCGCTCACCGCGCACGAGACCCAGCGGCTGCACGAGGTCATCCGCCATCTCACGGCACAGGGACGGGCGGTCGTCTACGTCTCGCACTTCCTCGACGCCGTGCTCGAAGTCAGCGACACCGTCACGGTGTTGCGCGACGGCCGCAGGATCCGCACCGCGCCCGCGGCGGGCCAGACCAAGGCTTCGCTGGTGGAGGCGATGCTCGGCCGGGAACTCGCCGTCTCGTTCCCGCCGCTGCCGCCCGCGCCCGACCCGGGTGTGGCACCGCTGCTCACGGTCGAGGGGCTGGCCAGCGACGCGGGAGTGAAGGGGGCCTCGTTCGAGGTGCGGCCGGGCGAGATCGTCGGGCTGCTGGGGCTGGTCGGCTCCGGGCGCACGGAGATCGCCCGTGCCCTGATCGGCGCGGACCGGGTCACCGCCGGAAGCGTCACCCTGGCCGGGCGCGCGCTCGGCCGCACGACGCCCCGGCGGAGCCGCGACGCGGGCCTGGTGCTGGTCCCCGAGGACCGGCACGGCCAGGGCCTGGTGCTCCAGCGCAGCGTCACCGAGAACATCACGCTCCCCTCGCTGGGCCGCTTCTCGCGGTTCGGCGTGATCGACCGGCGGGCCGTCGGCAGGCAGGTGGACGAGCTGGTCCGCCGCCTGGAGTTGCGCCCGGCCAAGCCCGAACTGCCGGTGCAGGGCTTCTCCGGCGGCAACCAGCAGAAGGCGCTGATCGCCAAGTGGCTCGTCGGCGAACCGAAGTTGGTGATCCTCGACGAGCCGACCCGCGGCGTCGACGTCGGCGCGAAGCTCGCCATCTACGAGCTCATCGCCGACCTGGCGGCCCGCGGCATCGGAGTGCTGCTGATCTCCTCGGAGCACGAGGAGGTGCTCGGTCTCGCCCACCGGGCCCACCTGGTCAGCCGCGGCGAGGTGCTCGACGAGGTGAACCCGCGCAGCCTGGCCGTCGAAGACGTCCTGCGGCGGCTGTTCGATGTCGCCGGCCCGGCCGGAACCGGCGAAGAAGGAAAGGCAAAGGAGTCCGTCCAATGACCGCCACCGAAACCGCGCCCGACGCCGGGGCAGGCGCCGCCGTCCGCACCGGCACCCCGCTCGGACCGCGCGTCATCGCCTTCGCCGGGGACTACGCGGCGCTGATCCTGCTGGTCGCGGTGTTCGTGACCCTGTCGATCATCTCGTCGTCGTTCCTGTCCTTCACGAACGTCATGAACATCCTCAACCAGAACACGCCGCTCGCGATCATCGCCGTGGCCGGTACGTTCGTGATCGTCTCGGGGGCGTTCGACCTCTCCACGGCGGCGATGTACGCGGTGGTGAGCGTGGTCGCCGCGTCGATCGCCACGTCCACCGGCAGCACCTGGCTGGCGCTGCTCGCCGCACCGGTCCTGGGATTGGTGATGGGCGCGCTCAACGGGCTCGCCGTGACGAGGCTGAACGTGCACTCGTTCCTCGCCACGCTGGCCTCCAGCCTCGTCTACAAGGCCGTCGCCGTGCTCGTCACCGGCGGTTCGCTGATCACCGTGACCGACAGCGGGTTCTCCAAGCTCGGACGCGGCCAGGTCGGCGGGGTCTTCTACTCGGTCCTCATCCTGCTGGCCGTCTTCGCCATCGCCTGGGTGCTGCTCAACGGCACGGTCTTCGGCCGCCATGTGTTCGCCGTCGGCGGCAACCCGGACGCGGCCCACCTGTCCGGCGTGCGGGTGGACCGGGTGAAGGTCATCGTGTTCGCGCTCAGCGGCCTGGCCGTCGGCATCGCCGGAGCGATCGGCGTCTCCCGCCTCGCCTCCGGCCAGCCGCAGGCCGGCACCGGTCTGGAACTCCAGGCCATCGCCGCGATCATCCTCGGCGGCAGCAGCATCTACGGCGGTGTCGGCGCGGTCTGGCGCTCGCTGACCGGTGTCTTCCTGATCGCCCTGATCGGCAACGGCTTCGACATCCTCAACATCAATCCGCAGATGAAAGACCTGGTCACGGGCGTCATCATCCTCGCCGCGGTGGCACTCGCGGCAGCCGACCGCCGTCGGCGCTGACCCCCTCCCACGAACGTAGAAAGGTTCGACATGGCCGAAGTGCGCATCGCTGTCGACGTCGGCGGCACCTTCACCGACGTGGTGAAACTCGCCCCGGAAAGCGGGGAGTTGCGGTTCGAGAAGGTGGCCACCACCCCCGCCGAGCCCACCAAGGGGGTGCTCGCGGCCTTCGCCGCCGCCGACGCCGTGCTGAGCGAGGTGACGACCTTCAACCACGGCTCCACGCTGGGCCTCAACTCGCTGCTGACGCGCACCGGCGCCAAGGTGGCGGTGGTGGCCACCGCGGGTTTCCGTGACGTCTACCTGCTCGGGCGCACCGACCGGCGACCGATGTACGCGCTCACCTACCGCAAGCCCGAAGCCCTGCTGAAGCGGCGCGACACCTTCGAGGTGGTCGAGCGCTCGCTGTTCGACGGCAGCGTCGCCACCCCGTTCGACGAGGCCGGCGCCCGCGCGGTCGCCGCCGAGATCGCCGCCGGCGGCTATCAGGCGGTCGCGGTCGCCTTCCTGCACGCGTACGCGAACCCGGCGCACGAACTCGCCATGCGCGAGGTGCTGCACGAGGTCGCCCCCGGTGTCGAAGTGACGCTCTCGCACGAACTGTCCGGCGAGTACCGGGAGTACGAGCGCACCTCGACCGCCGTGCTCGACGCGTACATCAAGCCGATCATGCGGACCTACCTCGAAGCCCTGACCAGGCGGCTGGACGAGGGCGGCTTCACCGGCCGGTTCCTGATGTCCCGTTCCGGCGGCGGCGCGATGACGGCCGCGACGGCCACCCGGCAGCCGGTCAACCTGATCCTGTCGGGTCCGGCCGGAGGCGTCGTCGGCGCCGCCTCGCTGGCCAAGGTGATCGACGTCCCCAACCTGATCACCATCGACATGGGCGGCACCAGCCTGGACGCCTCGCTGGTCCTCGACGGCGAGCCGGTGCTGCACCAGGGCGCCGAGTTCGAGGGCCTGCCCATCAACACCACGTCCCTGAACATCCACACCATCGGCGCGGGCGGCGGCTCGATCGCCTGGCTGGACGCCGCCGGTGCGCTCCAGGTCGGTCCGCAGAGCGCCGGGGCCTCCCCGGGGCCGGCCGCGTACGGGCGCGGCGGCACCCAACCCACCTTCACCGACGCCGCCCTGGTCCTCGGCTACATGGGCAGCGACCTGCCGCTCGGCGGCTCGCTGGTGCTCGACCACGACCTCGCCGCCAAGTCGCTGCAGCCGGTCGCCGACCAGCTCGGGATGAGCCTGACCACGGTGGCCCGCGGCATCGTCCGCATCTCGACCACCAAGATCGTCGGCGCGGTCCGCGCGATCACCGTCGAACTCGGCCGCGACCCCAAGGACTTCGCGCTGCTCTCGTTCGGGGGCGGCGGCGGCCTGGTCGCCGTGGACGTGGCGCGCGAACTCGGCATCCCGACCGTCATCGTGCCCCCCGGGCAGGGCGCGTTCTCCGCGCTGGGCATGCTGATGGCCGACGTGCAGCACGACTACGCGCGCACCGACGTGCTCCCGCTGGACTCCACCCCGGACGCGTACTTCGACGAGGCGTTCACCGCGATGGAGGCCGAGGCGAACGCGGCCCTGGACGAGGAGGGCTTCGGCCCGGAGCACCGCGCCCTGCACCGCTCGGTCGACCTCCGCTACTCCGGCCAGGAACACGCGGCGACGGTGCCCCACCCGGCCGAGAACGCCGCCGAGGGCCTCGCCGAGAGCTTCCGCGAACTCCACGAACGCCTCTACGGCCACGTCATGGACGACCCGGTCGAGATCGTGACGCTGCGGCTGCGCGCGGTCGGCCTGGTCGACAAGCCCGCATGGCCCCTGCACCCCGAACGCACCTCCGGGGAACCGCCGGTGCTGGGCCGGCGCCAGGTCTTCGCCCACTCCGACACCGGAGTGCCGTACCGCCTGGTCAGCCGGGAGTCGCTGCTCGCCGGCGACGTCGTCGACGGCCCCGCCGTCGTCGCCGAGCACACCGCCACCACCGTGCTGCACGCCGGCGACCGGCTGCGCGTCGCCGAGCACGGCGAACTCGTCATCAGCGTCAAGGCGGAGGAGAAGGACCAGTGACCGACGCGATCACCCTCGAGGTCATCCGGCACGCCATGCTCGCCACCGCGGAGGAGATGGCCCGCAACCTGTGCCGGACGGCGTACAACACCGTGGTCTACGAGATCCACGACTACGGCATCGGCGTGCACGACGCGAACGGCGACGTCGTCGCCGACGCCCCCGGCATCGCGATCTTCACCCGCGGCAACGACCACGGCATCCACCGGGCGATCGAGCACATCGGCGCCGGGAACATGGCCCCCGGCGACGTGTTCCTGCTCAACTACCCCTACTGGTCGTCCGCGCACACGCTGGACACCCTCGTCTTCGCACCCATCCACGTCGACGAGCGGCTGATCGGCTTCGCCTCCTGCCGCATCCACGTCCTCGACCTGAAGCAGAAGAACCCCGGGTACGTCCTCGACTCGACCGACATGTACGAGGAGGGCATGTTCTTCCCGGGCTCGCGCCTCTACCGCGCGGGCGTGTACAACCAGGAGATCTTCGACATCATCCGCTTCAACTCGCGGATGCCCGAGCGGACCATCGGCGACCTGCAGGCCCAGGTGTCGGCCTGCGTGACCGGAGTGCGGCGCACCCAGGAACTCGCCGCCCAGCACGGCACCGACGTCCTCGTCGCCGCGATGGAGTCGATCAACGACCACGGCGAGCGGCTGGCCCGGCTGGCCCTGGCCCAGCTGCCGCGCGGCACCTGGAGCGCCACCGACATCGTCGACTCCGACGGCGTCGACACCGACCGCGAGATCCTCCTCAAGGCCACGGTCACCATCACCGAGGACGAGTTCGTCGTCGACTGGACCGGCAGCGAACGCGACGTACGCGGACCCATCAACCTGCCGCTGGGCCAGACGATCGCGCTGTCCAGCCTCGTGTTCAAGGCACTGACCACGCCGGACACCCCAGTGGTGGCGGGCAACTTCGCCCCGTTGCGGGTCGTCACCGACCCCGGCAGCGTGATGCACGCCGTGCCGCCGATGCCCACCTTCACCCTGTGGACCGGCCTGCTCGCGGGCGAGGTGATCCTCAAGGCGCTGGCGCAGGGCATGCCGCACCTCGTCCCCGCCTGCTCCGGCGGCGACGTCTCGTCGATGATGGGGCTCGGGACGAACCCGCGCACCGGCCAGCCCTGGCTCGAAGCGACCAACGAGGCCGTCGGGTTCGGCGGACACCTCGGCGGCGACGGCGAGGACGGCATCATGCACCTGTCCGAGCCGGGATGCCGCAACAACCCGGTCGAGGTGCTGGAACAGAAGTCGCCGATGTTCATCGAACGCTACGGCTACGTCCCGGACACCGCCGGCCCCGGCAGGCACCGCGGCGGCGTCGGCGTCCAGCGCGTCTACCGGTTCACCGCACCCTCGACCGGCATCGCGCTGGTCTACCGCACCAAGTCGGCACCCTGGCCGGTCGACGGCGGCGAGCCCGCGACCCCCGCGAGCATCGTGCTCAACCCGGGCACCGACCGCGAGGTCGTCACCCGCGGCAGCTACAACGCGCTGGAGGCGGGGGACGTGCTGGCCAACATCACCGGCGGCGGGGGCGGTTACGGGCCCGCGTCCGAACGCGACCCGGCGAAGGTGCTGGAGGACGTGATCGACGGCTTCGTGTCCGTCGAGGCGGCCCGCTCCGCCTACGGGGTCGTGATCACCGCACAGCCCTGGGCGGTCGACGCCCAGGCCACCGCCGAACTGCGGGCGGCCCGATGACCGCCGTCGACCTCGTCATCACCGACGCGCTGCTGCACGAGGCGGAACCCGCCGAGGCCGACGTGGTCGTCAATGATGGGCGGATCGTGGCCGTGGGCCCCGGCGCGGCCGGGGGCCACACGGCCGCACGGACGCTCGCCGCCCGAGGGGCTTCGCTCGTGCCGGGACTCATCGACGCGCACTTCCACGCCTACGCGACCAGCCTCGACGCGTGGCGGCTGGAGAACGCGCCGCTCAGCTATGCGGCCCTGGCCGGCGCCCGGAGACTGAGCCGGGCGCTGCACCGGGGATTCACCACGGTCCGCGACGTCGCGGGAGGCGACGCCGGACTCGACCAGGCGATCGCCGATGGGCTGATCGAGTCCCCCCGCTACCTGTGGACCGGCCCGGCGATGAGCCAGACCGGCGGCCACGGCGACCCGCGCGCGGCCGACACCGACATCTGCTTCCACGCCGGGCCCATGAACCAGGTCGTCGACGGAGTGGACGAGCTGCGGGTCGCGGCCCGCGACCGGTTCCGCCGCGGCGCCCACGCGCTGAAGATCATGACCTCCGGCGGTGTGGTGTCGCCCACCGACCCGATCAGGGTGCCGCAGTACTCGGCCGAGGAGATCCAGGCGGTCACCGAGGAGGCCGGGCGCCGGGGCTCCTACGTCGCCGCACACGCCTACTCGCCCGAGGCGATCCGGCACTCGATCGACAACGGCGTGCGCTCCATCGAGCACGGCAACCTGCTGGACGAGGACACGGCCGCCGCGATGGCCGCGGCAGGCGCCTTCCTGGTGCCGACCCTCGTGGCCTACGACGCGATGGCCCGGCGCTGGCAGGAGGTGGACCTCAGCCCGGTCCAGCGCGCCAAGAACGCCGAGGTGCTGGACTCCGGCCTCGTCGCGGTGCGACGCGCCCTGCAGGCCGGCGTCCGGGTCGGCTTCGGCACCGACCTGATGGGCGACCTGGAGGACGACCAGCTGCGCGGGCTGAGGCTCCAGGCCGACGCGATCGGCTGGCAGGCGGCCCTGCGCTCGGCGACCAGGGTGAACGCGGAACTCATCGGCCGGCCCGACCTGGGCCGGGTGGAGGTGGGCGCGACCGCCGACCTGCTCCTGCTGGACGGCCCGCTCACCGACGACCAGAGCCTGCTGTGGGACGGGACGAGGAGCCGCACCGTGGTGCAGGGCGGAGTGCCCAAGTGACCACCGTTCCCCGCCTCTCCTGCCTGGTCCTGCCCGACAACGACCCGGCGGAGTTCCTGGCCCGGGTCCGCGACGCGGAGCAGGCCGGCGTGCGCACCGTCTGGACGTACGACCACCTGTCCTGGCGCGACCTGGCCGACGGCCCCTGGTTCGGCACGGTGCCGCTGCTCGCGGCGGCGGCCGGCGCGACCTCCACCGTCCGCATCGGCGCGCAGGTGGCCACGCCCAACTTCCGCCACCCGGTGCCGTTCGCGAAGGAGGTCATGACCCTCGACCACGTGGCCGCGGGCCGCCTCGACCTGGGGGTGGGCGCCGGCGCGGAGGACGCGGACGCCCGCGTGCTCGGCCAGACGCCGCTGTCCCGGAAGGAGCGCGCCGACCGTTTCGAGGAGTGGGCGACGCTGCTCGCGACCCTGCTGGAGCAGGACCGCACCGACTTCCGCGGGACCTACTACGGCGCCAGGGACGCGCGCATGATCCCGGGCTGCGTCCAGACGCCCCGGGTGCCGCTGACCGTCGCCGCGACGGGCCCGCGGAGCATGCGGCTGGCGGCGCTCCTGGGCTCGTCCTGGGTGACGTACGGGCCCTACCGGCAGACACCGGCGCCGCAGGAGTGGCTGGCGGCGATCGCCGAGCAGAACCGGAACCTGGACACCGCGATCGCCGCCGTGGCGCCCGGCAAACAGGTCCGGCGCATCGCCCAGGTGGCGCTCGACGAGACCCGCCCGTTCCGGGACGCGGACACCTACCGGCGGTTCGCCGAGGACGTGGCAGCGGCCGGATTCGACGAACTCACCGTGCACTGGCCACGCCCCGACGGCCGGGGAGTGCCGGCCGCCGCGCTCGACGTGGTGGTGGCCACCCACAGCGGGGCCGGGCAGCCGCCGGCCTGAGGCCGCTTTGGGCGACGGCGGTCGGACGGGAGGAGTGAGCGATCCGTAAAATGCGCCATTGCACCGAGAAGGATTGGCCGTTGATGGGTGATGGGGAAATTCATGGTGACTGAGGACAGCACACCCCTGGGGCTGCTCGTGCCCGCGAGCAGCCTGCGCGAGCGGGTCGAGGAGGCGATCGCCGCCGCCATCGTCTCCGGCCAGATGCCTGCCGGTGAGGTGTTCTCAGCTCCGACGCTCGCCGCTCGCTTCGGAGTCTCGGCCACGCCGGTCCGCGAGGCGATGCTCAACCTCGCCAAGCGCGGCATGGTCGAGATCCTCCGCAACAAGGGCTTCCGCGTCACCGCGGTGAGCGAGGACGAACTCCGCGCGATCGTCGACGTGCGCCAGCTGCTGGAAGCACCGGCGGTCAGGCGGCTCGCGGGCCGGCTCACCCGAGCCGACCTGGCCCACCTGCGTGCCCTGGCCGAGGAGATCGTGCGCGGCGCCCGCGACGCGGACCTGGCCCACTACCTCCAGTCCGACACCACCTTCCACCTCACCCTGCTGAAGCTGGCCGGCAACATGAGGCTCCACGACATCGTCGCCGACCTGCGCGCGCAGACGCGCCTGACCGGCCTGGCCGGTCTGGTGGCGACCGAGGAACTCCAGGCGTCGGCACGCGAACACCTCGACATGCTCGACCTCCTGGAGGCGGGGTCCGCCGAGGAGTGCGAGCGGCTCATGGTCACGCACATCGGCCATGTACTGGGCTGGTGGGCCGGCCACTCGGAGACCTGACGGCCGGCCGGCCGCCGTACGGCGTCGGGCGGCGGCCGGCCCGGACACCGGAGGCTCAGGGCTTGCGGGCGACCGCTCCGTACATCGCGATCTGCTCGTCCCTGACCTCCGGGTCCACGGCGTCGTCCGCCCGCCAGCGGTGGACCTGGACGACGCCCGGGTCCACCAGTTCCAGCCCCTGGAAGTACTCCTGCGCCTCGGCGTGGGTCCGCAGCCGCATCGGCATGCCCCGCGCGGTGTACTCGGCGTTCACCCGGCCGACCTCCTCCGGGGCGAAGTCGGCGGTGCCGATGGACATCGCCAGGTAACTGCCGGAGGGCAGCGGGTCGAGCAGCCGGCGGACGATGCCGACCGGGTCGTCCTCGTCCATGATCAGGTGGACGATCGCGATGATCGTCAGACCGACGGGCCGCCCGAGGTCGATCGTCTCGCGGAACTGCGGCGATTCGAGGATGGCGGCGGGATCCCTCATGTCCGCCTCGATGTACTTGGTCCGCCCCTCCGGAGTGCTGGAGGACAGGCCCTCCGACAGCGTGAGCACGATCGGGTCGTTGTCCACGTACACCACCCGCGCGTCGGGGGAGGTGGACTGGGCGACCTCGTGCACGTTCGGCCGGGTGGGGATGCCGGTGCCGATGTCCACGAACTGCCGGATGCCCGCCTCCCGCGCCAGATAGCGCGTGGCGCGGTGCATGAACTTCCGGTTCTCCAGCATGTGCGGCACGATCGCGGGCCACACCTCCACCATGGCGTCGCCCGCCTCCCGGTCGGGCGGGTAGTAGTCCTTGCCACCCAGGATGTAGTCGTACACCCGTGCCGGATGCGGGTTCTTCGTGTCGATACGGTCTGCCGGCCAGCCGTTCTCAGGCACGCTGTCCTCCGGATTCCTCGTCGTGGTGCGGCGTCGTGCGGGGTGATGCGGTGTGCTGGGTCATGGCGAGGGGGTGCGCGGCCCGATGCGCCGCCGCAACACGGATCACTGCTGGAGCAGGAAGTCGGCGGCACCGGCCTTGGCACCCCGGATGAAGCTCTCGATCTCCCGGCGCTGGTAGATCAGCGCGGGACCGCCGGGGTCGGTGGACTGCCGCAGCGCCACCCGGCCGTCGGGCAGCCTCATCGCCTCGACGCACGCGCCGCCGGCGTCGTCGCTCCACGGCTTGCACCAGCCGTGGGGCCCGAGTTCGGCGGCACTCATGCCGTTGCGGATGTGGTCCACGTCAGAGCTCCTTGCGTAGGGCACGAAGCAGTGCCGCGGTCTTCTTCTCCTGCGCGGCCTGCGCGGCGAGCCGGTCCATGGCCTCGCGGTAGGCGGAGACCTCGTCCCGCTTGTCGAGGTAGGCCGACCCGACCAGGCCGCCCAGATAGACGACGTCGGGCAGTTCCGCGGCCTCGAACCGGAAGAGCTGGAACGCGCCGGCCCGGGTGGCCGGGTGCGGCCCGTTGGTGAAGGGCATCAGCTGCAGCCGGACGTTCGGGAGCGTGCCGATCTCCAGCAGGTGGTCGATCTGGGCGCGCATCACCTTCGCGCCGCCGACCGGCCAGTGCAGCACGGTCTCGTCCATCACCGCCCACAGCAGCGGGGGCCGCTCCCGGGTGAGGATGCGCTGGCGGCCCAGCCGCAGGGCGACCCGGCGCTCGATGTCCTCGGCCGACGCCTGGGGGTCGCCCGCGCCGAGCAACGCGGTGGCGTACTCCTCGGTCTGCAGCAGGCCCGGAACGAACTGGGCCTCGTAGGCCCGGATGTGCACGGCGGCCTGCTCCAGGCTGAGATACGCGCCGAACCAGTCGGGCATCACGTCGCGGTAGGTGTGCCACCAGCCGTGCTTGTTGGCCTCGCGGGAGAGTTCGAGGAAGGCATCGATCTCGGCGGAGTCCGAGACGCCGTACGTCCGCAGCAGCTTCTCGACGTCGGAGAGGCGCAGGCGGGCGACTTTGGCCTGCTCCATCCGGCGGATCGTGGAGTGGCTGACGCCGATGGTCGCGCCGGCCTGCTCGAAGGAGATGCCCGCGCGGGAACGCAACTGCTCCAACTGCCGTCCCAGGATCATGCGCAGCACCGTGGGAGGGCCGCCGCCCCACCCGTTGTCGGTGGCCGCCATCCGCTACCTCCCCGTGCGCACGTCCCGTCCCGCCGCAGTTTGCCACGAGGCTCCGCAGGGTGGCCTGCCCCGGCGCATTGTGCGAATTGCACTTTGTGGCTTGCGAGTTGAGGATGGCAACACCATAGTGGGAGGACCGGGAGCAGCCGATCGGCACGTGACGACCGCCACGATCCCTCCACAGGTTCGTGCGTCCCTCACGCCGTCGTCGCGGACACGCCGTCACCCAGGCGATGACGCCGTCGGCCGGGCCCGGCGGCGATGCGGCTGGTCGCTGCCAGCAACCCCCCCACACACACGGCCCCGATGAGAGGCGACGGACATGGCTCCCTTAGCGGGCATCCGACCCCCACAAATCCCCTCGCCGCGCCGGAGCGGCGAGGCGTATGCCGCCCTCCGCCGGAACATCGGCCGCGCACGGTCGATGGCGCGCGGGGGGCAGACCCCGTCCGCTCGGCAGCGGATCGAGGTGCCGACCTCGGCCGGGTTCCCGGCCGGAACCGCCTGCGACGTGGTCGAGACGTCCGCCGAGCACGGCCTTCGGATCCTCGACTGCCTGCCCAACTCCGGTTGCGTGCTCACCCATGGCGACCAGTGGTCGTGGATCGTGCCCACGGGTTCCGACATCGATGTGGAGTGGCCGTCGATCGCCCGCTACCTGGCCGGCGCGGCCGTCGCGGCCCCGGAGGGCGAGGCCCGCGCCGGCGGTGCCGGCGGCCGCGGCCGCCTCCACCTGCCGGACCGGCAGGTCCCGTACACGCACCCGATCCTGCTGTACTTCGCGGTCTGCACCATCGCCGGGGTGCAGCCGGCGATGACTGTCAAATAGCCGTTCCGCCCATCGGCGATGACCGTCAAGTAGCCGTCGCCACGCGGCGATCCGGTAGGTGCTCCGCGCGCCACGCCCCGCCGCTCAGTCGACCACCGGCCGCCGCCCGCCGGCCGTGGACTCGCCGACCTCCAGCCGGTACGGGGCCACGTGCACGGTGTGGCGCGGCGGGGTCGCCGCGCCGATGCGGTCGGCCAGCGAGGTGACGGCCAGTGAGGCGATGGCCGCCTTGTCGGGCACCACCGTCGTCAGCGACGGGGTGGCGTACCGGCCCTCCTCGCTGCCGTCGACACTGGCGACGGCGGTGTCCCCGGGTACCGCGAGACCGGCCTCGTGGAAGGCGCGGATCACGCCGACGGCCAGCATGTCGTTGAAGCAGAACACCGCGTCCGGGCGGCTCCCGGCCGGGAGGGCGGCGAGCGTACGTCCGGCCCGCAGCCCGCTGCGCCGGTCGAACTCCGCGACCGGCGGGGCGAGTCGGGGATCGTAGGGGACGCTCGCCTCGTGCAGGGCGAGTTGGAAGCCCTCCAGGCGCTGCCGGCTGGTCGCCGAGCCCTGCCGGTCCACGCCGACGGCGGCCAACCGCTTCCTGCCGAGCGAGACGAGGTGGGCGGTGGCCTCGCGCGCCGCGGCCACGTTGTCGATCAGGACGTGGTCGGCGTCGACCTGCTCGCGGCCGTCCTCGCGCTCGCCCAGCAGCACCAGCGGGAAACCGGCCGTGGTGGCGGCGAGTTGGTCGAAGGGTACCCGGAGCGGGGAGAGGATCACGCCGTCCAGCAGGGCCGCGCCGAGCCCGCTGGCCAGCCGCAGCTCCTCGCGGGCGTCTCCCAGCGTCTCCTCGATCAGCACCGTCAGCCCGATCCGGGACGCCTGTGTCCGCACGTGGTGGGCGAGTTCGGCGAAGTAGGGCGTGGCCAGGAACGGCACCGCCAGGGCGATCAGCCCGCTGCGGCCGGTACGCAGCCGCACCGCCGACGGGTTGGGGCGGTACCCCAGTTCGCTCACCGCGGCCATGACGCGTTCCCGGGTGGCGGGAGCCACTTTCGCCATCCCGCGTACAACGTTGGAAACAGTCTTGACGGAGACGCCCGCCCGGTCGGCGACGTCCTTGAGCGTCACTGCGGTCACGTACCTGCCCCTTCTCGAAGGTGCCTCATTGTAGGGCAGTTCATCGCAGACCGTTCCCCCGGTGACCGCATCAAGGAGTCGGGCCGTGCACAAAGGGTTGACCGCCCGCGCACCCGCTGGTTACAACGTTGGAACAGCAGGGGCGGAGGAGCCGTCGGCTCACCCTTCCGGGGGCTCCGTGCGCCCTCGTGCCAGGGACGCGTGGCGGACCGCCGCCGCGCCCCAGGCGATCGAGCGGCAGACGGACACCCCGTCTCCGTCCCGCTCGTGACGTACCGTCAGCCTCACGAGAGGGCCCGTATGTCCCCGGATCGCCCGAACCTCCCGCTGCGCACCGCCGTGGTGGGCACCGGATCCATCGCCCGAGGAAGCCACCTGCCCGCGCTCGCCACCCTGGCCGGCGAGGGAGCGGTGGAGACCGTCGCCGTCGTCGACATCGCCGGGGAGGCGGCCCGCGCCGCCGCCGAGGAGTTCGCCGTGGCACGCGCCTTCACCGACCTGGACGCCATGCTCGCCGAGGTGCGCCCCGACCTGGTGGTGCTCTGCACCCCGCCCTCCCTCCACCGGGATCAGGCCGTCGCCGCGGTGCGCTCCGGCGCCCACGTGTGGTGCGAGAAGCCACCGTGCCCCTCGCTCGCCGACTACGACGCCGTGTCGGCGGCCGCCGAGGGCGGGCCAGGGGGCCCCGCCACCGCCTTCGTCTTCCAGCACCGGTTCGGCTCCGGCGCGCGCCACGTGCGGCGCCTGCTGTGCGAGGGCGCCTTCGGCCGGCCGCTGGTCGCGCACTGCCAGACCACCTGGTACCGCGGCGCCGACTACTACGCCGTGCCGTGGCGCGGCCGCTGGGACACCGAGGGCGGTGGCCCCGCCATGGGCCACGGCATCCACCAGACCGACCTGCTGCTGGACCTGTTGGGCCCGTGGCGGGAGATCCGCGCGATGGCCGCCCGGCTGGTCCACGACGTGCAGACCGAGGACGTCTCCACCGCCCAGGTCCGGTTCGCGAGCGGCGCGGTCGCCACCGTCGTCAACAGCGTGCTCAGCCCCGACGAGGTCAGCCGGATCAGGATCGACTGCGAGCGGGCCACCATCGAGCTCACCCACCTCTACGGCTACCGCAACGCCGACTGGCGGATCACCCCCGCCCCCGGCGTCCCGCAGGAGACGGTCCTGGCCTGGAACGACTTCGGACCCGACGAGCCCAGCTCCCATCTGGCCCAGCTCCGCGCCCTGGTGGCCGACATCCGGTCCGGCACCCCCCATCCGACCAGCGGCGAGGGCGGCCGGCGCACCGTCGAGTTCACCGCCGCGCTCTACAAGTCCGCCTTCACCGACGCCACCGTCCGGGCCGGCGAGATCGGCCCCGGCGACCCGTTCTACGCCGCCATGCACGGCGGCAGCCCCGACCGGCTGCCCGCCGTCGCCCCCGAGGAGGAGCAGGCCGCATGACGCTCGCGCTGACCCATGTCCACGACGACCGGATCACCGTGACCCACCCCGCCAGCGGAACCGAGCTGTTCGCCTACGTCTACCGCCCGGAGGCCGCCTGGGAGGCGCCCAAGCCCTACCTCCACCCGATCCGCACCCTCGGCGGCGGCCTGGTCACCGACTACCGCCCCAACGACCACCGCTGGCACAAGGGGCTCCAGCTCACCGCCTCCCACCTGTCGGGCCAGAACCTGTGGGGCGGCAACACCTACGTCCACGGCGAGGGCTACGTGGCGCTGCCCGAGCGGGTCGGCTCGATGGCGCACGCCGGGTTCGACGAGGTGTCGTCCGGGCCGGACGGCGTGGTGATCGCCGAGCGCCTGACCTGGCACCCGCACGACGGCTCGCTCTGGGCCGAGGAGGACCGCAGGATCGAGGCCCGGGCCGACACCGAGGGCGGCAGCTGGACCCTGACCTGGACCTCCGCGGTCACCAACCGGCGCCCCGAGCCGCTGCGTTTCGGCAGCCCCACCACCGCCGGGCGCCCCGACGCCGGCTACACCGGGCTGTTCTGGCGCGGCCCCCGGGCGTTCCGCGGCGGGCACGCCTTCACCGCCGGCGCCGGCAGCGCCGAGCGCGACCTGATGGGCGAGCAGGCCCCCTGGCTCGCCTACTCCGGCGAGCACGCCTTCACCGCCGGCGCCGGCAGCGCCGAGCGCGACCTGATGGGCGAGCAGGCCCCCTGGCTCGCCTACTCCGGCGAGCACGACGGCCGCGACGGGCACGCCACCCTCGTCTTCGAGCACGCGCCCGGCAACGACCACGCGGGCGAGAAGGGCACCCACCCCGCCCACTGGTTCGTCCGCGCCGAACCGTTCGCCGCCGTCGCCCCGTCCTTCGCCTTCCACGAGGAACTGGTCCTGGAGCCCGGCGAGGTGCTGGCCCGCTCCTACCGCGTCCACGTCGCCGACGGCGCCTGGGACCGCGCGGCGGTCACCGCGCACCTGGAGCGGCACCCATGGTGACCGCGGCCTACGACGGGTTCCCCGGCGCGGTCGCGGTCTCCCTGCTGGACGTCTACGACTGGCCGACCGTCGACGGACGGCCCGGCGGCGGCACCCCGCACCTCCACCTGACGTGCAGCGAGGGCTATGTGGTGACGGACGGCGAGGGCAGCGTGCAGACCCTCACCACCTCCGGGTTCGAGGAGACCCCGCTCCGCGCCGGCACGGTGGCCTGGTTCACCCCCGGCACCATCCACCGGCTGGTCAACGACGGCGGGCTGCGGATCACCGTCATCATGCAGAACAGCGGGCTCCCCGAAGCGGGCGACGCGGTCCTCACCCTGCCCCCGGACCGGCTCACCGACCCCGGCACCTACGCGGCGGCGGTCCGGCTCCCCACCCGGGGAAGCGAGCAGGACCAGGCCGCCGCGGCCCGCTCCCGTCGCGACCTCGCCACCCGCCGCTTCCTCGCGCTGCGGGACGCGGCCGCCGCAGGCGACCCGGAACCGCTCGCCGCCTTCCACCGCGCCGCGGCCGAGCTGGTGCGCCCCCGCCTCGCCGACTGGGAGCGCCGCTGGCACGAGGGCGCCCGCGCGGCCGCCACCGCCACCCGCGCTCAGCTGGCCGCCCTCGGCGCCGGCGACCCAGGCCACCTGGCCGCGGCCCGCACCCGGGCCGGCGGCCCCACCGCGACCGGACGGTTCGGCATGTGCGGCCGTCTCGACGTCTACCACGCCGCGTGAGCTGAGCGACCGGACCGTCCCCACGCCGTGCCGGACCCCGCGGGCCACGCGGGATCGGCCGGACACGGCCCCGCCCCCGTCCGGCGGCGCCGCCCACCGTCGCGCGCCAACGCCCCACCCATCCACCAGGGAAAGGCCACCATGCCCGAACCCCGAAGCGGCCGGCGCCGGTTACCCCGCCGCCGGGCGGTCACCACGGCGGTCGCCGCCGGATGCAGCACCGTCCTGCTCGCCGCACTCACCGCCTGCGGCGCCACCGGCGCCGCGGGCCACCACATCACCCTCACCTTCACCTGGTGGGGCAACGACAACCGGCAGGCCCGCACCGAGAAGGCGGTGCACCTGTTCGAGAAGGAGCACCCGGACATCAGCGTCCAGATGTCCAACGCCGACTTCGGCTCCTACAAGCAGCGGCTGGCCACCCAGGCCGCCGGCGGCGGCATACCGGACCTCGCGCAGCTGGACTACCGCCAGATCTCCCAGTTCGCCACCGGCGGCGCGCTGCTCCCGCTGGACCGGTACGTCGCGGACGGCACCCTGCACACCGGCGAGATGGACCCGCCCCTGGTGGGCACCGGCCGCCTCGACGGCAAGCAGTACGCACTGCCGATGGGCCGCGGCATCACCGGCTACGTCTACGACGCCACCGTCTTCGAGCAGGCCGGCATCCCGGCGCCCCAGCCCTCCTGGACCTGGCAGGACTGGGCCGACGCCGACGCGAGGATTGCCGCCATGAAGCTGAAGTCCCCCGACGGGCGGACCGTGGCGGGCGCCAACGACGGCGGCAGCAACGAGGACGTCTTCGAGGACTGGCTCCGCAGCCACGGCAAGCAGCTCTACGCCGGCCCCACCAAGCTCGGCTACACCGAGCAGGACCTCGCCGCGTTCTGGACCTTCTGCCACACGCTCCAGAAGTCCGGTGCGCTGGTCTCGGCCAAGGACAGCGCGCAGGCCGACGCGACGGGCATCAGCGCCTTCAGCCGCGGACTGGACGCCCTCGACTACTCCTGGGACGCCACCTTCACCGGCTTCACCAGCCCGACCGGGCACACGATGCGCTACGCCCCGGTCCCGACCGTCGACGGCAGGGCCGGCTCCTACTTCAAGCCGACCATGCTCATCGGGATCGGCGCGCACTCCCACCACCCCGCGGCCGCCGCCCAGTTGATGGACTTCCTGCTCAACGACCCGCAGGCCGGCGACATCCTGGGCGTCACCCGGTCCCAGCCGCCCAACCGGAAGATCGCCGCTGAGGTGGACGGCAAGCTCAGCGGGCCGGACCTGAAGGTGTGGCAGTTCGACGAGGTGATGCAGAAGTACGGCGTGCAGCCGCCGCCGGCGGCGCCTCCCAAGGGCGACGTGGCGATCGAGAGCGCCTTCGTCCGCGAGTACCAGCGGGTGGAGTTCGGGCTGGCGTCGCCCGCGAAGGCAGCCCACGAACTGGTCGTCCAGGCGAAGCAGGAGCTGGAGTCATGAGCGTCTCGCAGATCGACGTGACCGGGCCTGCCGGGCGGGCGGCGGACCGGACGGGACGGGGCCGTCGCACCCGTCGCACCCGTCGCGGCCGGGAGGCCCGCTGGCCCGCCTACGTGTTCCTCACCCCGTGGATGATCGGCGCGGTCGCGGTGACGCTGGTGCCGATGGCGGTCTCCCTCTACCTCTCCTTCACCAGTTACGACATGTTCAGCGCCCCGCACTGGGTGGGCCTGCGCAACTACACGGAGATGCTGACCAAGGACCCGCGGTTCTGGCGGTCGGTGCTGACCACGCTGAAGTACGTGGTGATCGCCGTCCCGTTGAAGCTCGCGCTCGCGCTCGGCGCCGCGCTGCTGCTCAAGCGGCTCAGCAGCCGGGGCCGGGGCTTCTACCGGTCGGCGTTCTATGCCCCGTCGCTGCTCGGCGCGAGCATGTCCATCGCCCTGGTGTTCCGCGCGCTGTTCAACGACGGCGGCACGATCGACAAGGTGCTCGGCACCTTCGGCATCCACCTCGGCAGTTGGGTCGGCAACCCGCACCTGGCCACATATGTCGTGGTGCTGCTGACCGTCTGGCAGTTCGGCGCCCCCATGGTCATCTTCCTGGCCGGCCTCCAGCAGATCTCGCCGGAGCTGTACGAGGCCGCGGCACTCGACGGAGCAGGCCCCTGGCGGCAGTTCGTGTCCGTCACGGTGCCGATGCTCTCGCCGGTCGTCTTCTTCAACCTGGTGCTGGAGATGATCCAGTCCTTCCAGGTCTTCACCCCCGCCTTCGTGGTCAGCGGCGGCAACGGCGGACCGGCGGACTCGACCCTCTTCTACACGCTCTACCTCTACGAGCGCGGGTTCACCGCCTCGCACATGGGCTACGCGTCGGCCATGGCCTGGCTGATGCTGCTCGCCATCGCGGCCGTCACCGCGGTGATGTTCAAGGTCTCCCGGTCCTGGGTGTTCTACGCGGACGAGGCGGAATGATGAACCTGACCCTGCGGCGCTGGCTGCCCCACACGGTCGCGCTGATCGCGCTGATCGCCCTGCTGTACCCGCTGCTGTGGCTGCTGGTGACCTCGGTGAAGCCGGCCGACGAGGTGGTGACCAGCGTCGACCTGTGGCCCCGGCACTTCGAATGGAGCAACTACGGCACCGCGCTGGACGGCGTCTCGGGCGTCTCGGTGCCCCGGCTGCTCGGCAACAGCCTGCTGATCAGCCTCGGTGCGGTAGTCGGGAACGTCGTGTCCTGCTCGCTGGCAGCCTACGCCTTCGCCCGGCTGCGGTTCCGGATGCGCGGGCCGATGTTCGCGTTCACCGTGGCCACGCTGATGCTGCCGCAGCACGTGGTGCTGATCCCGCAGTACATCATCTTCAACAAGCTCGGCATGACGAACACCTACTGGCCGCTCGTCCTGCCCAAGTTCCTCGCGGTGGAGGCGTTCTTCGTCTTCCTCATCGTGCAGTTCATGCGGAACCTGCCGAGGGACCTGGAGGAGGCGGCGCGGATCGACGGCTGCGGCCCGTTCCGCTCGTTCTTCCACATCATCCTGCCGCTGAGCCGCCCGGCTTTGATCACCACCGCGATCTTCTCGTTCATCTGGTCCTGGAACGACTTCTTCGCGCAGATGATCTACCTGTTCTCGCCGGACAAGGCGACGATCACGCTGGCGCTGCGCAACTTCGTCGACCAGTCGAGCACCTCCGCCTACGGGCCCATGTTCGCCATGTCGGTGATCTCCGTCCTGCCCATCGTGCTGTTCTTCCTGGTCTTCCAGCGCTATCTGGTGCAGGGCATGGCCACGTCCGGACTGAAGAGCTGAGGAGGACCGTTGAGTCACGTACCCGCGGACGCCCGCCGCGCCCGGCGCGAGCCGGGCGAGGTGTTCGGCTCCGGCTTCACCCTGTTCGCCGACATGCTGCTGGTGGGCGTGGTCACGGCGGTGGCCTGCCTGCCGGTGGTCACCGCCCCGGCCGCGCTGTCCGCCGCCTGCGCCGTGCTCCGCCGGACCGCCGGCAGCGGTGTGCAGGTCAAGGCGGCCGACCTGGTGACCGCCCTGAGGGCCCGTCTGACCCTGCCCGCGCTCGCCAAGGGCCTGGTGCCGCCCGCGTTCGGCGTGCTGCTCCTGCTCGACGGGGAACTGCTGCGCTCCGGTCTGCCCGGGTCGGCCGTGATGGCGCCGGTCCTGCTGCTGCTCGCACTCGGCGGCGCCGCCGTCGGCCTGCGCGCCGTCGCCCTCGACATCCCGCACCGGCTCTCCGGCCGCGAGGCACTGACCCGCTCCCTGGCCGACCCCCGCGGCACCGCCCTCCTGTCGGGCGCTGTGCTCCTGGCCGCCCTTCTCCTGTGGGCCATCCCCGTCCTGCTTCCCCTCCTCCCAGGCCCCCTCGCCCTGGCCGCCACCGCCGTCGACCTCCGCACCCCCACCCACCGCCCGAACCCCTGACCGGCGCCATGGGCGCTGCCTGTCCATGGGTGCCCAGTGCCCATCAAGCCCATCCCGCCCCTACATCCGCGAGGATGAGATCCACGCGGCCCACCCGACCCCCTCACGGGACATGTTGGGCCGCCACCCGCTCCGCCACCGAGAAGTCCGTACCGCAGTCAGGGCAGGCGGCCTGCCCGAACAGGGCACCCGGCGTACTGGACCGCGCAGGCGGCGCCCTGCTCGGTGCGGCGCACGGCATCGAGGCACTCCCGGGCGACCTGGTGAGCCGCCACGAACTGGCGTGGATACTCGACACCCTGGCCCGCGACCTGCTGAGCGAAGCCACCGACTCGCCCAGCGGCGGCGAGTACATCGGGGGCTGGGACCCGAACTGGTGGGACCGCTACCCGGGTTGGTGAGCGCCCGCCGCCGCCGGTCGCGCCAGTATGGAGCGACGGGCGGCGGCAGCGGCTGCTACGAGGTCACGGAGACGGTGCACCGCGTGGTGGCCAGCTCCGACCCGTCGGCGGTGAAGGCTACGGTGACGGTGTACTGGCCGGGCGCGAGGCCGGAACCGGCGCTCAGGCGGACGGTCCGGGACACCTCACGTGCCTCCGAGACCCGCAGCGAGCCCTGGGTGAGGTCGGCCGCGAGTCCTGACGGAGCCACGAGCGTCCAGCCGACGTCGTGCCCCCGGAAGTCGACGTCCTGGGCCGTGACCGTCAGGTCGACGGACGCGCCCTGCGGCACGGTGAGTTGGGTCTGCGGGAGGTAGCCCCAGGCGGGGGAGCGGTACTCGGTGGCGATCTGCTGCCGGGTGACCTGCTCGCCGTAGCGCGGCGTGCTGTAGGACGATTCGAGCTGGATGCCGTTGAAGCGGTGCTGCTGCGTCAGCCGGCGGTAGAGGTCCATCGCCTGCTGCTTGCCCGCCGCGTCGTTGGCCTGGGCGTACCGGGTGATGTCGATGTCGGCCAGGGCGAGTTCGCAGCCCGCCGCCAGCCGGTCGAGGACCAGCGCGGCGGCGCTGTCCGCGGCCGTCCTGGCCTGTGCGGAGGCGATGTCGGCCGCGGCGGCCTGGTACTTGGTGCGCAGCGCCGCCGGCTGGCTGGCCGTGTTGAGGATGTCGGGATCGTCTGCGGTGCGCAGCAGGTAGTCGGCCATGTCCTGGGCAGCCGGTCCGAACCGCGCGGGCAGGTAGCCGCCCAGGAAGCCGTCGTAGGTGAGCGTCGGATCCCATGCGCTGCGGGCGGCGAAGAGATGGACCGCCTCGAACTGCAGCCAGCTCGCCGGCTCGGCGTACATGCCGATGCCGTCGACGCCGACGCTCAGGTACGTCTCCGCGTCCCGGGCGAGGACGTCGATCGGGTTGCCCAGCTCGCGCCAGCGGTAACGGCGCGAGTAGTCGTAGATCGCCAGCGTGCCCGGGTGGGTGGCCCGCCACTGGCGCAGCACGTCGAGGTAGTGCGCGTTGACCGTCGAGGACGGGTCGCCGAACGGGACGGTGTACGTGCGTCCGTAGGCGGCGTAGTCGATGACGACGTCCGGATCGAAGGCGTACCCGGCGGTGGGCGTGTCCAGCCCGGCACCGTAGGCGATGCGTTCCACCTGGACGCCCAGCCCGGCGTCGGCGAGGGCGGCGACGAGCGTGTTCACCACGTGCACCTCGGCGTTGGTGGCGGAGCCGAACGCGGCCAGGGTGGCCTTCGGCCAGGCCGCCCCGTCCGGCGGCCAGCAGTCGAAGACGCCGATCTCCGGACGGTCACGCAGGTAGGCGACGACGTTGGCGATGTACTGGGACAGGGCCGCGTCGTCGTGCACGTCGAAGACGTTGGCCCCGGCGGTGTAGTACTGCGGGTAGTCGGCGGGACGGAGGAACGCGTCGTAGCCGTGGCCGCCGACCTCCACGGCGATGCCGCGCTTGGCGAGTTCCGGCGCCATCCACGCTGCGAAGTCCTCGTAGCGGGTGACTCCGGCGCCGTAGTAGTCGTACGGGAAGACCAGGATGTTGAGCCGCTGCTTGCCCATCCAGTCGATCAGTGCGGTGAGCGAGGACTTGCTGATGCTCCAGCCCTCCTCGATCGCCTTGCGCCGCACGGGCCAGGGCGGAGTCACCAGGAGGGACTGGGCACGGACGCCGATGTCGGCGGTGCGCGGAACGCCCTCGGCGGCACCCTGGTAGTAGTCGAACCCCGGGGCGAAGAAGCCGACCCCCCACTGCTCCAGCAGCGCGTACGTCGCGTACACCACGCCGCGCTCGCCGACACCGCTCAGCAGCACGCCGTGCGCGGTGGCGCTCACCAGGTAGCTGTCCGTGGCCCGGCCGTTCAGCTGCGCGTCAGCGTCCGCCAGCCACGGCGGCGGGACGACGGCCCCCTGATCCCGGAGGCCGGGGAGCACGGCCACTCCGGAGGCCGCGGTCCGCGGCTGCTCGGGCCGCGCGTGCACGACTTGGAGGCGGGCGCCGCTCATCCGCTGCACGTAGCCGGCCAGTTCACCGGCCGCGAACTGCGCGGTGGCACCGCCCCACCACAGCACCGTCGCGGCGGCACCGCCCTTGCGGACGACGGGGAACGCGGGCGCCTGCGCCCTGCCGTCCGCCGCCCGGGCCTGTGTCCCGACGGCTGTCAGGGCGACGGCTCCTGTGATGCCGGACAGGAACGTTCGACGCTTGAGGTGGGACATGGCGCCTCCTGGTGTGTGCGGGGCTTGGGGTGTCAAGCAGGTGCGGGCGCAGCGCGGACCGGCCCCGTGCGGTGGCCGGTGTGCGCTGCCTGCGGCGTAGGCCCGTAGGAGCGTCGGCCGGCGCGGATCCCGCGGCGTCTCGCATTATTTATTCCGGTGGCGGATCATATTGAGGTCCGGTGGCGCCCGCAAGGGGTCAGCGCGACCGACTCGCCTCCGACCTCGCTGCTGCGGGCGTTGCGGCGGGCGGTCGTGACGCGGTCGGACGGGAGTGCGATCGTTGCGGTCTGTGAGACGTTGAGAAAGTGCAGATCAGGGCGCCGGGGGACGTGGCTCCGATGAACGATTATTTCTTCCGGGAATTGTTCGAATAGCGGACCAGGGCGCATGATATTCCGGTGACTGCTACTCCTGCCCGCCGCAACAGGTCGGCCCACGATGATCTCGTCCTCGCAGAGCTCCGCCGAGCGGGGGCGCTCAGCCGCGCCGAGCTGGGCCGGCGCACCGGCCTGCCCAAGACCACGTTGTTCAGCATCGTCGCCGGTCTGCTGGAGAACGGCGTCCTCGTCGAGCAGGGCGCCGACGACACCGCCGGCCGCGGCCGCGGCCGGCCGGCGACGCGCGTGGTGCTCAATCCCTCCGCGGGCCTGTACGCCGGGTTCGACATCGGCCGCAGCCGGATGCGCCTGGTCATCGTCAACACCTCGCACGAGGTGGTGGCCAGCGGCATGCACGACCTGCCCTCCGCGGTGCGAGCCGACGTCGTGGCCCCCGCGGCCGCGGACCTGCTGCGCCGGACGGCCGGCGAGGCGTCCGTCGACCCGTCGACGCTCACCGCGATCGGCGCGGGCGTGGTCGGCATCGTCGGTGTCGAGTGGAAGCCCAAGGAGATCGAAGCGCTGCGGACCCGCATCTCCGAGGAGTTCGGGGTGCCGGTGGTGCTCGGCAACAACTCCCGCGCCGAAGCCCTGGCCGAGGCCACCTGGGGTGCGGGGAGTTCGGTGCAGGACCTGGTCTACGTGCGCTGGTCCACCGGGATCGGCGGGGGACTGGTCGTGGGCGGGCGGGCCGTCACGGGCGCGCACGGGTCCGCCGGTGAGATCGGCCATGTCAGCGTCGATCCGAACGGGAAGCCCTGCCACTGCGGTGGCCGGGGCTGCCTCGAAGGCGTCGCGGGAGGAGGGGGGTTGCTGGAGCAGTGCGCCCGGCAGGGGCTGGAGCTCGCCGACCTCGACGCCCTCGTCGCCGCCGTGCGCAACCTCTCCCCGACGGCGACCCGCGTGGTCGTGGCCGCGGCCGAACGCGTGGGCCGGGTGCTCGCCGGGACGGCGGCCCAACTGGACCCCTCACGGATCGTGGTGGGCGGGGAGTTGGCGCAACTGGGCTCGCTCGTCCTGGATCCGATCCAGCAGGTGATCGGCCGGCTGGCCCTGCCGCGTGCCGCGGGACGGGTGGATGTCGTGCAGGCGGCGCTGGGCGTCAACGCGGCGGCTCTCGGCGCGGTGACGCTGCTGCTCCAGGAGGAGTCGCCGGGCGCCTGAGACCAAGGGGTCGGGGATTGCGGTCCGCCGACCCCTTGTGGACCAGACCACTCCTTAATATGATCCGATCTGGGAAAAACCCGCTGGGGCTCTGTCCGCCGTCCCAGCTGCGGCCCGGCGCCCGCTCGCCGTTCCCCCTGCTCCTCTCCCAGAGACCGATCGGAAGGTCCCTCCGGCTGTGTCACCGCGCAACATCCTCTTCCTGATGACCGACCAGCACCGGGTCGACACCCTGGGCTGTTACGGCAACACCGTCATCGACACCCCCGCCCTCGACCAACTGGCGGCCGAGGGCACCCGATTCGACAGCTTCTACACCCCGACCGCCATCTGCACCCCCGCCCGCGCCTCGCTGTTCACCGGGCAGCACCCCTTCCGCCACGGGCTGCTGGTGAACCCCGAGCGCAACGGCGGTGGACGCGACGAGGTCGAGGACGGCTCGCCCGTGCTGTCCCGGCCGCTGCTCGACGCGGGCTACCACCTGGGCCACGTCGGGAAGTGGCACATCGGCCGCGACCGCGGACCGGAGTACTACGCCATGGACGGCGAACACCTCCCCGGTGCGCTCAACCCCGTGCACCACCCCTCGTACGAGGCATGGCTGGACGCCCGGGGGTACCCGCGGTTCGCGGTCAAGGACGCGGTGTTCGGCACCGCGACGAACGGCACCGGCCGCGGCCACCTGATCGCCGGTCGCCTCCAGCAGCCGCCGGAGGCGACCATCGAGGCCTACCTCACCGACAGGACCCTCGAACTGCTGGACCGCTACGCCGACGCCTGGCACGCCGAGGGCAAGCCGTTCATGCTGTCCTGCCACTGGTTCGGTCCCCACCTGCCCTACCTGATCCCCGACGAGTACTACGACATGTACGACCCGGCCTCGGTGCCGTTGCCGGCCTCCATGGCCGAGACGTTCGCCGGCAAGCCCGACGTGCAGCGCCGCTACTCCGCGTACTGGTCCGCGGACGACTTCGACGCCGACGCCTGGCGCAAGCTGATCGCCGTCTACTGGGGGTACGTGACCTTCATCGACCAGCAGGTCGGCCGCCTGCTGGAGGCACTCCGGGCCCGCGGCCTGTGGGACGACACCGCGGTCGTCTTCACCGCGGACCACGGAGAGTTCACCGGCTCCCACCGGCTCAACGACAAGGGGCCGGCGATGTACGAGGACATCTACCGCATCCCGGGCATCGTGCGCGTCCCCGGCTGCCCGCCGCAGGTCCGCGACGACTTCGCCACGCTGATCGACCTCCATCCCACGCTCCTGGAACTGGCCGGCCTGCCCGCGCAGGAACCCTGTGACGGGACGAGCCTGCTGCCGGTGCTGGTCGGCGAGGCGGCCGACGGCACCCGCGAGCAGGTGGTCACCGAGTTCCACGGCCACCACTTCCCCTACTCGCAGCGGATGATCCGCGACCGCCGGCACAAGCTGGTGTACAACCCGGAGAGCGTCAACGAGCTCTACGACCTCGAAACGGACCCGCACGAACTGCACAACGTCCACGAGGCACCCGCGTACGCCGGTGCCAGGCGGGAACTGACGTCGCGTCTGTACCGCGAACTCCTGCGGCGCGGTGACCCCGCCTACACGTGGATGAGCTACATGTCCGACATCGACGGGGGCCGCGCGCCCGACGTCGACGGTGTGGCGGATGATGTGGCATGAGGCGGCAGGCCGTATCCGCCGCGCCCGCCCGGGGGCCGGGCCAGGTGAAGGAAGAGCCCGGGAGGGCACGGAAGACGCCCGGTTCCGCGCCGACGCCGGCGGACGCCGCGGGCGACGCGGCTCGCCGGGCGGCCTGGGCGCAGCGCCTCCGGAACGCCCTGCTCTCGCTGTGCTCCGCGGTGCTCGGGCTGCTGGTGTGGATCGTGCTCGCCCACAGCGGCATCCAGGGATTCCCCGGTCCGGCCTCGGTGTTCAGCCGCGGCTGGCAGATGCTCCGTGACGGCGTCCTTCTCGACGACCTCGGCGCCAGCCTGCGGCGCGTCCTCACCGGTTACGTCATCGGCACGGCCCTCGCGGTCCCGGTCGGATTCGCCATGGGCTGGTACCCCGTGGTCCGCCGGCTGATCGAGCCGTGGCTGCAGTTCTTCCGCATGGTTCCGCCGCTGGCGGTCATCCCGCTGGCGATCGTGCTCATGGGCATCGGCGAGACGCCGAAGATCTTCGTGATCTTCCTGGCCGCCTTCCTGTCCTGCGTGGTGTCCACCTTCCAGGGCGTGGTGTCGGTGGACCCCACGCTGGTGAGCGCCGCACGGGTGCTCGGTGCCAAGGACGGCCGGGTGTTCCTCGGCGTGGTGGTGCCCGCCTCCAGCCCCTTCATCCTGGTCGGCATGCGGATCGGCCTGGGCGCCGCCTGGGCGACCGTCGTCGCCGCCGAACTGATCGCGGCCCAGAGCGGGCTCGGCTTCCGGATGCAGCAGGCCCAGCTCTACTACGACCTGCCCACGATGTTCGTCCAGCTGATCGCCATCGGCACCGTCGGTCTGGCCATGGACCGGCTGCTCCTGTTCGCCGAACACCGGCTGACCGGGTGGCAGGAAAGGAGGTAGGGCCATGCCCTCCATCGAGTTCCACGAGGTCCGCCGTGACTTCGGTTCCAAAGCGGGGGACTTCCTGGCCCTCGACGGTGTGAGTCTCACCATCGAGGACGGCGAGTTCGTCACCGTCGTCGGCCCCTCGGGCTGCGGCAAGAGCACCATGCTCAACGTCGCCGCCGGCCTGCTGGACGCCACCGCAGGTTCGGTCACGGTCGACGGCGAGGAGGTCCGCGGCCCCAGCCCGGAGCGGGGCGTCATCTTCCAGCAGTACGCGCTGTTCCCGTGGATGACCGTCGCCGAGAACGTCGAGTTCGGCCTGAAGGTGGCCGGTGTGCGCCGGGCCGAACGCCGGGCCGCGGCGCGGCGCGTGATCGACATGGTCGGCCTCGGGGACTTCGCCGACGCGCTGCCCAAGACGCTGTCCGGCGGCATGAAGCAGCGGTGCGCCATCGCGCGGGCGTACGCGGTGGACCCCAAGGTCCTCCTCATGGACGAGCCCTTCGGCGCCCTGGACGCCCTCACCCGGGTCCGCATGCAGGACTCGCTGCTGGAGACCTGGAGCCGGGACCGCCGCACGGTCATGTTCATCACCCATGACGTCGACGAGGCGGTCTACCTCGCCAGCCGAGTCGTCGTCATGGCCGCCCGCCCCGGGCGCATCCACCGGATCGTCCCCGTCGACCTGCCCTACCCCCGCACCGAGGAGATGCGGCTGTCCGCCGAGTTCGCCGACCTGCGAAGGCAGGTCTGGAACGCCGTCTACCACCAACCGAGCACGCTCGAAGGAAGCTCCTCATGAAGCGCAGAACCGCCGTCCTGTGGGCCGCCGCCACCGTCCTCGTCGTCACCTCCGCCACCGGCTGCGGCTCCTCGTCCTCCGGCTCCGGCAGCGGGTCCACCTCGGTCACCTTCGGCTACATAGCGGACTACAGCGGGTCGGCCGCCCTGGCCGTCGCCGCGGAGCAGCACCTGTGGCAGAAGGCGGGACTGGACCCCAAGCTCAGGGTCTTCACCAACGGCCCGCTCCAGGTGCAGGCGCTCGGCGCCGGCGACCTGGACTTCGGATACCTGGGCCCCGGCGCCCTCTGGCTCCCGGCCTCCGGGAAGGCCAAGATCATCGCCGTCAACATGCTCGGCCAGGCCGACCGCGTCATCGCCCGCCCCGGTACGGGGATCACCAGCCCCGCGGACCTGAAGGGCAAGAAGGTCGCGGTGGCGGAGGGCACCTCCGGCGACATGATCCTCAACCTGACGCTGAAGAAGGCCGGGCTCAAGCCGTCCGACATCACCCGGGTCGTCATGGACCCGAGCACCATCGTCACGGCCGTCTCGTCCGGCCACGTGGACGCGGCGGCCATCTGGTACCCGCTGATCGACATCATCAAGAAGCGGGTGCCCGACCTCGTCGAGGTCAGCCGCACCGAGGACTTCTACCCCAAGCTCACCTTCCCCAACGTCTTCGTGACCCGGCCCGAACTCCCGGGCAAGAAGCCGGACCTGGTACGCAAGGTCACCTCCGTGCTGCGGCAGGCGGACGACTGGATCGTCGCCCACCCCCAGGAATCGGAGAAGGTCACGGCGGCCTTCCTCAAGGTGCCGGCGTCGCAGCTCGCGGGGTCCACCAAGTACGTGAAGCTGCTGTCCTCCCAGCAGTTGACGGAACTCGGCACCAACGGCACCGTCGACGGCTGGTTCAACGGCCTGGCCGACACCTTCACGAGCATGGGCAAGCTCACGTCGCCCGCCGACGCGAAGGACTACTACCTGGGCGACCTCTACAAGGCCGCCGGCAACCCGAAGTAGCGGGCTCCCGCCCGGCCCCGCCCCCGTTCCCGCATGCCGCCGCCCGCAGGCGAAGAGAGGAATCCTCCGCGATGCCCGACGCCATCCCCCCGGGACAGCCCCCGCTCCCGGGCGGCGGCGCATGCTGCGGTCCGTCCCGCGGGTCGGCCGCGGCGGACGCCGCGATCCACCCGGCGCCCTCCGCGAAGGCGGTGGACGGCACCCCGGCTCCCGCCGCCCGGCCCGGGCGGGACACCCCGCACGGCATGGTCGCCATCCCGGGCGGCACCTTCTGGATGGGCGGGGACGACGCCGACGCCGTCCCGGGCGACGGCGAGGGACCGGTCCGGCAGGTCACGCTCCAGCCCTTCCACCTCGACGCCACCGCGGTCTCCAACGCCCGGTTCGCGGACTTCGTCGAGGCCACCGGGTACACCACGGAAGCCGAACGGTTCGCGTGGTCGTACGTGTTCGCCGGCTTCGTCCACCCCGGCGCCCGCGGCCACGTCATCGACGCGAGGGTGCCCGGGGCGCCCTGGTGGCGGGCCGTGCGCGGTGCCTTCTGGCGGGCGCCGGAGGGGCCCGGCTCCACCCTCGACGACCGCCTCGACCACCCCGTGGTGCACGTGTCCTGGCGGGACGCCGCCGCCTACGCCTCCTGGGCCGGGAAGCGGCTGCCCACCGAGGCCGAGTGGGAACGGGCCGCACGCGGGGGACTGGACCGCAGAAGGTTCCCCTGGGGCGACGAACTCACGCCGGAGGGCCGGCACGTCTGCAACATCTGGCGCGGCGAGTTCCCGGTGCGCAACACGGCCGAGGACGGCCATCTCTCGACGGCTCCCGTCGACGCCTTCCCGGCCAACGGCTTCGGGCTCCACAACATGGCGGGCAACGTGTGGGAGTGGTGCGCGGACTGGTTCAGCCGCGACTGGCACGCCGCCGGCACCCCCAGGACCCGCGTCGACCCGACCGGCCCGCCCACCGGCAACGCACGCGTGATGCGCGGCGGATCCCACATGTGCCACCGGTCCTACTGCAACCGCTACCGGGTCGCCGCCCGCACCGCCAACGCTCCCGACAGCTCCGCCGGCCACATGGGATTCCGCTGCGCCCTCTCCGGCTGACCGGCGGGCCCGGCCGCAACGTCCCCCCGCGGCACGGCGCTCCGGTTCAGCGGACTTCTCTGCGTTCGAGGTCCGGGGTGCCCTGGACCGGTACGGGGAGGGGGCCGGAGTCCGCGGGGGCGGTGCCGGAGGCGGTGGGGGAGGTCGTGTCGAGGACGGCTGCGATCTGACCGCGGCGGGAGCAGCCCAGCTTGTTGAGGATGTGCTCGACGTGGGAGTCGGCCGTGCGTTTGGAGATGACGAGTTGCTCGGCGATCTCGCGGTTCGACATCCCGGTGGCGACGAGTTCGGCGATCTCGCGTTCGCGCCGGGTCAGCGCGTCCAGTCCGGCCGGCGCGCCCGGGCCGGCCGGCCGCTCGGGCACCGGCTCCTCGGCGTCCTCGGCGGCGAGGGTGACCGCGAGCTCGTCGTCCAGTTCCATGCCCTGGCGGAAGAGCTCGCTGAAGCGTGCCTGCCCGAGCTGGTCGGTGACCTGTGCGACGACCCGCTGATGGTCGCGGGCCAGGCTGGGCCGGCCCCACATCAGGATGACGTCCCCGGCGCGGAAGTACGCGTCGGCCGCACCCAGCAGCCAGGCCGCGCGCACCGGCCGCCCTGAGGCCGCGGCTTCCCAGGCCAGTATCTCCAGGCAGGTGGCCATGCCGTCGGCCTCGTCCTGCTCGGCCTTGAGGCGGATCGCCCTGCGGATCACCGGTCCGCACTCGGCGTGCCGTCCGTCCACCCACAGGGCCAGTCCGATGAACTCCTGGATGAACGAGCGGAAGAAGGCCTCCCCGGTGGAGCCGAACTCCTTCCGGTAGGCGCGGTCGGCGGCGAGTGCCCGTTCCGGGTCGCCGGTCAGCCCGGCGATCATCGCGTCGTGCATGTGGACGAAGCCGGTGCCCAGCGCGTAGCCGCTGTCGAGCAGCAGCTCACGGGCCCGGGCGTAGTGGGCGTCCGCCTCGGCGTCCTGACCTGCCAGCATGAGGCCGACGCCGGCAACCTGCAGGGCGTACCCGTGCAGCCGGTCGTCGCCGAGCCCGCCCGCGAGGTCGAGCGCCTGCCGGATCGCGTCCTCGGCCGCCGGCCGGTCGCCCTGCACGAAGGACAGGTGGGCGTAGTGGGCCAGCGCTTCGGCCCGCTCCGGCACCGGGTCGCCGACCAGATCCAGACTGCGCTGCAGCCACAGCCGGCCCTCGCTGAACCGCGAGGTGCACAGCCAGTACGGGACCAGGCGGACCGTCAGCCGCAGGGCGTCGACCGGAGCCGCGTGGCCCGCGCCGTGAGCGCGCTCCAGCGCGGTGCGCACGTTCGCCCAGTCACGGGCCAGCGCCTGCACCTCGTCGACCTGGCGGTCGGTGTACGCGGCACGTGCGAAGCCGGCGGCCGCGTCGGTGTAGCGGGCCAGGTGCCGGTTCCTGGTGGCCTCCTGCTCGCCGGTGCGCTCCAGCCACTCGGCGCCGTACTCCCGCATGGTGTCCAGCAACCGGTAGCGGACACCCGAGGGGGCGTCGACCCGCAGCACGATCGACTTGTCGACCAGGCTGATCAGGTGCTCGATGACCTCCTCCTCATGGATGTCGCCGCCCGCAGTCACCTTCTCCGCGGCGGCCAGGTCGAAGGTGCCGGCGAAGACGGACAGCCGTGACCACACCAACCGCTCCTCGGGGGAGCACAGTTCGTGGCTCCAGCCGATGGCGGTGCGCAGCGTCTGGTGGCGCGGCAGAGCGGTGCGGCGGCCGCCGGTCAGGACGCGGAAGCGGTCCTCGAGCCGCGCGGCGAGCTGCTCCAGCGGGATGGCGCGCAGGCGGACGGTCGCCAGCTCGATGGCCAGCGGGATGCCGTCCAGCCGGTGGCACAGCGCCTGGATGTCGTCCCGGTTGTCGTCGGTGATCCGGAATCCGGGGACGACGGCCGCGGCACGCTGGGTGAACAGCTGCGCCGCGTCGCCGGACTCCACGTCCAGCGGGGGGATGGTGAGGGTGTGCTCGCCGGGGACGTCCAGCGGCTGACGGCTGGTGGCCAGGACCTGGATGTCCGGGGTCTCCCGCAGGATCAGGTCGGCGAGCAGCGCGCACTCGTCGACCAGATGCTCGCAGGTGTCCAGCACCACCAGCATCCGGCGGCTGCTCAGGTGGTCCACGACGGCCCCGAGCGGATCGCCCGGGTCGCGGATCCCGAGCAGGTCCGCCAGGGTCTGCGGGAGCAGGTCGCCCTGCTGGAGCCCGGACAGTTCGGCCAGGCAGATGCCGTCAGGGTATTCGGCGGCGCGGTCAGCCGCGGCGCGCAGCGCGATCCGGCTCTTGCCGACCCCTCCCGGCCCGATCAGGGTGACGAGCCGCACCTCGTTCAGCAGACGGCGGACATCCCCGAGTTCGGCGGTTCGGCCGACGAACGACGTGACCGCGCTCGGCAGCCCGGACCGGTTCTGACCGAACCGTGTGGCCATGCTCACCCTGGTGCACTCCTTCAACGGTGCGTGCTTCGGCGGTCACGCACTGCGGTTGGTCCAGGCTAGAAGCCATGACCGCCGCGCCGGGCGCAAAGTGGCAAAGTCACCCGCACGCGAACGGCATTGACGGAATCGTTGCCGAAGTTGCCCCGCTTTATCCGTCCTTGCCCGTCCGAAATCGTCGGACACTCGCCTCGGCGGGGGGCCGGACGCCCCGAGTCCCGCCGGTACGGCACGGTTTCCGCCGCTGGGACCACCGGTTTCCGAATGCGGAAGGGAAGACGCGTGGCGAAATAGGTATACGGATATCCGCACGTGTCGCAGCGGGCGGGACACGCCCGTTGGGCAGACTTGGCCGGGTCGTCAGCGGAAACCATTCTTCAGATTCGCCGATAGTCGCACCTGCGCGCTGCCCCCTCCTTCGCGCGCAGGTGGGGGCGGTGTGAGAAGTCCGGTCTTCCGGCAACGGCCCAACGGGCGGCCGCCCCTCATCACAGGGGGGGCGGCCCTCCGCAATGTCGAGAAAGGGATCGCCAGGAATATGCCTGCCGTCGTGCCGTCAAAGGCGGCCGTACCACCAGGTGCTCCGAATGTGTCACGCGGGACGAATTCCCGGAATACCTCAGGTATTCGGGGTGCAGACGAGCTCGACGTGGAGAAGCGGTCGGGCCCTGCCGCATCTGCCGTTCAGAGCGAGGGGAATCCGAAGGGCGCGGTCCAGCCGGACGGGCGCAGGACCCGGAAACCCGGTATCCGGCAGGATGCCACCCGGGCCCGCTGGTCGCACGGTTCCCCCTCCCACCGGCTTCTGGCCCTTGCCGGCCGGGGTCTCACGCGGTTCCTCGAACGCACCGAACGCTCCGGTGCCCCCGAGGACGACACCGCCGATGCCGACGGGGTGAGCCGGCGTTGAGCACCGGCCGCTGCCTGCGTCCCTACGATCCCCTGGGGTCGGTCGAGGCCCGGCAGCCCTACGAGCGCGCACCCTACGAGGCGCTGGTGACAGCCGTCCTCGCGTGGAGCGACCCGAGCCTCCCCCCGCACGACTATCTGCAGATCGCCCTCCAACTCACCGGTCACGCACGCGCGGTGGCGGCGGACATCCTGCGCCACGCCGACCGGACCCACCGCGGCGGCCGCTCCTGCGCGGCGGCCGCCGCACTCGTGTACGCGACCGAACGGCTGGCGTCACTGCCCCTGCAGGGCACGGCGGCGTGCGTCCAGACGCGTGCGCGGCTCGTACGGATCCTTCATGCGTGGCTGGACGGCCTCACCGCGCCCCGCTCGTCGCCGGACGACGCGCTTGCCCCGATCGGCGCCCGGCTCAGTGTGTGACGGCGGCGTGCCGCCTGCGCCGTCAGACCCACCGTGCACCCGCCGGTCGGTCCGGCCTCGGGGTGCGCGGACGTCCGCGGTTCACCGTGCGTGGCGGATCGCGTCCGCCAGGTCGGCCGCGGTGGTGGGGGTGATACGGGGCTGGTCGACGAGAGCGGCGTCGATGACGGCGGCGAGAGGGCGCGGCACCGAGGGCAGCCGGTCGCGTACGGGCACCGGCGGGTGGTGCAGGACGATGTCGACCGGGTCGGCGCCGTCGGGGAAGTCGCGCGGGGGCGAACCGGTGAGCATCCAGTACAGGGTGGCCGTCGTCGCCCACAGATCGACCTCGGGCCGCGCGTACTTGAAGTCGATGACCTGGCCGCGCGGCATGAAGGCCACCGTGCCGCCCATCGCGCCGGTGAGGGTGTAGCCGGACAGGCCGGCGCTGTCGAACGCCTTGGACAGGCCGAAGTCGGCGATCTTGACGGTCGTGTCGTGCGCGGTCCCGGTCCCGGTGAGCAGCAGGTTCTGCGGTTTGATGTCGCGGTGCACCAGGCCCCGGTGCACCGCGGAGGTCCCGTCGGCCAGCCGTACCGGCACCTCCGCGGTGTGCGCGTACTGCAGCCCGCGGAGCACCTGGAGGGTCACTCCCACCGCCAGGTCGACGCCCAGCCTGCCGCCGGCCCGCGCCACGAGGTCGGCGACGCTGCCGAGGCGGCAGAACTCGGAGGTGAAGTAGAAGGTGCTGCCGTGCGCGCCGCCGCCGTGGAAGGCGACGACGTGGGGATGGCGCAGCGCGCGCGTGCAGGCGAACTCCCGCAGGAAGCCGTCGCGGGCGGACGGGTCGACGGCGTGGTGGGCCAACAGGGTCTTGAGAGCGACGAGTTCACCGGTCCCCTCGTTCCGGGCGAGGTGGACGACGCCCTGCCCGCCGCGGCCGAGTTCCTGGAGCAGCCGGTAGCCGTGGATGCCGGCCGCGTCCGGCTCGCCGGCCTCGGCCGCCGCCATGAGCGCATGCGCGGCGTCGACGGGGTCCCGCGGTTCACCGAACGCGGGGCCGGGCTGTCGGGCGGACCGGACGGAGACCCGCAGCACCGCGCCGCCGACGCGGATCTCGTCCCCGTCGGACAGCTCCCGTCCGGCCGGACCCGGCGCCAGCCGCTCGCCGTTGACGTAGGTGCCGTTGCGGCTGCCGAGGTCCCGCACCCGCACGAGCGGGGGATTGACGTCGAGCACGCAGTGGTGCCGGGAGACCTTCTTCTCCGTTGCGGCCAGCGGGATGCCGCACTCCCGGGCCCGGCCGACGAGGCAGGTCGTGCGGTCGTCGAAGACGTAGGTCGCGGGCGTCGGCGCGCCGCACAGCGTCAGGGTGACGGAGGAGGGCATGTCACCACGCGAAGTCCCAGTCGAGTTCGAGACACCGCACGTACTCGAGCTCGGCCACCAGCAGCCGCCGGGCGTCGGAGCTGAGGGCGATGCCGAAGACCTGGCCGCGGTGTCCTTCCAGGACGCGCAGCCGCTGCCCCTCGTGCAGGTCCCACACGTGCACGTCCTCGTCCGCGAGGCCGGTGAGGGCGAAGCGCCCGTCGGAGGTGAGGGCGAGGGAGTTGACCAGGCCCGGCTCCGCGATCTCCCGGATCACGCGGCCCGTCGCCGGATCGAGGACGACCAGCGTGCCGAACCCGGCGATCACCGCCCGCCGGCCGTCCGCGGAGACCACGAGCTTCGCGATGTTGTACGGGCCCTCCACCGACCAGATGGGGTGGCCGCTCGCCGCGTCGTAGGCGTGCACGCCGGACCGGCCGTACTCCAGGACGCTCCTTCCGCCCGGAGCGAAGCGGAGGTCGGCCCCTCCCTCGCGCCCGGTGTGCCGCCACAGACGCCGGCCCGACGCCAGGTCCCACCCGCAGAGTTCGTCCAGGTCCGAGCGCCGGCGCCGGTCCTCCTCGGCGCCGGCGAAGGCGTTCGACGCCGCGTACCGGCCGTCGGGACTGATCGCGACCGCGCCCACCGGCCCCTGGTGGGCGCGGAAGGAGGAGAACGGTTCGGCGTACCGCGACCGCGTCCGCACGTCGTCGACGTCCCACAGGCACACCGTTCCGCTGTCCTCACCGGTCAGCAGCCAGCCGCGGTCCCCGGTCATGGCCACCACCCGGATGCCGTCGCGGTCCAGCGTGACGGTCCGGTCGTCCGTCAGATCGAGCAGGCCGGCCTCCGACCGGCCGGGGACCACGGCCGCGGCGCCGTCGCTGGTGATCAACGGAGTTCCGGAAGCGGTGACCGTCGAGGCGATCACGCGGTTCTGCCGGGCGTCGGCGGCGTCGCACAGCAGGAACCGGTCGGGGAACAGTCCGGCGAGGAACACGCTCGAGTCCCCGACGAACGCCAGCGCCGAAGGGCTGCCGAGGCGCCCGGTGAAGTCGAACGTCTGCCATGCACCGCGCAGTCCGGTCCGGCGCCCGTGCCGGCCCAGCATGCTCCAGTGGTGGAGCAGGTCGGGATGCCGTGCGTGGCCCGGCACCCCCCGCGCGGTGCGCAGGCAGGCGGCCGCCCGCGCGTAGTCGCCCGCTTCGAAGAGCCGCTCGCCCTCGTCCATGGCCGCCTGGAACCGCGCTGCGTGGTCGGACAGTTCAGCGGCGGCCCGGGGCCGGGCGTACGCCCACGGCGCGCGGTAGCCCGGGACCGGCAGGGGCTGGACCAGGATCCGCCCGTCGATCGCCGGCAGCACGGCGTGGCGGCCGTCGGCGCTCACCGCGAGGTGGAAGGTGTGCCGCGACATGTCGTCGTCGACCGTGCGCAGGCAGCGGCCGTTCGCCGTCTGCACCATCCGGAGCGGCTGATCGCCGCCGACGAGGGCCAGGGAGCCGTCGGGCGTGAGAGCGAGCGCCGAGATGTCCGTCAGATGGTGGCCGCGCACCTCAGCGGCGGTCCGGCCCGTCCAGACGTCCCACAGCACCATCGGCCCACCCCACACCTGAAGGGCGTACCGCACCCCCGGGGCCGCGGCCGCCCTTCGCACGAAGGCGCCCCACGCCGAGCGGTGGGGATCGGTCCGCGGCTCGGTGAGAACCAGCCGGCATGCGCCGGCGGCGACATCCCACCCGCGGACCGCGGTGTCCCGCAGGTCGCCGGCGGTCACGGCCACGGCGCCGTCCTCGCTGAGCTCCAGCACGCGCAGCCCCTCCACCTGGCTCGGGACCGGCCCCAGGGGTTCTCCGGTGTCCAGGTGCCAGAACCACAGGGTGCCGTCCGCGTGCCCGGTGGCGCCGACCTTCCCGTCGGCGCTGAGCGCGGCCGCCGTGACACCCGGGGCAACCGGGGCCGCCGGGAGGGGAATCCGCTCGCCGCGCGCCAGATCCCACGCTTCCGGCATGCCCCCGCTTCGGCCGACCAGGCCGGTCCGCCCCTCGCCGTCGATCGCGACGGCCGTGACGCCGCGGCCCTCGGACGTCAACTCCCGCAGGCAGCTGCCGCTTCGGGTGTCCCACAGCCGCAGGGCCCCCTGGTGGTCGCCGGACAGCACCAGACCCCCGTCGGCCGACACCGCCACGGCGCTCACGCCAGCCTCGTGGCCGGCCAGGACCACCGGGCGCGTCCCCGGATCGCGTGCCAACTCCGCCAGCGCCTCCGCGACCTCGGCCTGTTCCGGCTCTCCCGGGGCCGCCGGGCGCAGCAGCTCCGCGGCGCGCTCGCGATCGTCGCGCTCCAAGTTGACCAGACCGAGCAGCCGCGCGCCCAGGACGTCGTCGCCGCCGATCGCGCGGGCGGACTCCAGCTCGGCGACGAGCTCCGCATCGGTCTTCTTCGCTTCGCGCCACCGGTGCAGGCCGAAGTTGTAGGTGGCGATCAGGCTGTGGCCGTCCCTCCCCATCGCCTCCCTCCACCGCGCCTCGGCCTCCTCTGTGCGCCCGAGGTCGAGCAGGGACAGCGCCTGGTTGGAGAGGCCGTCGGCCAGCACCGCGGCCGCCTCCGGGACCGGCCGCGGGTAGGGCGTGCCGACGACGTCCCCGTACACCTCGCCCAGAACGCCGGCGACCTCGTCCAGCCGATCCGGCCGCGCCGTCGCCGCGGTCGTGAAGCACTGGCGCAGCAGCCCCACGACGGCCGGCGGCACCGGCGGCACCCGCGGATCCTCGGGGCCGCCGTCCAGCAGCACGTCGAGCGCCTCGGCGGCGGCCTGGCCGTGGTCGGTCGGCCGGCGGCCGGTGAACATCTCCAGCACCGTCAGTGCCCACGACCACACGTCCGTCGCGGGCGTCAGCCGGACCTCCCGGCGGCCGGCGGCGGCGAGCGCCTGCTCCGGCGAGCAGTACGGCCGGGTCCTCCCGCCGTAGGTGACGCCGGGCGCGAACGTCCCGCCGGCGTCCGGTGTGCGCGCCCCGGCGAGTCCGAAGTCGGTGATCTTGGCGGTTCCGTCGGGTTCGAGCATGACGTTGGCGGGTTTGACGTCCTGGTGGACCAGGCCGGTGTCGTGGGCGTGCTGGAGGCCCCACGCGGTCTGGACGGCGATGTCGAGGATCCGCGCCAGCGCTGCCCGGCGCCCGCCCTCGTAGAGGCGGCCGTCCGCCACCGCGTGGGCGAGGTCGCCGCCGTCGACCCACTCGGCGAACACCCGCGGCGTGCCGCCGACGGTCCGCACGTAGGCGCAGTTGACGGTGTGCGGGTGCAGGCCCAGGCCCACCCAGGTTCCGGCCTCGGCCTCGAACCGGCGCCTGCCCCGCTCGGTGGCGACCTGCTCGGGCTGGGGCGTCTTGACCGCGAGGTCCACGTTCCAGCCCAGGTGCCGGACCCGCTGGACCGTCCCCATGCCGCCGCTGCGCACGTCGCCGAGGACCTCGTAGAGGTCGAGGACCACGTCGCCGGGCAGCCAGACCTCGGGCGTCGTCACCACGTCGTCAGTCGGCCAGGGCCACGTACAGCGGGCTGCCGAGCAGGACCCGCATGCCGGGCCGGGCGTCGAGTTCGGGGTACGGGCTGGGGCCGGTCAGCAGGCGCCGGGCGACGAACTCCACGGTCTGCCGGGGGCCGCGCAGCAGCCGCCCCGCGGTGTGTACCCAGGCCAGCGACGGCTGGTCGGCGGGTACCTCGACGCCGTCGGCGGCGAACGCCGAGGCCAGGCCGGTCAGGAGCGCCGGTACCGAGGACGGCGCGAACTCCTGGGCCTGCGGCCCGCTCGAACCGAGCACATGGCTGCCGGCGCCGCCCAGACCGAGGATGGTCTGCCCGGTCCGGCCGCCGAAGTACACCAGTGCCCCGCCGTTGCCGCCCTGCAGGGGTCCCCACTGCAGGGGCAGGGTCCCGCGGAAGTACGGTCCCGGTTCGTCCACCGAACCGGTCTGCCCGGTCTCCTCCAGATGACGCAGGACGCGCTCCAGCCTCGCCGTACGGTCGGGCGCGGGTGCCTCGACGCTGCGCCGGACGCTGAACAGCTTGACGCTCAGGCCGGCTTCCGTGGTGCTGGGGCGGCCGAAAGCGGGGTCGATCTGGGAGAGCAACATGTCGACTTTGGCGTCGCTGATGTACAGGTAGTACCGCATCGTCACCGTCCGAGGGTATCGCGTCGCCCCCCGCACGGGCCCCGGGCTCGTCCGGCAAGTGCGGGGGACGGAACGCCTGTTGACGGCGCCTGGCGGGTCCGTGCACTCCCCGGCGTCCGGCGCCCTCAGGGGCCGCAGGACGCCGGGGAGAGGGGGCAGGGGCTAGTCGGTGGTGAAGGCGTCGAAGTCCGTCTCGCCCGTCGTGCCCGCGGCGTGCGACGTCGCGGTCAGGCCCACGTCCTGCGTGGCGGCGGCGGTGGGGAGGGTGATGGTGCCGACGAGGTTCCAGGTGGTGTCGTCGGTGGAGTAGTAGCCGCTGTACGTCGTGCCGTGGCGGACCAGCTTCAGCCACGACGGGTAGGTGGCGGTGCCGGCGGAGTCCTGGGAGTCCAGCTGCCCGTCGCCGTCGCTGTCCCAGTCGAGGAGGTAGCCGTTCCCGGGGGTCTCCACCAGGGCCAGGTAGCCGGGCGAGGCGCCCGCCTTGGTGATGTCGTTGCGGACCATGATCCCGGCCTTGGCCCAGACGTTGGTGTCCGCCTGGGAGTCGATCTTCACCGTGGTCGTGGAGCCGTCGTGCTCGGCGCCCGGCAGGTAGATCGTGCCGTACTCGTCGACCGGGGTGTAGAGGTCGGCGCCCTGCGCCCGGATGCCGAGCCGCGTGCCGGACTGGCTGAAGCTCGCCGTGGTGGAGGCGAACGTCCGGTACGGCGCGGCGACCTGGTGGTTGACGGTGACCGTGTCGCCGACCGCCAGAGGCGTCGTGGCCGGGCCGAAGCGGTACGAGGCCGTTCCCTGGAAGCCGCTGGTGGCGAACAGCTCGTCCGAGGGCTTGAGGGAGACGGTGTACGTGGCCTGCAGGGTGCCGCCCGGCTTGAGGACCGGCGAGCGCGTCGGTGACGTCGTGCTGATCGTCGCGCCGTCCGGGCCGGTCAGGTCCAGCGCCGCGTCCGTGACCGGGCGCGAGCCGTTGTCGGAGAGCACCGCGGTGACCGTGCGGGTCGTGCTGTCGCTCGCGGCCGGCGCCCAGTTCAGGGCCAGCGTCACCGACGGGGCGGTGTTGCCGGCGACCTGGTGGACCGGGTGGACGCGCAGCAGCGCCACGCCGTGCGGCGGGACGTCGGCCGCGATCCGGCCGGCCGACTCGGTGGTGCCGTGGCTCCACAGGTCGGTCAGCGCGTAGTCGCGGGAGGAGGGCAGGCCGAGCGCCCGCGCGGTGGTCGCCACCTCGCGCGGCGCCGTGCCGGTGTTGAAGAGGCCGACGACCGCGTCGCCGTCGGGCTCGGTCTTGGCGAACACCTGGCTGTCGGCGCCGTCCGCGATCCGCCGCGCGTCGATGCCGTCCTGGTCGACGCCGAGAACATCGGTGTTCTTCAGCAGGGAAAGGTCCGCCGGGTCCAGGTGGGTCAGGTCGCTGCCGAGCATCAGCGGGGAGGCGGCGAGCGACCAGAGGCTCATCTGCGTCCTGCGCTCGTCGAGGGTGAGCCCGTCGTCGGCGCCGTTGCCGATCTCCAGCGAGTCGTAGTCGTTGTAGCCGGCGGGCCCGCCGTACGGGGCCCAGGCCGCGACCTGGTCGAAGCGGGAGGTGATCGACGACCAGGAGGTCAGCGGGAAGCTGCTGCCGTCCGGGCCGCAGTAGCACTCGATGTCGCCGCCGGTCCGCCAGCCGTCGGAGAGCTGCTGCCAGGCGGCCGCGTTGTGGATGTCCAGGCTGTTGGACAGCTCCAGGTGGATCGGGCGCCCGGTCTGCCGCAGGGCCTGCGACCAGGCGCGGACGTCGCCGATGTCGGGGGTGCCGACGCCGTCGATCTTCAGGTAGTCGATGCCCCAGCCGGCGAACTGGTCGGCCCAGGAGTCGACGAAGTCCTGCGCGCCGGGCTTGGTGTAGTCGATGCCGACCATGCCGCCGCAGTTGTAGTTCGCCTCGGCGGTGGTGGTGGCGATGTCAGCGGCGTGGTACGGCGTCCCCTCGATCGCGGTGTTCCGCGCGACGGCCTGCCGGGAGATGCCGGGCGTGACGTACAGGCCGAACTTCAGGCCGAGGGAGTGCACGTAGTCCGCGACGGCCTGGATGCCGTTCTCGCCGCCGCGGGGCGGGAACGCGGTCTCGTCGGTGACCCAGCGGCCGTACCGGTCGACGTCCGGGCCCTGGGAGCCCGGGCAGTGGTACCAGAAGTCGTCGACGTTGGCGTAGACGAAGCCCTCCTTCGCCAGGCCGTTGTCCTGAAGGGCCTTCGCCTGCGCCTCGATGTTCTGCGCCGTCGGGTGGCGCCGAACGAAGCTCCAACTGCTCCAGCCCAGCACGGGTTTGGCGGTCGTCGTGCCGCTCTCGGCCTGTGCGGCCGGTCCGCCGGCCGCGGTGATGCCGGTGGCGAGCAGCAGTGCTCCGGCGAACGCGGCGAGCGCGCCCCGGATCGGTTTCCTCATGGGTGATGTCCTCCGTCGCAGCGCCCTGACAGCGCGAGAGGGTGGGGTGGCGGCGCCGGGGTAGGGGCGGGGGAGGGGAGCAGCGGGCGCCGGCTCGGCGCACCACGCTTCCCGCGCCCGCCGTCCCGGCAGAGGGGACGCGGCATGCGGGTCTGCGGAACGGCCCGGAGCCCGCCCGGCTCACTGTCGTCCAACTGCGTCCGACCGCACCAGGTGCGCTCAACATCCACCGTGGAAGGGGAGGTTAAGCGCACACGATCGAACGCGGATCAACAGATAGCACCGGATGCCGTGGGCCTGTCAAGAGGCGGGAGTGACGGCGAACACCTACGGTGCGCAGCCGTCCGGGGGAGAACGTGGGGCATACTCGGGCGACGCGGGCCGACAGGTGACCCGCGAGCAGCGGAGGTGCGTGATGGTGTCGTCGACGGGGCCGGACTCTTCCCGGAGGGTCACGATCCATGATGTCGCCCGCTCCGCCGGGGTGTCCCGGCAGACCGTCTCGCGGGCGCTGAACGGCAAGGACGAGATCGAGCGCTCCACCAAGCAGCGCGTGCTCGACGCGGCCCGCGAGCTCGGCTACCGGCCGAGCCGCTTCGCCCGCGGCCTGGTCCGCCAGGACACCACCACCATCGGCCTGGTCATCCCCGACCTGCGCAACCCGTTCTTCACCGAGGTCGCCGCCTCCGCCCTGGAGGCCGCCCGCGCGCGCGGCTGGCACGTGGTCGTGTACGACACCGCGGACCGGCCCGAGGAGGAGCTCGGCACCCTCCAGGTGATCGGCTCGCAGGTGGACGGCGCGGTCGGCTACTTCAGCTGTGGCGAGGACGAGCTCGACCGGTACACCCGCGGCATGCCCCTGGTGCTGATCGGCCGCGAGCACCGGATGGCCCGGTTCAGCTCGATCCGGATCGACGGCGAGGAGGGGGTCCACGCGGCGGTGGCGCACCTGGTCGCCCAGGGTCACGCCATGATCGGCATGCTCGACCACGACAACCGCGCCGAACCCAGCCTGCGCCGGGAGTGGTTCGTCTCCGCCGCGCTCGCGCACGGCATCGACCCCGGCCGGGTCAAGGGCGCAGGGCAGTCCGCGGACGGCGGCGGAGCGGGGCTGCGCGCCCTCCTCGACGCCTATCCGGAGGTCACCGCGGTCTTCACGTTCAACGACATCGTGGCGCTCGGCGCGCTGCGCGAGGCGCGCCGGCTCGGGCGCGAAGTGCCGTCCGAGCTCGCGGTGATCGGCTTCGACGGGCTGCAGCTCGGTGCGCTCATGGAACCCGCGCTGTCGAGTGTGGCGCTCGACACGGGCCGGCTCGGCACGCTCGCCGTCGAACAGGTCGGCAGGCTGCTGACCGGCGCCGATCCGCTGCCGCCGGAGGACCTGGAGGTCCGCGCCGAGCTCAGACTGGCCGGTTCCGCGTAACCTGCCGGACTCATGATTGACCCGTATGTCTTGACATTCGTCTGGAGCGAAGCGCAGACTCCGAGCATTCACGAGCGTCCGTGAACGTTCCCGGGAGCGTTCACGGGACGGGGTTCACCAGCCCCGCCCGGCGCTCGGTGCGGCGCCGCCCGTGTCCGCACCGGTCAGCGCCGAGGACGTGATTCCAACCAGAAGGCAGCCCCGCCTTGAGGTGTCAACGTCGACCGGTCCAGCACTGGAGCTGGACACCCTGGAAGGAACCCATGAGAAACACCGCCTCGCGCGTCCGTCTCGCCGCCGCGGTCACCGCCGTGGCGAGCATCGCCGTGCTCGCCGGCTGCTCGTCGTCGTCCGGCAACTCGGGCAGCTCCTCGGCCGCCGCCTCCTGCGCGCCAGCGAAGGGCAAGGTCACCCTCCAGTACTGGAACACCGTTCCTGGCATGGACAAGGTCGTCGCTCTGTGGAACAAGCAGAACCCGAACATCCAGGTCCAGACGAAGAACATCTCCAACGACCAGTACGGCACCATCAGCAACGCGCTCAAGGCGGGCAACGCCCCCGACCTGGCCCAGGTCGGCTATGACGAGCTGCCCAACCTGCGCACCCAGAACGCCTTCGTGGACGCCGCCAAGTGCAGCGCGGCCACCGCCGCGAAGTCCAAGTTCGTGCCCTGGACCTGGTCGCAGGCGAGCTTCGGCGACACGGGCGTCTTCGCCTTCCCGCAGGACACCGGCCCGATGGCGCTCTACGTGCGCAGCGACATCTTCGCCAAGTACCACCTGCCGGTCCCCAAGACCTGGGACGAGTACGCGGCCGACGCGCAGAAGATGCACTCCGCCGACAAGAACCTCACGATGACGTTCTTCGACCCGAACAACGCCGAGTGGTTCAACGGCCTGCTGTGGCAGAACCGCGCCAAGATGTACGGCTACAGCAACGACAAGTGGCAGGTCTCCGTCGACTCGCCGCAGAGCAAGCAGGTCGCCGACTACTGGCAGAAGCTGATCGACTCCAAGGTGGTGCGCACCGACCTCGCCAACGGCTCGACGCAGATGTACGCGGCCTACCAGAAGGACCAGATCGCCAGCTACGTCGGCGCCGCCTGGGGCTACAGCATGTTCCGCGACAACCTGCCCAGCCAGGCCGGCAAGTGGTCGATCGTGCCGATGCCCACGTGGGGCACGAACGCCGCGTCCGGCGACTGGGGCGGCTCCACCGTCGCGTTCATGAAGGGCAGCGCCCACCTGTACGAGTCGGTGAAGTTCAACACCTGGCTGAACACCGACCCGCAGGCCCTGGCGCTGGAGAACAAGCTCGGCGGCCTGTACCCGGCGGCCACCGCCGGCCTGCAGCTGCCGTCGCTGTCCGAGGGCGTGCCCTACTACAACAACGAGAAGATCTTCGACGTCTTCGCCCAGTCGTCCAAGGACATCGACACCAGCTTCGCCTGGGGCCCGACCCAGAAGACCGTCAACCTGAGCCTGCAGGACGCGATGGCCAAGGCCGCGGCCGGCAACAGCACCCTCAGCGGCGCGCTGTCCACCGCCCAGGCCACCGCGCTGAAGTCGATGAAGGACCTGGCCATCCCGGCCGAGGCAGGCAAGTGACCGCAGCATGACTGACACCGAAACCCGCGCAGAGCGCGTGGTCGCGGCGCCCGAGGTCCCCCGCCGCCGCCGTCGCCCCGGCGGCGGCGGCCCGCGGGCGGGCACCATCGCCGCGTTCCTGACGCCGTTCTTCCTGCCGTTCGTGCTGTTCTACCTGGTGCCCGTGGGCTACGCGCTCTGGCAGAGCTTCCGGGTCGTGCGCCGCAGCGGCGGCCAGTACGGCACCTCGTACACGACGTTCGGCGGCTTCCACCAGTACACGCAGGTGCTGCACAACACCGAGTTCTGGTCCAGCATCGGGCGCATCGGGCTCTTCGGCATCGTGCAGGTGCCGGTCATGCTGTTCGTCGCGCTGATCATGGCGCTGCTGCTGGACACCCCGCTGCTGAAGATCAAGGCGTTCTTCCGGATCTCGGCGTTCATGCCGTACGCGGTGCCCGGCGTCATCGCCGCGATCATGTGGTCCTACCTGTACTCGCCGCAGCTGAGCCCGGTGGTCGACCTGCTCGGGCACCTCGGGCTGCACCCGGACTTCCTCGGTCCGAGCGCGGTGCTGTGGTCCACGGCGAACGTCTCCACCTGGCTGTGGACCGGCTACAACATGCTGATCATGTACTCGGCGCTGCAGGCCATCCCGCAGGAGCTCTACGAGGCCGCCAAGCTGGACGGTGCCAGCAACTGGGCCATCGCCTGGCGGATCAAGGTGCCGATCATCGCGCCCTCGATCGTGCTGACCACGGTGTTCTCGATCATCGGCACGCTGCAGCTCTACGCCGAGCCGGCCGTGCTGCGGCAGATCTCGTCGAACATCTCCAGCACCTTCACCCCGAACATGCTCGCCTACACGGTGGCCTCGGGGAACAACTACCAGCAGGCAGCGGCGATCTCCGTGGTCATCGCCCTCATCACCTTCGTCTTGAGCTTCGGGTTCATGCGACTGACCTCGAAGAGGGCCGGACTGTGAGCAACGTGACCGCGGGCCGCCGGTCCGCCTCCCGGGAGAGCCTCGCCAGCCGCACGGCGGTCATGGCGCTGATGCTCATCCTGATGATCTACTTCCTGCTGCCGGTGTACTTCCTGATCGTCGCCGCCACCAAGCCGCAGGGCGATCTCGCCGCCACCAACGGCCTGGCGTTCTCGCACTTCAACCTCTTCGACAACCTGCACACGCTGTTCACCCGCAGCGACGGCATCTTCCTGAAGTGGGCGCTGAACAGCGTGGTCTACGCCGTGCTCGGCGCCGCCGTGGGCACCCTGATCTCCGCCCTGTGCGGCTACGCGCTCGCGAAGTTCAGGTTCCGCGGGCGCGAGTTCCTCTTCTCCGTCGTGCTCGGCGGGGTCCTGGTGCCCACCACCGCGCTCGCCCTGCCGCTGTTCCTGCTGTTCTCCTCCATCGGGCTGGTCAACACCTACTGGGCGGTGTTCCTGCCGAGCATCGTCAGCCCCTTCGGCGTCTACCTCGCCCGGATCTTCGCCTCCGCGGCGGTGCCCGAGGAGCTGCTGGAGTCGGCCCGGCTGGACGGCGCGGGGGAGTTCCGCACCTTCTTCTCGGTGGCCTCCCGGCTGATGGCGCCCTCGCTGGTGACGATCTTCCTCTTCCAGTTCGTGGCCATCTGGAACAACTTCTTCCTGCCGATGGTGATGCTCCAGAAGGAGTCGCTCTTCCCGGTCACGCTCGGCCTGTTCGAGTGGAACGGGCAGACCGCCCGCGCGCCGTTGCTCCAGGAGTCGGTGATCACCGGCTCGCTGGTCTCGATCGTGCCGGTGATCGTCGTCTTCGTCCTGCTCCAGCGGTTCTGGCGGACCGGTCTGGCCGCCGGCTCGCTGAAGTGAGCCCGGGCGGTACCGGCAGGCCCCGAGCCGCCGGTACCGCCCGCCCCCCCCCCACCCCCCCCCCCCGCCCCCCCGCCCCCCCCCCCCCCCCCCCCGCCCCCCCGCCCGGCCCCCCCGGCGGGGGCCCCCCCCGCCCCCGCCCCCCCCCGGGCGGCCCCCCCGGC
>NZ_JBIRRR010000006.1:0-432764 GCF_044333795.1 Streptomyces sp. NPDC020917 | reverse complement strand
TTTTTTTTGGTCGGTGCGCGGGGGTGGGGGGGGGGGGGGGGGGGTTGGGGGGGGGTTTGGGGGGGGGGGGGGGGCCCCCCCCCCCCCCGCCCCGCGGCCCCCCCCCGCCCCCCGCCAAGCCCCACCGCGAGCCCCCTCGCCCCCCCTTCGCTCCCCGAGGCCGCCAGGCCCTGCCGACAGAAGGTCGCCGACCCATGCGCAATCCCGCCGTCTTCGTCCCCCACTTCCACTGGGACCGGGAGTGGTACGAGCCCTTCCAGGTGTTCCGGCACCGCCTCGTGACCGCCCTGGACACCGTGCTCGACACCGCCGAGGCGCACCCGGACTTCCGGTTCACCGTCGACGGGCAGATGGCCGCGGTCGAGGACTACCTCGAGATGCGGCCCGAGCACCGCGACCGCCTCGCCGCGCTCGTCGCGGACGGCCGGCTCGCCGTCGGGCCCTGGCTGATCCTGCTCGACGAGTTCCTGTGCTCCGGCGAGACCATCGTGCGCAACCTGCAGATGGGCTGGGCCGCCGCCGAGAAGCTCGGCGGCGCCATGCGGATCGGCTACCTGCCCGACATGTTCGGCCACGTGGCCCAGATGCCGCAGATCCTGGCCCGCGCCGGAATCGAGCACGCCGCCCTGTGGCGGGGCGTGCCCGGCACGGTGGACGGCCACGCGTTCCGCTGGCGCGCCCCCGACGGCTCCGAGGTCCGCACCGAGTTCCTCTTCGACGGCTACGACAACGGCCTGGACGTCCTGCTGGTGCCCGAGCACATCGGCCGCGCGCTCGGCGACTACGCCGAGATGACCGCGGAGCGCTGGGGCAACGACCCCGTGCTCGCCATGGCCGGCACCGACCACAACGCCCCCGACCCGCGGCTGACCGCCTGGCTGCACCGCGCCTCCAGCGACGAGCGCCCGATCACACTGGCCACGCTGGAGGAGTACCTGCGCGACCACGTCCGCGACGAGCCCACCGCGGTCGTCACCGGCGAACTGCGCAGCCACGTGCGCGGCAACATCCTGCCCGGCGTGCTCTCGGTCCGGCTGGGCCTCAAGCAGCGCATGGCCGCCGCCGAACGCACCGTGGACCACGCCGAGCGGGCCGGCGCCCTGTGGTCGGGGCAGGACGGCACGCCCTTCCTCACCCTCGCCTGGCACAAGATCATCGAGTCCACGGCGCACGACTCCGTCGTCGGCTCCGGCACCGACGAGACCTGCGAGCAGGTCGAGGCCCGCCTCGCCGAGGCCGCCCAGGCCGCCCGCGCGGTCCGGGACGCCGCCGTGGCAGAGCCCGCCGCCCGGGTGCCCAGCGACGCCCACCTGGTCGCCAATCCGCTGCCGCACCCCCGGACCGCCCACATCGAGGTGGACGTGGTCGCACCCGCCGAGCGCGGCGTGCTGGCCGCCACCGCGGCCGACGGCTCGCTCCACCCCGTCCAGCTGATCTCGACGGCGCCCACCGTGCTCAGCGACGAGGTGATGGACGCCTCCCAGGTCGAGCGGGTGCTGCGCCGCATCCACCGCCGCGAGCTGTTCGGCCGGCTGATCGACACCTACGAACTGACCCCCGGATCGCTGGTCTTCCACCTCGCCGAGGTGCCGTCCTCCGGCGCCTTCGACCTGCTGATCCTGCGCCGCAAGGTGGCCGAGGCCGTGGCCGCGCACCCGGGGGAGTGGCGGGTGCTCACACTCGAGGAGGCCCGCGCCACCGCCCTCGCGCCGGTGCACGTGCCCGCCTCGGGCCTGGCGAGCGTGCGCGTCGCCCCCGCCGAGCACGCGCCCGAGCCCGACTTCACCCCCGCCACCGCCGCCGGCCGCACCCTGGCCAACGGCCTGGTCGAGGTCGCCGTCGCCGCCGACGGCACCCTGGACGTCACCGGCGCCGACGGCACGGCACTGCGCGGCCTGGGCCGGCTCGTCGACGGCGGCGACCGCGGCGACAGCTACAACTACGGCCCCCCGGCCGAGGACCAGCTGGTCTCCGAGCCGGCCGAGGTCACCGTCGAGGTCCTGGAGCAGGGACCACTGCGGGCCCGCACCCGCGTCACCCGCGTCTACGCCTGGCCCGTCGCCCTCACCGAGGACCGCGACGTGCGCAGCGCGCAGACCGTGCCGACGCCCGTGGAGACGCTGGTGGAGCTGCGGGCCGGCGAGCCCTTCGTCCGGCTGACCACCTCGTTCCTCAACCGCTCGGCCGACCACCGGCTGCGCCTGCACGTGCCGCTGCCCGAGCCCGTCACCGGCTCCGCCTCGGCCGGGCAGTTCGCCGTCACCCCGCGCGGGCTGACCGCCGAGGGCGGCTGGGGCGAGCACCCGATCCCGACGTTCCCGGCGAGCCAGTTCGTCGCCGCCGGCCCCGCGACGGTGCTGCTCGACCACACCGCGGAGTACGAGGTCGTCGGGGACGGCAGCGAACTCGCGGTCACCCTGCTGCGGGCGATCGGCTCCATCAGCGTCAACATCCACCCCTACCGCGACGAGCCCGCGGCGAGCGAGATCCCGGCGCCCGGCGCCCAGGACCTCGGCCTGCGGATCGAGAACCGGCTGGCCGTCCTGCCCTCGGCCGGCGGCTGGCAGCAGGCCGGCGCGGTGGCGATGGCCGAACTCTTCCGCAACGACGTGCTGGTGGCCCGCGGCACCGCCCCCGCCGGCGGCGCCCTGCCCGAGGACACCGCGGGGATCGCGGTCGAGGGACCCGACGTGTTCGTCTCGTCGATCCGCACGGTCACCGGCGACGGCGGTGCGTCCGGCACCGAGGTGCGGCTGGTCGCGATGAGCGACACCGGCGCGCGGGCCCGGGTGACCGGGGCGTTCACCGAGGCCGCCACGGTCGACCTGCTCGGCCGCCCGCTGGCCGGGCCCGCCGCCGCCCCGGGCGCGCTCGGCCTCGACCTCGGCCCCTGGGAGATCCGCACCGTCCTCCTGCGCTGAACCGCCGCCCCACCGCACCACGGGGAGCCCGCCCGCCGCACCGGCCGGCCGGCGGGCGCCCCCGGAAGAGCCCTTTCGAGAAAGAGTCGTGACCTCGTGTCCTCCCCCCGAACCGCCTCCGGCACCGCGCACGTCGCCGACCCCGCACCCGGGTACGGCGCCCTGCGCCCCGCGCGCTCCTGGCTGCGCTCCGACGCCCCCTCCCTCTCGCTGAACGGGTCCTGGCGGTTCCGCCTGTCGCCCACGGCACGGGTCGCTGAGGACTTCGCGGCGGACGCCTTCGACGACAGCGGCTGGGACACCCTGCCCGTGCCCTCGCACTGGGTCCTGAAGGGCGACGGGGCCCACGGGCGGCCGATCTACACCAACGTGCAGTTCCCCTTCCCGATCGACCCGCCGCACGTCCCGGACGAGAACCCGACCGGCGACCACCGCCGCCACTTCACCCTGCCCGACGGCTGGGCGGACGCCGAGCGGATCGTGCTGCGCTTCGACGGCGTGGAGTCGCTGTTCCGGGTCTGGGTCAACGGCCAGGAGATCGGCGGCGCGAGCGGCAGCCGGCTGGCCCACGAGTTCGACGTCACCGCGGCCGTCCGGCCCGGCGGCAACACCGTCGCGGTGCGAGTGCACCAGTGGTCGGCCGCCAGCTACGTCGAGGACCAGGACCAGTGGTGGCTGCCGGGGATCTTCCGCGACGTCACCCTGCACGCCCGCCCCGCCGGCGGCATCGAGGACGTCTGGCTGCGCACCGGCTACGAGGACGGGCACGGGCGGCTCGCCCCCGAGGTCACCGCCGACCCCGCGGCCTTCCCCGTCACCCTGCGGATCCCCGAACTCGGCATCGAGCAGGTCTGGGAGAGCCCGGCGCACGTGGCGCCGCTCGCGGCGGGCGCGGTGCAGCCGTGGACCGCCGAGCAGCCGCGGCTGTACGAGGCGACGGTGGCGAGCGCCGCCGAGACGGTCACCCTGCGGATCGGCTTCCGCACCGTGGAGATCCGCGGCGACCGGTTCCTCGTCAACGGCCGCCGGGTCGTCTTCCACGGCATGAACCGCCACGAGACCCACCCCGAGCGGGGCCGGGTCTTCGACGAGGAGCACGCCCGCGCCGACCTGGCCCGGATGAAGCGCTTCAACGTCAACGCGATCCGCACCAGCCACTACCCGCCGCACCCCCGGCTGCTCGACCTCGCCGACGAACTCGGCTTCTGGGTGGTCCTGGAGTGCGACCTGGAGACCCACGGCTTCGACGCGGTCGGCTGGACCGGCAACCCCAGCGACGACCCGGCCTGGCGCGAGGCGTACCTGGACCGCATCCACCGCACCGTCGAGCGCGACAAGAACCACGCCAGCATCGTCATGTGGTCGCTCGGCAACGAGGCCGGCACCGGCGCCAACCTGGCCGCCATGTCGGCCTGGGTGCACGCCCGCGACAGCGGCCGGCCCGTGCACTACGAGGGCGACTACACCGGCGCCTACACCGACGTGTACTCCCGGATGTATTCCTCCGTACCGGAGACCGAGCAGATCGGCACCGACGGCTCGCGCGCCGCGCTGCTCGGCTGCACCCCCGCGCAGGGCGCCCACCAGCGGACCAAGCCGTTCGTGCTGTGCGAGTACGCGCACGCGATGGGCAACGGGCCCGGCGCGCTCGACCAGTACGAGGCCCTGGTGCACGCCCACCCGCGGCTGCACGGCGGCTTCGTCTGGGAGTGGCGCGACCACGGCATCGCCACCGCCACCGCCGACGGCACCCCGTACTTCGCGTACGGCGGCGACTTCGGTGAGGTCGTCCACGACGGCAACTTCGTCATGGACGGCATGGTGCTCAGCGACGACGTGCCCACCCCGAGCCTGTACGAGTTCAAGGCCGTTGTGCAGCCGGTGCGCTTCTCCTTCACCGGCGGCACGGTGGAGATCGCCAACCTCCGGCACTCCGCCGACACCTCCGACCTTCGTTTTCGCTGGCGGGTCGAGCACGACGGAGTCCGGGCCGGCGAGGGCGAGTTGGCGGTGCCCGTGGTGCCTGCCGGAGAGTCGGTCAGCGTGCCGCTGCCGTCCGTGCCGGTGGCCGAGGATGCCGAGACCTGGCTGACGGTCGACGCCGTGCTCGCCGCCGCGACCGCCTGGGCCGAGGCCGGCCACGAGGTCGCCACCGCCCAGCAGGACCGCTCGGCGCCCCGCCCCGCCCCCGCCGTCCGGACGGTCGACGGCTGGCGCCCGGCCGAGGGCACGCTCACGCTCGGCATCGCCGAGTTCGCGGCCGGCTCGCTGGTGCGGCTGGCCGGACGGCCCGTCACCGGGCCGGCGCTGGAGCTGTTCCGGGCGCCCACCGACAACGACGAGGGGACCTCGCGAGAGGTCGAGGAGAGCGACGCGAGCATCGCCGGGATCTCCAGCGCCGCGCTGTGGCGGCGCGACGGCCTGGACCGGCTGACGACGCGCCGGATATCGGTGGAGTGCGCCGACGGCGCGCTGCGCACCGTCGACCGCGTCTCGGCCGCCAACTCCGGGCTGTCGGTGACGGTGGAGTCCACCTGGTCGCTGCAGGACGGCGAGTTGGAGCTGCGGGTGGAGACGGCGCCCTCGCGCGGCTGGTCCACGGTGTGGCCGCGGATCGGGGTCCGCTTCGAACTGCCCGACGCCGGCGCGCCGGTGGACGGCGCCGAGTGGTTCGGCACCGGCCCGCTGGAGTCCTACCCGGACAGCATGCGGGCCGCCCGCACCGGCCGGTTCACCGCGGGCATCGGGGAGTTGGCGGTGGAGTACGCCCGGCCGCAGGAGACCGGGCACCGCTCGCAGGTGCGGGAGCTGGCGTTGACCAGCGGCGGCACCGGCGTGCTGCGCGTGACGGCCTACCCTGACGGCCGCGGCCGCCGGCCCGGCTTCAGCCTGGCCCGGCACACCCCGCAGCAAGTCGCCCGCGCCGCCCATCCGTTCGAGCTGCCGGAGTCCACCGCCGGGCACCTGATCATCGACGCCGCCCAGCACGGCCTCGGCTCGCGGGCCTGCGGGCCCGACGTGTGGCCGCAGTTCGCGCTGCGGCCCGAGGCGCGCACCATCCGGCTGCGGCTGCGGGCGGGCTGACGGGTGACCGGCCAGGGGCGCTCCGGTGAGGACGCGCCGGAACGGCGCGCGGCCGCGGCGGGAGTCATCCGCCGGGGCCGCGCACCTGTTGCCGGAAGGTCAGCCCGCGTCGTCCACCCGGACCGGGCGGCCCTCCAGACGCGAACGGGTGGCGGCCTCGGCGACGGCCAGGGCCGCCCGGGCGTCCTGCCCGGTGCACGGGCTCGGCCGCAGGCCGGCCACCACCTCGGTGAAGGCGGCCAGTTCGGCCCGGTAGGCGTCCTTGAAGCGCTCCATGAAGCCGCCGTAGGGGGTGCCGGCGGGCCAGGCACCGCCCTCGGCCGAGGTGAGCGGGCTGCGGTCGGTCAGGCCCGCCGCCAGGGTGCCCTTGGAGCCGCAGACCTCCAGACGGACGTCGTAGCCGGCGCCGTTGTAGCGGGTCGCGGTGCAGGTGGCCAGCGTGCCGTCGTCGAGGGTGAGCAGGCTGACGGCGGTGTCGACGTCGCCGGCGGCGGCGAAGAAGTCCTCGCCGCGGTTGGATCCGGTGGCGTGGACCTCGGTGACCTCGCGGCCGGTGACCCAGCGGATGATGTCGAAGTCGTGCACCGAGCAGTCGCGGAAGATGCCGCCGGAGGCCGGGATGTAGCCCGGGTGCGGCGGGGCGGGGTCGGCGGTGACGGCGCGCAGGGTGTGCGTCCAGCCGAGCCGCCCGTCCGCGACGGCCTCGCGCAGGGCCAGGTAGCCGGCGTCGAATCGGCGCTGGAAGCCTATCTGCAGCGGGACTTCGGTCCCGTCCAGCGCGGCGAGCACCGCGTCGGTCTCGGCGAGGGTGCCGGCCACCGGCTTCTCGCAGAAGGTGGCCAGGCCCGCCTTGCGGGCGGCCAGGATCAGCTCGGCGTGGAAGGCGGTGGGCGCGGCGATGACCACGCCGTCCAGGTCCGCCCCGAACAGGGCGTCCAGGTCACCCGCGTACGTCGCGCCCACCTGGTCGGCCACGGTGCGGGCGGAGCGTTCGTCGGCGTCGTGCACCACGATGCCGGCCACGGTGTCGAGGCCGGCGAGGGTGGCGGCATGGAACGCGCCGATGCGGCCCGTGCCGATGAGTCCGATGCGCATGTGCGGGTGCCTTTCGTGTGGAGCGCCGTTGGCGGCCTCATGATTCTTACTCTTCGATGGATGACAAGGCAAGAGTTTGTTATGACATATGGACGTACAGAGATTACGCCGCCTGATGCGTCATACTGGGGTCCGTCGGCAGAAGTCTCCAGGAGGGGTGGACGTGGAGTCGCTCGCACAGCAGATCACCATCGACCGCAGCAGCCCGGTCCCGCTGTACTTCCAGTTCGCCCAGCAGTTGCAGCACCTCATCGAGTCCGGGGTGCTGCCGCCCGGCACGCGGCTGAGCAACGAGGTCGCGATGGCCGACCAGTTCGGGCTCTCCCGCCCGACGATGCGTCAGGCCATGCAGCACCTGGTCGACAAGGGCCTGCTGGCCCGCAAGCGCGGGGTCGGCACCCAGGTGGTGGCGAACCGCATCCGCCGCCAGCTGGAGTTCACCAGCCTCTACGAGGACCTGGCCCGCGACCGGCGGCGCCCGGCCACCGAGGTGCTCTCCATAGCGACCGTCCCCGCCGAGCCCGACGTCGCCGCGGCCCTGCAGATCGAGGAGGGCGCCGACGTGCTGGCGCTGGAGCGGCTGCGGTTCGCCGACGGCGAACCGATCGCGCTGCTGCACAACCACCTGCCGGCCGGCCTGGTCGACCTCACCCCGCAGGTGCTGGCCGGTGCCGGGCTCTACCAGCTCCTGCGCCGCTCGGGCATCGTGCTGAGCACCGCCGACCAGACCATCGGTGCCCGCCGGGCCACCGCGGCCGAGGCGCGGCTGCTGGACGAGAGCCGCGGCGCGACCCTGCTGACCATGGTCCGCACCGCGCGCGACGCCTCGGACCGGCCGGTGGAGTACGGCGCGCACGTCTACCGCGCCTCGCGCTACGCGTTCGAGATGACGGTCGCCGCGCACTGACCGGTGGCCGGCCCCACGCCGTTCGCCGCCGGGCCGGCCGCACCCTGATCGCTTCGCCAGAAGTCAGAATGTCAGGACAAACTATTGACTTGTCGTCGCCTTCGGGGGAGGCTCGAGGTACACCCACGGGCCGCGCGTCCGCGGGTGTGCGGTGCGGGCCGTCGCGGCGCACCGTAGGGAAGAGCACCACACCCCACGACACCTACCGGGAAGAAGGACGCGCCATGCGGAGCACGTCGGCCGGCCGCCAGAGTCACACCGCCGGGCCGGACACCGGCCGGGCGAACGGAGCCCGGTCGTGACCGCCCCCCTCGCCGAGCGGATCGCCGGCGCACCGATCTCCTGGGGCGTGTGCGAGGTCCCCGGCTGGGGCCACCAGCTCGGCCCGGACACCGTCCTGCCCCAGATGCGGGAACTCGGCCTGTCCGCAACCGAGTTCGGCCCCGACGGCTTCCTGCCCGACGCACCCGCGGACAAGGCCGCCGTGCTGGCCGCCCACGGCCTGCGCGCCGTCGGCCAGTTCGTGCCCGTCGTCCTGCACGACCCCGGCCACGACCCGCTGCCCGAGGTCGAGGCCGCGATCGCCGGCCTGGTCGCCGCCGACGCCGGCACCGTGGTCGTCGCCGCCGCGACCGGCACCGACGGCTACGACGCCCGCCCGGTCCTGGACGACGCAGGCTGGGCCTGCCTGCTCGCCAACCTCGACCGGATCGCCGCCGCGGCCGCGGCCGCCGGCCTCACCGCGACCCTCCACCCGCACGTCGGCACCATGGTCGAGTCCGGCGTGGAGACCCAGCGCGTCCTCGACGGCAGCGGCATCGGGATCTGCCTGGACACCGGCCACCTGCTCATCGGCGGCGGGGACCCCGTCGCCCTGGCCGCCAGCCACCCCCACCGGATCGCCCATGTCCATCTGAAGGACGTCCGCCGCGCCCTGGCCGACCGGGTCCGCTCCGGCGAGACGCCGTACGCCGCCGCCGTCGCCGAGGGGATGTACGTGCCGCTCGGCGCCGGCGACGTCGACATCGCCGCCATCGTCCGGCTGCTGGAGGACGCCGGGTACGCCGGCTGGTACGTCCTGGAGCAGGACACCGTGCTGCACGCCGCCCCCGGCGAGCCCGGCGGCGCCGACCCGCGCGACGACGTCCGCGCCTCGGTGGCCCACCTGCTCGCCGTGGCCGCCGGGACGGCGGACTCGCCCGCCGCGCAGGGGGAGTGACGGTGGCCCACGACCTCGTCACTATCGGCCGCACCGGCGTCGACATCTACCCGCTCGACCACGGCGTCGGGCTGGAGGAGGTGCGCACCTTCCAGAAGTTCCTGGGCGGCAGCGCCACCAACGTCGCCGTCGCCGCCGCGCGCCACGGCCGCGACGCCGCCCTCATCACCCGCACCGGCGACGACCCCTTCGGCCGCTACGTGCGCGCCGAGGCGGCCCGGCTGGGCGTCGACCCCGCCCACATCACCGCGATCACCGACCCGGACGGGCCGCCCACCCCGGTCACCTTCTGCGAGGTCTTCCCGCCGGACGACTTCCCGCTCTACTTCTACCGCTACGGCACCGCGCCCGACCTGATGATCGAGCCGGACGAACTGCCGCTGGACGCCGTCCGCGACACGGCGGTCTTCTGGGCCACCGTCACCGGCCTGTCCGCGCAGCCGAGCCGGGCGGCGCACTTCGCCGCCTGGCAGGCGCGCGGCCGGCGGGCCACCACCGTCCTCGACCTCGACTACCGGCCGATGTTCTGGGCGGACGCCGCCCAGGCGCGCGAGCAGGTGAGCCTGGCGCTGGAGCACGTCACCGTCGCCGTGGGCAACCGCGAGGAGTGCGAGGTCGCGGTCGGTGAGCGCGATGCGCAGCGCGCCGCGGACGCCCTGCTGGAGCGCGGCCTCGACCTGGCGATCGTCAAACAGGGCCCGAAAGGCGTCCTCGCCGCCACCCGCGACGAGCGCGTCGAGGTGGCGCCGTTCCCCGTCCAGGTCGTCAACGGCCTCGGCGCGGGAGACGCGTTCGGCGGCGCGCTGGTCCACGGCCTGCTCGCCGGCTGGGACCTGGGACGCGTCATCGCGTTCGCCAACGTGGCCGGCGCCCTGGTCGCCGGCCGCCTCGAATGCTCCACCGCCATGCCGACCACCGCCGAGGTCGAGGCGGCGCTCGCCTCCCGGGCGCGCCCTTCCGAGAGGACGGCCTGATGGACACCGCACAACTGACCGAGATCCGGGCCCGCGAGCCCGAACGCATCGGCCGCGCCTGGCAGAAGCGCGCCCGCCGGCCCCTGCTCGGGGACGACGGCCGGCTGCTCGTCGTCGCCGCCGACCACCCCGCCCGCGGCGCCCTCGGCGTGCGCGACGACGCGCGGGCCATGGCCAGCCGCACCGACCTGCTGGGGCGCCTGGCCACCGCGCTCTCCCGCCCCGGCGTGGACGGCGTGCTCAGCACCCCCGACCTGCTGGACGACCTGCTGCTGATGGGCGCCCTGGAGGACAAGGTCGTCATCGGCTCGATGAACCGCGGCGGGCTGCAGGGCGCCGCCTTCGAGTTCGACGACCGCTTCACCGCCTACACCCCGCAGGCCATCGCCGAGCAGGGGCTCGACGGCGGCAAGACCCTCACCCGGATCTGCCTCGGCGACCCGGGGACGTCCGCCACGCTGGAGTCGACCGCGGCCGCCGTCACGGGACTTGCCGGCCTTGGCCTGATGGCGATGGTCGAGCCCTTCCTGTCGGTCCGCGAGGGCGGCCGCTCCCGCAACCTCCTCGACCCCGACAGCGTCATCACCTCGATCCACATAGCCAGCGGCCTCGGCGCGACCAGCGCCCACACCTGGCTCAAACTGCCGGTCGTCGACGACCTGGAACGGGTCCTGGACGCCACCACGATGCCCACCCTCCTGCTCGGCGGTGACCCCCAGGGCGACCCGCGCGACACCTACGCCTCCTGGGGCGCCGCGCTGCGCATCCCCCAGGTGCGCGGCCTGGTCGTCGGGCGCGCCCTGCTCTACCCGCCGGACGGCGACGTGGCCGCCGCCGTGGACATCGCGGCCGACCTCACCCACGGGAGCAGCAGGTGACCGACGACCCCCGCTGGGTCCTGCCGTACGGCACCGCCGGTGCCGGCGGCTGGGACCTCGCCGTCACGGACGCCCACCCCGGCTGGCACCACACCAGCCTGCGCACGGCCCACCTGGCCGGTGACGACACCCGCACCCTGGCCGCGGGCGACTTCGAGCATCTGGTCGTCCCGCTGTCCGGCGCCGTGCACGTCACCGCCGGGACCGCCGACGGGCAGGTCCACCAGATCGCCCTCGACGGGCGGCCGGACGTCTTCGCCGGACCCACCGACGTCGCGTACGTGCCCGCCGGAGCCCGCATCACCGTGCGGGCGGCCGGCGGCGCCCCCGCCCGCGTCGCCCTCGCCGGTGCTCTGGCGCCCGGGAGCACCGGCCGCGCCGTCCACCGCGTCCCCGCCGCCGAAGTGCCCGTCGAACGGCGCGGCGCCGGCGCGGCGTCGCGCGAGGTGCGCAACTTCGGCACGCCCGCGGTGCTCGACGCCGACTCCGTCATCGCCTGCGAGGTCGTCACCCCGGCCGGCAACTGGAGTTCCTGGCCGCCGCACAAGCACGACGCCGAACGCCCGGGCGAGGAGGCCGCCCTGGAGGAGATCTACTACTTCGAGACCCAGGGCACCGACCCGCGCTGCACCGACCCGGTCGGCTACCAGCGGGTCTACGCCTCGGGCGCGGACCGGCCGATCGACGTGCTCGCCGAGGTGCGCACCGGCGACGTCGTGCTCGTGCCGCACGGCTGGCACGGTCCCTCGATGGCCGCGCCCGACGCCCACCTGTACTACCTCAACGTTATGGCCGGCCCCGGCGCCGAGCGGGCCTGGCTGATCTGCGACGACCCCGCTCACGCCTGGGTGCGCGACACCTGGCAGGACCAGCCGTTCGACCCGCGGCTGCCGCTGGGCGGCCCGGCGGGAACGGGACCGGGCCCCGACGCGGCTCCGGCGACGAAGGAGACGGAATGAGCACGCAGCAGGCCGCGACGGTGCGGCTGACGGTGGCCCAGGCGACGGCCCGCTTCCTGGCCGCCCAGTGGTCGGAACGGGACGGCGAGCGCCGCCGGTTCTTCGCCGGCGTCTTCGGGATCTTCGGCCACGGCAACGTCGCCGGCTTCGGTCAGGCGCTGCTCCAGCTCGAGCAGGAGAGCCTGCCCGCGGCCGGCCGCTCTCCGCTGCCCTACGTCCTGGCCCGCAACGAGCAGGCGATGGTGCACACGGCCGTCGCCTACGCCCGCCAGCAGGACCGGCTGGAGACATGGGCCTGCACCGCCTCCATCGGGCCCGGCTCCACCAACATGCTCACCGGCGCGGCACTGGCCACCATCAACCGCATCCCGGTGCTGCTGCTGCCCTCGGACACCTTCGCCACCCGCGTGAGCGCGCCCGTCCTCCAGGAACTGGAGCAGCCGCACGCAGCCGACCTCAGCGTCAACGACGCCTTCCGCCCGCTGTCGCGCTTCTTCGACCGGGTCAGCCGGCCCGAGCAGCTGCCGGCCGCGCTGCTGGGCGCCATGCGGGTGCTCACCGACCCCGCCGACACCGGCGCCGCCACGATCTCGCTGCCGCAGGACGTGCAGGCCGAGGCGTACGACTGGCCGGTGGAGCTGTTCGCCCCGCGCACCTGGCACATCGCCCGCCCGCCGGCCGAGACCGCCCTCGTCGAGGCCGCGGCCGGCCTGGTGCGCGGCGCCCGGCGCCCGATGATCGTGGCCGGCGGCGGCGTCCACTACTCCGGCGCCGAGGACGCATTGCGGGCCTTCGCCGAGGCGACCGGCATCCCCGTCGGCGAGACCCAGGCCGGCAAGGGCTCCTTGCCGCACGGCCACCCGCGGCTGATGGGCGCGGTCGGCTCCACCGGCACCACCGCGGCCAACGCCCTGGCCCGCGAGGCCGACCTCGTCATCGGCGTCGGCACCCGCTGGAGCGACTTCACCACCGCGTCCCGCACCGCCTTCGCGCAGCCCGGCGTGCGGTTCGTCAACCTCAACGTGGCGGCCTTCGACGCCGGCAAGCAATCTGGGCTGGCACTGGTGGCCGACGCCCGCGAGGCGCTCACCGCGCTGACCGCGGCGCTCGCCGGCCACCGCGTCCCGGAGGACTACGAGCAGGAGCAGGCCGCGCTCTGGGCCGAGTGGGACGCCGCCGTGGAGGCCGCGTACCACCCGGACGCCTCCGTCACCGACCGCCTCGCCGAGGGCGTCCTGACCCAGTCCGCCGTGCTCGGCTGCGTCAACGAGCTGTCGGGACCGCGCGACGTCGTGCTCTGCGCGGCCGGCTCGATGCCCGGCGACCTGCACAAGCTGTGGCGGGTCCGGGACCGCAAGGGCTACCACGTGGAGTACGGCTACTCCTGCATGGGCTACGAGATCCCCGGCGCGATCGGCGCCCGGCTCGCCGACGGCACCCGCGACGTCTTCGCGATGGTCGGCGACGGCGGCTATCTGATGATGCCCACCGAACTCGCCACCGCCGTCCAGGAACGCGTCAAGATCGTCGTCGTCCTGGTGCAGAACAACGGCTTCCACTCCATCGGTTCGCTCTCGGAGTCCCTGGGCTCCCAGCGGTTCGGCACCCAGTACCGCTACCGCGGCGCCGGCGGCCGCCTCGACGGCCCGCGCCTGCCGACGGACCTCGCCGCGAACGCCCGCAGCCTGGGCGCCCATGTGATCGAGGTGCACTCCCGCGACGAACTGGCGGCCGCCATCGCCGAGGCCAAGGCGTGGCCGGCCGACGGCGGGCCAGTCGTCATCCACGTCGAGACCGACCCGCTGGTGCCCGCGCCCGACAGCGCGAGCTGGTGGGACGTCCCGGTCAGCCAGACCGCCACCCTCGACTCCACGCGGGCGGCGCACGAGGAGTACGTCCGGCACAAGGCCGGCCAGCGCCCGTACCTCGCCCCCGCACAGCCGGCGGACGACCACTTTCCGCACCACCACTGAAGGAGCCTGCCGTGAGCGACCCGCGGCGTATCACCCACCTCATCGACGGCCGTCCCTGGGAGGGCACCGCCGAACGCACCGGCCCGGTCCACAACCCGGCCACCGGGGAGCAGACCGGAGTCGTCGACCTCGCCTCGGCCGCTCTCGTCGGCGCCGCGGTCACCTCCGCGAAGGCGGCCTGGCAGCAGTGGCGCGACGTGTCGCTCGCCAAGCGGTCGCAGGTGCTCTTCGCCTTCCGCGAACTGCTCCACGCACGCCGCGAGGAGATCGCCGCCGTCGTCACCGCCGAGCACGGCAAGGTGCTCTCCGACGCGCTCGGCGAGGTCACCCGGGGCCTGGAGGTGGCGGAGTTCGCCTGCGGCATCCCGCAGCTGCTCAAGGGCGGCTTCAGCGAGAACGCCTCCACCGCGGTCGACGTCCACTCGGTGCGGCAGCCGCTCGGCGTGGTCGCGGTCGTCTCGCCCTTCAACTTCCCGGTGATGGTGCCGATGTGGTTCGTCCCGCTCGCGCTCGCCTGCGGCAACGCGGTGGTGCTCAAGCCGAGCGAGAAGGACCCGAGCGCGACGCTCGCGATGGCCGCGCTGTGGAAGGAGGCCGGGCTGCCCGACGGCGTGCTCCAGGTCGTCAACGGCGACAAGGAGGCGGTGGACGCGCTGCTCACCCACCAGGACGTCGCGGCCGTCTCCTTCGTCGGCTCCACGCCGGTCGCCAGGTACGTGTACGAGACCGGCACCCGGCACGGCAAGCGGGTCCAGGCGCTCGGCGGGGCCAAGAACCACATGCTGGTGCTGCCCGACGCGGACCTCGACCTGGCCGCCGACGCCGCCGTCAACGCCGGGTTCGGCTCGGCCGGCGAGCGGTGCATGGCGGTGTCGGTGCTGGTCGCGGTCGAGCCCGTCGCCGACGACCTCGTCGCCCGGATCACCGAGCGGATGGCCGGGCTGCGCACCGGCGACGGCACCCGCGGCTGCGACATGGGCCCGCTGGTGACGCGGCAGCACCGGGACAAGGTCGCCTCCTACCTGGACGCCGGCACCAAGGCCGGGGCGAAGCTCGTCGTGGACGGCAGGAAGGGGGAGTTCGACGCGGACGGCGACGGCTTCTTCCTCGCGCCCACCCTCTTCGACCACGTCACGCCCGACATGCCGGTCTACACCGACGAGATCTTCGGCCCCGTCCTCTCGGTGGTCCGGGTCGCCTCCTACGACGAGGGCCTGGCGCTCATCAACGCCAACCCCTACGGCAACGGCACGTCGGTCTTCACCAACGACGGAGGCGCCGCGCGGCGCTTCCAGCGCGAGGTCGAGGTCGGCATGGTCGGGGTCAACGTGCCCATCCCCGTGCCCGTCTCCTACTTCTCCTTCGGCGGCTGGAAGAACAGCCTCTTCGGCGACACCCATGCCCACGGCACCGAGGGCGTCCACTTCTTCACCCGCGGCAAGGTCGTCACCACCCGCTGGCTCGACCCCAGCCACGGCGGCCTCAACCTGGGCTTCCCGCAGAACGACTGACGGTCCCGCGGCGACGGCCGGGCGTCCGGCCCGGCCGTCGGCCTTTCGTCCCGGTCACCTGACGTGCCCTCCCCGGCGGGACTAACCTGGGCTGGCTGGACTTCAACGCGAGCGGTGCCCCGGGGGCCGGGACGCAACCGGTAACTGGCGGGAGGCAATGGGTGGAGGGGCGCAGCCCGGCTCGCGTGCGCAACGAGCTGATGGCCGGAATCGTCGACGTCCTCCAGGAATCGGCGACGGTGCGGCACCCGGGAAGCCGGGACCTGTGGCTCACCATGCTGGAGCAGGAACTGCGCGTGCCCGTACCGCCGATCGGCACCGACGCCCTGCGGCCGGCGCTGCTGCACCTGCTGGACACCTGCAACGGCGTCCGCGACGGCCTGTCCTGCATGGTGCGCAGCCTCGCCTACGTCGAGCAGCAGTCCACCGCGGTCGGCGCGCTGTGGCGGCTGGTGGACGAATGGGAGGCGGTGGACTTCTTCGACAAGGCCGACCTCCACCTGCTGCGCCCGGCGCTGCGGTCCATGGGCGCGCCCGGCCTGACGACGATGGCCCGCCGGGCGAGCCGCTCGCGGACCCAGGAACTGCCCGTGTGGTGCGACAACGGGTGGCAGGTGTTCCTGCGCCTGGCCGGCGGGAACACGGCCGACGGCGAGTTACCGGCCAGCATGGCCTTCCTCGTCCTGGCGGCCGACCGGCTGGTGGAGCAGGGCCGCCAGGAGGCCGCGGAACTGCTGCGCCGCTGGAACCGCCACAAGGCCCAGGACTGGGGCCTGCAGAACGAGTTGGCCGCGTGGGAGCGCGCGGGGTTCACACCGGCCACGCCCTCGCTCGTACCGGCCTATCTGCTCATCCAGTTCGAGCCCGACGGCATCGACTCCGAGCACTACCACATGTCCCACTGGCGGCAGTCCGACGCCGAGGGGTGGCATCCGGTGCCGGGCGAGACCGTCGCCCTGCACCGCGACCGGCTGCCCGGCGAGGTGGAGCGGCTCATCGAGCAGGTCGAGGAGCAGTGGGCGGACCTGCGGCAGCCGGTGATCGTGGAGTTCATCCTGCCGTGGGAACTGCTCAACGAGCCCGTCGAGTGGTGGACCAAGGAGTCCTCCTCCGGCTCCCCGACCCCGCTGGTGATGGACTACCCGGTGCTCATCCGCAGCCTGGAGCGCCTGCGGAAGGCCGCCTGGCACCGGCCCTGGCACGGCAAGTGGCGCCAGTTGCAGGACTTCCCGGCGGAGAGCCACGCCCACTGGAGCCGGCCGGACGGCGGCACCGCGTACTTCTTCCACCTGGAACGGGAGTTGAAGGAGGACCAGCAGGCGGTCTGCCTGGTGCTCAGCCGGCCCCCCGACGACGCTGCGGACGTCGGCCGGCAGGAGCTGCTGGCGGCCCTGCGGGCCGGCGTGCCGGCGGTCATCTGGCATCGGTCCGGCTCCGACGATCCCGCGCACCGGGAGGCGTTCAGCGAGATCGTCCAGGAGCGCGGCCTCAGCGGCCTCGTCGAGCGCACCGCCAAGTGGCGCAAGGACGCGCTGGCGCTGGGCCCGGACGGCTGGGACGGCCACGTCGGCCGGCACATCGCCCTGCTGCTGGACGACCCCGAACGCAAACCCGGACCGGCGAATTCCGGGCATGTTCCCGTGCCGCCGCGCGAGCGTCCCGAGCCCGCACCGTGACCGTGTCCCCGGCGCGGGGACCGGGCGCGGGCCGGCCGGTCTTGCACTGCGGGCGCAATACTGTCACGCTCTTTTCGTCACTCTCACCCGTCCCAGCGGCCGGTGGGATTCTCCACGGCAGGCACCGGCAGGTGCCGCGGTGCTCACCGACGCCACCGCGGCCCGCAGCGGCGGTCGGCCGGTTTCGGTGGTGCATCGGAGTCACTGCCGCCTTCGGCTTGGCCTGCCGCCTTGCACCACCGGCATGGCGCTGCCACCCTTTGAGCGTGGACGCCACGCGTGCCCGCAGTCCGCGGGTCCCCTCAGCCTTCGCACCGCTTTGGGCGTGCCCTGTGGGCGTCCATGCGCGGTGATGACGGCCGGCGTGTCGCACCGGGCGCCCCGGCGCTGAGCCAGGCGCTGCGGGCCCTCGGCCGGGTGCGGCGGCCCCGCGGCCGGGAGCGTGCCGAACTCGCCGTCGTCCTCGACGCCACCCCCACGATGAGGGTCTGGGCGGAGTCCGTCACCGAGGCCGTCGCCGAACTGGCCCGCCAGGACGCGTGGTCCGGCGTCGAGACCGTGGACCTGCTCGGCACCGACGAGACCGGATCCGGCCGGGCCCGCCTCGCCCACCCCCTGACCGAGCCGCGCGGCAGGCACCGCCTGACCCTGGTCATCACCGACGGGCTGGCGACCGGCTGGCTCTCCGACGCGGTCTCCCCGCTGCTGCGCGCGTGGGGCCGCTCCGGGCCCGTCGCCGTCCTCAACCCGCTGCCGCAGCGGTTATGGTTCCGGACCGGCCTGGACGTCGCCCGGGTCCGGTTACAGGCCCCCCGCCCCTGGGCTCCGAACAGCGAACTGCGCTGGGAGCTGCGCGAGACCCGGCTGGAACCGCCGCGCCCGGGCCCTGAGACGGGTGAAGGCGCCGTCGTCGTCCCGGTGCTGGAGGCAACCGAGCGGTGGCTCACGGCCTGGGCCGGCCTCGTCGGCCGGCCGTCGTCCGGCTGGTGCGAGCTGTCCGCGATGCGGGCCACCGAGTGGAAGCGCCGGCCGGACGCGGCGCGCGCCGTACCGTGGCTGGAGGACATCCTCGACCCCGGCAGCGCCGTACCGGCCGCCGTGCGGGTCTCGGACTTCCGTGCCGCCTCCTCGCCCACCTCGTTCGCGCTGGCCACCCGGCTCGCCGCAGCGCCCCTGACCCTGCCGGTGATGCGCTCGCTGACCGCCGCCATGCCGGGGGCCGGCCCCGAGCACCTCTCCGAGCTGCTGATGAGCGGCCTGGTACGGCGCGGCTTCGCGGACGAGGACGGCGGCGACGAGGTGGTGTTCACCTTCGCGCCGGGCGTCCGCGAGGAGTTACTGGCCCTGGGCCGGCGCAGCGAGACCGTCCGGGTGCTGCACGACGTCCGCGTGCTGCTCGGCGACCCCGGCTCCGCGTCCGGCGGGCAGCCGGTGCTGCCGCCCGGATCCGAGCCGCTCGACACCCTGGTGATGCCGACCGTCTCGGAACGCAACATCGCCTTCCTGCGCATCGAACTGGCCGCCCTGCGCGCCCTCAACGGCCGCTTCCGCCAGCGGGCCGGGATGCTGGCGGGCGTCCTGAGCTGGTACGACCAGCACCACACCGTCAACCTCACCAAACGCACCGGTCCGCTGTCCGGCCCCTCGCCGTTCCGCCCGGACGGGGCCCCCTCCGGACGCGGTGCGCCGGAGTCCGCCGCGAACGACACGAACGACACGCCAAAAGGAGCAGCGATGGCCACCCTTCCGCAGCCGACGACAGAGGGGCAGCGCACGTCGCAGCAGCCGCGGGTCTGGGGCAACGTCCCGCCGCGCAACCCCAACTTCACCGGCCGCGCGCACCTGCTGGAACTCCTCAGCGAGCGCCTGCAGGAAGGGACCACGACCGTCCTGCCCGAGGCGATCCACGGCATGGGCGGCGTCGGCAAGACCCAGTTGGCGATCGAGTACGCGTACCTGCACCAGTCCGAGTACGACATCGTCTGGTGGATCCCCGCCGAGCGCCCCGGCCAGATCGGCCAGGCACTGGTGGAACTCGCCCAGCGGCTGGGGCTGGAGACGAGCATGGAGGCGAACATCGCCGGCCCCGCGGTCCGCGAGGCGCTCCGCGAGGGACGCCCGTACTCCCGGTGGCTGCTGATCTTCGACAACGCGGACGACCCCGAGCGGGTCCGCCACTACTTCCCCACCGGCGGCAACGGCACCATCCTCGTCACCTCGCGCAATCGGCGCTGGGACCGGGTCGGCAGCTCCCTCGAAGTGGACGTGTTCATCCGCGAGGAGAGCAAGGAACTGCTGCGCCGCTCGGGGCCGCCGCTCAGCGACGAGGAGGCCGACCGGCTCGCGGAGGCCCTCGGCGACCTGCCGCTCGCCCTGGAACAGGCCGCGGCCTGGCGGGCCGAGACCGGCATGCCCGCCTCGGAGTACCTGCGGCTGTTCGAGAGCAAGCGCACCGAACTGCTGGAGGTGTCGCCGCCACCGGACTACCAACTCCCGGTCGCCGCCGCCTGGAACGTCTCCCTCGACCACCTGGAGACCCGCAGCCCCGCCGCGCTGCGGCTGCTGCAGCTGTGCTCGTACTTCGCCCCCGACCCCATCGCCCGGTCCATCTTCACCGGCCTCGGCAACGGCAGCATCGTCCCCGAACTCGACGCGGTGCTCAACGATCCCATCCGGCTGGCGCGCGCCATCCGGGAGATCAGCCGCTACTCCCTGGCCCGTATCGACCACCGCACCAACTCCATCGAGATGCACCGCCTGGTCCAGCTCGTGCTGAACAACCGCATGACCGCCGAGGAGCAGAGACGCATGCGCCAGGGGGCCCACACCCTGCTGGCCGCCGCCGACCCCAAGTCGCCGGTGACGGCGACCAACTGGCCGCGCTACGCGGAGCTCTACGGGCACGTCATCGCCTCGAAGGCCGTCGAGTCCGACCAGCCGTGGGTCAAGCAGCTGGTGATGAACATCGCCGAGTACCTGTACTACTGGGGCGACCACGACGTCGCGCTGGACTTCTCCGAGCAGGCGTGGAAGACATGGCGCAGCGTCTTCGGGGACGAGGACCAGCAGACGCGGCTGATGGGGCAGTGGCTCTGCTTCATGTACTGGGTGGTGGGCCGCTACCGCGACGCCGCCGAACTCATCGCCGAACTGCGCGAGATCTACGACCGCACCGCGCCGCCCGGGGGAGAGGACACCCGGGAGGACGCCCTCAGGGCCCTCAACCTGGAAGGCGCCGTCCGCCGGGTGGAGGGCGACTTCGCCGCCGGCGCCCGGCTGGACGAACTCGCCTACGAGCGGGCGCGGCGGGCGTTCGGCGAGGACGACCCGGACACCCTGAACAGCGCCCACAACCTGGGTGTGAGCCTGCGGCTGATCGGGGACTTCCGCCGGGCCCTGACCCTGGACGAGCAGACCCTGGCCCTGAAGACCCGGCTGTTCGGCCGTGACGACCAGCGGACGCTGATCACCGAGCGCAGCGTCGCGATCGACGTGCAGGAGACCGGCGACTACGTGGGCGCCAGGACCCGGCAGCAGACCGTTCTCGAAGGATTCCGCAGCACGTTCGGCCCCGGCAACCCCACCACGATCCGCGCCATCCGCGAGCTGAGCGAGGCGTGCCGCAAGGAAGGCGACCACGCGGCGTCGCTGGAACTGGCCAACGAGGCGTACGCCCTGTTCACCCGGCGCTACGGCGACACCCACCCGCAGTCGCTGGCCACCGCGCTGACGGTGTCCATCGCGCTGCGGCAGAGCGGGGAGCTGGAGGCCGCACGCGACCGCGGCGTCAAGGCGTCCCAGCGCTACCGCAGCATCTTCGACCCGCACCACCCGCACGTGCTGTCCGCCGACGTCGACCTGGCGGTGACGCTTCGCCTGCTGGGCCAGCCCGAGGAGGCCCGCCGGCTCGACGAGACGGCGCTGGGGCTGCTCACCGAGCGCCTCGGGGCGTCCCATCCCATCCCGCTGGCCTGCGCGATCAATCTGGCGAGCGATCTGAGTGCGCTCGGCGAGATCGCGGAGGCACGCGAGGTGGGCGAGCGCACGCTGGACCTGTGCCGGTCGGCGCTGGGGGAGGACCACCCCACCACGCTGGTGTGCGCGGCCAACCTGGCGCTGGACCTCACGCTGGCAGGCGCCGAGGCGGAGGGCGCCGCCCTGCGCGCGGACACCCTGGCGCGGATGGAACGGGTGCTGGACGGCCCCCGGTTGACGTCACCGAGCGCGGCCCCGCACCCGGCCACCCAGCAGATGAAGGCAGGCATGCGGGCCAACTGCGACATCGACCCCATGCCCCTGTGACCCCGTCCGCCCCCGGAACCCACGCCTGACGGGACGCGGGAGGGCTTCGGGCGGGCGGTCCCGGTCAGCCGGTGCGGTACGGCCGGGGTGTCGGCCGTCCCGGGTGGCGGGGGATCGACCCCTGCCCTGCTGTTCGCGGCCGGCGCGGATCGCTGACGGGGCGGGGGACGGCTTCGGGCGGGCGGTCCCGGTCAGCCCGTGCGGGCGAGCCAGGCGGCCAGTCGCACCGGGTCCGGTGCCTGGCCTTGACGTGCCGTCAGGGCCGCGTGCACGGCGCGGGCCCGTTCGGGGTGGCGGTGCAGCAGTTCCGCTGCCGCCGGCTCGACGCCCGCGGCGGTCAGGGACCGGCCCAGGCCCGCCCAGGCACCGCCGTGCCCGGGCTCCACCGCGAGCTGCGCGGCGTAGGCCTCCCGGGCCGCCGCCGCGTCCCCCGCGGCGAGCAGCAGGTCGCCCTCGGTCGCCCCCGTGACGGTGGCGGCCGCCTTCAGCGGTTCGTCGGCCGGCGCGGTCAGCAGGTGCCGGGCGATGGTCGCCGCGGTGTCCAGCCACCTGGCTGCCGGGTCGGGAACGAGGCGCGGCTCCGCGGCCAGCCCCGCCGGCGGGAGCTGGGCACCGCGGGTCCAGCCGTGCACCGCCTCCTCGACGGCGTGCGCCGGAGGCCGCAGATGATGGGCCCGCCAGCGGGCGCGATGGTCGAGGGCGACCTCGTCGGCCAGCTCCTGCGCATCGGCCGGCACCGAGTCGTCGAGCCAGGGAGCGCACTGGCGCCGCAGGGCGTCCACGAACCGCAGGCCCAGCGGCGTCAGCCGCGCATCGCCGTGCACCTGGCGCAGCGCGGACCAGACCTGGGCGCGCCACAGCGCGAACTCGAAGTGCGCCAGCGCGCCGCCGTCCGCGGCCGACGCCCGATGGCCGCGCCAGAAGCCGGTGACCCCCAGGAAGGCGTACACGCCCTGGAGCATGCCGCCCAGCGGGCGGGGGTCGTTGCGCCAGGGCGCGTAGAACAGGTCGTCACCGTCGGCCCCGCTCTCACCGGCAGCGGCACCGTCCCGGTCACCGGCGCCGGACGGCACCTGGAGCGGTGACAGGTGCAGCAGGCCACCGAGCTTGGTGTGCCGGAACTCGTGGACCAGGGTGACGGCCAGCTGCACCGGGTCGTCCGGGCTGGACGCCATGAGGCCGCCGAACGCGTCCTCCGCGCTCACGCTGTGCGGCCGAAACCTTTCCCTGGCCGGCAGGGGAGTGAGCGAGAACAGCCCGCGCCGCATCGTCTCCGTGGTGCCGGGCACCTCGCGCAGGAGCAGGGACCACGCCTCCTCCAGCGTCTCCTGCCAGTCCGAGGCCGTCTCGGCGGTCAGGCGCTGCGGCTCGGCCGGCCCGGAGTAGGTGCCGTACGGGTCGAGGTCGTCGAGCGCCAGGTCCAGCCGCCGCCCCGCCGGGCCCACGCTGATCCGGCGCAGGGCCGACCAGCCCGGTCCGTCCTGGTCCGGCGCGGCCGGGACCGCGACGGTGTCCACGCCGCTGCGGACGTGTAATCGCCCCGACGCGGCCGTCGCCCGAGCCGTGCTCCAGAGTTCGGGTGAGGGGAGGGTCGCGCAGCCCATGGTGGGAAGTGTCACGCGTCCGGCGCGGGCGGGCACCGCGATCGTGAACTCCAGCCCGGCCCGGAAGCCCGCTACGGCGGCGAGGGCCGACAGATGCCCCGTCATCGTCCACAGCGGCGCCTCGACCGAGGCCGTTCCGCGCAGGCGGCGCAGCAGCAGCGACAGCCACATGCCCGTCTGCGGGTACATCAGCAGCTCTTCGACGACCTCGGGCGCGCGCTCCTGCGCGCGGGTCAGCAGGCTCCAGGCGGTGTCGAAGCCGCCCTCCGAAACATCCCCGGTCGCCGCCGACGGCGCAGGTGCCGTGTCCGCCGGAAGCATCGCGTCCAGGGCGCGCAGCATCAGCAGCCTGCGGCTGTACTCCGCGGCCAGCAGCCGGTCCACGGTGGCCGCGTCCTCGTCGCCGCGCACCAGGGCGGACAGGTCCTGCGCGGACAGCCGGTGCCGCGGCAGCCCGCCCGGTGTCCGGGCGGCGCCCAGTTCACCCGGCATGTGGCCTCCGCGGCGGCTCGGTGCGGCCCGGCTCAGTCGGAACGAGACTGGTTGTACCCCGCGGCGATCGCCTGAGGATCGTCGATCCTGCGCAGCAGCGCGGCCAGCGGCGCCGCGAGGGAGTCTTCGTCCAAGGAGCGCAGCGCTTCAAGCGATACCCCCGTGAGATCGACGAGTTCGGACTCGACGGCGGGCATCGACTGCTCCATGGCTCGCTCTGCCCCTTCCCCCGTTGCGAACGTGCGTCGGTCCACCCCCTGTCATCATGACCCAGCGAACGGCGTGCCGAAACGTTGCGTGTCGCAGGAGCGCGATATCCGGTCAGCCGTACCGCCTCCCCAACTCCCCGGCCTCGCGGTCCATCCGGGCCACCGCGGTGGATTCTCCCTCCATCATCCGTACCGCGTCGAGCAGTTGGTCCAGGGCGCCGGGGTAGCGCAGACAGGTCCGCACGATCCCGTACACGTCCGCTCGAAGGGCCGGGTTGCGGGGGCTGTTGGCGGCGATCTCGGGACGGATGCCGTCCAGGACCAGCCCCAGGGAAGCGGAGTCGCGCAGCGTCGGCACCTCCGTCAACGCCTCGACCAGCGCGTGCAGTTCGCGCAGCGGCAGGTCGGCAGGGAGCGCGGCGAGACTCGGCGGTGTCCGGCCCGCCGCGGCGGGCCGCGCAGGGGGTGCGGGAAGCAGCTCGTCAGGGCCGGGCAGTCCGGCGTGGCGGCGCAGCAACTCGCCCTGGGACGGCGTGAGAAGCCGGTGCCAGCAGTCCGCGCGGGTGGCGGCCAGCCGGCCGAGGCCGTCGCCGGTGTGGTGCGCGCTGACCACCCCGATGAGGGCCGGACCGTGCCAGACCGCGGCACCCGACATGCCCTCCCACGGCGAGTGCCGCGGGTCCGGGTCCGCGGCGGGCGGGGTGACGGCGAGTTCGAGGGTGCCCTCGCGGCGGTTGGACAGCACCGAGACCGTGCCCGTCGCGTGGCAGGAGTCCCGGTACTGCGCGAGAGACGCGTCGCCGGACGGGTTCCCGCGGTCGCGCCGCAACTTGAAGCGGGGGAAGCCCATGGCGCTGCACCGCAGGACCAGGTCGGCCTCCGGTACGTGGCCGTACGGCGGGAACTCCGGCGGCGGGCCCGGCGGCAGCGCGCCGGTGATCTCCAGCAGTGCCACGTCCGCCGCCGCGGCGGCGAGCAGCACCCGTGCCGCGGCCGTCCACTCGCCCGGCCGATCGGCGTCGAAGCGGACGCGCACGGCGACGGGCTTGTCATCGTCCACGACGTGCGAGGCGGTCAGCACCCAGCGCTCACCGACCCGGTAGCCGGAGCCGCGCCGGCCGGGCCGCCCGTCCGCCGTCGCCACCAGGACCTCCGCGACGCGTGCCGGATCCAGCCCGCCGGACGGAGCGGCGGGGCGGCCCGGCGCCGGGTCAGCGCTCACCGTCTTCCGTGTCGCCGCTGACCCAGGGCCGGCCGCCGGTGCTGCGGATCCGCGGGTCCAGCGTCAGTGTGATCCGGTGCGTCGCACTGGTGCCGGCGCGGGCCTCGCCGCCGGCGTCCAGCACCCAGAAGCGGACCTTCGCACCGGCCGTGGCGGCCCGCTCGACGACCACGGCGGCCTCCAGCTCCACCGGCCCCAGCTCGAACCGCAGCTCCTCGTCCGCCCCCGCGGACACCGCTGTGGTCAGCTCTCTGCGCAACTGCTCGATCAGGTCGGCGAGTTCAATCACGCCAGTCCCTTACCCCCACCCCGCCACGCACACTCGCCGATCCGTCCCCGCAGCCACCGCGGCGCCGCCCCGGCAGATCCGGTGCGGCGCCGGGTCGGCCCGGTGGGGTGCGGTCGCTAGCGGGGTGTGCGGGCGGTCGAGTCCTGCGCCTGCTGCCAGGCGCCGGACGGCGTCAGGGCGGTCGAGCCGGGAACGGTCGTGCCGTTCGACGTCACCGAGAGGTGGGCGAGGTCGACGCCGCGGCCCTCGTAGACCGGGTCGGTGGTGTAGCGCCAGCGGAGCTGGAAGGGGCCGGCCGGCTGCGGGAGTTGGGCGTGCGCGTGCCACCAGGCGCGAACCGCCTGCCCGGACAGGGCGGTCGGGGTGCCGGACGGCGCTCCCGTGCCGGTCACGGTGAGCGGAAGGGCGTGCCAGGTGGCGCCGCCGTCGGTGGAGTCCTCGACGGAGAGCAGGTCGGTGGACTCGGTGTTGACGAAGGCGGAGAAGCCGACGTCGACGGGGGTGGAGGCGGCGAGCGGGCCCGTTGTCAGGGTGCTGGTGGTGCCGCCGCCCTGGCCGGAGTACCACAGGGGCCCGCCGCCGGGCGCCGCCACCGGCATCGCCTGCGCCAGGGCCACGCCGATGGCGCGGCGCGGCGGGTTGGTGGAGGGCGTGTTGCGGGTCGGGTGCACCCGGTTGCTCAGCAGGATCACGAAGGACCGCGACTGCGGGTCGATGACCAGCGAGGTGCCGGTGTAGCCGGTGTGGCCCAGCGTCTGCGGGCCGGACAGGCCGCCCATGTACCAGATCTGGTCCAGCTCGAAGCCCAGGCCGTGGGAGTCCCCGGGGAAGGCCTGGTTGAAGTTCTGCTCCATCAGCCGGACGCTGTTCTCGCTGAGGATGCGGTGGCCCTGGTAGATGCCGCCGTTGAGGATGGTCTGGGCGAGCACGGCGAGGTCGTCGGCGGTGGAGAAGACGCCGGCGTGGCCGGCCACGCCGCCCAGCGCCCAGGCGTTCTCGTCGTGCACCTGTCCCCACACCAGGCCGCGCGCCGGGCTGGTCTGGTACTCGGTGGCCGCGATCCGGGGCTTCTTGTCCGCGGCCGGGTTGTACCCGGTGTCGGTCATGCGGAGCGGGGCCGTGATGCCGTCGCGGACCAGGATGTCCAGCGGCTTGCCGGTCACCTTCTGCAGGACGAGCTGCATGCTGAGCATGTTCAGATCGGAGTACAGGTAGGTGGTGCCGGGCGGGTTGATCGGCTTGGCGTCCAGGACGGCCTTTTCCCGCGACGCGATGTCGGGGTACCCCTGCCACAGGGACGGAACCGGATCGGCGTCGAACCCCGAGGTGTGGGTGAGGAGTTGCTTGATGGTGATGGCGCCCTTGCCGTTGGCGGCGAACTCCGGGAGATAGTGGGCCACGGGCGTGTCGAGGTCGATCCGGCCCGCCTGGAGCTGCTGCATGGCCACGATCGAGGTGAACAGCTTCGACAGCGACGCCAGGTCGTAGATGGTGTCGGTGCGGGCCGGGATCCACTGGTCCTGGGGGAGCTCGGTGGTGGCGTCGGCGTACTTCAGCGCGTAGCCGCCCGCGCTGCGTTCGACCACCACACCGTCGTGCGCCATCAGCGTGGTGGCGCCGGGGAAGAGGTAGCCGGAGCCGGCGGCCGGGTCCTCCCAGCCGGCCATCTGGTGCTCGAAGGCGGCGATCGGCGCCGGATCCAGACCCGCCTGACGCGGGGTTCCGGGGTGCAGCACGGTGCCGGCCGGGGCGAAGCCGCTGTAGGGCTGGTCGAAGCGGGCGTGGTGCGCGGCGTGGTCGGACGGGGCCGCGGCGGCGGCTCCCGACAGCGACAACGTCAATGAGGTCAGCAGCGCCGCGGCTGCCGTCAGTGCAGGAATCCGCATCGGTACCTCGTGGGTAGAGACCAGAGGGAAGGGTGCCGGCGAGGAGCAGGACGCGGTGCCCGCCGGCCCCCGCACGCGCGGGTGCCGCGAGGGAGAGCCGGTGGTGGTGCGCGAGGGGGGAGCACGGGGCGCGGCCGAAACTTTTTCACCAAGTGCCGGTCAGAATCGGTAAGTTACTGACCGTCGGGTGCCCGGGTCAACCATTCTTCCGCTCCGGTGCGGCTGATCACCTCAGCCCTTCGCGGCCTGCCACTCAGGGGCGAGGACGGCCCACACCTGCTTGTCGTGGCGCGTGCCCCGGTACGGCCACGCCTCGCGCCGCACCCCTTCCAGGGTCATGCCGAGCCGCTTCGCCACCGCCGCGCTGCGCAGGTTGTCGGCCCGGCAGTGCCATTCGGCGCGGTGCAGCCCGCGGTCGGTGAACGCCCAGTCCAGCAGGGCGCTGCAGGCCGGGGTGACCAGGCCCCGTCCCTCGGCCGACGGCTCCAGCCAGCAGCCGATCTCGCAGCAGCCCATGGCGGTCTGGAAGTCGGTGAACATCACGCCGCCGACCAGCGTGCCCTCGTGCCAGATGCCGTAGAGGCGGGCGCCGTCGTGGGCCTGGCGCTCGGCGTACCGGGTGAGCGTGCCCCGCGCCCCCTCCACGTCCGTGGTCACGAACGTGGGCCCCACCCACGGACGGATGTGCTCGCGCGCCCGGTCCATGTGGCGTGCGAACTCCTCGTCGTGCCCGACCTCCAGCGGAGCAAGACGGGCGCCGTCACGCAGCGGCAGCGAGAACATGGGACCTCCTCGATTACATAACAAGTGTTGCGTGAATGTACCCTGTGGTCATGCCACGCGCCAAGGGAGATCATGAGGGCCGCCGGCAGGACGTCTCCGAGGCCGTGTGGCAGGTCATGGCCACCCGGGGATTCGCCGGGCTCACCCTGCGCGCCGTCGCGGCCGAGCTGGGGGCGACCACCGGTCTGCTCACGCACTACTTCCCCAGCAAGCGCGCCCTCGTGGAGTACGCCCTCGACCTGCTCGAGCAGCGCACCCGCACCGGCGCCCGGCGCCCAGCGGGGCAGGGCCTCGCCGCGCTGCGGGAGGCGCTGCTGAACGTCCTGCCGACGACCGGTGAGGCCGTCGACACCAACCGCGTCTGGGTCTCCTCGTGGGACGCCGCACTCTCGGACCCGGTCCTGACCGAGGACTACGCGGGCAAGTACGCGCGGAGCCGCGCCAGGCTGAGCGGGCACGTGGCGCGGGCGCAGGAACTCGGCGAACTGCCCGCGGGCGACCCCGACCGCATCGCGGCCGGGGCGCACGCCTTCGTCCTCGGGCTGGTCGTGCAGGCGCTCCTCGACCCGGCGGAGTTCCCGCCGCGACGCCAGGTCGAGTTGCTCGACGGCTACCTCGCCGGCCTGACCGCGGGATGAGCGGTGACCGCCCGGCCGCCGGGGCCTACTTCTGGGCGGGCCCGGTCCTGGCGGTGGCCGACAGGGCCGGGGCGTCGGCGAGTTCGGCAGGCGACTCGGGGATGCCGGGTGCCTCGATGCCGATCAGGCGCAGCAGCGGGCCGGCCATCGCGGTGGTGACCAGGGCCATGATGACCATGATGGAGAAGAGCCGGTCGTCGATGACCCCGAGGTCGTGGCCGACGCCCAGGACGACGAGTTCGGTCAGGCCGCGGGTGTTCATCAGGATGCCCAGCGCGCCGGCCTCCTGCCAGGAGATGCCGAAGATGCGGGCGGGGACGACCGAGCCGATGAACTTGCTGGCCACCGCGACGAGCACGATCAGGCACAGTTCGCCGACGCCCGCCCAACCGACCGTCTTGAGGTCGACCGACAGGCCGGTGACGATGAAGTAGACGGGCAGGAGCAGGGTGCTGGCGCGGGCGAGCGGCACCTCCACGGCCTCGCGTATCCGCGGGCCGACGGTGCGCGGCATCACCAGGCCGGCGGCGAAGGCGCCCAGGATCGGGTGGATGCCGATCCACGCGGTGGCGCAGCCGCACAGCAGCGCGAAGGAACCGGCGAGCAGGAACGCGCGGTTGCCGACCGTGTCGACCGCCATGTCCGGCCGGGGTTCGCCCGGTTCGTCCTCCTGCGGCTCCCCCTTCTCGGTGCCCGCCGCCCAGCGTGCCAGCAGCGGCCGTACCAGGCCGAAGAGCAGCGCGCCCAGGAGCGCGGCCATGAGCAGCGTGTGCCAGATCTGGCCGGTCCCGTGCGACCCGGCCACCGCGACGACCACGATCAGCAGGCACCAGGCGATGCCGTCGCCGACGGCCGCGCAGGCCATGGACATCACGCCGACCGGAGTGCGGTCCAGGCCGGTGTCGCGCAGGATGCGGGCGAGCACGGGGAAGGCGGTGATCGCCATCGTGGTGCCGAAGTAGAGGACGAACGCCGAGGTCGAGGTGTGGCCGCGGTGGTCGGAGGCGAGGGCGAAGGCCAGGCCGGCGCCCATCAGGAACGGTACGGCCATCGCCGAGATCGCGGTGGTGGCCACTGCGGAGCGGCCGCTGCGCATCAACCGCGGGTTCATCTCCCAGCCGGCCAGGAACATGAAGAAGACCAGGCCGAGTTCGGACATCGCGGTGAGCGTGGGGCGTTGGGCCGCGGGGAACAGGTGGGTGTCCAGGTGCCCGGGGAGCAGCCCCAGCACGCTGGGGCCCAGGATGATGCCGGTGGCGATCTCCCAGATCACCGCGGGCTGGCGGAGGCGGCGGGTGGCCCGGATGAGCGCCGCGCCGGCGATGACCGCGATCGCCACGTCGGCCAGCGCCACGCAGTCGGGCGGAAGGTCTCGGAACCACGCGGACATGGGGACTCCTGCCTGAAGGGAACGGGGAGGTCTGCTGCGGCGGCGGGAGGTCCGCGGTCCGCCGTTCGGGGGGAGGGTGAGAGGGCGGCCGGTGCGGAGTGCCTGCGCGCGCAGACTGAGATGCTGCCCGCTCAGGTGCCCCGCCTGTAACGGCAGTTGGGATGAAAACTCCGGCGCGCGCACCGCGTCCGATGGTCGGTCGGTACGGGGGTTCTGGGCCGAAAGAAGGAACCGGCCACTCGGCGGGAATTCCTCCTTTCGGAGGTAGCGCCGGCCTCTTCCCGCACTCCTCGCAGGTCACCGGCGTGCGGGTCCGCCGTATGGACGAGGTGCCGCTCATACGAGGTGTGCGGATGCGTTTACGGCGTTACCCGGAATGACGTCCCGGCGCTTACAAAAATTTGGCCGACCGGACAGTGGCAATTCGAATGGCTGTGGTTGTAGGGGCAGATGGGCCATGCTAGGGTCAGCTTCCGCTTGTAGGCAGCTGAAGTTCGGGGGCTAGCGATGCAGGAGGAAGCCGCCAGAGTTTTTCTGGTGGATTCGAGAGCTGTTTCGAGAGTGGGTCTGAGCGTCCTGCTGGGCCGGGAAGCCGGTCTGGACGTGGTCGGCGCCGCTGCCGATCCCGCAAGTGCCCTGTCGAGCCTGGCGAGACTCTCGCCGGACGTCGTCATCATCGACAGCCAGGACCTCGAGCCCTGTTCATCCGCAGAGATGCGGCTGCTCATCGGCGGCGTTGCCGATGTCAATCCAAAAGTGCTGGCCATCGTGCCGCGACTGGACCGGGTCGCGCACTGCTGGCAGACGGCGGGTTCGTGGGGGGTGCTGGACAACCGGGCCAGCCCCGAGCGCATTGTCGCCGCCGTACGCATGATCAGTGCCGGCTACCGGCTGGTCGTGCCGCACTGCGAGGGTGAGGAGCGGAAGGCCGATGAGCCCGCCGAAGTCGTTCAGGCGGGCTTATCGGAACCGGATCTGGAAGCTGTCGGAATAACCCGGAGGGAGCGCGACGTTCTGGAACTCATCATCCGCGGCTATTCGAATGCGGAGATTTCAGAAGCGCTTTTCCTGAGTGAAAGCACGGTTAAGTCCCATGTTCAGCGCATGTTGGAGAAGCTCGCACTGCGAAACCGGGTGCACGCCGTCATCTATGCGTACGAGAAGGGGATCGTGCGGGCCGGCGGCAACGTCCATTCAGCGCCATGAGCGATCTGCCTGCAGCGACTCCATGAGCAGGCGGCGGTTCGTCTTGCCATTGTCGGTGCGCGGAAGTTCGCCCACCATGCTCATGGAATCCAGCAGCATGTAGGGCGGAAGTCGCTCCGAGCTCCACCTCTTGAGATCCAGGAGGTCGGGCTCGGAGTGCGGCTCCGGCACCACCACGGCGTGCAGCCGGGCGTCCATTCCCTCGCCGAGCACCAGCACCGCCACCTCGCGCACTTTCGGATGAAGGCCCAACGCGGCCTCGATCTCGCCGAGTTCCACCCGGTTCCCGCGGACCTTCACCATGTGGTCGCGCCGGCCCAGGTACTCCAGCAGCCCCTCGCCGTCCGGCTCGACCAGGTCGCCGGTGGCGTACGGGCCCTGCTGCGGCGGCCGGCCCCAGTAGCCGAGCATCACCGTCGGCCCGGACACCAGCAGTTCGCGCCCGCGCCGTCCCGGCTCCGCCTCGCCGAAGTGCAGCGTGTCCCCCGAGCAGACGCTGCCGATGGGCAGCGCCCGTCCGGTCGCCAGGTCGGTGTCGCGCACCTCGTGGGAGGTGCAGACGTTCGTCTCGGTGGGGCCGTACCAGTTGAACAGCCGCACCTGCGGCCAGGCGCCGCGCAGCCGGCGCAACTGCGCCATCGGGAACGGCTCGCCGGCGAAGACGCACACCCGCAGGCCCGGTGGCGCGGGCCGCTCCAGCAGGCCGCCACGGGACATCATCAAGGTGAGCGCGGAGGGCACCGAGTACCAGACGGTCAGCTCGTGGTCCGTGACGAACCGCAGCAACTGCGGTGGTGCGTAGGCGAGATGCTCCGGCACCAGATGGACGCTCGCCCCGGTCAGGAAGGCCGCGTACAGGTCGAACACCGACAGGTCGAAGTTGAAGGGCGCGTGGTTGGCGAGCCGGTCGTGCGGCCCGATCCCCAGCTCGTCGACCGCCCACCGCACGAACGCCAGCGCGTTGCGGTGGCTCAGGCACACCCCCTTCGGATCCCCGGTGGAACCGGAGGTGAACAGGATGTACGCGGCGTCGTCCGGCGACCCGGTCACCGGCGCGGGCACCGGCACGCCCTCGGCGGCATCGAGCAGCTCCTCGAAGGTCGTGCACTCCGGGGCCTGACCGCCGGACTCCGCCGCGGTCTCGGCGCCGTCCTTGTCGGTGACCACCAGCGCCGCGGTGCAGGCGGCGGCGATCCGGGCCAGCCGCGAGGGCGGATTGGCGGCCGACACCGGCACGTACAGCACACCCGCCCGCAGGCAGCCCTGCATCAGCGCCACCACGTGCAGGCTCTTGGGGGACCACAGCACCACCCGGTCACCTGGACGCACCCCGCGGGCGGCGAGCGCGGCGGCGTAGCGGCCGGCCAGCTCGTCGAGGGCGGCGTAGTCCAGCCGCCCGTCGGGGGCGTCCACGGCCGGCGCGTGCGGCGTCCTGCGGGCCGCGTCGACGACGGGTTCGTACAGCCTCACAGTCCCAGCTCCTTCGCCGCGATCTCCTTCTGCATCTCCGAGGTGCCCGAGAACAGGACGGCGGGCACCGCGTCGCGCAGCGCGGCCTCGATGCCGTGGTCGGCGAGGTAGCCGCGACCGCCGAAGACCCGCACCGCGTCCAGCGCGCCGGCCAGCGCCGCCTCGGAGACCGCGAGCTTGGCCAGCGCCACGGGCAGCACCGCCCGGCCCCCGGAGTCCATCTCCGCGCAGGCCCGGTACAGCAGCAGCCGGGCGCTCTCCAGCCGCAGCTTCATGTCCACGATCCGGTGCGAGACGGCCTGGAACGAGCCGATCGGACGGCCCGACTGGCGCCGCTCGCGGGCGAAGTCGGTGCACCGCGTGACGAGCCGGTCGAGCAGGCCGACGTACCCGGCGAACAGGCAGGCCCGCTCCCAGCCCATGGACGCCTGGAAGATCGCCGCGCCGGCCCCCTCCTGCCCCAGCACATGGTCGTCCGGCACGAAGCAGTCCTCGAAGTCGACGGTGCCGGCCCGGCAGGACCACAGGCCCATCTTGTCGAAGGGCTCGCTCCTGCGGACGCCCGGCGCGGTCGCGTCCACCACGAAGGCGGTCTGCCCGAGGTGGCCCATGTCCGGGTCGCTGGTCGCGTACGTGACCAGGACGTCGCAGACCGGGCCGTTGCTCACGAAGCTCTTGGTGCCGTCGAGCCGCCAGCCGCCGGGCACCTGGCGCGCCCGCACCTTCAGCCGGGAGACGTCGGATCCGGAGTCCGGCTCGGTCATCGCGTTGCCCGCGATGGCCGCCCCCGAGGCCAGGTCCGGCAGCCAGTCCTTGCGGACCGCCTCGGAACCGTACTCGGCGATCGGCACCGCGCAGGCGAACTGGTGGGCGCTGGCGGCGAAGACCAGGCCGGTGTCGGTGCACGCGCGCCCGAACGCCTCGATCACCAGCGCGGTGTCCAGCGCGCCGAGCCCCCCGCCGCCGTACTCCGCGGGCAGGCAGGTGCCCAGCAGGCCCAGCCCGCCCATCGTGCGCCAGTCCTCGCGGGCGAAGACGTTCGGCGGACGCCCGGCGGGGAACGCCCCGGCGACCTGCCGCAGCGTGTTCTGACAGCGCGCGGACTGCTCCGCGCTCAGTTCGAAGTCCACGATGCCTCCAGGCAGTTCGGGGATGGCGGACGGCTGCCGTGCCGGATCAGCGGGCGACCAGCCCGAACAGGTCGTCCAGGCAGCGGTGCAGGGTGGGGGAGTCGTGCATCATGTGGCCGCCGCGGACCCGCTCCACCTGGCAGGCCGCCACCGTCTCCCGCTGCCAGCCGGCCAGTCCCGCGTCGTCCACCAGCGGATCCAGGTCGCCGGCCACCACCTGCACCGGGCAGGACAGCCGCGGCAGTTCGGGCCGCCGGTAGGTCTCGGCCATCTTCAGGTCGGCCCGCAGCGGCGGCAGGAAGATCTCCAGCAGCTCGGGGTTCTGCTCCACCGCGGGCAGCGTGCCCTGCAACGTCCGCAGGCCCCGCAGCAGTTCGCCGGTGGGCGCGTCGTGCAGTGCCGCCCGGGGGTGCGGGACCGACGGCGCGTTGCGGCCGGAGACCACCAGCGCCAGCGGCGCGCCGGCCGCCGACTCGGCCAGCCGGTGGGCCAGTTCGAAGGCGACCAGCGCGCCGAAGCTGTGCCCGTAGAGCACGTACGGGCCGTCGGCCGCGGCGGCCAGCTCGCCGGCGAGCCGCGTGACGAGCTCGTCCATGTCCCGGACGAGCGGCTCGGTGCGCCGGCGGCCGTGCCCGGGCAGATCCACCGGGGTCACCCGGGCGAGACCGGAGAAGCGGCTCCGCCACGGATAGAACATCACCGCGCTGCCGCCGGCATGCGGCAGGCACAGCAGTCGGGGTAGGGGCTCGGCGCACTGCACGGCTTCGACCTCCAGGTATCGCGGACAGCCGCGTCGATCCTGGCCGGTGCGGGTGCTCCGCGGCGACGGCCGCGGGTACTCATCCTTTCTGCCCGCCCCCTGCCGCCGGCCGGGTGCGCACCTCCCCCTTTGGTGCGGATCCGGCCCCGTGCGGCGCGCCGGCAATTCATCACGTCTGGTGAAGCCCGAGCCACGGCTCGCTGACTACGGTGGGCGCAGCCGGCCGCCGGGAACGTGCGGCCGGTCCGCCCGGAACGGCCTGTAGGGGAACCGCCGAGACTCGGAGCCGGCGGATCCCGGCCCCAGCGCCTGCGGCGGGCACCCCGTCCGGCGGGGACCCGCGGCGGCGCATCCGGCCGTCACGTAAATCCCGCCCGGACCCCGGAGGCCGCAGGCATGCCCGAAGAGACCGTTGCGCAGGACGAGATCCTCGCTGAACTCACGGCGTTCGTCGAGAAGCGCTTCCTGCCGGAGGGGACGGCGAGCCTCGAGTCCGACGTCCCGCTGCTCCAGCTCGGCATCCTCACCTCGCTGAACACCACCGAGCTGATTGCCCACATACAGGACCAGTACCGGTTGTACATCCCGCCCGAGCACATCGTCGGCCGCAACTTCAAGACGCTGGAGGCCATCAGCGCCCTGGTCTTCCGGTTGCAGGGCGACCCCGCGGCGATGGCCTGATCCACCCACACCGATCGTATGAGGAGCAGTCTTGTCCGCAGTCGACTACGACATTGGCATCATCGGCGGGGGCCCGGCGGGCTCGACCGCGGCCAGCTACCTGGCACGGGCCGGTCTGTCCGTGGCGGTCTTCGAGGGTGACACCTTCCCCCGGCCGCACGTCGGGGAGTCCCTGGTGCCCGCCACCACTCCGGTGCTGCGCGACATCGGCGCCCTGGAACTCGTCGAGAAGGCCGGTTTCCCCCGGAAGTTCGGGGCGGCCTGGACCTCGGCCGCGCCAGAGGGGATCCCCACGCTCGGATTCTCCGGCCTGTCCCACGGACTGGGCGCGGCGGAGATCGACTTCGACGAGCGCGACCAGCCCGGCGTCGAGCAGGCCCACACCTACCACGTGGACCGCGGCAAGTTCGACCAGCTGCTGCTCCAGCACGCCAACTCCTGCGGCGCCAAGGTGCTGGAGGACACCCGCATCGGCAGCGTCGACTTCTCCGGCGAGAACCCGGTGCTGCGCCCGGTCCGCGGCAAGGACTCGGGCTACACCGTGCGCATGGTGGTCGACGCCAGCGGCCGCGGCACCATGCTCGGCCGCCAGATGAAGCTGAAGGTGCCCGACCCGGTCTTCAACCAGTACGCGGTGCACACCTGGTTCGAGGGCCTGGACCGCACGGCGCTGTCGCACGACAAGAAGAAGGCCGACTACATCTTCATCCACTTCCTGCCGATCACCGACACCTGGGTGTGGCAGATCCCGATCACCGACACCGTCACCAGCATCGGTGTCGTGACGCAGAAGAAGCACTTCACCGCGTCCAAGGACGACCTGGAGGGCTTCTTCTGGGACTGCGTCGGCAGCCGGCCGGAGCTGCGCAGCGCCCTGGAGGCGTCCGAGCGGGTCCGCCCGTTCAAGGCCGAGGGCGACTACAGCTACGGGATGAAGGAGATCACCGGCGACAAGTGGGTGCTCATCGGCGACGCCGCCCGCTTCGTCGACCCGATCTTCTCCAGCGGTGTCAGCGTCGCGCTCAACAGCGCCCGCATCGCCACCAAGGACATCATCGCCGCCGCCGAGACCGGCGACTTCACCAAGCCGCGGTTCGCCGAGTACGAGCGCACGCTGCGCCGCGGCGTCGGCAACTGGTACGAGTTCATCAGCATCTACTACCGGCTCAACATCCTGTTCACGGCCTTCGTGCAGGACCCGCGGTACCGGCTGGACGTGCTCAAGATGCTGCAGGGCGACGTCTACGACGACGACGAGCCGCGGGCGCTGGAGGCGATGCGCAAGATCGTCGCCGCGGTCGAGAGCGACCCCGACCACCTGTGGCACCGGCACCTCGGCAGCCTGACCACCCCCTCAGGGGCGGCACTGCTGAAATGACCTCCACAGCAGCCGACGCGGTGGCGATCGTCGGGGCGGGCTGCCGCTTCCCCGGCGGGGTGACGGGCCCGGACACCTTCTGGCGCCTGTTGCGGGACGGGACGGACGTCATCACCGAAGTCCCCCCGTCCCGCTGGGACCTGGCCCGCATCTACGATCCCGACCCGGACGCGCCCGGGCGGACGTACGCGCGCTGGGGCGGCTTCCTGCCGGACGCCGACCGGTTCGACGCGGGCTTCTTCGGCATCGCGCCGCGCGAGGCCCGGCAGATCGACCCCCAGCAACGGCTGCTGATCGAGGTCGCCTGGGAGGCGCTCGAGGACGCCGGCATCGTGCCCGGCACCCTGGCCGGGACCCGCACCTCGGTGTGGTCCGGCGGACTCGGCGCCGACTACTTCCTGCGCCACGCGCAGGAGGCCGGCCGCGCGGGCATCGACCCCTGGTACGCGTCGGGCAAGGAGGCGAGCTTCGGGCCCGGCCGGCTGTCCTACCTGCTGGGCCTGAACGGGCCGAGCGTCGCGCTCAGCACGGCCTGCTCCTCCTCCCTGGTGGCCGCCCACCTCGCCCGGCACAGCCTGCTCGCCGGCGAGTCGGACACCGCCCTGGTCGCCGGGGTGAACGTGCTGCTCGCCCCGGAGCTGACCATCTTCATGTCCAAGGTCGGCGCGATGGCCAGGGACGGCCGGTGCAAGGTCTTCGACGCCGCGGCCGACGGCATCGTCCGCGGCGACGGGTGCGTGGTGCTGGTGCTCAAGCGCCTGAACGACGCGCTCGCCGACGGCGACCGGGTGCTCGCCGTGATCCGCGGCTCCGCGGTCAACCACGACGGCCACAGCGCGGGTCTGACCGTGCCCAGCGCCGCCGCCCAGCAGAACCTGCTGCGCGACGCGCTGTCCGCGGCCGGCGCGGCACCCGCCGAGGTCGGCTTCGTCGAGGCCCACGGCACCGGCACCCCGCTCGGCGACCCGCTGGAGATGAGCGCCCTGGCCCAGGTGATGGGCGAGGGACGCGACCCCGCCGCCCCGCTGCTGGTCGGCTCGCTCAAGACCAACTTCGGCCACACCGACGGCGCGGCCGGCGTCGCCGGGCTGCTGAAGGCCGCGCTCGCCGTCCGCCACGGCCAGATCCCGCCGCACCTGCACCTGCACCGGCCGAACCCGGCGATCCGCTGGGACCGCTGGCCGGTGCGCGTGCCCGTCGAGCTGACCGACTGGCCGCAGGACACGCCCCGCCTGGCCGGCGTGAGCGCCTTCGGCCTGAGCGGCACCAACGCCCACGTCGTGGTGGCGGAGCCCCCGCAGCGGGAACCGATGCCCGCAGGCGGCGCCTCCTCCGGCGCGGCCACCCGCGTGCTGGCGCTGTCCGCCCGGTCCGGCGAGGCGCTGCGCGAGCTGGCCCGCGCCCACCGCGACCGCCTGCTGGCGGAACCTGGCGCCGCCCTCGCGCCCTGGACCGCGGGCACCGCCCGGCTGCGCACCCACCACGGCGAGCACCGGCTCGCCGTCACCGGCACCACCACCGCCGAACTCGTCGCGGACATCGACGAGTTCCTGGCCGCCCCGGCGCCCGCCGATGACGCCGGGGCGGCCCTTCCCGACGAGGACGGCGAGCAGCTGCCGGTGTGCTTCGTCTTCTCCGGGCAGGGCGGCCAGTGGGCCGGAATGGGCCGGGAACTGCTCGACGCCGAACCGGTGTTCGCCGCGGCGCTGGCCGAGGTGGACGCGCTCGTGCAGCAGGCCGCCGGATGGTCGCCGGCCGCGGAACTGCGGGCCGGCGCCGAAGGATCCCGGCTGTCCGACACCGAGATCGCCCAGCCCGTCGTCTTCGCTCTCCAGGTCGCCGCCGCCGCGCTGTGGCGGTCCTGGGGGATCGAGCCGGCCGCCGTCATCGGCCACAGCATGGGCGAGATCGCCGCCGCCCACGTCGCCGGGGCGCTGAGCCTGCCCGACGCGGTCCGGATCGCCGTCCTGCGCGGGAAGCTCCTGCAACGCTCCGCCGGCCAGGGCCGGATGGCGTCCGTCGCGTTGCCCGAGGCCGAACTGCTGCCGCTGCTCGCCCCGTTCGGCGACGACCTCGCCCTGGCCGCCGTCAACAGCTTCTCCGCCAGCGTGATATCCGGCACCGACGCCGCGGTGTCCGCGCTGACCGCGGGGCTGTCCGCACGCGGGGTCACCTGCCGTGACATGCCCGGCGAGTACGCCTTCCACAGCCCCCAGATGGCCTTGCACCAGGCCGAGTTGACCGAACTGCTCGCCGGCCTCGAACCGGCCGCACCCGCCGTGCCCATGCTGCGCACCAGCGGCACCAGCGGGCCCGGGGACGACCCCGAACCGGCCCTCGACGCCGCCTGGTGGGGGCGCAACGTGCGCGAGCCGGTGCGGTTCGCCGACGCGATGGCCCGCGCGCTGGACGCCGGGCACCGCGTCTTCCTGGAGATCGGGCCCCACCCGGTGCTGGCCCAGCCCATCGTCCAGGCCATGGACGCCGCGGGCGCCGACGGCCGGGTGGTGGCGACGCTGCGCCGTAACACCGACGCGGTGCGCACCTCCCGGGCCGCGCTCGCGGAGCTGTACGCCGCGGGCGCCGGCATCCGCTGGCGGCACGTCGAACCCGACCCGAACCCGGCACGCGACCTGCCCCGCTATCCCTGGCAGGGCGAGCCGCTGTGGTTCGAGGTGCCCGAGGGCGCCGGTGTCGAGGGCATGGCGGTCGCCGATGGGCAGACCGGGGGCCCGGCACTGCCGGCCGAACTCCACGGCGAGCTGCGGCTGTTCGACGCCGACGGGCGGCTCGTCGCCGAGGCGGACGGGCTGCGGCTGCGGACCGGCGGGCAGCCGGGTAGCGGGCACGCGGCGGGTGGGCAACCGGCAGGCGGGCCGGCCCTCCAGCAAGCCGCGGCCGGCGTCGCGGCGCCTTCCCCCGCGCGCCCCGACCAGGCCGCCCTGGTCGACATGGTCGCCTCGGCCGCCGCCCGGGTGCTGGGCCTCGCCTCCGCGGCGGCGGTCGGCCGCGCCCGCGGCTTCGCCGACCTGGGCATGGACAGCCTCGGCGCCGTCCAGCTGTGCAAGGCGCTGGAACGCTCGCTGGGGGTGCGGCTGCCCAAGACCGCGGCCTTCGACCATCCCACCGTCCAGCGCATGGCCGCCCACCTCGGCGACCTGCTCGACCGTCAGGTGCTCGTCGCCCCGGGCCCCGTTGACCTTGCCTCCGTTGTCCCGGCCTCCGTTGTCCCGGCCCCCCTTGACCCGGCCCCCGTTGACCCGGCCACCGTGCCGGACGTCCGCAGGGCCGCTGCCCCCGCCCACCGGACCGCCGTGCCCCCGGCTCCCGAGCCGATCGCCGTGGTCGGCGTCGGCTGCCGCTTCCCGGGCGGCGCCGGCGGTCCCGACGCCTACTGGCGGCTGCTCATCGAGGGCGTGGACGCCGTCCGGCGCGCCCCCGAGGGCCGCTTCGACGACGCCCGGCTGTGGTGGGGCGGCTTCCTGGACGACGCCGCGGGCTTCGACGCGCCCTTCTTCCGCATCCCGCCGCGCGAGGCCAAGGTCATGGACCCGCAGCAGCGGATGTTCCTGGAGGTCGCCTGGGAGGCGCTGGAGCACGCCGGCATCGCGCCGGCCGGGCTCGACGGCACCCGCACCGGCGTGTTCGTCGGCATGAACTCCACGGACTACGCCCAGCGGGTGGCGGCCCGCAGCGTCGACGCCTTCTACGGCACCGGCACCTCCTTCAGCGCCGCCGCCGGCCGGCTGTCGTACCTGCTCGGCCTGCGCGGCCCGAGCCTCGCCGTGGACACCGCCTGCTCCTCGTCCCTGGTCGCGATCCACCTGGCCGCGGCCAGCCTGCGCTCGGGGGAGAGCGACCTGGCCGTGGCCGCCGGCGTCAACCTCATCCTCGACACCACCATCCACCGCGCCAGCGGCGCGGCCGGTGCGCTGGCCGCCGACGGCCGCTGCAAGACCTTCGACGCCGCCGCCGACGGCTACACCCGCGGCGAGGGCTGCGGGGTCGTCGTCCTCAAGCCGCTGTCCGCCGCCCGGCGCGACGGCGACCGCGTGCTGGCGCTCGTACTCGGCTCGGCCGTGAACCAGGACGGCGCCAGCAGCGGCTTCACCGCGCCCAACGGCCCGGCCCAGGAGGACCTGCTGCGCACGGCGTTCGCCAACGCCCGGGTGGCGCCCGCGGACCTGGACTACGTCGAGGCGCACGGCACCGGCACCCCGCTCGGCGACCCGATCGAACTGCAGGCCCTCGGCGCCGCCCTGCGCGACCGGCCCGCCGGCCAGGACGCGTGCCTGGTGGGCTCGGTGAAGACCAACATCGGTCACCTGGAAGCCGCTTCCGGCATCGCCGGGCTGATCAAGACCGTCCTCGCCCTGCACCACGAGACCCTCCCGGCCCACCTCCACTTCCACCAGCCGAGCCCCGCGGTCGCCTGGGACGAGCTGCCGCTGCGCGTTCCCACCGCGACGCGCCCCTGGCCGCGGAGCACCCGCCGCCGCGTCGCGGGCGTCAGCGCCTTCGGCTTCAGCGGCACCAACACCCACGTCGTCCTCGCGGAAGCCCCCGCCCCCCAAGCGCCCGCCCGCGCCGGAGAATCCGCCGCACCCGCGGCGGGACAGCCCGCCGTGGGCGGGCAGGAACCCGCAGGCGGCACCGGGATGTTCGGCAGGGCAGCGGACGCCTCGGCGGGCGGGGAGGGTGCGCCGCAGGTGCTTGCGCTGTCGGCCGCTTCCGCGCGGGCGCTGCGGGTGCGGGCGGCTGCACACCGGGACCTGCTGGCGGGGCCGGGGGCGCCGTGCGCCGGGGACCTGGCGGCCACGCTCGCGCTGCGCCGCTCGCATCTGGAGCACCGTCTGGTCGTCGTGGGCCGCGGCAGCGGCGAACTCGCCGAGCGGCTGGACGCGTTCGCCGAGGGCCGTGAAGGCCCCGGCACCGTCTTCGCGCGGGCCGCCGAGCGCGACCGCGGGCCGGTGTTCGTCTTCTCCGGGCACGGCTCGTTCTGGCCCGGCATGGCACAGCCGCTCGCCCGCCGCAACCCGGCGTTCCGCGGCGCGCTCGACGCGGCCGACCGCGCCCTGTCGGCCTTCCTCGACTGGTCGCCGGCCGAGGCGATCGCCGCCGGCGCCGAGCCCGCCGACGAACTCGACCGCCAGATCCTGCTGTTCGCCGTGCAGCACGCCCTGGTCGCCGCCTGGCGCGACCTCGGCGTGGAGCCCGCGGCCGTCATCGGCCACAGCATGGGTGAGGTCTCCGCCGCACTGTGCGCGGGCGCCCTCGAACTGCCCCAGGCCGCCGAGGTGATGGTGCGCCGCACCCGGCTGCTGCGCGCCCTGGTCGGCCAGGGCGGCATGGCGGTGGTCGGCCTCGACGCCGACGACACCGCACGGGAGATCGCCCGCTACGGCGAGCGGCTGTGCGTCGCCATCGTCAACAGCCGCCGCTCGACGGTCGTCTCCGGAGAGAGCGCCGCCCTCGCGGAACTGGGCGCCGGGCTCAAGGAGCGCAACGTCTTCTTCCGCGCCGTGGACGCCGGCGGCCCCGCCCACAGCCCGTGGGCCGAACCGCTGCGCGCCGAACTCGTCGAGGCGCTGACCGGGCGGCTCGACCCGGTGCCGCCGCGGGTGCCGTTGTACTCCTCGGTGGACGGCGCCGCCGTGGCGGACCGGCCGCTGGACGCCGGCTACTGGGGCGACAACCTGCGCATGCCCGTCCGGTTCGCCGACGCCGTGCGCGCCGCCGCCCGCGACGGCCACGACACCTTCGTCGAGCTGTCCGCGCACCCGATCCAACTCACGCCGATCGAGCAGGAGTTGCGCGCCGACGGAACCGAAGGGCTGCTCGTCCCCTCGCTGGTGCGCGGCGAGGACGGCGAAGTCGCCCTGCTCACCGCGTTCGGCGCCCTGCACGCCGGCGGCGCCGACGTCGGCTGGCGGCGGCTCCACCCCCGTCCCGGCGGGCCGGTCACCACGCCGGGCTACCCGTGGGAGCACCGCCGCTACTGGGTGGACGACCGCCCGGCCGCGGCCGGATCCGGCCACCCGCTGACCGCCCGCACCGTGCGGACCGGCGGCACCACCGTGGTGGAGGCCGACCTGGACGCGGAGCTGGTCGCCGCGCTCGGCGGCGACCCCGCCGCCGGCGGGCCGCGGGTGCCCGCCGCCACCTGGCTGGAGCTGGCGGTGGCCGCCGCCCGGACCGCGCTCGGCCCCGGCCGCACCGTCCGGCTGACCGGCGTGTCCTTCGACGCGCCGCTGCCCGCGCCCGGCGACGGCACGCGCACCGTCGCCCTGTCCCTGACCCGCACGGCGGAGGCTCCCGGCGCCCACCGTTTCGAGGTCACCGCGCAGGACGGCGCCCGACCGCTCCGGCTCGCCGGCGGTACCGCGCGCCCGGCCGGCCCCCGCGGACCCGCCCCCGAGGGTGCGCGGACCGAGGCCGGCGCCGGGCTCCGCGACCGCGCCGCCGCGCTCGCCGGGACCGCCGCCGAGGTGGTCGCGGTCCGGGCCGACGGCGAGCGGATCGCGGTGGAACTGCGCCGCCGCCCCGCCGCCATGCGCTGGCACCTGGACCCCGATCTCGTCGAACTCGCCCTGCGGGCAACCGCGTTGCTCGGCGCGGAGTCCGCGGACCGGCTGCCGACGCCCGCTTCGGTCGGCTCCGTCACCGCCCACGACGTGCCCGGCGAGCACGTCGTCCTCCACATCGCACCCACCGCGGACGGCAGTACCCCGGGGGACGGCCACGCCACGGGAGCGGGCGACCCCGCCGGGAACGGCCCCGCCGGGCGCGGCCGCACTGGGAACCACCTCGCCGGAAGCGACCCCGCCGGGAACGATCCCGCCGGAAGCGGCGGCCCCGCCGTCGAAGGCGACCCGGCGGCGGGGAGCGGCCCGGCCGCGGCGGACGTGCTGATCGCCGACCTGGACGGCCGCCCGCTGGTCGAGCTGACCGGCATCCGGCTGGCCGTACCCGCCGGAAGACCGCTGGACCAGGACGCCGCCCGCCGCCACGCCGCGCACGTGCACGTCCCCGGCTGGCAGGAACTGCCCGCGACCGTATCTGCGGCGGGCCTCGCCGGCTCGCCGTCCGTACCTGCGGCGGGCGTCCCCGGCGCGCCGTCCGCCCCGGCGCCGTCCGGTGCCGCCGAGCCCGCCACCGGCGCGGTCCTGCTCGTCGCGGACACCTCCGGTGTCGCCGGCGCGCTCGCCGACGCCCTGGAGCGGCGCGGCACGCCCGTACGTCTGCTGACCCCGGGCCCGGCGGACGGGCTGCGCGAGCGGCTCGCCGCCGCGCTCAAGGAGCTGGCCGCCGGGCCCGGTTGCGCCGCCGTCGTGCACCTGTCCGGGCTCGACCTGCCGTCCGGCGTGCCCGGCACGGCGGAGGTCGCCGGAGCGTGCGCGGCGGCAGCGGACACGACCGCCGCCGTGGCGGCCGCCGGCGCCGGCGCCCGCCTGTGGTGGGTGACCCGCGGCGCCGTGGCCGTGGACGACCTGGAGGAACCGGCCCCCGCGCAGGCCGCGCTGCGCCAGGCGGCCGTGGTCGCCGGTGTGGAGCAGCCGACCGCCTGGGGCGGGGCGCTCGACGTGGACCCGCTGTCCGCGGGCCCCGCGGCCGACGCCGACGCCGTCCTCGCCGAACTCGACCGGCGCCTGACCGCGGGCGCCGGGCCCGGGGAGGACCGGCTCGCGCTGCGCTCCGGACGGCGGCTGGCCGCACGGGTGCTGCCCGCGCCCGCCGCGCCCGCGCTGTTCGCGCCGGTGCGACTGGACGCCGGGCGCGCCTACCTCGTCGCGGGCTGCGGCGGCCCGCTCGCCGAGCAGGTCGCCGGGTGGCTCGCCGACCGCGGCGCCGGGGAGGTGCTGAGCGTCCCGCTGGTCGAGGGGCCCGCGCACGCACGGCAACTGGTGGAGGACCAGGCGGCCGCGGGCTGCCCGGTCGGCGGCATCGTGTGGCTGGGGGCCGGCTGGAACCTGCCGTCCGGCGGCGCGCCCGGCGCCCGCGAGCTGGAGGCGGCGCTCACGGAGCGCGCGAGCGGCGCCTGGCTGCTGCACGAGGCGTGCCGGGAGACCGGCACGGAGCCGGACCTGTTCCAGGTGTGGAGCTCCGTGGCCGGCAGTTGGGGCGCCATCGGCGCCGGGGCGCAGGCCCCGGTGGACGCCGTGCTGACCGCGCTCGTCGCCCACCGCAGGTCCCGCGGGCTGCCCGCCACCTCCGTGGCCTGGGCGCCGTGGGGCGACGTCGGGCTGCTCGACCGCGACAGCGCCCAGCGGCTGACCCGCAGCGGCATGACCCCGTTCGCCACCGCCACGGCCCGTGAACTCCTCGACCAGATCGCGGCGTTCGGCCCGGCCGCGGTCGAGGTCGCCGACGTCGACTGGGGGTTGCTGCTGCCGCTCTACCGGCAGGCGCTGCCGTTCCCGCTGTTCGACGTGCTGGCCGAGCGGGAGCAGTCCGCGCCCGGCGACGCCGACGCGCTGCTGGACAAGCTGCGCACGCTGTCCGGTGAGGCCCGTGCCGACCTGGTGCTCGACTGCGTGCTGGAGGAGGTCGCGGTGGTGCTCGGCCTGGACGGGTCGGACGAACTGGAGCCGCGGCAGGGCTTCTTCGAGCTCGGGCTGAACTCCATCACGGCCCTGGAGATGAAGGTCAGGCTGGAGCGCCGGTTCGGCTGCCCGCTGCCCGCGACGCTGGCCTTCGAACACCCCAACGGGCAGGCGCTCGCCGCCTGCCTGGCCGCCGAGGTGGTGGGCGCGGACGCCCCGCCCGGCACGGGCGGCCCCCTTGACCGCGCTGCCGGAGGTCTCACAACAGGTGGCTGCTCACCCTCCGGCAGCGCGACCAACCCGCCCGCCCAGGCGGCCGGCCGGCCGGCTGGCCGAGGCGGCGGCACCGGTCCCGGCACCGACCCCGGCGGCCCGGGCGCCGGCGCCCACGACGGCACCGGCGACGGCGACGGCACCGACCCCGCGGACCTGGACGAGCTGGCTGCCCGGCTGGACGCCGAACTGGCAGCCGTCACCGAGCTGTTCGAGCAGGAGGAGCGATGAACCAGCCCACCGCCGCAGCCGCCGGCGACGTGCGTGCCCTGCTCGCCCAGGCCGGGCGGACCATCGCGAAGCTGCGCGCGACGGTGGAGGAGCAGCGGGCCGCCCTGCGGGCCCCGATCGCCGTCGTGGGCATCGGCTGCCGCTTCCCCGGCGGCGCGGACTCGCCCGAGGCCATGTGGCGGATGCTGAGCGGGGGCGTGGACGCCATCGGCCCGTTCCCCCAGGACCGCTGGGACACCGCCCCCTACTTCGACCCCGACCCGGACACGCCCGCCACCGCCTACGTCCTGGACGGCGGCTTCCTGGACCGCGTCGACACCTTCGACGCCGGCCTGTTCGGCATCACGCCCGCCGAGGCCACCGGCATGGACCCGCAGCAGCGCATCGCCCTGGAGGTCGCCTGGCAGGCACTGGAGGACGCCGGGCTGCCGCCGGACGGCCTGGACGGCTCGCGCACCGGGGTGTTCATGGGCGCCAGCACCGGCGACTACGTGCGCATGCGCCAGCAGTTCGGCGCGCCCGAGGGCATCGACGCCTACCAGATCCTCGGCGAGAACAGCTTCATCGCCGGCCGGATCGCCCACACCCTCGGCCTGCGCGGCCCCGCCCAGGTCGTCGACACCGCCTGCTCCTCCTCGCTGCTCGCCGTCCGCCAGGCCTGCCAGTCGCTGCGGCTCGGCGAGGTCGACCTGGCCCTGGCCGGCGGCGTGAACGTCATCCTGTCGCCCTACGGCTTCGTGCTCGTCAGCAAGGCCGGAGCGGTCGCCCGCGACGGACGCTGCAAGGCGTTCGACGCCGCCGCGGACGGCTACGGGCGCGGCGAGGGCTGCGGGGTCGTGGTGCTCAAGCGGCTGTCCGACGCGGTCGCCGACGGCAACCGGGTGCTGGCCGTGATCCGCGGCGGCGCCGTGAACCACGACGGGCACGCCAGCGGCATCTCCGTGCCCAGCGCCCAGGCCCAGCAGGACGTGATCAGGGCCGCGCTGGAGGACGCGGGGCTGCCCGCCGAGCGGGTCGGCTACGTGGAGGCCCACGGCACCGGCACCCCGCTCGGCGACCCCATCGAACTGCGCAGCCTGGAGCAGGTCCTGGGCCAGGGGCGGCCGGACGGGCAGCCGCTGCTCGTCGGCTCGGTGAAGACCAACATCGGCCACCTGGAGGCCGCCGCCGGCATCGCCGGGCTGATCAAGGCCGTGCTCGCGGTCCGGCACGGCGAGGTCCCGGCCAGCCTGCACTTCCGCACCCCCAACCCCAACATCGCCTGGGACCGGCTGCACCTGTCCGTCGCCGCCGAGCACACCCCCTGGCCGTCCGACGGGCAGCCGAGGGTCGCCGGGCTCAGCTCCTTCGGCGCCAGCGGCACCAACGTCCACCTGCTCGTCGAGGAGCCGCCGCCCGCCGCGGCACCGGCCGGGGACGCCCCCGCCCGCCCGGCCGAACTCGTCGTCGCCTCCGCCCGGGGCGAGGACGCGCTGCGGGCCCTGGCCGGCCGCTGGGCCGGCCACCTCGACGCCCACCCGGACACCGCGCTGCCCGCCGTCGCCCGCACCGCCGCCACCGGGCGGGCCGCCCAGCAGGTCCGCGCGGCCTTCACCGCCGCGGACCTCCCCGAACTCACCGGCCGCCTGCGGGCCTTCGCCCAGGGCGAGGGCCCCGCGCCGCGACGGGCACTGCGGGCGCAGCGCGCCAGGACCGCGTTCCTCTTCCCCGGCCAGGGCGCGCAGTTCGCGGGCATGGGCCGGCAACTGTACGACGCCGAGCCGGTCTTCCGTGAGGCGCTCGACCGCTGTGCCGACCTGCTCGCCCCCGAGGTCGAACGGCCGCTGCTGGACGTGGTGTTCGACGCGGACGGCACCGAACTGGGCCGTACCGCCTGGACCCAGCCGGCCCTGTTCGCCGTCGAGTACGCCCTGGCCGAGCTGTGGCGCTCCTGGGGCGTGCGGCCGGCCGCCCTGATCGGCCACAGCGTGGGGGAGTACGCGGCGGTGTGCGTCGCCGGCGCCGTCGAACTCGGCGACGCGCTCCGGCTGATCGCGCTCCGCGGCCGGCTGATGGACGGCGTGCGGACCCCCGGCGCGATGCTCGCCGTACCCCTCGACGAGGAGGCCGCCCTGCGCGCCGCCGGCGGGCATACCGACCGCGTGTCGCTCGCCGCCGTCAACGGCCCCCAGGACACGGTGCTGTCCGGCGACGCCGCCGCCATCGAGGAGATCGCCGCCGAACTCGCGGCTGCCGGCATCAAGGGCCGCCGTCTCGCCGTCTCGCACGCCTTCCACTCCCCGCTGCTCGACCCGGTGCTGTCCCCGCTCGAAGAGGCCGCCGCCGCCGTGGAGTTCCGCGAGCCGCTGGTCCCGGTGTACTCCAACCTCACCGGCGAGAAGCTGGACCGCGCCACCCTCGCCGACCCCGCCTACTGGGTCCGGCACGCCCGGCAGCCGGTCCGCTTCCACCAGGGGATGCTGGCCCTCGCCCGCTCCGGCGCGGGCGCCTTCGTCGAGGTCGGCCCCGGGCGCACCCTGCTGGGCCTCGGCAGCCGGGCCCTGCCCGACCAGAAGCTGCTGTGGCTGCCCTCGCTGCGCCGCGGCACGCAGGAGAGCGCGCAGATCCTGGACAGCCTCGGGCGCCTGTTCGCCTGGGGCGCCCCCGTCGACCTCGCGGCCCTGCACGGCCCCGGGACCCCGCGCCATGTCCCGCTGCCCACCTACGCCTTCCAGCGCCGCCCGCTGGCCTTCCCGCTCGCCGAGGCCGGCGCCACCGGACTCGCCGGACCGGGCACCGGCCCGGCCACCGGCGCCGGGGAGCCGGGCGAGGACACCGTGCGCTACACCGTCAGGTGGGAGCAGGCCCCGGCCGCGCCCGCCGACGAGGTCCCGGCGGGCCGCACCCTGCTGCTCGCCGACTCCGGCGGCGTCGCCGAGGACCTGGCCGCCCGCCTCACCACCCGCGGCGGCACCGTCGTCACCGTCCGGCTCGTCCCCGACGGCGGCCGGGCGGACGGCCCCGGGGCCGTCCCCGCCGGCGACCCGGCACGGCTGCGCGCCCTGCTCGCCCAGCACGCCCCGCTGGACCGCGTGGTGCACCTGGCCTCGCTCGACGTGCCCCCGGGCGACGCGGCCACCGCCGCCGACCTCGCGCACGCCCGCGTCACCGGCCCGGAGACCGCGGTCCACCTGCTCCAGGCGCTCGCCGACGGCGCCGCCGCGGGCCCGGACGGCCCGCCGCGGCTGTGGCTGGTCACCCGCGGCGCCCAGGCCGCGGGGGAGAAGGACGAGGCCGGCGGCCTGGCCGGCGGCATGCTCGTCGGCCTCGGCAAGGTGGCCGCGCTGGAGCAGTCCGCGCTGTGGGGCGGCAGCGTCGACCTCGACCCGGACGACGACGAAACCGGGGCTCTCGCCGACGAGTTGCTGCGGCCCGGCGAGGAGGACGAGGTCGCGCTGCGGGCCGGCGAACGCCTGGTGCCCCGGCTCGTCCCCGAGCCCGCCGCACCCGCCGGGCCGCCCGTGCTGCGCGCCGACGCCTCGTACCTGGTCACCGGCGGACTCGGCGGCCTGGGCCTGACCCTGGCCGGCTGGCTCGCCGACCGCGGGGCCCGCCATGTCGTCCTCACCGGGCGCTCCGGGCTGCCGCCGCGCGAGCAGTGGGACGCGGTCGCCGCGCTGGACCCGGCCGCTGGTGAATCGGACGGCGCCGGCGGGCTGTCCGGGGCGACGGCCGCCCGCGTACGGGCCGTCCGCGACCTGGAGGGCCGCGGCGTGCAGGTCACCGTCGCCCGCGCCGACGTCACCGACGAGGCTGCGATGCGCGAGGTGTTCGCGACCGCGGCCGCCGCCGGCCGTCCCGTGCGGGGTGTCGTGCACGCCGCCGGGCTCGCCGGGGCGCAGAACATCGACGAGGCCGAACCCGCGGAACTGCACGCCGTCCTGCGGCCCAAGGTCGAGGGCGCCTGGACGCTGCACCGGCTGTTGGCCGACGCCGAACCGGACTTCCTGGTCCTCATGTCGTCCATCGCCTCGGTGTGGGGCTCGGCCCACCTGGCCGCCTACGCCGCCGCCAACCGCTTCCTGGACGGCCTGGCCGCCCACCGCCGGGCCACCGGCCGTCCCGCGCTGAGCATCAGCTGGGGCCCGTGGAACGTCGCCAGCGGCCTGGGCGGCGACGACCTGCTGGCCCGCCTGGAGGCCCTCGGCCTGCGCGCGCTCGACGCCCGCACCGGCCTGGACCAGCTCGGCGGCCTGCTGGCCGGCGACCACGCCCACGCGGTGGTCTCCGGTGCCGACTGGCACACCCTCAAGCCCCTGCTGGAGTCGCGCCGTGCCCGCCCGCTGCTGGCCCGCATCGAGGCCGCCGCGCCCGGCGGAGGCGGCGCCGCGCCCTCCGACCTGCTGACGGGCGTGCTCGCCGCCCCCACCGACCGGCGCGAGGACCTGCTCGACGCCTACGTGCGCGACGCGCTCGCCGACCAACTCGGGGTGCCGCGCGCGGAGATCACCGACGACATCGACCTGCTCGACATGGGCCTGGACTCCCTCGGCGTCAGCCAGCTGATCACCCGCTACCGCAGGGAACTGGCCCTGCGCCTGGAGCCGCGGCCCTTCTTCGAGGTCCCGGCCGTCGGCTGGGGGCGGCTGCTCGCCGAGGAGGTGGCCCGGCAGCACCCGGCGCCGCAGGGCCCCTGATCCGCACCACGACCGGCCCGCACCACCACCGGCCCGCACCACGACGCACCCGCACCACGACCGGCCCGCACCACCACCGACCGGCGGCACGACAAGACCGGCAGCACAAGGACGAGAGAGGCATCAGATGACCGAACGCCATGACGTCGCCATCCTGGGGGCCGGCATCGCCGGCTCGATCCTGGCGTCGGTACTCGCGCGCAACGGGGCCAAGGTGCTGCTGCTGGACGCCGGCAGCCACCCTCGGTTCGCCATCGGCGAGTCCACCATCCCCTACACCTCCGTTCTGCTGAAGGTGGTCGCCGCCCGCTACGGCGTGCCCGAGATCGCGCACCTGTCCAGCTTCGACTCGGTGCGCAAGAACGTCACCGGCGCGTGCGGCGTCAAGCGCAACTTCGGCTTCGTCTACCAGCGCGAGGGCCAGGCCCAACGGCCCGACGAGGTCAACCAGTTCGTCATCCCGAAGATGCTGCACACGGAGAACCACTTCTTCCGGCAGGACATCGACGCCTACATGACGTACACCGCCGCCCGCTACGGCGCGGTCGTCCGGCAGAACACCCGCATCGAGGAGATCGACATCGACGGCTCGGGGGTCACCCTGAACGCCGCCGGCGGCGAGAAGTTCCTCGCCCGCTACGTCGTGGACGCCAGCGGCCACCGCTCCCCGGTCGCCGAGCGCTTCGGCCTGCGCGAGACCCCCACGCGCTTCCGCCACCACTCCCGCTCGCTGTTCACGCACATGGTGAACGTCACCCCGTACGACAAGGTGATGCGCACCCCGGAGGCCTACGGCAACCCCAGCCCCTGGCACCAGGGCACCCTGCACCACGTCTTCGACGGCGGCTGGCTGTGGGTCATCCCCTTCGACAACACCAAGGACGGCACCAACCCGCTGGTCAGCGTGGGCCTGACGCTGGACCCGAGGCGGCACCCGCGCCCGGACGGCCCGCCGCAGCAGGAGTTCGACGACTTCCTGCGCCGCTTCCCGGACATCGCCCCCCAGTTCCGCGACGCCCGCCCGGTGCGCGAGTGGGTGTCCACCGGCCGGCTGCAGTACTCGGCGACCGGCACGGTCGGCGACCGCTACTGCGTCACCGCGCACGCCGCCGGCTTCATCGACGCCCTCTACTCGCGCGGCATGACCAACACCCTGGAGGTCGTCAACGTCCTGGCGCACCGGCTGCTGGACGCCATCCGCGACGACGACTTCTCCCGTGAACGCTTCTCGCTGGTCGAGCAGCTGGAGCAGCGCCTGCTGGACGCCAACGACGACCTGGTGCACAGCTCCTTCACCGCCTTCCGCGACTACGACCTGTGGAACGCGGTCTTCCGGGTCTGGGCGATCTCCACCGTGCTCGGCACCTTCGGCCTCCAGACCGCCTACGACCGGCTGCGGCGCTTCGGCGACGTGCAGCCGCTGCTGGAGCTGGAGAACGCCAAGTACCTGGGCTCGCCGTTCCCCACGCACGACGCCACCAACGAGCTGCTGCGCGCGTCGACGTCCATCAGCGACCAGGTCGAGGACGGCACGCTGGAGCCGCGCGAGGCCTCGATGCGCATCTTCGACCTGCTCGGCGAGGCCGACTTCCTGCCGCCGCCGCTGCAACTGGCCCGCCCGGAGAACCACTTCTTCCACGCCACGCCGCCGCGCATGGCCCGCACCGCGGCCTGGGCCAGGACGAAGGCGCCCGCGCACATCGCCGGCACGATCACGGGCGCGATGAGCTCCTTCGCCCGCGAGCACGTGCCCGGCCGCGGCTGACCGGCAGCGGCGCGTGCGGTCCGCGGCCACCGCGGCCGCACGCGCGGCAGCACCCGACCGGCACGCCGAACCGTGCCCGATCCGAGCAGGTGATGGGGAAGATGACCAGCCAACCCGACAACCACGGAGACCGCGCGGCGCACGACGCGGACGTGACGATCCTCGGCACCGGAATCACCGGCACCCTGCTGGCCGCCGCGCTCGCCCGAGGCGGCCTGGCGGTGCAACTGCTCGGTGAGGACCAGCTGCCGCGCGTCGTCGGGGGCGAGGCGACCCTGCCGTGCACCTCGTTCCTCTACGACCTGATCGCCACCCGCTTCGGACTGCCGGAGGCCGCCCTGCTCGCCGACGCGGGCCGGGTGCGCACCGAGGTCTCGCACAGCTCCGGCGTCCACCGCACCTGGGGCTTCGCCCACCACGAGCCCGGCCAGGAGCACCGGGCCGGGCACAGCCTCCAGTTCAACGTGCCCTCCGAGCACGGCGAGAGCCACTTCCACCGGCCCGACCTGGACGCCTGGCTGCTGGCCAACGCCGCGCGGCGCGGTGTGCGGGTGCGGCAACGCGCCCGGGTGGACAAGGCCGTCGTCGAGGACGGCTGCGTCCGGCTCGCCCTGGAATCCGGCCAGGAGCTGCGCACCGGCATCGTCGTCGACACCCAGGGCCCGGACTCCGCGGTCGCCCGGGCCCTCGGCGCCGAGCGGGTGACCGTCCAGGCGACCCGCAGCTACGGCTTCCACGCCGTCGGCGTGCAGCCCTACGAGCGGCTCGCGCCGCCGCGGCCCGGATCCCACCCGTGGTCGCAGGGCGTCCTCACGCACGTCTTCGACGGCGGCTGGCTGCAGATCGGCCACTTCCGCAACGGCGACGGCACCCCGCCGCCCACCGTGCCGGCCGTCGTCACCCTGTCCCTCGACGCGGGCCGGCATCCCGCGGCGGCCGGCCGGAGCACCGAGCAGCTGTGGCGGGAGGTGCTGCGGCACGCCGAGCGCCACCCGTCGATGGCCGCCCAGCTCGCCGGTGCCCAGCCGATGGCGTCCTGGAGCGACGAGGCACCGCACTGGCGGGCCTCGCGCACCGCCGGCGAGCGGATGCTGCTGCTCGACGGTGCCGCGCTCGGCGGCGACCCGCTGCTCGGCCGGGACCTGTACGCCTCCGCCCAACTGGTCCTGGTGGCGGCCGGGGACGTGCTGGCCGCCGCCCGCGACGGCGACTTCTCCGCGGGCCGCTTCCGCTACCTGGAACGGCTCCAGCACGGCATGGCCGACCGGCACGACGCCTTGGTGGGAGCGGCGCTCGCGGCCAGCGGCTCGTTCGAGCTGTGGAGCGCCCTGTCGCGGGTGTGGCTGCTGGGCACGATGTTCGACGCGCTGTCCCTCAAGCGCAGTTCCAAGGAACTGGCCGCGGGTGCCTCGGAGATGGCGCTGGCCGGGCTGCGCGCCGACCCGGCGCTCGGCGCCTGCCACCGCACGGTCCCCGAGTACAACGAGCTCCTGGACTTCACCCTCGCGCTGTGCCGGGGCGCGGCCGGGGGCGAGTCGAGCCCGCGGCAGGCCGCCGACCGCATCCTGCGGCGGCTGCGGCACGACCGCATCGTCCCGCCGATCTACGGCTTCGGCGACCCGGACGACCTGGAGTACGTGCTGAGCCTGCGCGGCCGGCTGCGCACCCTGCGCTGGGTGCGCGGCGAGGCGCAGCCCTCGGTGCAGCGCCTGGTGCGGCCCTACGGGCTGCGCGGCGGCGGCAAGGACCTCGGCCATGACGAGTGACCCGGGGATGCGGGCCCTGCTCCCGCCGCCCCTCGCCCCGGCCCAGGACCGCCCGGGCGTGCCGGACGGCGGGCGACTCGGGGACGGCCCCGCAGCGCCCTTCCGCGGCGAGGCCCTCGCCCCCGACCCGGCCGCGATGCGCCGGGTGTGCGGCCACTTCACCACCGGCGTCACCGTCGTCACCGCCGTCGCCGACGACGGCTGGATCGGGGCGACGGTCAACTCCTTCACCTCCGTCTCCCTCGACCCGGCCCTGGTGCTGTTCTGCCTGCGCCACGACTCGCGGCTGCTGACCGCGATCCGCAGCGGCGGGCAGTTCGCGGTGAGCATCCTCGCCACCGGACAGGGCGCGGTGGCCATGGACTTCGCGGCCAAGGGGCTGCCGAACTTCGACGGCCTGGCCTGCCTGACCGGAGCCACCGGCGCGCCCGTGCTGCGCGACAGCGTCGGCTACCTGGAGTGCAAGCTCGCCGACGAGTACCCCGGCGGCGACCACCGGATCGTCGTCGGCGCCGTGACCGCGCTGGGCGTCCTCGGCGACGGCGCCGCGGCCGGCCGCGACGGCCCCCTGACCTTCTACCGCGGGCGGCTCGCCCGGCTCGACAAGGAGTGCGAACGATGACCGCCGAGCTCACCGAGCACGTGACCCACGGGGTGTACACGCTCACCGACGCCCTCGCCGCGCGCGGCGAGAAGCAGCCCCACGACACCGCCTACGTCTTCCTGCGCGACGGCGAGCAGCCCGAAGCGCCCCTGACCTACGGGGACCTGGCGGACGCGGCCGCCTCCCGCGCGGCCGCGTTCGTCGCCTTCGGGCTCGCCGGCCGCCCCGCGCTGCTGGTTTACCCCTCGGGCCTGGAGTTCGTGCGGACCCTGCTCGGCTGCATGCGCGCCGGCGTGGTCGCCGCGCCGGTGCAGGTGCCCACCCGGGCCCGCTCGCTGGCCCGGGTGCGGCGCGTCGCACAGGACGCCGGCACCCGCACCGTGCTGACCACCGCCGCAGTGCGGGCCGACCTGCTGGAGCGATTCGGCGACGGCCCGGAGCTCGCCGGCCTGGACCTGGTCGCCACCGACACCCTGCCCGTGGCCTCGGGGATCGACACCGCGATGCTGCCGCCGCCGCCCGAGCAGGGCGCCCCGGCACTGCTGCAGTACACCTCCGGCTCCACCGGCGACCCCAAGGGCGTCGTCGTCTCGCACGCCAACTTCCTGCACAACGCGGTGGAGACGCAGCAGTCCTGGCCGTGCGGCCCCGACGGCGCCGTGGTCTCCTGGCTGCCGCTCTTCCACGACATGGGGATGCTCTTCGGCGTGGTGCTGCCGCTGCTCGCCGGGATACCCGCCTACCTGATGGCGCCCGACGCGTTCATCCGCCGCCCGGCGCGCTGGCTGGAGGCGATCTCGCGGTTCCGCGGCACCCACGCCGCCGCGCCCAGCTTCGCCTACGAGCTGTGCGTGAAGGCCGCCGAGGCCGGCGCGGTCCCGGCCGGGCTGGACCTGTCGTCCTGGCTGGTGGCGGCCAACGGGGCCGAGCCGGTGCGCTGGCGCGCCATCGAGGCGTTCACCACCGCCTTCGCCCCCCTCGGCTTCGACGCGCGCGCGATGTGTCCCGGCTTCGGCCTGGCCGAGAACACCCTGAAGGCCACGGGCGACCGCAGCGACAAGCCCCCCACCGTGCTGTGGCTGTCCGAGGACGCCCGGCGCGACGGGCGCGTTGTGCTCCGGCCCGCCGGAACGCCCGGTGCCAGCCCGCTCGTCGGATGCGGCCGCCCGGTGGGCGGCACCCGGGTGCGGATCGTCGACCCGGCCACGCTGGTGCCGGCCGGCGAGGACACCGTCGGGGAGATCTGGGTGAGCGGCCCCTGCGTGGCCGGCGGCTACCACGGCCGGCCCGAGCTGAGCGAGGAGGTGTTCCGCGCCCGCCCGGCCGCCGGCCACGAGGACGGCCGCACCTACCTGCGGACCGGCGACCTCGGCTTCCTGCACGACGGCGAACTGTTCGTCAACGGCCGGCTCAAGGACGTCATCGTGCGCACCGGCCGCAACTACTACCCGCAGGACATCGAGCTGTCCGCCGAGAGCAGCGCGCCGGGCCTGCACCCCAACTGCGCCGCCGCCTTCTCCGTCGACGACGGCTCCGCGGAGCGCCTGGTCGTGGTGGTCGAGGTGGACGGGCGCACGGCCCGCGCCGTCGCACCGGACCGGCTGCGCGCGCTGGTGCGCGACGCCGTGTGGGACAACCACCGCCTGGAGGCCGACGACGTGCTGCTGGTGCGGCGCGGCAGCCTCCCCAAGACCACCAGCGGCAAGGTCCAGCGCCGTGCCGCCCGCGGCCTGTACGAGGACGGCACGCTCGCGGTCGCGTCCGTCGGCACGCCCTGACCCGCACCCGTTCCCGCCGCCCGCGTACCAGGGAGGTACCCGCCCGTGCCGGACACACCCGCAGCACCCCCCACGGTCCCGCCGGACCCGCCCGGCCGGCCGGCCCGGCAGGAGCGGTCCGGCACCGCGGCCCGCCTGGCCGAACTGGAGCGCCGCCGCGAGCAGTTGCGCGCGGCGGCGCAGGACGCGCCGAGCGTGCGCAAGCAGCACGAGAAGGGCAAGCTGACCGCCCGCGAGCGCATCGAGGCGCTCGTGGACCCGGGCAGCTTCGTCGAGCTGGACGCGATGGCCCGGCACCGCAGCCACGACTTCGGCATGGAGCGGAACCGGCCCCTCGGCGACGGCGTCGTCACCGGCCACGCCACCGTCGACGGGCGCCGGGTGTGCCTGTTCGCGCAGGACTTCACCGTCTTCGGCGGCGCGCTCGGCGAGGTCTACGGCGAGAAGATCATCAAGGTCATGGACCTGGCGCTGCGCACCGGCTGCCCCGTCATCGGCATCAACGACTCCGGCGGCGCCCGCATCCAGGAGGGCGTGGTGGCGCTCGCCTACTACGCCGAGCTGGTCAAGCGCCAGGTGCAGGGTTCCGGCGTGATCCCGCAGATCTCGCTGATGACCGGGCCGTGCGCCGGCGGCGCCGTCTACGCCCCGGCCATCACCGACTTCGTGGTGATGGTCGACGGCATCTCGCACATGTTCGTCACCGGTCCCGAGGTGCTGCACGCCGTCACCGGCCAGCGCATCGACCGCGAGGAACTGGGCGGGGCGAGCGTGCACAGCACCGTCTCGGGCAACGCCCACTACCTGGCGCGCGACGAGAAGGACGCCTTCGAGTACGTCCGCCTGCTGCTCGGCCACCTGCCGAGCAACAACATGGCCGAGGCGCCGGTGGACGAGTACGCCCCCGTGGTGGACCTCGACGAGTTCAGCCCCGCCGACCTCGCCCTGGACACCCTCGTCCCCGACGAGCCCAACCGCCCGTACGACATGCACCAGGTGCTGCGGGCCGTCCTCGACGACGGCGAACTGCTCGAAGTGCAGCCGCTGTTCGCCCGCAACATGATCTGCGGCTTCGGCCGGGTCGAGGGCCGCAGCGTCGGCGTGGTCGCCAACCAGCCGCAGATGATGGCCGGCGCGCTCGACATCGACGCCAGCGAGAAGGCGGCGCGCTTCATCCGCACCTGCGACGCCTTCCACGTCCCCGTGCTGTCCTTCGTGGACGTCCCCGGATTCCTGCCCGGCCTGGACCAGGAGCGCGGCGGCATCATCCGGCGCGGCGCGAAGCTGATCTACGCCTACGCCGAGGCCACCGTCCCCACCGTCACCGTGGTCACCCGCAAGGCGTACGGCGGCGGTTACGGCGTGATGGGCTCCAAGCACCTGGGCATCGACGTCAACCTCGCCTGGCCCACCGCCGAGATCGCCGTGATGGGCGGCCAGAGCGCGGTCACCGTGCTGCACCGCAGGGCGGTCGAGCAGGCGGACGACCCGGAGGCGACGAAGGAGCGGCTGCGCGCGGAGTACGAGGAGGCGCTGTGCAACCCCTACCGGGCCGCCGAACGGGGCTACGTGGACGCGGTGATCATGCCGCGGGAGACCCGCCGCGAGGTGGCGATGGCGCTGCGCGCCCTGGCCGACAAGCGGATCACCCGGCTGCCCCGCAAGCACGGGAACATCCCGCTGTGAGCGCCGCACGCGAGACCGCCGGAGCGCGGGCGACGACGACACCCGAGCGAAGGCGCCGAGCGGGCGGCGAAGCGGACGGAGAGCCGCTTCGCGGCCCGGACGTGCGGGTGGTGCGCGGCGCGCCGGCCGCCGAGGAGCTGGCCGCCCTGCTGGTCGTCTGGGCCCGGCTGACCGCGGCCGCCGAACGCCCGGCCGCGGGCCGCGCCGGCGGCCGGGGGGCCGCCGCCCCCCCGCCCGCCCGGCCCTTCGAGATGACCGGCGTCCCGGCCCCGGGTACGGGCGCCTGGCGCCGCAGCGCCTGGACGTCCTGACCGGCGGTCAGGCGTGCGCGGCGGCCCGGTCGATGACGGTCATGGTCTCCTCCAGGGTGGCGGGGACCTCGTGGACCTCGGCCGTGACGCCCGCCGCGCTCAGCGTGGCGCGGACGGTGTCCGGGGGAGTGTCGGCCAGCCGGACCCGCCGCCCGGCGAGCGTGACCGGCAGCGAGGCCCGGTCGAGCGCGTCGAAGGCGGTGGACCACTGCTCGGTGTCGACCTCGCACGCGGTGGTGGCGCCGATGATGTCCTTCTCGGTGCCCTCCGCCACCGCCCTGCCGTGCGACATCAGCACCAGCCGGTCGCACTGCTGGGCCTCCTGCATGTAGTGCGTGGTGACCAGCACGCCGACCCCGCGGTCGGCCTCGGCGTGCACGGCGTCCCACAACCGGGCCCGCGACAGCGGGTCCACACCGGAGGTCGGCTCGTCCAGCACCAGCAGTTCGGGCCTGTGCGCGAGCGCGATGGTGAAGGCCAGCTGGCGCTGGAGCCCCAGGCCGATCGCACCGACCGGCCGGTCGCGGACGGCCCGCAGGGCGGGCGGCAGGTCCTCGTCCGCCGCGCCGAAGGCGGCGTTGGCGAACCGCAGGTTCTGCGCGACGCTCAGCGACTCCCACAGGCCCAGGCCCTGCGGAACGTAGCCCAGCCGGCTGCGGGTGGCGCGGTCCGGGGCCTGCCCGAACAGGGCGACGGACCCGCTGGTGGGGACGGTCAGGCCCAGCACCAGGCGGATCAACGTGGTCTTGCCCGCCCCGTTCGCGCCGAGCAGGCCGACGATCTCGCCCGCGCGCACGCTCATGCTCACGTCGTCCACGGCGGCGAAGGAGCCGTAGCGCTTGCCCGCGGAGGCGGTCGAGGCCAGCGGCTGCCCGGCCGGCACGGCGCTCATGAGGCGTCTCCGGCGTGCTGCGCGGCCAGGGTGTAGGCGATCACGCTGTCCTCCATGTCTGCCGGGACGGGGTCCTCCCCGTCGCGAGGCGGTCCGGGGTGCCAGGACCGCGTCTCGTAGCCGCGGCGCCAGGACAGCTCGGCCGGGCCCGCCGGAGCGCGACCGGTGGTCAGCGTGCCCGGGGTGCCCGCCAGGATCGCGGCCGGAACACCCGCCGCGAGCGTGGTGCCGTGGTCCAGCACCAGGCAGGTGCTGGCGCGTTCGGCCTCGTCGAGGTAGGTGGTGGCCATGACGACGGCCGTGCCCTCGGCCGCGGCCCGGGAGATCAGCCGCCACAGGTCCACCCGGCTGACCGGGTCGACACCGGTGCTGGGCTCGTCCAGCACCAGCAGTTCGGGGCGGTGCAGGATCGCCAGGCAGAAGGCGAGCTTCTGCCGCATGCCACCGGACAGGTCCTGCGCGAGGCGGTCCACGGCCTCGGTCAGGCCGGCGGCCCTGGTGAGTTCGGCCTTCCGGTCGGCGAGGTCCCGGCCGCCGATCCGGTGCGCCGCGGCGACGAAGCCGAGGTTCTCGTCGACCGACATGTCCAGCCAGACGCCGGAGGCGCCGGTGGGCATGAAGCCGCAGCGCGTGGGCGGCGGGGCGCTGACCCGGCCGCCGCTCACCCGCACCCTGCCGACCAGGGTGCGCAGCAGCGTCGTCTTGCCGGCGCCGTCGCCGCCGACCACCGCGGTCACCTCGCCGCGCGGGGTGGCGAGGGTGACGTCGTCCAGCGCGGTGGTGCGGTCCAGCACGACGGTGGCGCCGAAGATCCCCCAGCCGTCCGGAGAACCCGGCTCCGCGGTACCCGGCTCCGCGGCGCCCCGCGGCGCGGCGGAGGGCCCGCCGCGCTCGCCGGGTGCCGGAACGGTCCGGCTCATCGCGCCTCTCCCGCCAGCGCCGGGGCCTTCGTCCTGAGCGGCTTGGGGGCGCTGGGCGCCAGGTCGCGGCGGAAGCGCAGCACCGCGGCGGAGAACACCAGCACCGCCATGAACGCCAGCACCCCGAGCGGCAGGGCGAGCGAGGAGACCGGCGCGTTCCGCAGCATGACCCCGTTGGAGATCATGTTGAAGTACGTGAGCGGCAGGATGTAGCCGATCCACCGCACGCCCGCCGCCATGGCGGTCAGCGGGAAGATCATGCCGGACAGCAGGATCTGCGGCATCACCGTCATCAGCGCCATCTGCATGGCCTGGCCCTGGTTCTGCGAGAGCGTCGAGATGAGGACGCCCAGGCCCAGCACGACGAAGAGGAAGAGCGCGGCTCCCAGCGCGAAGACCGCCACGTTGCCGGTGAACGGCACGCCGAACAGCAGGCAGCCGATCACGGTGACCAGCACCATGTCCACCGCGGCCAGCACGAAGTAGGGCGCGATCTTGCCGGCGATCACGTCCGAGGGCCGGAAGGGCATCACCGCCAGCTGTTCCAGGGTGCCGGTCTGCCGCTCGCGGACCAGGCCGATCGCGGTCACGATCGTGCCGATGAAGGCCATGATCATGCCGACCAGGCCGGGCACCATCACCCACGAGGTCTTCAGCCGCGGGTTGAACAGGACCTGCGGCTTCACCGCGCCGTTGCTCGCCGCCACCGCGGCCGACGCCGACTGCGCGGAGAACAGCTGCGAGCCGTCGATCAGCGCGGTGGGCGCCCCGCCGCCGGCCGAGGTGACGACCACGACCGCGGCCTTCTCCGAGCGCAGCGCCCGTTCCGCGTCCGCGCGTCCCTCACCGGGCCGCACCGACGTGACGTCGAACGGCGGCTTGAGGTGCTGGGCCACCTGCGCGGCCTGCGGGCCCACCACACGCGTCTTCAGGTCGTCGACATGGAAGTTCGCGGCGTAGCCGAAGATCACCAGGAGCAGGAGGGGCAGCGCGATGATCATCGCCATCGTGCGCCTGTCCCGCCGCAGCTCTAAGAATTCCTTGAGGATCATCGCCCACATGGCGTCACCCACTGTTCGTACGGCCCGAGTCAGCCTCGAGCCTGCGGCCCGGAAGGAGGCCGGCCCACGCCAGGTTGTGCCGCGAGGCACCGTGGGCCGGACTGGCCCTCACCGTAGGGGGTGGGGGAGCGGAAATGCAACAGGTGTTTATTAACGGTAGGCTGACCACGTGACAGCAACTGACCCGGCACCCGCGCGCACCACCCGGCGCGGCCGAGGGCGGCCCGTGGGAAGCCGATCCGGGGACACCGCGACGCGCGCCCGCATCCTTGAGGCGGCGAGGGAGCTGTTCGCCACCCGCACCTACGGCGCCACGACGATCCGTGCGGTCGCCGCGGCCGCCGACGTCAACCCGGCCCTGGTGCACCACTTCTTCGGCACCAAGCGGGACCTGTTCGCCGCCACCGTGCAGCTGCCGGAGCAGGTGACCGCGCAACTGCCCGAGCTGGTCGCGGGCGACATGGACGACATCGGGCAGCGCATCGTCCACCTGTACCTGACGATGTGGCAGGAGCCGGCCACCGCCCGCCCCCTGGCCGCCATGGTCCGTACCGGGATGTCCGACCCGGAGGCCGCGGACATCCTCAAGCAGGTGCTGACCAGCACCATCCTCGGCCCGCTGGCCGCCGCCTCCGGCCGGGACCAGCCGGGTCTGCGCATCACGCTGGCCGCCACCCACCTCGTGGGCCTGGCGATGGGCCGCCACATCCTCGCGCTGGAACCCCTCGCCGAGGCGGACATCGACCACCTGACCCGCTGCGTCGCCCCTGCCATCCAGCACTACCTCACCGGCCCCCTCCCGCCGCCCCGCCCCGAGAAGCCCGCCTGAAGGGCCATCGGCTCGCGGCGGCCGCGCACCAGGCGCGCCGGCGCTGACGACGGCCTTCCGTCCTCAACCCCCCCCGCCACAGCCGGCGTGCGGCGCCCGTCACCTCTACCGGCTGGACCCGTCGCCCCCGAACGGTCGACAATCCGGGAGCGGGAACTACCGCAGGGGCAACGAAAGGGCGGGCATGGCCAGTTACGGCACGGTCCAAGCGGTCAACGCACTGACCGCGCGATGGGCCGCGACCCTGCCCGGCGACGGCACGGTGCTCGCCGCAGCCGGGGTGTGGCCGCTGCTCGGCCTCCTCGCCGACGGTGCCGCGGGTCCCGCCCGGCGGGAACTCTCGGACGCGCTCGGCATCCCGGCGGACGGCGCCGCGACGGCGGCACGCGACCTGCTGGCCACCCTCGGGGCGACGCCCGGCCTGCGCACGGCCCTGGGCCTGTGGACCCGCGCCACCCTGCCCCTCGAACCCGCCTGGCTGCACCGGCTGCCCGCCGACGTCCACGGGCAGCTCACCGGCGACCCTGCCGAGGACCAGTCGCTCCTGGACGCCTGGGCGGCCAGAAGCACGGACGGGCAGATCGACGCGATGCCGGTCAAGGCGGACGACGAGACGCTGCTGGTGCTGGCCGGTGCGCTGACCCTCCGCACCGACTGGATCCGGCCCTTCAGCGAGGGCGCGACGGAAGCCGGGGCAGGGCCCTGGCGTGGCAGGGAGCTGGCCGCTTTGTACCGGAGCACCCGTCTCCTCCACCGGGTCGGCGTCGCGGACACGGCAGCCGGCCCCCTCACCGAACTCCAGGTCATCGGCACCCGGGGTGTCGACGTCCACCTGTACCTCGGAACGCCCGAGGCCACCGCGGGACAGGTGCTGGGCGCCGCCGTGGCCACTCTCCACAACCGCCGGACCGTGGTCCCCGGCACACACCTGTCCTACGGCGCCCCGGGCCCCGGTCTGTCCGTGACCCGCGTCCCCAGCACGGACGGCGAACCCAGGCTCCATGTGTCCACGGTGCCGTTCACCGTCACCGCCCACCACGACCTGCTCGCCCACCCCGACCTGTTCGGCCTGCGCACGGCGACCGACAAATCGCAGGGCCACTTCCCCGGCATCAGCGCCGAGCCGCTCGCCGTCCAGTCCGCCGCGCAGGCGATGACGGCGACGTTCGGCGCGCGCGGCTTCCGCTCCGCGGCCGTCACCGCCTTCTCCGCGATGGCCGCCGGCATTCCGGACCACCCCTTCCGGGTCCGCGAGATCGACGTCCGCTTCGACCGTCCCTTCGGGTTCCTCGCCCTGCACCGCACCTCCCGGCTCGTCCTCAACGCGGGCTGGGTCACCGACCCCGACCTCATCGAGCGCACCCCGTACGACTGGGCGGACGGAGGGACGCGTCAGTCCGAAGGCCCGGCCACCGACGGAGACGGGGACACGCCGGCATGGCTCCGGTGACCCGTGCGGTAACGGCCCGGGGTCGTTCCGATGACAGCGGTGAACGCCGCGATGAAGCTGCTGGGGTTGGCCCATCCGCAGGCCGAGGCGATCCGGAGGGTGTCGTGGCCCTCGGCGAGGAGCACGAGCGCGTGGTGCACGCGTAGCTGGGTGCGCCACTCGTAGAAGGTCATGCCGAGTTCGTCGTGGAAGAGCCGGCTGAGGGTGCGGGTGCTGGCCCCGATCGTCCTCCCGAGTGCGGCGAGCGTGGCGTTCTCCGCGGGCGTCTCGTGCAGGATCCGGGCGACGGCGCGCAGCCGGTCGTCCCGGGGCTCGGGCAGGTGCAGCGGCTGCTCGGGTGCCTCGCGGAGTTCGTCGACGAGGACGCGCAGGAGCCGGGAGCGCGCGGCGGGGCCGTAACCGGGCCCGGCGTCCTCGTCGTTGCGCGGGCCGGTCAGGGCGAGCAGGACCTCGCGGGCGAGGCCCGAGGCCAGGAACACAGCGGGACGGTCCGGGACGAGCCGGGCCAGGGACGGTGCGAGGAAGACGATCCGCATGTCGGTGTCGCCGTGCGCCCGGTGGTGGTGCGTGAACCCCGCGGGGGTCCAGGCGACCCGGTTGGCGGGAACGATCGACGTTCCCTGCTCGGTGTGAACGGCCAGCACACCGCCGGCGGCGTACACCAGGTGCCCGCGTGCGTGCGACTGCACCGCACTCGTCCCGCCGGACGGCCACAGGTGGCGACCGCCGGACGGCCACACATGTGACGTCACACCGGCGGTCCGGCGAGGTTGGCGGCGAACGGGCATCGGTTGGCATCGTAGCGGTGGCACGCCACCCATCGATCCGGCGAGGCTTCCTGCGTGCGGGGTGGTCGCCACATGCGGCGGAGCACATGATCGCACCCCGGCCGTCAGGGCGGCGTGCCCCGCTCCCGCGGCGCGAAAGAGCACGTACGAGAGAAGGAGAAGCGCATGGCGACGTTCGTCCTCGTGCCCGGCGGCTGGAAGGGTTCCTGGTCGTACGAGGCGGTGGTTCCGCTGCTGGAGCGTGCCGGTCACACCGTTCACGCCCTGACTCTGACCGGTCTTCGGCCGGACGAGGACGCGGCCACGGTCGCGTCCGCCAACCTCGACACCCACGCCGACGACGTCCTGCGGCACCTCGACCGGCACCGCATCACCGGCGCGACGCTGGTCGGGCACAGCTATGCCGGGATGGTGATCGCCGCCGCCGCGGACCGCGCCGGCGGCCGGATCTCACGGCTGGTGCATCTCGACGCCTTCGTGCCGTGCGACGGCGAGTCGTGGTGGTCGTCGGCGAACGACTACTTCCGGGGCGTGGTCGCGGCCGGCGCCGCGGACACCGGCTTCTCCGTCCGGCCGCCGGGCACCGGGGATCCCCGTCGACGTCCCCATCCCCTCGGCTCGTTCCTGCAGGCGATCCGGCTCACGGGCGCGCACGCCCGGGTCCCCCGGCGGGAGTTCGTCTACTGCTCGGGCTGGGAGGACCGCACGCCGTTCGCCGCACTCCGCACCCGGCTCCTGGCCGATTCCGCATGGCAGGTCCACGAGCTGCCCACCGGGCACGACGCCATGCACGAGGCACCGGAGGCGGTCGCCGCACTCCTCCTCGCCGAATGAACCTCGGGTTCATCAAGGCGATCGTGGCGATCGAGTCGGAAGTGCGGGTCGGTCCTCACCTGGAGGAGGAGCGACCCGCACCTGACGGCTGCTGCCGGTCAGATGCCGCACTGAGAGGCGGACCAGAAACGTGAACCCTGGTCACCGAGGTGGGCGTGGGTGCTGTGGCCCGGGTAGCCCGGGCCGAGGATCTCGCTGAAGCCGTGGTAGCGGGCCTCGAGGTCGAGGGCACAGTAGCTGGGCGTGCCGGTGAGGTCCGCCGCTCGGCCGTACAGATGGTTGCTGCTCGACGCGCCGCCGACCGCGCTGTTGCACGAGTACGAGCGGAAGCCGCTGCTGATGTTGATCGGACGGTCGCCGAGCGCGTGGCGCAGCGCCTCCAACTGCCACATGAGGCGCAGCGCGTTGGAGCGTGCCACGGCAGCGCTGACCGCCCCGCCGGCCCATGTGGAATTGCACCTGTTCAACTCGCTGTAGGCGAAGTGGATCGGGGTGCAGTCGGCGTCCTGAAGGGCGTAGATCTTGCCGAACGTCTGCGGTCCGGCGATTCCGTCGGCGGAAAGGCCGTACGCCTGCTGGAAGCGGACGACGGCCTGTTTGGTGGCGGGGCCGAACTGCCCGTCGATCGTGAGCACGGACCCGTAACCGGGATATCCGGCGACGCGGATCTGGAGCTGGCGGACGTCCTCACCGCTGGCGCCCTGCGAGAGGGTGCGCCCCCAGCTGTAGCAGCTGTCGGCGTGTGCGCTGCCCGCGGTCACCGTGGCCCCGGCGAACAAAAATGCCACGAGCATGACAAGTGTGAGTAAGGGGCGCGGAACGCATCTGATCATGGATACTCCTGTGATCGGGAACCGGAACCGGATCAGACTGCCCGAGCAGTTCAACGCGCGTCAACCGCCCGCACCCTGCGGAGAGGACCGCCCGCCCGGTGACCGACAGCCGCCCCCGAACTCCCGCCGCACGGACCTGCGATCAGCCTCACCAACCCACCGCGCAACCCCGCGTGCGCCGGCCCCAGCCACGCTCAAGCGGAACTCGACAAGAGCGGTCGATGGACGACCACTTCACTGTCCGGCGCTCTGCGGTCAGTCCCTCGCCGGGTGGAGGTCATACGGGGGCCGGGAGGGGCATGCGTGCGAGTCCGGCCGGGTCGATCAGGGCGGTGATCCCGGTGATGCGGCCGCCGGGTGGAGGACCCGCAGCAACTGCTCGACTCGGCCCTCCCGGGCCGCGGCCGGGAACGCTCGGACGACCTCGCGCTGCCGTCCTGCGGCGGTCGCCGGCTGCTGGGCGGCCTGCACTCCCGGCCTCTCAGGCGCGGTAGCGGATCTCCAGCATCACGCAGCCCGGGGTGGTGCGGTAGGGGCCGTGGGGCATGAGCGGGGGACGGGAGGCGAACCAGCCGGTGCCGAACGTCCGGTCGAGGGTGAGGTCGTGGAGGTTGCCCTCCAGGAGATGGACCTCCTCGGCCCACTCGTGGCGGATCACCTCGGCGGAGGTGTGGAAGCCTGGCTCCCAGCGGACGAGGCGGGTCAGGATGTCGGGGTCGTCCTGATCGCGGGAGAGGACCTTCTCCTGCGTGCCGGCCTGCTGCCCCGGGCGCCATGCCATGACGTCCGTGGGAAAGAACTCGTGCTCGTCCTTCATCGTGCTCCCTCGCCGACTGGTCGGTCAGGTACGGACGTTGAGCTGCGGGCGCAGCATCAGCGTGTGGGTCGGGCGGTCCGGGTCCTGGAGCCTGCGGACGAGGAGGTGCACCGCCTCGGCGCCCACCGCGTGCCGCGGCGGGGCCACCGCGGTGAGGGGAGGGTCGGCCAGGGCGGCGATCTCGTCGTCGTAGGAGATGACGTCCAGGTCGCCCGGCACCTGGACGCCGGCCGCCTGCAACCGGCTGACCAGCGGCAGGGCGATCGAGTCGTTGTGGATCAGCACCGCGTCGACCTGCCCGTCGCGCACGGCGCGGACGAGTCGCCCGCACTTGTCGTCCAGATCCGCCGGATCGTTCTCGACGAGGGCGGACGGCACGTCGGGGGAGCACGGCTCCAGGCCCAGGGCGGTCAGCGCCTGCCGGTGGCCGATCTTGAGCATGGGCGCGGTCATGGTGTCGAACTGCAGCAGGGCGATGTGCCGGCGGCCGCGCTCCCTCAGGTGCCTGACGGCGAGGAAGGCGCCCTGCTCGTGGTCGGTGGCGACGGACTCCACCGCGCCCGTGTCCGGTCCCGTCCGCCGCTCGGCCAGCACCACGGGAACGGGGAGGGTGTTGAGCCACGCCTCGGTGCCGGGGGAGGTGCGCGGGTCCTCGGCCGTCGTCACCAGCAGCCCGTCGACGCCCGACTGCACCATCTGCGCGACGAGGACCCGCTCCTCGGCGGGGAGATTGCGGGACACCCCCAGCGAGAGCCTCACCCCGAGCGACTCGGCCGCCGCTCGGGCACCGGCGATGACCTCCGGGTAGTAGTAGGCAGGGTGCGGGACCACCATGCCGAGGCTGTAGGCCTGGCCGGGGGCCTTCGGGACGTGGCCGGGCGCCATCCCGCGAAGGGACGAAGGGTCCCGCCGCTCCGCCGCCGTCCCGGCGGGGCCGCGCCGCGGTCGCCCGGCGGGCCATGTGACGCCGCCGTGCACCCGGTTCAGCTGCCCGCCGCGCGCCAGCTCCCGTACGTCCGCGCGGATCGTGACCGCCGCGACCCGCAACTCCGCGGCGAGTTCCCGGATGGTGACGGACCCTCTGGCCTGGACCGACGCCAGGATCGCCGCGTGCCTGTCCTCCGCGCTCATGCCCGTTCGCGTCTCCCTCGTCCGTCCCGCGGAAACGATATCACTTCTCCCCCGACCGGATCCCCGTACGCGTAAGTACCCCTTGACAAGCTTCACTTGATATCGAATAGTCGTCCGACATCAAGTTGCCGGCACCGGTACGCGCCCCGGTACCGCCGTCCGCACCGCACCGCACCCGCACCCCGCACCGCTCGTCCCCGGGAGACCTCCATGCCGCTGACCCGCCGTACGCTCCTGCAGGGCGCCCTGGCCGGTGCCTGCGCGACCCCCGTGCTGGCCGGACTCTCCGCCCCGGCCGCCCACGCCGCGACGGCCACCACGGAAGTGCCCGACGCCGCCTTCTTCGGCGCTTGGGACGCCGCCTCCGGCGCCTGGGCCACCCCGCCGGTGTTCGACTACCCGAACCAGCCGGGCCTGTCCGCCGTCGCCGACGCGGCACGCTCCGCCGACTACCCGGCCGCCCGTGCCGCGCTGCTGGCATACATGCGCACCCGCCCCGACCGCACGCCCCCGGCCTGGGCCTACAACGGCGTCTACTCGCCGTCCCTGGTCCCGCTGCTCCTCGACCACATCTGGACGCTGGGCAAGGGCGAGATCTACCAGACCACCCTCACCGTGGAGCCCGCCTGGACCACGTCGGCCACCGACGTCACCGGCATCGTGAAGGCCGCGGTGAGCGCGGCGGGTGTGGGATTCATGCTCATGGCGCGCAACAAGGAGTCCGCCACCGCGGAGTTCGGCAGCCGGCACGCCACGACCGGCGCGCCGGTCCTCGCCCTCACCCACGCCGACGGCAGCGTGACCAGGCTCGGCGCGAGCCAGAGCTCCTTCATCGCCGCCGGCGCCGACGCGGCGACCGCCTTCGGCTCCGCGCCGAGCCTGTTCGTCCACGACGAGGGCACCGGGCCGTTCGCCCCCACCACCCGCAAGGCGTACCTGTGGTTCGACCTGACCGGGGTGACCGCGCCGCGGTCCGCCACCCTCGAACTGACCGGGCGCACCGACGCGGCCTCCCAGGACGTCATGCTCCACCAGGTGCAGGTGACCTTCGACGAGACCACCCGCTGCTGGAACAACACCGTGCAGAACACCTTCTCCTGGCAGGCCGACCCGCACGGCTTCGACTGGAAGAAGATCGCCGGCGCCGACGTCGACAGCGAGTTCTTCTACCAGCTGCCGCGCTTCTACTTCGCCGGGCCGCTCGCCGACGCCTACCGCGCTTCCCAGGACGAGCACACGGCCGCCGGACTGATCGGCCTGATCACCGACTTCATCGACGACACCAACACCGCCGCCTACGGCTCGCCGAACGGCGCGGCCAGTTATCCCCGCAACCTCGACGCCGCCTGGCGCTACCAGAACTGGTGCTACGCCTACGAGATCCTGCGCACCAGCCCGTCCCTGACCGCGGACGCCAACACCAGCCTGCTGAAGGCCATGTACGCCGCCGGGCCGTACTTCTCCACCACGACCTCCCCGACGCCCAACTGGATGATCACCATCAAGAGCGTCCTGCTCTACCTGGGCGCGTACTTCCCGGAGTTCGCCCAGGCGTCCCGGTGGCGCGCCGACGCGCAGTCCTACCTGGTCCAGCAGGTCGCCGACGCGCTCTACCCCGACGGCGGCTACACCGAGGCGTCCTCCAGCTACGCCATGGGCGTCGCGACGACGTTCGTGGGCACCGCGGACGTCCTCGTCGCCAACGGCTACCCGGTCGGCTCGGCCGACCCCGTCCGCAAGCTCGCCTGGTTCCTGGCCGACGAGACCTACCCCAACGGCTACGACCCGGCCTACGGCGACTCCAGCTACGGCAACCAGCGGCCCGCGCTCGCCCAGTTGGCCGCGCTCTTCGACGACGACCGGCTCCGGTACGTCGCCACCGGCGGCACGTCCGGCACCGACCCCGGCCACACCTCGGTGACCTACCCCGACACCCGCGTCGCCGTCCAGCGCACCGGATGGACCGACCAGGACTGGTATCTGCGGCTCGCCGCCGACCGCGGCAACCACGGCCACGCCGATGAACTCGCCGTCCAGGTCTACGCCCACGACCGCCCGCTGCTGCCCGCCATGGGCGCCTACGTCTACGCCGTCGACCCCACGGCCGACTGGCTCCGGGCGACCACGCAGGCCAACAACACGGTCACCATCGACGGGAAGGCGCAGGACCCCACGGCCGGCGGAGCCGTCAGCAACGTGTCCGTCCCGTGGGCCGACCTCGCCGACGGCCACACCGACGCCACGCCCGGCGTCCGCCACGCACGCTCCGTGCTGTTCCTGCACGGCCTCGGATGGCTGGTCACCGACACGCTCACACCGGCGGACTCCGGGCCGCACGCCTACCAGCAGAACTGGCACCTGCTGCCCGACGCCGCACCCGCCCTCGACGGCGCCGTCGCCCGCACGAACTTCGCCTCCGGCACCCAGCTGGCCATCGTTCCGGCCGCCCCCAAGGCGGTGACCGCGACCCTCGCCGACGGCTACTACTCGCCCGTCACCTACCAGGTCAGCCCCGCGAAGTACGTCTCGTACGCGCTGACCGCCGCGGGCCCGGTCACGCTCGACACCCTGCTGCTGCCGGTGCCGCCGGACTCCGGCACCACGGCGGAACTGCGCGCCGAGGACGTGGCCGGCGGCGGCCGCCTGCTGCGGCTGACCGCGGCCACCCCCGAGGGTGCGCTGAACGGCTTCTGCCTCCGCGCCCCGGACGACGGGCGGACCCGCAGGTTCGGGCCGTACTCCTTCGACGGGTCGCTGGCGTACGTCGACCACCTCGGCGACGTCCAGCGCATCCTGCTCACCGGCGGAAGCTCCCTCCAGCAGGGAGGCCGCGTAGTGGCCGCCGCGGACGCCCCCGTGAACGCGCTGCTGGCCGTCCGCCTGGACCCGATCGCCGGGACCGTCGACGTCACCGGCCCCGCCGCCCGGCCCGGCGGAGGCCCCCTGCGGCTCGCCGCCCCCTGGGCCCGCACTGCCACGGTCGCCGGCGAGACGGTGCCGATCACCCACGAGCCGGGACTGATCACCCTCCCGGCCCTCCACTGACCCGCTCGCCGCTGGTACGGGGCGGGGGCGCCGCTCAGCTCTGCGGCGTCCTCGCCTCGGCGGCCGCTGCCGCGCGCCGGCGGCGAGGGATGCGCGGACTGCGGGGTGGGGGAGGGGTGTTGCGGGCGGGGGCGTCGTGCAGCTTCAGGGTGAAGAGCGTGGCCGCCGCGCACATCACGGCGAGGACCAGGTAGACGGTGCGGTAGGCGGACGGGGGCGCGGTGCGCAGGCCGTGCGGGGTGCCGGCGATCAGCAAGGTCGCCACCAGCGCCGGCGCCAGGGCCATCGCGAGCTGGCTGATGACGCTGCTGAGGGTGGACGCCTGGCCCATGTCCTCCTTGGGGATCGTGCTGAACGAGGCCACCGTGACCGGCATGAAGACCGCCCCCATCCCGAGTCCGAGCAGGAACATGTAGAGCCGCACGGCCCACGCCCCCGTCCCGGCGTCCACGCTCGTCATCACCCCCAGCACGACGGTCACGCACAGCAGCCCGCCGGCGATGATCAGCCGCGGGCCCACCCGGTCGTAGAACCGCGACACGACCTGGACGGTCAGCAGCACGCCGATGGCCTCGGTGAAGGTGCTGGTGCCGGAGTGCAGGGCGGACCCCCCCTGCGCCTCCTGGATGAACAGCGGCGCCGCGTACATCGCGCCCATGAACGGCACCACGCCGATCAGGCCGATCACCTTGGTGTCCCTGAACAGCGCGTCCTTGAACAGCCGCAGCCGCAACGCCGGTGCGCGCGTGCGCAGTTCGACCACGATGGTGGCCGCCACCAGGACGGCCGCGGCGGCCAGGCTCCCCACGATCACCGGCGACGACCAGCCCTGCCGGGCGCCCTCGCACACCCCGTACATCAGCAGCGACATCGCGGCCGCGGACAGGACGAGGCCGGGGACGTCGAGCCTCCCGGGCCTGGGATGGCGGGAGTTGTCGAGGAACAGCAGGCCGAAGAGGCAGGCGGCCGCGCCGAAGGGCAGGTTGACGTAGAACACCCAGCGCCAGGAGAGGCTGTCGACCAGCACACCGCCGATCATGGGTGCGACGGCGGGCGCGACCTGCTGCGGGATGGTCATCACGCGCGAGGCACGCACCCGCTCGGCGGGCGTGAACGTGCGGAACAGCATCGCGGCGGCCACCGGTGTGAGCAGCCCGCCGGCCAGGCCCTGCAGGCCCCGGTAGAGGACGAGTTGGTCGAGGCCGCCGGCGATCCCGCAGAGCGCGGACGCCGCGGTGAACAGCCCCATCGCACCGATCAGCACCGGCTTCCCGCCGAAGCGGTCGCCGAGCCAGCCGGACAGCGGGATGGTGATGCCCACGCACACCGGGTACACCACGACGACGCTGTCGCTGCCGGCCGCCGACACGCCGAACTGGCGGGCAATGGACGGCAGGGCGACGGTGGTGATGGCACCGTCCATCACCACGAGGAAGAACGTGGCGACGAACATGACGGGGACGACCAGGCGCTGGTCCAGGCGGCGGCCGGGCATCGTTCTCCTTCCCCGGCGGCCCGGGGCGGTCTGCGGTGGTCGGGGATCGGGCGAAAGACTCGGCGCGCACGGCCGATATGCTGAGTCTACTCACTATGAGTCGGCACACAACGGGTGAGAGCTCGTGGAGAGAGTGAGGCGGAACACCGTGGTGGAGACCCGCAGCAGCGACGTCCTGGTCGACGACCTCTTCCTCACGACGCTGCGGCTGCGCACCTACGTCGACGCCCAACTGCGCTGCCACGGCCTGTCCGTGTCCCGCCTGCGGCTGCTGCGGGCGCTGGCCACGACGACCGAGCCGCTGCGCATGCGCGACCTCGGCGAGGCGCTGGACGTCGCCCCGCGCACGGTCACCTCGCTGGTCGACGCGCTGGAACGGGAGGGCCTGGTCGAGCGGGCCCGCCACCCCACCGACCGCCGCGCCTACCTGCTGACCCTCACCCCGGTCGGCCGCGACCTCCACGCGCGCGCCGAGAAGATCGACCGCACCGCCCTCGCCACGGCGACCTCGACCCTCTCACCCGCCCAGCGCGCCACCCTGCTCGACCTGCTGTCCACCCTCCGCGCAGCAGTCCCCGACGCCCCGCCGACCCCTCCGGAGTGAGGCTCGCGCGGGGCGTGCACCCTGGTGCCGTCGACGGCCGCGCCGGGCGTCAGAACACGCGGACGGGGATCTCGGCGGGCGCGCCGAAGAGGTCGACCAGCTCGTCGTCCAGGCGGACCAGCGTGATCGAGACGCCGGCCATGTCCAGCGAGGTGCAGTACTCGCCGACGTAGGAACGGTGGATCTCGATGCCGAGGTCCGCGAGCTGCTTGTGGGCCAGCCCGTACACGAGGTAGAGCTCACCGACCGGCGTGCCGCCCAGTCCGTTCACCATGAGGGCGACCCGGTCGCCCGAGACGAACGGCAGGTCCTCGACGACCGCGGTGACCAGCTCCTTCACCATCTCCTTGGCCGTGCCCAGCTTCTCCCGGCGCCGGCCGGGCTCGCCGTGGATGCCGACGCCCATCTCCACTTCGTCCTCGGGGAGTTCGAACAGCGGGGAGCCCTTGGCCGGCGGGGTGCACGGGGTCAGGGCCATGCCCATGGTGCGGGCCACGGAGTTGACCTTCGTGCCGATGCGGTGCACCTCGTCGAGGTCCGCGCCGCGTTCGGCCGCCGCGCCGACGGCCTTCATCACGAAGAAGTTGCCCGCCACCCCGCGGCGGCCCACGGTGTAGGTGGAGTCCTGCACCGACACGTCGTCGTCGATGAACAGGGTGCGCGCCTCGATCCCGTCGACCTGCGCCATCTCCTCGGCCATCTCGAAGGCCATCCGGTCACCGGTGTAGTTGTTCACCAGCAGCAGGACGCCCTTGGGGGAGGCGACCCGCTTGACCGTCTCGTAGACGAAGTCGGCGGGCGGCGCGGAGAAGACGTCGCCGGGGCAGGCCGCGTCGAGCATGCCCTTGCCGACGCTCATCACGTGGGCGGGCTCGTGGCCCGAGCCCGACCCCTGGACGATCGAGACCTTGCCCTCCTGCGGCGCGTCCGCGCGCATGATCAGGTTGTACTCGGGGACGTAGCGCAGGGTGTCGGGGTTGGCCAGCGCCAGCCCTTCCAGCATCTCGGCGACGAAATCCTTCGGGTCGTTGACGAACTTCTTCATCAGGTGGCTCCAGGTGGTTCGAAGGTGCAGGGGAGGGGATGCGGGGGAGGAGCGGCGGCCCGGCCACGGGGAAGGGGCGGCCCCGGCCGGGCGCCCTCAGTCGCGGGCGTCCCAGGTGTCGGCGATGCGCTCGGCCATCACCGCGACGGCCACCGCGCCGGGGTCCGGCGAGCCGATGCTGCGTTCCCCGGTGTAGCTCTGGCGGCCCCGCATGGCTTGCATGGGCGTGGTCGCGTCCGCCGCCGCCCGCGCGGTCGTCGCGGCCACGCGGGCGGCGCCGGCACCGGTCGCGCCCCCGTCGGCGCCGCCGAGTTCCTTCTCCACCGCGTCCGTCATCGGCACCAGCGCGTCCAGCAGGGTCTTGTCGCCCACGTCGGACCTGCCGCGGACCTTGATGCCCTCGGTCGCGGCCCTGAGCATGGCGACCGCGTCCTCGCCGTTCAGCCCGGCCAGGTCCGGCCGGTCCTTGACCGCCATCGCCGCCCGCAGGAACGCCGTCCCCCACAGCGGCCCCGAAGTCCCGCCCACCCGCTTGGAGATGACCATCGCGACCCGTTTGAGGAACTCCGCGGGCGAACTCCGGTCGAAGGTGTCCCAGTCGGCGAGGACGATCTCGAAACCCCGCGCGAGCGAGTACCCGAAGTCGCCGTCGCCCGCGACGGCGTCCAGATCGCTGAACTGCCGCTCGTTGTCGACGGCCGTCCGGGCGATCGTCCGGACCACGAACTCCAGGTCGCTTCCTGCTGTCGATGGCGATGACATGGCTCTCCTCACCCGCCTGGCGTCAGTGCTGCCCGGTGCCCGGGCCGCCGGCCGCGAGGATGCGCTGGAAGTCCTCCAGGCGGACGAACGGGCGCGGGTCGAGGCCGAGCGGGTCGCTCAGGACCTCCGTCACGGTCTCCTGCGGTGCCGGGTCGCCGAGGGAGCTGACCACCAGCGACGCGCCGGCGAAGTCCTCCTGCGCGGTGTAGGCGCTGACGGTGACGACGCACGCGAGGTCTGCGCCGAGTGCCGCCAGCATCCCGTTGCGGCTGTCCTCCACCACCGCGGTCCCCGCGGGGTCGAGGGCGAGCCGATCGACGCACAGCTGGTAGATGTCCGGCGCCGGCTTCTTGTGCTCGACGACGTCGCCGGCGAACACATGGACCTTCGGCGCGAGTTCGGGACCCGCGGCCAGTTCCAGCACGCTGCGGACCGACTTCTCGGCCGAGGTGGAGGCGACCGCCAGCGTCCAGCCCGCGTCATGGGCCTCGGTCATCACCCGCCGCACCCCCGGCCGGGGCGGGATGGCGCCGCTGCCGATGATGCCGGTGTAGATCTCGGTCTTGCGGCGGTGCCAGCGGGCCACCTCGCCGGCGAGCGCCTCGGGGTCGGAGGGCAGCCCGGCCTCCTGGACGAAGTCCGGGGTCAGCAGCGCCTTCATCCGCTCCTTGCCGCCGCCGACCTTGACCTTCTCGGCGTACTCGGCGTCGGACCACTGCACGGGCAGGCCGAACTCCTCGAACGTCCGGTTGAACGCGGGCAGATGACCGTAGCGCTCGGTGTCGGCGAGCACGCCGTCGCAGTCCAGGACCAGGGCGGGCATCGGATCAGTCCGCCCGGCCCGCGCTGCCGAACAGCGTCATCAGCGAGCCGGCCATCTCGACCACGTCCTCGCGCACCGCCCGGAACAGCGAGGGCGGGTCCCACTTGCCGCGTTCGGCCGCGGACTGCAGGAACGCGAGGTTGGACTTCATGTACGTCTCCTTGAGGGCGGTCGAGATGTTGACCTTCGCGCAGCCCAGGGAGATCATCTCGTGGAACTGCTCGTCGGACATCCCGCTTCCGCCGTGCAGCGCGATCGGCAGCGGGTGGGCCGCCACGATGTCCGCCACGCGCTGGAAGTCCAGGACCGGCGCCTGCTTGTAGGCGCCGTGGGCGTTGCCGATCGCGGGGGCGAAGACGTCCACCTGGGTGGTCCGCAGGAACTCCAGCACGGTGTCGAGGCTCTGCCGCTCGGCCGCGGTGTCGGAGCCGACGCCGTCCTCCACGCCGGTGATGGACTCGATCTCGCCCTCGACGTGGGCCCCGTAGCCGCGGGCCTCGGCGACCACCTCGACCGTCTGCCGCATGTTCTCCTCCACCGGCATCCGGGAGGCGTCGAACAGCACGGAGTTCCAGCCGCGGGCCAGGCACTCCGAGATGACCTCGCGCTCGGGGCAGTGGTCCAGGTGCAGGGTGACGGGTACCTCGATCCCGGCCGTCATCGCCGTCCACATCGCGTAGAGCACGTCGCTGCCGATCGACCTGACCGTCTTCACGGAGGTCTGCACGATCAGTGGCGACGACTTCTCCACCGCCGCGGCCAGCACCGACTCCAGGGTGAGGTCGTTGACGATGTTGATGGCCGGAACGCCGTACCGCTTGTCGAAGGCGTCGGAAACGATGGTGCTGAGGGGTACAACGGGCACGATCCCTCCAGTGCTGAGTCTCCCCGTCCCATTGCACGCCCGCGGCGCGCGCCCCGCCACTCGGCCAACGGGCGCGCGCCCGGCGGCGTACTTGCGTCGATACGCAAGGAGTGGTCTATAGTGTCGAGCGTTGGGAAACCAAGGCACCTCGTTCGGTGAGGCGTCTTCACGGACACAGGCCACTGACCCCACGACGTCGAGAGACGCCCAGGTTCAGGACACCTCTCCCCGGCCTAAGGGGTGAGGCCAAGTGGCTTCCCTGGCAAGGGATTACGCCGTGGAGTGCCAAAGCTCTGACGAGTTGGGGTGTGCCGGTCCTTCGCGGGCCGGTCCGCTCCTTGCCGAGTCGGCGACGGCGCCCGCGACGGGCGTCCCGGCCGGAAGGAGGCGAGAGACATGGAATGCAGTAGTCCGGGCCACAGTCGGCCCCTCCTCCGCCTGTCCTCGCATTCTTCCGGCACGCGGTAACCGCCACCCCCTGTACAGGCCCTCCCGGGTCGTGACCGGCCCTGCTCAGCCATGGGCACGGGTCGTCACTCCGGGTGTCGAGTTCGTCGCGCTGCGCGGGGGTGGTGACGGCCGCGTGCCCCAGACCTCCCCCGTACCCGGGGGCCTGGAGGCACGTCATGAGCAACTACACGGACACCGTTCCCGTACCGCGCCCGGCGGTCCTGGACGATGCGCACGTCGGCGACATCCGCGGTGCGCTGGGCACCATCAAGGCCGGTGACACCGCCCCGCGCCGGGGCCTGCCGGCCAAGCTGAAGACCTTGCTGGCGATCGTCGGGCCGGGCCTGATCGTCATGGTCGGCGACAACGACGCGGGCGCCTTCGGCACGTATACCCAGGCGGGGCAGGACTACGGCACCCGCCTGCTGTGGACGCTGCTGCTGCTGGTCCCGGTGCTGTACGTCAACCAGGAGATGGTGCTGCGGCTCGGCGCGGTCACCGGGGTGGGGCACGCCCGCCTCATCCTGGAGCGGTTCGGGAAGTTCTGGGGCGCGTTCAGCGTCATCGACCTGCTCATCCTCAACGCGCTCACCATCGTCACCGAGTTCATCGGCATCACCCTGGCCGTGGGCTACCTCGGCCTGCCCAGGACCGCGGGCGTCCTGGTCGCCGCGGGGATCGTGATCGCCGCCGCGTCCACCGGGTCGTTCCGCCGGTTCGAGCGCACCGCGGTCCTCCTGTGCCTGGGGTCGCTGCTGCTGATCCCGATCTACTTCCTGGCGCACCCCGCCACCTCGCAGATGGCGCACGACCTCGCCGCTCCCGGTATGCCGCACGGCGCCAGGACGGCGGACGTGATGCTGCTGATCATCGCGATCGTCGGCACCACCGTCGCGCCCTGGCAGCTGTTCTTCCAGCAGTCCTACGTCATCGACAAGCGCATCACCCCGCGGTTCATGCGCTACGAGAAGGCCGACCTGATCATCGGGATCGGCGTCGTCATCGTCGGCGCCGCCGCCATGATGGGCTTCACCGCCGCCGCGTTCGGCGGGACCGGCGTGGGGGGCTTCACCGACGCCGCGGGCGTCGCCCACGGACTGGAGGCCCACGGGGGCAAGCTCGCCGGGGTGCTGTTCGCCGTCGCCCTGCTGGACGCCTCGATCATCGGTGCGTCGGCGGTGTCGCTGTCGACCGCCTACGCGCTGGGCGACGTGCTGGGCATGAAGCACTCGCTGCACCGCGGGGTACGGGGGGCGAAGGGCTTCTACGCCGTCTTCGCCGGCCTGGTGCTGGCGGCCGCGGCGATCGTGCTGATCCCCGGCTCCCCGCTGGGGCTGCTCACCGAGGGCGTGCAGACCCTGGCCGGGGTGCTGCTGCCGTCCGCGTCGGTGTTCCTGCTGCTGCTGTGCAACGACCGCGCCGTCCTCGGGCCATGGGTCAACGGCCGCTGGACCAACGCCTTCACGTCGCTGGTGGTGGCGGTCCTCGTCACCCTGTCCGTCATCCTGACCGCCTCCGTCCTCTTCCCCGACATCACCTCGGCTGCCCTCGCCGACATCATGGCCGTCGGCGGCGTCGCCGGGCTGCTCGCCCTCGGGTACGCGGAGTCGCGGCGCCGGCGCAAGGGCTGGGCCCGCACCGGCCGCCCGGTGGACCGCAGCGGCCGGGACACCTGGCGGATGCCGCCGCTGGCCGACCTGCCCGCCCCGAGCATCTCCACCGGCCGCAAGGTGGGACTCACCGCACTGCGGTCCTACCTGCTGGTCGCCATGGTGCTGGTGGTCGTGCGGATTGTGCAGCTCGCCCTCGGAAACGGCTGACCCGCGTCCGGGAGGTGCCCCGGCCCCCATCTCGCGGCGAACCGCGCGAGGCTGGAGAGGAAGGGAGATGCAGCATGAGGAGGCTGCCGCACCCGCACACCGGGGAAGGTGCCGCAGCACTGGGCGTCTTCACCCTGGCGGCGCTGGAACTCATCGCTCTGAGCGCGGCTCCGGCCGGGAACCGGCCCGTGATCGCCGGCGCCCTGGCCGCCGCGGCGGCCCTGGTCCTGCTGGGCGTCGCCGTCGTCCGGCACAGGCGCAACCGTCCCGCCGTCCGGCTCGCCCGTCCCTCGACCCCGGAAGCGGTCGGGGCGGAGTGGTTCAGCGCGGAGACCTTCGAGGGCTTCCCCGCGGAGGCCGTCGGACCGCTGCTGGGGCATCCGGGCGCCCCCTCGCCGAGCAGCCTCTACAGCGCGTGGGTCCTGGCCGTCGAGGGACACGACCCGGTGTGGATCGAGCGCCACTTCGGCCTGCCCCCGGATGTGGCGCACGTCCTGTGCGAGGCGGCCCGTTCGCGACGCTGAGCGGCCTCCGGGCCCGGGCCGCGAGGGAACGCGGAGGAACAAGGTGTTGACTGAGCCCCTGCGGCGATCGTAATTTTCATCCTCACGGAGATCGATGAAAATGAGGATCGCGGTGACGGGTGAGAGCGGTGGCCTGCTCAGCAGGCTCTCGATCGAGGGGCCGGACATGCCGGAGGCCCTGTCGAAGATCGCGGAGGTCATCCTCGCCGACCCGGAGGGCGCCGCCCACCTGAGCATCCTGGACCTGGCCGAGCGTTCCGGTACGTCGACGGCGACGGTCACGCGGTTCAGCCGCACGCTCGGATTCCGGGGCTACGCGAACCTGCGCGTCGCCGTCGCCACCGAGACCGGACGGGCCGAACAGGCCCGCTGGGAGACCGACATCGGCGGCGACATCACCCCGGACGACCCGCTGACCGAGGTGCTCGGAGTGGTGGCCGCCGCCGACACCCGGGCGATCCAGGACACCGCCGCGGGCATCGACGTCTCCGCCGTCGACGCCCTCGCCACCGCCATCGCATCCGCGGGCCGGGTCGAGATCTTCGGCCTGGGCAGCAGCGGCACCGCGGGCAGCGAGATGGCGTTCCGGCTGGAGCGCATCCGGGTTCCGGTGCGCTACCGGGCCGACACGCACACGGCGCTCACCAACGCCGCGCTGCTCCAACCCGGCGACGTGGCCATCGCGTTGTCGCACTCGGGGCGCACCCGGGACGCGATCGAGATGCTCGCCGAGGCCGCGGACCACGGTGCCCTGACCGTCGCCGTCACCTCCTACGCCCGCTCGCCGCTCGCCGAGATCGCCGACATCGTCTTCACGCCCTCGGTGCACGAGACGACGTTCCGGCTGGCGGCGCTCTCCGCGCTCCACTCCCAGTTGCTCATCCTCGACCTCATCTATGTGGCCGTCGCGCAGCGCACGTTCGGGCGCACCGCGGAGGCACTGAAGCTGACCGCCCGCGCGGTCGACGCCCACCGGGTGCCCGACAAGGCGCCGGCCCGCAAACGCGGACGGGCGAAGGAGTAGCCGACCCGAACTCCGCGCCGCCGCGGGCCACCACCCCTTCCGCTCCGACCCTCCAGGGACATCACATGGCACGAGACATGGCACGAGACTCCTTCCTCCCCAGCCGGCGCGGCGTGCTCGCCGCCGCCTCCGGCACCCTCACCGCCCTGCTGGCCGGCGCCCTCGCACCCACCTCCGCCTCCGCCGCCCCGGCGCCGGCGGCGGGAGCCTCCGCCAGGTCCGTCAGCCAGGCCTTCGCCTTCCTCGACGCCAAGTTCGACGAGTACGGCAGCGGTGACGCCCTGCGTGTCCCCCGCAGCTACACCGGCGGCTTCTTCGAGACGCCGACCTGGACGTTCGTCTCCTCGTTCGCCTACGACGACGCGCTGATGATCATCGCCTGGCTGGCCCGGGGCCGGCCGGACGACATACGCCGCGCCACGGTCCTCGGCGACACCCTGCTCTACGCCCAGGCGCACGACCCCATCGGCGACGGCCGCACCCGCGCCTCCTACCAGCCGGACTCCTTCACCACCCTCACCGGCCGCCTCGACATCGGCTCGCCCGCCGCGTACACCGGGAACCAGGCCTGGGTGGGCATGGCCTTCGCGCACCTCTACGCCCGTACCCGGCAGCAGCGCTTCCTCGACGGGGCCCTGCGCGAGGCCGACTGGATCCACGAGCACACCTTCGACGGCACCCGGGCCCCCTACGGCTACACCGGCGGGCGGACCGCCGACGACCAGCCGAACACCTACAAGGCCACCGAGCACAACATCGACACCGGTGCCTTCTTCACCATGCTCGCCCAGCTGACCGGCGAGCAGGTGTGGCGGAGCCGGGCGGGCGTCGCCTACGCCTTCGTGGACGCCATGCGCGACCCGGCCGGCGGACACCTGTGGACCGGCACCGACCCCGACGGCGTCACCACCAACCGCACCCCGATCCCCGAGGACGTGCAGACCTGGTCCTACCTGGCCACGCTCGACCACCGCTACAGCAGTTGCGTGGACTGGGTCGTGCGGAACCTGGCGGCGGACGACGCGGGCGTCTCCGGGGTCAGCTTCAGCGACACCGACGTCAGCAAGGTGTGGCTGGAGGGCACCGCCCACACGGCGCTGGCGCTGCGCGCCCGCGGTACCAAGGGCGACGTGCCGCGGGCGAAGGACCTGCTGTGGAACATCGAGCAGGCCCAGATCACCACGCCCGTCGGCGACGGCCGGGGGATCCCCGCGGCGTCCAGTGACGGCCTGGACAGCGGCTTCGGCGACCTCTACTACGCCAGCCTGCACACCGGGGCGACCGCGTGGTTCCTGCTGGCCGCGCTCGGCAGCAACCCGTTCCGCCTTCCCCACTGACGCCCGCTGCCCCGACCGGCGCCCGCTGACGCCCGCCGGTCCGCCCCCTCTCCGCGAAAGCTGCGAGGGGGCGGACCGGCCGCGACGGGTCCGCGTGCGCCGCGGCGGCCGGCAGGCGTGGTGCATGCTGAGCCCGGAGCGGCCGGTCCTGTCGGCGAAGACGGAGGAAGCGATGAAGGCGGCGCAGTTCAGGCGGTTCGGGGGTCCCGAGGTGCTGGAGATCGTGGACCTCCCCGACCCGCACGCCGGTCCGGGGCAGGTGCGGATCGCGGTGGCCGCCGCCGGCGTCAACGCGAGCGACTGGAAGAAGCGCCAGGGCCTGATGGACCCCGAGCTGCCCCAGACGTTGGGCTACGAAGCGGCCGGCGTCGTCGACGAGGTCGGCGAGGGCGTCACCGATGTCGGCGCCGGCGACCGGGTGTTCGGCTTCTGCGCCGAGGGCGCCGCGCAGGCGGAACTGGCCGTGCTGTCCTCCTACGCGCCGATCCCGCCCTCCCTCGGCTTCGCCGAGGCCGCCGCGCTGCCGTCCGTGACGGAGACGGCCGCGCGGGCGCTCGACCAGCTCGGTGTCACCGCGGGGATCACCCTGCTCGTCAACGGCGCTTCCGGGAACGTCGGCAGCGCCGCGGTCCAACTCGCGGTGGCGCGTGGCGCACGCGTGATCGGCACCGGCAGTCCGGCAAGTGAGGGGCGCCTTCGCGCCCTGGGCGCCGAGCCGGTCGCCTACGGCGAGGGCATGAGTGCCCGCGTGCGCGCGCTCGCCGCCGAGGGGGTCGACCTGGCCCTCGACGTCGCCGGAAGCGGCGTCCTCCCCGAGCTGATCGACCTCGCCGGAGGGCAGCACCATGTGATCACGGTCGCCGACTTCGCCGGCGCGCAGGAGCACGGGGTCCGGTTCAGCCGCGGCGACCGCGGCCGTGCGCTCTACGTCCTGCACGAGGTCGGCGACCGGATCGCGTCCGGGCAGTTCGCGCTCCCGGACGTCAGGACCTTCCCGCTGACCGCCGTCGCCGAGGCGCACCGCACGGGGGAGGCCGGCCAGGCCCGCGCGAAGCTGGTCCTGCTCGTGGGCTGACACGGGGGGCTCGTCACCGGGCCGGCAGGTCAGGGCGAGGGACGGGTCGCGGCGCCGCCGGCCACGCGGCCAGGGGCCGTCCAGGGGCATGTGCCGGCTCCCCTACATGGTCTAGGCATGACAATTCCTTGCCCCTATGATGACTCAACCACCCCTTGAGAGCGCTCTCTTGGAGCGGTCTCCCCCCACCTCGAAGGACGTGCCATGAAACGCAGACTCGGCGCGATCATCACCGTCTCCTTAACGCTCGCCGCGGCGACCCTGGGCGGCACAGGCGCGATGACGGCGACCGCGGCCCCGGCGGCCCCCGCCCGCGCGGACGCCTCCGAAGCGGTCGTCACGGCGATGGTCCACGACCTGGGCCTGACCCGGGCCCAGGCCCGGCAGCAGATCCAGCGGCAGGCGGACGCGACCACCCTGGAGCCCAAGGCGCGCAAGGCCGCCGGGAGTTCGTACGGCGGCTCCTGGTTCGACCCGTCCGGCGGACGGCTGGTCGTCGCGGTCACCGACGCGCAGGCGGCGAAGGCCGTCGCCAGGACCGGCGCGGCCACCACGGTCGTCCACCACACCGCCGCCCAGCTCGACTCGGCGAAGGCCGGCATCGACGCGCTGTCCAGGAAGCGGAAGGCGCCTGCCGGAGTGAGCAGTTGGGGCGTCGACCTGCAGTCGAACCGGGTCGTGATCGACGTGCGGGCCGGCGCGGCCTCGGACGCGGCGGTGCGCTCCTTCGTCGACGAGGCCGAGCGGCAGGACACCGCGCACGTCGTCACGGTGAACGCCACCGCCGCGCAGCCGACAACGTTGTCCGCCGGCACGGTCGGCGGCGATCCGTACTACAGCCACGGCATCCGCTGCTCCATCGGCTTCTCGGTGTACGGCGGCTTCATCTCCGCCGGCCACTGCGCCCAGACGGGGGCGGCGGTGTACGGCTGGGACGGTTCCTACGTCGGCAACTTCCAGGCCGGCACGTTCCCGGGGAACGACTACTCCTGGGTCAACGTGGGCAGCGGCTGGTGGACCGTCAACGTCGTGCTGGGCTGGGGCACGGTCTCCGACGTGCTGGTCCACGGCTCCGCCGTGGCGCCGGTCGGCTCCTCCATCTGCCGCTCGGGATCGACGACGCACTGGCACTGCGGCACGGTCCTCGGGATGAACGAGACGGTCAACTACAGCCAGGGCAGCGTCTACGGGCTCACCGAGACCAACGTGTGCGCCGAACCGGGCGACTCCGGCGGCTCGTTCATCAGCGGCGACCAGGCGCAGGGCGTGACCTCCGGCGGCTACGGCGACTGCACGTCCGGTGGCGAGACCTGGTTCCAGCCGGTCAACCCGATCCTGTCGCGCTACGGCCTCACCCTCCAGACCAGCTGACCCACACACCGCCCCTCGCACCGCCCGGCCCGGGAGCACCTCGGACCCGGGCCGGGCGTGCACGGGGCACGGCCGGCCTCCCCGGCCCGGGGTTCCCCGCACAGGCGTACCCGGGCCGGCCCCACTCCGACCCCCATGGAGGGACACCGCAATGCCCGCTCCCCAGCCGCGGCTTCCGCGAACCCGCCGACGTCCGTCCGCATCCGCCGCCCTGGCCGCCCTCTGCCTGCTGTGCGCGGCACTGATCCTCGCCACCGGCCACGCGTCCGCCGTGCCCGCCGGCGCGAGCATCACCGGACCGGGCAGCACCTGCGTGGACGTCAGCGGCGACGACGTCGGCGGCAACGGCGCTCCCGTCCAGCTGTGGGCGTGCCAGCCGCAGGCCGCCGACCAGCACTGGACGTCCGACGCCGACGGGACGCTGGAGACCCTCGGCCGATGCCTGGACATCAACGGCAACGGGACCGCGGCCGGCACCCAGGTCGAGTTGTGGGACTGCGACGGCGTGGGCGGCCAGGTGTGGCAGCAGCGCTCCGACGGCTCGCTGTTCAACCCGCAGTCCGGCCGCTGCCTCGACAGCCCCGGCGGCGCCACCGCCAACGGCACCCGCCTGCAGATCTGGGACTGCAACGGAACCGCCGCCCAGCAGTTCCGCCTCGGCACGCCCGCCGCCGGCGAGTCCAACGGGGGCGTGCGCATCATGCCGCTGGGCGACTCGATCACCGACGGGTTCAACGTGCCCGGCGGCTACCGCGCGGACCTGTGGCAGTACCTGGCCGCCGACGGCCACACCGACGACTTCGTCGGCTCGCAGTCCAACGGCCCGGCGCGGCTGGGCGACCACGACCACGAGGGCCACCCCGGCTGGCGGATCGACGAGATCGACGCGCACGCCGCCGACTGGGTGCGCGCCACGTCGCCGCGCACGATCCTGCTGCACATCGGCACCAATGACATGGTCCAGAACCACGACCCGGCCGGCGCCCCGGCGCGGCTGTCCACACTGCTCACGCACCTCACCGACGCGGCCCCCGGCGCCGACGTGCTGGTCTGCGACCTCATCCCGCTCGCCGACCCGGTCCTCGAAAGCCGCGCCGAGCAGTACAACGCGGCCGTCCCCGGCGTGGTCTCCGCGCTCGCCGCACAGGGCAGGCACGTGCACTTCGTGCCCATGCATGCCGCGCTCACCACCGCCGACCTGGCCGACGGCGTGCACCCGACGGCCGGCGGCTACTCCAAGATGGCCGCGCGCTGGTACTCCGCGCTGGTCTCCTCCCCGGTCACCCGCTGGGAGGCGGAGAACCCCGCCTACGCCACCGTGCACGACGCCGACCTGCCGTCCAGCCCCACCGCCTCCGGCGGGGTGAAGGCCGGTCACATCGACAACGCCGACAGCTATCTGCAGTACGCCGTCACCGCCCCCTACACCGGCACCTACCGCATGTACGTGCGCGCCGGAAACGGCATGGGCGCCGTCTGCACCCACCTGCTCACCGTCGACGACGCCCCCGCCACCACCGTCGCCTACCCGCCTTACGGCTGGGAGGAGTGGTCGATGACCGGCGTCGACGTCCACCTCCGGCAGGGCGCCAACACCGTGCGCTTCGCCAAGGGCACGTGCTACGCCGAGATCGACGCGATCGACTTCGCCACGCTCGGCGCCCCGACTCCCTGGATCTAGGGTTGTGACCGCAGGGTCCGCCGGGTTGCTCGTCATGGCGGTTGGACGTGTGGTGACGGCCGATCCGGCACCGTGCGGGCTTGATCCAACGCTTCGTCGTGGCAAACGACCACCACCGGCCCTACAAGCTCGGGATGCCCAGAGGCTGGTGGGACGAGGGCTGGCAGGTCGCCCCGGCCGGTGGCTACGCCGTGAGGCGGTCCGCTTCGGCGAGCAGCAGATCGCCGAAGGGCTGGAAGCCGATGCTGCAGGCGTAGACGCCGCTGACGACTCGGTGGATGGTTCCCCATTCCCAGATGGCGGTGGCGTCCACGCCCGTGCGAGAAGCCAGTTGCCCGGTCCGCGCCCGCAGGTCGTCGCCGAGGTCCGGGTTGCAGCGCACGATGGTGCCGAGATCGCAGGCCGGTTCGGCCCGCAGCCCGGCCGGATCGATGAGCTTGAAGCCGCCGTCACTCGCCCGCAGGGCGTTCATCTCGTGGATGTCGCCGTGGACCAGAACCGCGGACCGGTCGTCGTGGGCAAGGCGACGACGGTTCATGCAGTTCAGTGCGTCCGCCACAGTCGCCGGCGAACACGGTCGCCCCGCCTGCTCCCATAGCCCTGGCAGCCGATCGGCGTACTGCTCAGCCAACGTCGCGCCGGTGGGGAGGCCGTTGTCGGGACCGATCGGACGCCACAGGCGAACGGCCACATCGCACAGCAAGAGGTGGCGGCGTGCAGGGTCGGCGACGATGTCGTGCATCGGAGCCCCAAGGCGCTCCAGCAGAAGGGCCTGTCGACCCAGGTCCTCGCCCAGCAGCTTGGCGCAGCCCCCTCCGTTCGCCAGGCGCAACGCCGTGGCTTCGTGCCCGACGTCCCGACCTGGCACACCGATCTTGAGGACCGCCGGAGTTCCGTCATCAAGCGTCACCTCGACGACCAGGGCGGCGTGACCGCCAGCCAGGCTGGACCCGATCGTCAGACCCCACTCCTGGGCCAGCGAGTCGACCACGCCCGGCAGCTCGTCCAGCCAGGACGCGTTCCCGTCCGCAAGGACCGTCCTGCGGACCTGGTCAGGAATGTCGAGGCTCATACCGCCAACCTAGTGCCGTGACCGCAGCGGTTCGCCGGATTTGTTCAGGCTGCTTGTCCGTTCCGATCGGCGCCACGCCATAAGTCTCGGCGATGGGCGCTCGGTTGAGCGGGCGGTGTTCCTGGGGCGCACCGCCCGTCCGGTGCGCCTGTGGTGCGGCTGTCAGCTGCCGCAGGAGCACCCGGCGGCGGAGGCTGCGACGGCTTCGGACCGGTCGCCTCCCGCGCAGCAGGCGGCACCGCCGTCGACGGCGCTCTTGCCGAGATGGTCGCCGTCGGCCTTGACCACGTAGACCTCCCAGGGCTCCTTGCCGGGCGCGGTGACCCAGACCTTGTCCTGGAGGGCGTAGCAGCAGGAGGTGTTGTTCTCCTCGAACGTGGCCAGGCCCGCTTCCTGGAGGCGGCCGGTGGCGGCGGTTACCTGGCCGGTGGACTCGACCTCGACGCCGAGGTGGTCCAGCCGGGTGTCCTCGCCGCCTTCGCCCTCGATCAGCACCAGCTTGAGCGGGGGCTCGGCGATGGCGAAGTTGGCGTATCCGGGGCGCAGCTTGGCGGGTTCGACGCCGAAGAGCCTGGAGTAGAAGGCGATGGAGCCTTCGAGGTCTGCGACACGCAGGGCGAGCTGGACGCGGGACATGACGTCTCCCTCCGACGGGACTCTGTATCGATGATCTTCGATGCAGCTCGACAAGTCCGAGGTTGCCACCGGAATCGACAGGCGTCAACATAGACGCACGTCTAAGTCAGAACTGCGGGTCCTCGGCCAGGACGACACCGAGGCGGCGTGCTGCTCGCCGATGGTCCGCGAACCGCTCGACGCCTCCGACGCGGTCGACCTGGCGCGCATGTTCAAAGCGCTGTCGGACCCGTGCGGCTACGGCTGCTGTCGCTCATCGCCTCCCACGAGTCGCGGCGAAGCGTGCGTCTGCGACCTGACGGGCCCGTTCGACGTGTCCCAGCCGACGATCTCCCATCACCTGAAGGCGCTGCGGGAAGCGGGCCTGGCCGACTCCGAGCGACGCGGCACCTGGGTCTACTACTGGGTGATCCCGGGTGCTCGGGCCCGGCTGTCCTCGTTGCTGCAGATCGCCCCGGCGCCCGGCAGGGCCGGTGCCCCGGCGTGAGCGATCCGATCCCGCTCGCCCGCCGGGCGGCCGCGGAGTTCGTCGGCACGGCCGCCCTGGTCGCGGTGGTGGTCGGTTCCGGCATCCAGGCCGCAACGCTGTCCCAGGGGTCGACGCCGTACGCCCCATCCGCGACGAGATCGAGCAGCGCATCCGAAGCCTCCTCGCCGAACTGGACGTCCAGGAAACGGTGTGAGCCGCGGCGGGGCGCGCCGCCGGCGCCACGGCAGCGGCGGCCGGGACACGCGAACAGCGGCCAGCGGCAAGGGCGCCGGGCCGGCCGCGCCGTCGTCCCCGCGCGGGGTCTCCTGGTGGACGGCCGCCGGATCGTCAGCGCTTGTCGGCGAGAAGCGCCACGAGGCCGAGGAACTGCCGGCGTTGCGCGGGGGTCAGGGGTGCGAGGAACTCGCGCTGGATGCCGTCGATGACCTTGTCGAGTTCGAGCAGCCGGGCGGCTCCCTGCTCCGTGATGGTGACGATCTTCCGCCGCTTGTTGGCCGGGTCCACGGAGCGCACGACCAGGCCGCGCGCCTCGAGGTCGGTCAGGACCGCGGTCACGTCGCTCCGGTCGATCCCGGTGCTGCGGCCGACCTCCGCCTGGCTTGCCGGTCCCCATTCCTCCAGCGCGGCCAGGAGTCGGTAGTGGTAGCCGCGCAGGCCCTCGCCGTGCGCCTCGAAGCCGGCGTTCAGCAGTCCGAACGCGCGGGCGTGCGCCCTGCTGACGAGCCAGGTCGCGCGGCCCTCGAGCCGGGCGGGGGTGCGGCCGTCGGGGCCGTGGGGTGCGGGCACCCCGCCAGCGTAACGGTTGTTGGCGCCACCCACATCAGCTATGTTGGACGTGCCAACATTGGCAAGGCCAACATAGGAGGTAGTGGTGGCGGCAGATCCCGCTCCGCTGACGCTCGCGTCCTGGCGCGGCCGACGGATCCTCGCGCTCCTGTGCGCGGTGGCGTTCCTCGACTTCGTCGACGCGTCGATCACCAACGTGGCACTTCCCCACATCAGGACCGCGCTGGGCTTCTCGGTGCAGAGCCTGCAGTGGGTCCCCTCGGCGTACCTGCTCACCTACGGCGGGCTCATGCTGCTGGGCGGTCGCCTGGCCGACCTGCTCGGCCGCCGCACCGTCCTGCTTGCCGGCACCGCAACTGTCGGACTGTCCTCGCTGGCCGGCGGCTTCGCGGGTGACGCCGGCGTCTTCATCGCGGCGCGGCTCGCCCAGGGCGCGGGCGCGGCGTTCATGCTGCCGGCCGCGCTGTCCACGCTCACCACCACCTTCACCGGGCAGCGGGACCGCCGGTCCGCGCTGGGCGTGTGGGCCGCGATCGCCGGCCTGTCGTCGGCCGTCGGGATCCTGGCGGGCGGCCTGCTGACCGAGGGGCCGGGATGGCGCTGGGTCATGTTCGTCAACCCGATCGCCTGCGTCATGGTCGTCCCCGCCGTCCTGGCGCTGCTGCCGCGGGACCGTCCGGCCGCCCGGACGTCGCGGTTCGACGTGCTGGGCAGCGCGGTGATGACCGGCGGGATGCTGCTCCTGGTCTACGCCCTCATCAAGGCGCCAGACCAGGGCTGGGGAGCCGCCAGCACCTGGGGCGAGCTGGCCGGCGCCGCCGCGCTGCTCACCGGGTTCGTCTTCATCGAACTCCGCACCCCCGAACCGATATTGCCGCTGGGCATCTTCCGCGTCCCGGGGCTGGCGGCTGCCAACCTGACGGGGCTGATCGGCTTCGCCGGCATGCTCTCCATGTTCTACTTCCTCACCCTGTACATGCAGAACGTCCTCGGGTACTCGCCGATCGCCGCCGGAGCCGCCTATCTGCCGCTCACCGTCGGCGTCGGGATCGGCGCGGGTATCGGCTCGAAGCTGCTGGCCAGGGTCGGAAGCCGTGCGGTGATCAGCGCCGGCGCGCTGCTGTCCGCGGCGGGTCTGTTCGAGCTCAGCCGGGTCCCCGTCGGCGGCGGCTATGCCGCGCATGTCCTGCCCGGTCTGCTCCTGGTGGCCTTCGGCCTGGGGCCGGTCTTCGTCGGTGTCACCACCGCCGCCAACGCCGGTGTCGGACCGAGCCGGGCCGGCGTCGCGGCCGCGATCCTCAACTCGGCCCAGCAGTTGGGCGGAGCCCTCGGCCTGGCGGTCCTGTCCGCCGCCGGAACCGCGCGGATCCACCACCTCGTCTCCACCGGCGTCGCCGTGCCCGACGCGACCACCTCGGGCCTGCGCCACGCTCTGGCCATCGGAGCCGCGTTCGCCGCCGCGGCGGCCGTGATCGCGCTCGCGACCAACAACGCCCGTGAGGACCCCCAGGCGGCGGACCACCCCGAGCCCGTCTCCGGCCACCCGCACACCGCGGCCCCTCTCGACACCACGGCCACGAAGGAGGTCCACTCATGAACAGCGCCCACGACGCGCCCGTGCGCGTCCTCATCGTCGGACGCAGCCCCGGCGTCCTGCTCGACGCGGTCGCGATGCTCCGGGCGAAGGGCTACGCGGCCGACGCGACCAACCAGTTCGACAGCGTCCTGGAGGACTACGACGTCAGCGCGCTCGACGTCCTCCTCTTCGGCGGCATGGTGCCGCCCGACACGAAACAGCGCCTGCGCGAGGCGATCGTCGCCCGCAGCCCGCGGGTGACCGTCGTCCAGGGACTCGCCGGCATCGCCGGCGTCATCGCCGCCCAGGTCGAGACCCTCGACGCGGCCGGAACCACTGCCCCTGCGGACATCGCGTACGACAGCGCCCGCCGGACCGTGCGGGTCATGCTGCCCGCGCCCGCCCACGTCACCGTCGAGGCATGGTGGGGCACCTCGTTCACCCCGCCGGAGCCCACGAGCACGTCCCTGGTCGTGTGCGACCGCCGGTTCGACGCCGGGTCCCACACCGTCGCCGTGCCCGAAGACGTGCCCTCCGTCGCCTCCTTCGCCGTCGTCCGCACCGGTTCAACGGTCCGCGTCGTCACCCTCGGCGCCCTGCCGAGCGCCGTCACGCGGCGGGTCCCCACGTCGGCGAGCGACCGGCGGCTCCCCGACGTCGCCCCGGTCACCACCAAGGGCGACGACCGGTAGCGCCGGGGCGCAGGGCGGTGGCGGTCAGTACGGGGACATCACCAGCTCGCCGATCACGTGCAGGCCGACGCAAGCCGCCCGCCCCGGGGCGCGTTCCGCCTCCACCTGCTTGACGTGCACGAAGACGGCGTGGTCGGTGGCCGGTTCGGCCAGGTCGAAGTCGCGCACGTTCATGCACAGGGTGACGAAAGCCCCCCGGGTTCCACCGATGTCGAGCCCGATCTCGGGCGCCTCCGGTCCATTTTCACGCTGCCGGTGACTCCCCGGCGCACCAGGTCACTTGGGGGAGTCGAGGTCGGCGCCGGCGGCGAGGGCGGCGGCCTCCCCGCGCGAGGTCACGTCCAACTTCCGGAATAGGCCGGCGACATGGAACTTGACGGTGCTCTCGGTGATGCCCAGGTCGGTCGCGATCGCCTTGTTGCGCTTGCCCTGCGCGACGAGGCGGAGCACCTCGCGCTCGCGCGGGTTGAGGGCCGCCAGGCGGGTCTGGCCGCCGCGGCCGGCGGGCGGCTCCAGGGGGAAGGCGACCGTCGCGTGGCTGCCCCATCCCGGTACCGCGTCCAGGGTGATCACGGCACCCAACGTCTGTGCGCGGCCTTCGAGCTGCCGTCGCAGGGCCGGCACGTCGAGCTTCCCGGCCTCCTGGTCGCGGACATCGACCACCAGCGAGGAGCCGGGGCAGCTCCAGGCGATGCGGACGCGCGTCAGCTCGGGCTGGGCGACGAAGGCCAGCACGGTCGCGCGCGTCATCGCGCGTGCCGCGTAGGCGATCTCGCCCGGCACCGGCCGCTCGTTCCTCGGGGGAGCGGCGAACTCGATCCGTGCCTCGTGGTGCCGCAGCATCTGCCGGATGTCCTTGCGCAGCTTCGCGAACGCGTCGTGGACGTTCTCCTGCGACATCTCCTGGTCGGTCTTCTGCAGCGAGCGCAGCGCGATCAGCGCGGCCGACGCGGTGTCCGTGGCGGCGAGCCGGGCTCTGGCGTCGTCCAGGGCGGAGGAGCGCAGCGTGGCCAGTATGGCCACCAGCGAGGTCTCGTGCGCGGCCACCATCTCCGCGATGGTGCGCGCCCGTTCACTGGAGGCGGCGCGCGACTCGGCGAGGTAGTCGGGGCTGGCCTGCGCGACCTGCTGCCGGATCGAGGTGGCCACGATGCCGAAGGCCGCCGCCAACTCGCCGGGGCGGGGGACCGGCCGCTCCGCGCCGTGCGGCACCAGCAGGAGCAGCGTGTCCTCCTCGTCCCGCACCGCCCACACCGCCCGCGGGGCGCCGCCGATCCGGGCGGTGGTGCCCCGCGCGTGCCCGCGGCCGACGGCCGCCTTGAGGGTCTCGAGTTCGTCGATGGTGACCTGGTGGATCAGGTCCGCGGCCCCGGCGACCTTGCGCGGACGCCCGGTGCACTCGCGGGTGAAGATGACGAGCGCGGCGTGCGGCCACTGCTCCGACAGGAACCGCGAGAACCGCTGAGCGATGTCGTGCAGCGGGCCGGCGACCACCTCCCGCAGCGCGGGCAGACCATCGGCCGGGGCCAGGGTGTCGTGCATTGCGCCGACCCTACACCCTCACCCGGCTGGCCGATCGTCCAGTTCTCCTGGTCGTAAGGCCAGGTCTTCGACGGGCCTGCGGGCGGCTATCTTCGCTGGAGCATGCGCGTTCCGCGCATGGACCCGGCTCACGAACGACGAAGGAACAGTGCCGATGCCACAGCAGGTCCGAGGCGTGATCGCCCGTGCGAAGGGAGCTCCGGCCGAGCTCACCGACATCGTGGTCCCGGACCCGGGGCCCGGTGAGGTCGTCGTCGCCGTGGTCGCGTGCGGGGTCTGCCACACCGACCTCACCTACCGCGACGGCGGGATCAGCGACGACTACCCCTTCCTGCTCGGCCACGAGGCGGCCGGCATCGTCGAGACCGTCGGCAGCGGCGTCGACTCGGTGAAGCCGGGTGACTTCGTGGTGCTGAACTGGCGGGCGGTGTGCGGCCAGTGCCGCGCCTGCAAGCGGGGCCGCCCGCAGTACTGCTTCGACACCTTCAACGCCGCCCAGAAGATGACCCTGCTGGACGGCACCGAACTCAGCCCCGCCCTGGGCATCGGCGCCTTCGCCGACAAGACCCTCGTCCACGCCGGCCAGTGCACGAAGGTGGACCCGTCCGCGGACCCCGCGGTCGTCGGCCTCCTGGGCTGCGGTGTCATGGCCGGGCTCGGGGCGGCGGTCAACACCGGCAGCGTCAGCCGCGGCGACACCGTGGCGGTCATCGGCTGCGGTGGCGTGGGCACCGCCGCGGTCGTCGGAGCGCGCCTGGCGGGCGCGTCGAAGATCATCGCCGTCGACCGCGACGCGCAGAAGCTCACCGGGGCCCGGGAGCTCGGCGCGACCCACACCGTCGACGCGACCGAGAGCGACGTCGTCGAAGCGGTCAGGGAACTGACCCGCGGCTTCGGCGCGGACGTCGTCATCGACGCCGTGGGCCGGCCCGAGACCTGGAAGCAGGCGTTCTACGCCCGCGACCTCGCCGGCACGGTCGTCCTCGTCGGAGTCCCCACCCCGGACATGCGCCTGGACATGCCGCTGATCGACTTCTTCTCCCGCGGCGGCAGCCTCAAGTCCTCCTGGTACGGCGACTGCCTGCCCGAGCGCGACTTCCCCATGCTCGTCGACCTCTACCAGCAGGGCCGCCTGCCGCTGGAGAAGTTCGTCAGCGAGCGCATCGGCCTCGACGCCGTCGAGGACGCGTTCCACACCATGCACGCCGGCAAGGTGCTCCGCTCGGTGGTGGTCCTGTGAGCGGCCCCCGCATCGAACGCGTCGTCACCAGCGGGGTCTTCGAGCTCGACGGCGGCTCGTGGGAGGTCGACAACAACGTCTGGCTGGTCGGCGACGACCGCGAGGTCGTGGTCGTCGACGCCGCCCACGACGACGCCGTGATCGCCGAAGCGGTGGGCGGCCGCCACGTCGTGGCGATCGTCTGCACCCACGGGCACAACGACCACATCTCGGTCGCGCCCCAGCTCGGCGACCGCCTGCACGCGCCGGTCCTGCTGCATCCGGCGGACCGCGAGCTGTGGGAGATGACCCACCCGGAGCGGACGTTCGTGGACACCGCCGACGGGGCGCGGATCGAGGTGGCGGGGACGGCCCTGGAGGTGCTCCACACCCCCGGGCACTCACCCGGCTCGATCTGCCTCCACCTGCCCGAGAGCCGCGCGCTGTTCTCCGGCGACACCCTGTTCGCCGGCGGTCCCGGCGCCACGGGCCGGTCGTTCTCGCACTTCCCGACGATCATCACGTCGATCCGCGACCGCCTGCTCACGCTGGACGGGGACACCGTGGTGCACACCGGGCACGGTGACGCCACGACCATCGGGGCCGAGGCCCCGCACCTCGGCGAGTGGCTGCGCCGCGGCCACTGACCCCGCCGGGGGAGGGCCCACCCGGCCCTCCCCCCGCACGCGGTGCGCGCAGCCGATCCGGGGTGCGGGCACGACTGCGGTGATCAGGGAGCGACGATGGCGAAATCGGGGTCGGGGTCGTCGAGGAGCGCGGTGAGGCGGGTCAGGACGGCGGGGTCGCCGTCGTGGGTGACGCCGTCGAGGCCCCCGCCCGCGAGGAGGCGCAGCAGGTGGGCCTTGTCCAGGGTGAGGGTGAGGTCCGCGGTGGTGTCCCTGGGATCGGGGTAGTGGATCAGGACGCCGTTGGACAGGACCATGCGGTGCGTCTCGCCGGTGTCGGTGATCCTCCACAGGATGCTCAGGCTCTCGTCCCAGGCGCGCGGCCCGTTGACGCGGATCGCGAGGGTGTCGAAGGCCTGGGACACGCTCAGCGCCGAGGCCATGCTCGCGGCCAGCGCGATGGCGGTGTGCGGCACCGGGTTGAGCAGTTCGAAGGCGCCCTGGAGGTAGTAGTTGCGCCAGGTGGCGTTCTGCGCGCCGTGGCCCAGCCGCGTCAGGACGCCGGCCAGGAAGGTGCGGGCCTGCTGGTCGTCGGGGTCGGCGAAGACCAGGTGGGAGCCGAGTTCGGCGGCGAAGCGCAGGTCGCCGTCGTCGGCGAACCGCCGGGCCGCCGCCAGCGCGGGCCCGGGCCCGCCGAGCGCGGTCACGTACCGGCGGCCCTGCTCGGCCGGCGGGTGCTGCCACAGGTGGGCGGGGTTCCCGTCGAACCAGCCCATGTAGCGCTGGTAGACGGCCCTGACGTTGTGGGAGACCGAGCCGTAGTAGCCGCCGGCGTGCCGGGCCCGCTCCAGCGCGGGCGGCAGTTCCATGGCCTCGGCGATCTCGGTGCCGGTGGCGCCGCTGTTCATCATGCGCAGGGTCTGATCGTGCAGATAGCCGTACAGGTCCCGCTGCTCGGTGAGGAACGCCACCAGGCGCTCGCGCCCCCACACCGGCCAGTGGTGGGAGGCGAAGACGACTTCGGCCCGGCCGGTGCCGGTGAACAGCTCGATCGTCTCGTTGAGGTAGCGCGACCACATCCGCGCGTCGCGGACCTGGGCGCCGCGCAGCGTCAGCAGGTTGTGCAGGGTGTGGCAGGCGTTCTCGGCGGTGCACAGCGCCTGCCGGTCCGGGAGGTAGAAGTTCATCTCCGCCGGGGCCTCCGTGCCCGGGGTCAGCTGGAAGACGAACCGGACGCCGTCGAGGACCTCCTCCTGCCCGGTACGGGTGATCTCCAGCGTCGGCGGGAGCAGACCCACCGAGCCGGACGACGTCGCCAGCCCCAGGCCCATGCCGACCTGGCCCTCGGGGCCGACGTCGGTGCCGAACGCGGAGAAGTACATGCCGCGCCGGATCATGGCCGTGCCGGCGTACACGTTCTCGGAGACCGCGTGCTCCATGAAGTGCTCCGGGGCCACGATCGGCACACCCGCCTCGACGTCCTCGGGGGCGATCACGCCGAGGACGCCGCCGAAGTGGTCGACGTGCGGATGGGTGTAGACCACGGCTGTCACCGGGCGGTCGCCGCGGTGGTCCCGGTACAGGCCCAGCGCCGCGGCGGCGGTCTCGGCCGACACCAGCGGGTCCACGACGACGACCCCGCGCTCGCCCTCCACCAGGGTCATGTTCGACAGGTCCAGGCCGCGCACCTGGTAGACGCCCTCGGTCACCTCGTACAGGCCCTGCCGCGCGCACAGCGCCGACTGCCGCCACAGGCCCGGGTGCACCGTCGGGGCCGGAACGGTCTCGCGCAGGAAAGCGAAGGCGTCGCTGTCCCAGACCACCCGGCCGTCGCGCGCCTTGACGACGCCGGGCACCAGCGCGGCGACGAACCCGCGGTCGGCATCGGCCGCGTCGCTCGCGTCGGCCGCGTTACCCCCGCCCTTGGCTCCGGTCGCCGGTTCCGCCGTGTGTGCCGAGGTCATGGGCCCTCCTGATGGCGTCGCGTCGCTTGCTGCCTGCGGGTGGTCCCCCCATTCACCCCCAGCCGTGCGTACGCCGCCCGGCGGCCTACTGCGGACGGGGCGACGCCGACGCGTCGCGGCGGGCGAAGTTGCGCCAGGCGGGGGAACCCCGCGGCGACGGGAATGTCCCGCTGTCGGCGGCTGCACCACCTCCCGCTCAGCCAGCACGCGTTCTAGGGCTGAACACCGGCCGACCGGCCACGGAGGAGAGGCGTTCGGTACCACACTGTGGGGGACGAGAGCGACGCGCCGCCGGGCCACCCGGCCGCCGCGGCCTGCCGGCCTTTCCTGGGGAGACATGCCTACCGGCACGGTGAAGTGGTTCAACGACGCGAAGGGCTTCGGCGTCATCATCCCGGACGACGGCGGCGAGGAACTCCTCGCCCACTACAGCGAGATCCGCAAGGAAGGCTTCAAGAGCCTCGACGAGAACCAGAAGGTCCAGTACGAGGTCGGGGCCGCGCCCAAGAGTTCGCAGGCCGTCGGCATCGTGCCGATGGAGCCCCGCACCATGTGACGGCCGCCGCCGGTGCAACGCCCGAGCCCGCCCGCCCCGGACCTGGTCCGGAGTGGGCGGGCTCGCGTGTCAGGCACTTACTGCGCCGGGCCGAACCCCATGGCGAACAGGTTCAGCCGACCCGAGTAGCCGGACGGCAGCACGACCGACGCGATGGTTTTGGTTGCGTCGACCGGCGTGGTGACCGCGAACACGTAGGCACTCGTCTGCTGCGCGCCGGAGGCCAGGTTGCGGTAGGACATCTTCGCCGCGACCGTCTCGCCGGCGAGCAGCTGGTCCGCGTCGTGGTGCATCGTCCAGTCGCTCACGTGCAGCGTGTACGGCTGCACGGTGCCGTCGGTGTAGACGATCTGCCCGGTGGCGTTGATCGGACCGCCGGACCCGGCCGTCGCGAGGAACGCGAGGGTGCCCGCGTTCCCCGGTGCCGGGAGCTGGATCGCCTGACCGGCGGCCACGACGTCGTCGGGCTGACCGGCCGCGCTCGCCGGCCAGGTGAGCGTGGTGCCGCCGGCGGAGACCCAAGCGCCCGGCGTCAGCCCCGCCGCCGCGAGGGCGTCCCGGGACAGGCTGTTGTGGCCGCCGTCGAGGTTGCCGACGCTCCGGTCGGCGTCCGGGCTGGTGCCGACCGTGTCGAAGAGCTGCGGCAGGGAGCTCGCGGCCACCTGGTAGAGCGCGGTCGTGAAGGTGGTCAGCGCGCTGCCGCTCCCGGCGTTGCTCGACCAGCCGGCGGTGACCGTCAGCGGATAGCTGCCGGGCTTGGCGTCCGACGGCGGGGTGACCTTGAGCGTGGCCGTCGCCGAGTGGCCGGGAGCGATCGCCGGAAGCGTGGTCGCGGGCACCGCCCACGGCCCCTTCGCACCGATCGTCACGCGGTTGGCGGCAGTGGTGCCGGAGTTGGTGAGCTTCACCGTCAGCGTGCCCGCATCCCCGGCGGCACCGGGCTCGGACGTGACGCCGGTGATCCGCACGTCGGCCGTGTGCGCCGTCGCCGAGCACGGGGAGACCGGCGTGCCGGAACCCGTGGCCCAGTCGCTCGGCTGGTCCCCGAGGTCGAAGTGGAGCGTGGCGCCGTCCTGGATCGCGCGATGGCTGATCACGCTGGTGTTGACGGGCGCGTTGCCGACCGTCAGACCCTTGATGTAGCGGTTGGACGCCGACGCGCCGGGCGCGTCGATCACCAGCTGCGAGGCGTGGTACCACGGCTGCTGCAGGTGCACGACGGCGTGGGTGAACAGCGGGCTCGTCACCGTGTACTGGTCACCGCCGGCGAAGAACGGGTACAGCCCGAGCGACGACAGCACGTACCAGCTCGACATCGTGCCGAGGTCGTCGTTGCCGGTGACCCCGGTGGGGCTGGTGTTGTACAGGGTCTCGGCCGCGCGCACGACGTCCTGCGTCTTCCACGGCTGGCCGAGGTAGTTGTACAGGTACGGCGCCTGGAGGTCCGTCTCGTTGTACGGGTTGTACTGGTCCTCGGCGCCCCACTTGGTGCCGGCGACACTCGCCGGGTTCGCGGCCAGCTGGTCGTACGAGAAGAACTGGTCGAGCTTGGCGACCGTCGGGCCGACCCCGCCGAGCGCCTTCGCCAGCCCCGTCACGTCCTGCGGGGCCAACCAGGTGTAGTGCCAGGCCGAGCCCTCCTTGAACCCGTTCTCCTTCGCGGGGTCGAACGGCGTGACCCACGTGCCGTCGGCGCGCCGCGGCTGCACGAAACCGGTCTGCGGGTTGATGACGTTCACGTACGACTGCGAGCGGTCGAGGAAGCGGGCGGCATCGGCGTTCTCGCCCAGCTTGCTCGCGTAGAGCGACAACGAGCAGTCGTTGACGCCGTATTCGAGCTGGTCGGACACCGCCGTCGTGTAGTCGCCGGTGGTCCCCAGCGGCACGTAGCCCCCGTTGAGGTACTCGGCGAGTCCGGTGCGGCCCTCGAACGGCGTCTGGGACGGGTCGGGGAGCTGGGTGGCGTTCTTGACCAGCGCGTCGTAGATCGGGCGGGCGTCCTCGGGGCGCACCAGGCCCTTCAGGTACGCGTCGGTGAGCAGGTTCGCCGCCGGGTCGCCGACCATCTCGTTCGTGTAGTACTGCGCGTACGGCCACTTCGGCATCCAGCCGCCCTGCTGCGAGTCCTCGAGCAGGCTGTGCGCCATGTCGGCGACGTGTTCCGGCGCGACCAGGTCGAGGACCTGCTGCTGCGCGCGGTAGGTGTCCCACATGGAGAACGCCGTGTAGTGCGCGTGCCCGGCCGGCTCGTGGTGCACCGCGCCGTCGAAGCCCGTGTAGTCGCCGTTCGCGTCCGAGTACACGTTGGGATCGAGCAGCGAGTGGTACAGCGCCGTGTAGAACGTCCGCTGCTGCTCGTCGGTGCCGCCCTGGATCGCGACGCGGGACAGCAGCGAGTTCCACTGCGACGTGGCGGCCGTGCGGACGCCGTCGAAGTCGAACCCGCTCGTGCCCTCGGCCGTCAGGTTGCTGCGCGCCCCGTCGAGCGAGACGTACGAGATGCCGACCTTGGCGACGACGTCGTGGCTGCCGAACGACAGGTACGCCCCGGCGCCCGTGCCGGTGGTGGACGCCTGCCCGGTCTTGACCGTGGTGCCGCTGCCGGTGGCGAACGAGCTGAAGGGCTGGTCGAACTGCATCGAGAAGTAGACGGTGTAGCGGTTGTAGCTCTTGGACGGGCAGGTGTTGAAGTACCCGTACGTGCCGACGGTCCCCTCGACCGTGTGGTCGCCGACGACGTTGACGCTCGCGGAGGACACCCCGCGGAACCCGCCGCCCGGGCTCACCAGCACGCCCGGCGTGGAGCCGCTCGGGAACGTGTACCGCGCCCAGCCGGTGCGGGTGGTCGCGGTGAGCTCCGAGTGCACACCGGCGAGGTCGACGGCGTACGAGCCCGGGTGCGCGTCCTCCGTGGCGTGGTCGATGGTGACCTCGTTGGCGTGCGGGTCGAGCGACTTCACCGCGCCGGTGAGCGGCAGCGACGTCACATCGCCCATCGCGGCGCAGCCAGGCCCGGACAGGTGGTTGAGCCCGAAGCCCCAGGTCTTCGGGTTCGTGTACTCGTAGCCGCCGCCCTCGGCCGACTCGGTGTTCGGGCTGAACTGCACCATGCCGAACGGCAGTGCCGCGCCCGGGTAGGTCCCGCCGCCCGCCGCGGTACCGGCCAGCGGTGCGACCAGGCCGGCCGGATCCGCGGGCGCGGCGGCCGCGCCCGCGGCCTCGGGAACGGCGGTCAGGCCGGCGATCACCAGTGCCGCCGTGACCATGACTCTTATGGGATGAACGTGAAGTATTCGCCGCCGCATATCGGCCCCTCGGTGCGCGCGCTGCATTACCTGCCTCCCTGACATCGTTGTCAGGCGGCTCAGGGAACCTACTGCCACGGCCTGGTCAAGGCAAGGGTTTGCCGTACTTTCGCCTCGGGCCGCGGCCGGCGGCACCGAGGCGGTTCACGCGGGGCAGGCGGTTCGCTCAGACCGCTTCGGTCCGTGCGGGCACCCGCGGGACGGCCGCGTTCGGGTCGTGCCCGGCGAAGACCAGGGCGATGACCAGACCCGCGGCCTCCTCCAACTGGCGGGCGCGGCGCAGCGGTCCGACCACCGCCGGCTCGGCGCCCGCGTCGCGGACCAGGGCGGACACGGTGTGCAGGGCGGCCTCGTCGTCGCCCGCGATCGGCACGGTGACCGGCTCGCGGCCCGCCGACCACTGGTCGGCGGGGAAGAGGTGGAACGCCTTCACCACATGGGAGCCGGGCGCGAGTTCCGCGATGTGCTCGGCGGCGGCGCGGCCGTCGGCGACCAGGTGCTCGCCGACGCCGTGGTCCACCGCGTTGACCGGGTCGATCAGCGGGGTGCCGGCGAGCGAGCCGCCGGCCGCCCCGGCCGCGGCCAGGATGCCGGGCACTCCGGACCAGCTGACCGCGAGCAGGACCGCGTCGCGTCCGGTGGCCGCGGCGGCGGGCTCCGCGGCGCGGGCGGTGCCGGCGCCCGGGGCCGAGGCCGTCATCCGCGCGGCGGCCTCGGCCGCCTTCTGCGGCGAGCGGCCGCCGACCACCACGTCGTGCCCGGCCCGTACCCAGGCCGCGCCCAGGGCCGTCGCGAGCGTTCCGGTGCCGAGGATGCCGATGTTCATACGGGTGCGCTCCAGAGGTGCGGGCGACGGCCTCCGGGAGCGGCCGCCGCGGTGCCGCCACGGTAGGAGAACCGACGCGCACCGGACGGTAGGAAACGGCTGCGGGACACTGGGGGCATGGGCGACGACGGGTGCGTGCGGCTGCTCGTGGACTGCCGGCTGCGCGCCGCCACCGAGTTGTTCTCCCACACGTGGGACCCGGTGATCCTCGCCGGGCTCAGCGAAGGACCGCTGCGCCGGGCCGAGTTGCGGACGCTGGCGGGCGGGATCAGCGACAAGGTCCTGACCGAGGCGCTGCGGCGCCTGCTCGGCAACGGGCTCGTCGAGCGCCGCGCCTTCCGCGCGGCGCCGCCGCGCGTGGAGTACGGGCTGACCCCGCTCGGCACCAGCCTGGTCGAAGGGCCGCTGCGGGCGATGGGGCGGTGGACCGAGGAGCACGGCGAGGAGCTGCTCGACGCTCAGGAACGGGCCGCCGGCTCCACGGTGTGAGGGACGGCGGGCCGTCCGGGGCCGAGCGCCGGACCGGCTCAGCCGGTCCGGGTCCGTCCGTCGAGCAGCGAGGCCGACTGCGGGTCGGCGTAGACGGTGCACGAGGGGTGGGTGCGCAGGACGGTGCTCGGCCACTCGGTGCCGAGCGGGGCTTCGAACGTCGCCCGCACCGCCCTTGCCTTGAGCGCGCCGGGGACCATGCAGAACAGATGGCCGGCGCTCATCAGCGTCGGGATGGTGACCGTGACGGCCTTCTCGGGCACGTCCGCCAGGGTACCGAAGCAGCCGTCGGCGACCTGCTGCTCGCGGCAGGCCCGGTCCAGGGACACCGGCTTGACCGCGTCGGGGTCGTGGAAGTCCGCAACGGGCGGATCGTTGAAGGCCAGATGGCCGTTCATGCCGATGCCCAGGCAGACGATGTCGATGGGCTGCTCGCGCAGGAGTTCCGCGTAGCGGTCGGCGGCGGCCCGCGCGCCGCCGGGGGCCGCCGTGTCGATGTAGTGCACGGCGCCGAAGGGGAGCCTGCCGAACAGCGCCTCCCGCAGCCAGTTGCCGAACCGCTCGGGCGCCTCGGGTGGCAGGTCCAGGTACTCGTCCATGTGGAAGGCCGTCACCCGGCGCCAGTCGATGCCCGGTTCGCGGGTCAGGGCGGCCAGGGTCTCCGCCTGGCTGGGGGCCGCGGCGAAGATCATGCGGGCGTGACCTCGGTCGGCCAGGATCCGGCGAAGCCGCCGGGCGATCTCGTGCGCTGCCGTCTCACCGAGCACCCGGCGGTCCGGCAGAACGCGCAGCATGGCGTCAAGGTCGTTTGGTGGCATGAGGGGAGTGTGGCGTGCAACCGGTTGCACGTCAAGTGGCGCCGGGCGCCGTAAAGTGAGCGCATGCCGACTCGCCCACGCCCGTCCTCCGGTGTCACCATCGGCGACGTCGCGGTCGCCGCCGACGTCTCGCGCGCCACGGTCTCCCGCGCCTTCTCCCGGCCCGAGCTGCTCCGCCCCGAAACCGTCGACCACGTGAAAGCCGTGGCGGAACGGCTCGGCTACACCGCCAACCGGGCGGCGCAGGCGCTGTCGACCGGGCGGTTCGGCAACATCGCCATGGTCGTGCCCGATGTCGCGAACCCGTTCTTCCCGCCCATGGTCCGCACCGTCCAGTCCCGGGCGGAGCAGGCCGACCTGGCCGTCTTCCTCGGGGACGCCGACGAGTCCGCCGAGCGCGAGGCCAAGCTCGCCGCGCGCTTCAGCCCGCAGGTGGACGGGTTCATCCTGGCCTCGCCCCGGCTCTCGGCCGAGCGGATCTGGGAGCTGGCCGACAAGCGCCCGGTGGTCCTGGTGAACCGGGACGTCGAGGGGATCCCCCGGGTCCTCATCGACTCCTCGGGCGGGATGACCGAGGGTGTCGTGCACCTGAAGCGGCTGGGGCACCGGCGGATCGCCTATCTCGCCGGTCCCCGCGACTCCTGGTCCGACCAGCAGCGCAGGGCCGCCATCACCCGGGCCGCCGACGCGGCGGGCATGGAGGTCGAGGTCGTCGAGGTGGGACGGCCCAGCTACACGGCGGGCCGCAGTGCGGTGTCCGCGCTCGTGGCGGCGGGCGCGACGGCAGCGGTCGCCTTCGACGACGTGGTGTCCCAAGGCGTGCTGGCAGGACTGGAACTGCGCGACATCGCGGTCCCCAGGGACTTCAGCCTCATGGGGTGCGACGACACCCTGGCCGCCCTCACGACACCCGCCATGACCAGCGTGTCCGCCGCTTCCGCCGCGGCCGGCACCGCGGCCGCCGACCTCCTGGTGCGCATGCTGGAGACCGGCCGCGCCGAGCCGGAGCGGCTGACCGTGGCGACCCACCTGGTGGTCCGCGCGACGACGGGACCCGCCGCCGGCTGACACATGCCGAAAGGCAAAACCTTCGCGCGGACCATTGACGTGCAACCGGTTGCATGTTTGGGTTCCGGCCATGACGCGCATAGCCGTTGCCGGCGCAGCCCATCCTCACGTCGACTACGTGGTGGACGAGATCAGCCGGTCGCAGAACCTCCAGTTGGTGGCCGTCGCCGATCCGGTGCGCGAGCTGGCCGAGAAATGGGCCGCTCCGCACGGCGCCCCGGTCTTCACCGATCACCGCAGGATGCTCGACGCCGTGCGGCCGGACGTGGTCGTCACGGCAGGTGTCTACGGTGACCGGGGCCGGACCGTCCTCGACGCGCTGCACGCCGGCTGCCACGTGCTGGCGGACAAGCCGCTGTGCACGACGCCGGACGAGCTCGACGCCATCGCCGCGGCGACGCACCGCGGCGGACGCCACGTGGTGCTGATGCTGGAGAAGCGCTACTACCCCGAGACGCTGGCCGCCCTGGAACTGGTCCGCGCCGGAGTGCTCGGCGAGATCACCGGCGTGCTGTCGTCGGGCCCGCACAAGCTCAACCGGGCGGCGCGGCCCGGCTGGTTCTTCGAACGGGCCCGCTACGGCGGCATCCTGGGCGACCTGGCCGTGCACGACATCGACGCCGCCCTGTACTTCACCGGGCTCACCGCGGGCACCGTCGCCGGCAGCGTCGCGGGCACCACCCCGGGCACCGCGGACTTCGCCCCGTACGGCGTCGCGACGCTCGCCGCCCCGGACGTGCTGGTGACGGCCGAGGTCAGCTGGATGACCCCCGCGGCGTCCGCGGTGCACGGCGACTACCGCATGCGGCTGGTCGGAACGCGCGGCACCGCCGAACTGCTGTGGGCCCGGCGGCGTCTCGTGGTCACCACCGACGACGAGGCGACGCACGACGTCGCCCTGCCCGAGGGCTTCCGCCCCGCCCAACTGCCGCTGCGCGCCCTCGCGTCCGGCGAGGAACCCGACATCTCCACCCGCCAGAGCCTGCTGGCGACCCGGCTGGCGCTGCTCGCCCAGCAGTCCGCCGACACCGGCGGGACGCGGATCCCGTGGTCGGCCACGACCGCCGCCGTCCCGGACACGAGCGCCTGACCCGCGCGAACACCCCAGGAACCGCCCGAAAGTGAGGGAGTGACCATGCGATTCGCCCTGGTGGGCGCCGGCGTCATCGGCGCCGTGCACGCCCGGCTGATCACCGCGTTCGGCGAGAGCGACGCGAGCGTCCGGCTCGGCGCCGTCGTCGACCAGGACCTCGGCAGGGCCGCGGCCCTGGCCGACCGGTACGGCGGCCGCGCCTTCGCGAGCCTGGCCGACGCGCTGGCCGCCGAGGCCGTCGACGCGGTCGCCGTCTGCCTGCCCAGCGCCCTGCACGCCGATGCGGCGGTCGAGGCGCTGGCCGCCGGCAAGCACGTGCTCGTCGAGAAGCCCGTGGACATCACGCTGGCCGCGGCCGACCGGATCGTCGAGGCGCAGCGCGGCACCGGGCTGACCGTCTCCGTCATCAGCCAGCGCCGCTTCCAGGCGCCCGCCGCCTTCATCAAGGACTCGGTGGAGGCGGGGCGGCTCGGGCGGATCACCTCCGGGATCGCCGAGTCGGCGTTCTACCGGCCGCAGGCGTACTTCGACTCCGGCGACTGGCGCGGCACCGTGGCGGTCGACGGCGGCGGTGCCCTGATGAACCAGGGCATCCACGCGCTGGACCTGCTGCTGTGGATGCTCGGGAAGCCGGTCCACGTCAGCGCGCAGACCGGCCGCGTCGCCCACGAGGGCATCGAGGTGGAGGACCTGGCCGCGGCCACCATCCGCTTCGAGAGCGGCGCCGTCGGGCTGGTGCTGGCCAGCACCGCCGCCTACCCCGGCCTGCCCGTGCGGCTGTCCGTCCACGGCGACCGGGGAAGCGCGGTGATGGCCGACGACCGGCTGGAGTACTTCCACTCGGCGGACCCCGCCGCGCCCGCCGCGCCACCGGACGTGGCACTGCGCGACGGCTGGGGCCCCGTCGACGTCGCGCACCTCGCCCAGTACGAGGACTTCGTCACCGCCGTCCGCACCGGCCGCGAGCCGGCCGTGACGCTCGCCGCGGGACGCCGGGCGCTCGCCGTGGTCCGGGCCGTCTACCAGTCCGCCGACGAGGGCCGCCCCGTCGAACTCCAGGAGGTCTGAGCCATGAACGACACACGGCGTCTCGCCATCGTCGGAACCGAGAACAGCCACGCCGAGGAGATCGTCCGGGCCCTCAACGTCAAGCAGATCGCACCGCACGCCCGGGTCACCGCGCTGGTCGGCGAGGACGACGCCCGCAACCGCGAACTCGCCGATTTGGGCGGCGGACTGCCGGTCGTGCCGACCTCGACCGAACTGCTCGGCCACGTCGACGCGTTGATCGTCACCAACCGCGACGGCGCGCTGCACCGCGCCCAGGCCGTGCCGTTCCTGGAGGCGGGCATCCCGGTCTGGGTGGACAAGCCGCTGGCCGCCAGTACCGCCGATGCCGAGGCGATCATCGAGGCCGCCGCGCGCGGCGGGGCCCCCATGACCTCCTACTCCGCGGTCCGCTGGGTCCCCGACGCCGACCGGCTCCAGGAGGCGGCCACCGGGATCGGTGAGATCCAGGCGGTCACCGTCACCGGCCCCGCGGACCCGGACAGCGAGCACAGCGGCATCTTCTTCTACGGCATCCACGCCGCCGACCTCGCCCAGCGCCTGGCGCCCGGCGTGCCCGGCCCCGTCGACGTCGAGCGGTCCGGTGCCACCGTCGTGGCCCGCTACCGCTGCGGCGGAGTGCCGGTCACCCTGCACCTCGTCACCCCCAGCGACGCCGGACGGGTCCCGTTCCACGCGGAGATCGTCGGCCGGCACGGGCTGGCGAGCCGCGACATCGAACTGGACGCCGACTACGTGGAGCCGGGTCTGCGGGCCTTCCTGCGGATGCTGGAGTCCGGCGTCCCTCCCCTGGACGCGGAGGTGCTGCTGGCACCGATCACAGTCCTGGAGCAGATCCGCGCCGCCCTGTGAGGCGGGCACCCACAGCCATGCAAATCCTTCGTTGAAAGAGACATGCCCTATGGATGCGCGAATCATCAAGTGCGCGGCGGCGGCACTGGCCGTCGGCCTGCTGACGGTCGGCTGTTCCTCGGCCTCGGGCGGCAGCGGCGAATCGGTCTCGGGCGGTCCCGACAAGGGCACCGTACGCGTGTGGTTCATGCAGGACTCGATCCCGCAGGCCGCCCAGGACTACCTGAAGACGGCGTTCGAGAAGGAGCACCCCGGCTCCACGCTGAAGATCGAGATCCAGCAGTGGGACGACATCATCGCCAAGCTGCAGACCGCGATGGCCAGTGAGAAGGAGACCCCGGACCTCGCCGAGATCGGCAACACCACCGCATCGACGTTCGCCAGCGTCGGCGCCTTCGCCGACCTCAGCCCGCTGTACCAGGACCTGGGCGGCACGAAGCTGATCCCCAGTTTCGTCGGGGCCGGCACCTCCCGCGGCAAGAAGTACGCGCTGCCGCTGTACGCCGGGGCGAGCGTCATCTACTACCGCAAGGACCTGTTCGCCAAGGCGCACATAGCGCAGCCCAGGACCCTGGGTGAGCTGGTCCAGGCCGCCCAGAAGGTCAAGGCGGCCAACCCCGACAAGCACCGGAACTTCCAGGGCATCTACCTGCCGGCCGCCGACAACCACTTCATGGAGGCGTGGATCTTCTCGCAGGGCGCCAACTACGCCAAGCAGAACTCCGACGGCACCTGGAAGGGCACGCTCGCCACCCCGCAGGCAGAGACCGGACTCGCCATGCTCCAGGAACTGTGGAAGACCGCCGCACTGGGCGCGTCGGACTCCTCCCAGCAGGGCGCGGCCCCCTGGGTTCCGTACAACAACGGCGAGGTCGCGATCGTCTCCGGCCGTACGTTCGCGGAGAAGAACATCTCTCCCGAGATGAAGAAGAACACCGCGGTCATGGCGATCCCGCCGGTCACGGCGGGCGGCGTGGGCCACTCGTTCTCGGGCGGTTCGAGCATCGGCATCTCGGCCAAGTCGCAGGTGAAGTCGCTGGCGCAGGACGCGCTGCGGCTCGTCTACGGCAAGGAGTTCCAGTCCAAGGTCGCCGCCCAGGGGTGGATCCCCGGCAACACCGCCTACACGGGCGCCATCCCCGCGAGCCTGTCCAGCGGGCAGTTGCAGGCGCAGATCGTGGCGAACTCGGTGCTCACCCCGACCGCCGAGAACTGGGCCGTCGTGCAGGGCGACAACATCCCGGCCGACTTCTGGGCCCAGCTCGCCCGCGGTGGTGACGCCGGGAAGCTGGCCCGGGAGACGGACGGCAAGATCGAGAAGGTCCTGAACAAGAAATGACCACCGATCCGGGTCTCACGCCCGCGGTCCCGGCGGCCCGCCGCCGGCACCGCAGGACGCAACTCACGCCCTACCTGCTCGTCGCGCCGGTGTTCGTGGCGGTCATCGTGGCCCTGGGCTATCCGCTGGTCCGCCAGATCGTGATGTCCTTCCAGGAGTTCGGGCTGCGCCAGCAGTTCGGTCAGGCACCTGGATGGGTGGGCCTGGACAACTACCGGACCGTGCTCAGCGACCCGGCGATGCTGAGGGTGCTCGTCCGCTCGATCGTGTTCTGCTTCGTCTGCGTGGTGCTGACGATGCTGGCCGGGACCGCCCTTGCGGTGCTCATGACGGTGGTGAGCCGGTGGGCCCGGCTGGCGCTGCAGGTCGCGCTGCTGTTCGTCTGGGCCATGCCGGTCATGGTGACCGTGACGGTCTGGCAGTGGCTGTTCGACAGCCGCTACGGCGTCGTCAACTGGCTGCTGAGCCACGTCGGTTTCACCGGGATGGAAGGGCACGCCTGGACCGCGGACCCGATGGGGCTGTTCACCGTGGCGGCGCTGATCGTGGTCTGGATGAGCGTGCCGCTGGTGGCCTTCATGAGCTACGCGGGCCTCAGCCAGGTCCCGGCGGAGGTGATGGAGGCCGCGTCGCTGGACGGGGCGTCCGCCTGGCGCCGGTTCCGCAGCGTGATGCTGCCGCTGGCGCTGCCGGTCATCATGATCGTCGGGCTGCTCCAGATCGTCTGGGACCTGCGGGTGTTCACCCAGATCTACGTACTGCAGCAGAACGGCGGCTCCACCGACGACACCAACCTCCTCGGCACCGCCATCTACCGGCTGGGCATCGGCCAGGGCGACTACGGGATGGCCTCCGCGCTGGCCACCGTGGTGCTCCTCCTCACCCTGCTGCTGACCTGGAAGTACATCAGCACGCTGGTCACCCAGCAGAAGGAGGCGGCGGCCCGATGAGCACGTCCACGTTCTCCCGCACGGGCGGCCGCCCGTCCAGGACGGGTCCGCGGCCCGCGGCCGGCACGCCGGCACCGTCGGGCCGGCGGTCACGGCGCCGGCGCAGCCGCTGGGTGCTCAACGCGATCGCCGTCCTGGCCGCGCTGGTGTGGGTCTTCCCGGTCTACTGGATGGTCAACACCGCGCTGGTGCCGACCTCGGAGCTGTTCACCCTCACGCCGCGGTTCGTGCCGTACCCGACCTCCTTCGAGCACTTCTCGGGGGTGCTGCGGGACGGGAAGTTCTGGTCGGCACTGCGCATGAGCGCCGTCGTGGCGCTGGTCGTGGTGGTCCTGGCGGTGCTCTTCGGCTTCCTCGCGGCGGTCGCGGTCAGCCGGTTCCGGTTCCGTGGCCGCGGCGCGCTGATCATGCTCGTGATCGTCGTGCAGATGCTGCCGGCGGAGGCCCTGTTCATCTCGCAGTTCCGGATGCTCGACGACTGGAACCTGCTCAGCTCGGTGCCCGGCCTGTCGCTGCTGTGCCTCGGCGGGATCGTGCCGTTCACGGTCTGGCTGCTGCGCGGCTTCATCGACGGCGTCCCGGTGGAACTGGAGGAGGCAGCGATGGTCGACGGCTGCAGCCGGGTGGGCGCCTTCTTCCGCGTCACCCTGCCGCTGCTCGGACCCGGACTGGTCACCTCGTCGGTCTTCGCCTTCCTGCACACCTGGAACGAGTACAACCTCGCGCTGATCGTCATGACCAAGACCGACCACGCGACGCTGCCCCTGTGGCTGCGCAGCTTCAGCAGCGAGACCTCCGCGACCGACTGGGGCGGGGTGATGGCCGGTTCCACGCTGATCGCCGTACCGGTGATCGCCCTGTTCCTGTCGGTGCACTCCCGGATGGGCTCCGGTCTGGTGGCGGGGGCGGTCAAGGGCTGATGGAGGGACAACTGCCGGACGGGCGCCACGCCCTGGTGCGGGCCGGCCGCGACGGCCGCATCCGGTCCGTCGAACACCGCGAACCCGCCGGCCGCGACGTCGCGCACCACCTGGTCCCCGGCCTGGTCGACCTCCAGGTCAACGGCTACGGCGGCCACGACGTCAACGCCGACGACCTGAGCGTCGACACGGTGCACGCCCTGACCCGCGCCCTGTGGGCGGCCGGCACCACGACGTTCTTCCCCACGGTCATCACCGCCGACCACGACAGGATCGTGCACGCGCTGGAGGTCATCGCCGAGGCGGTCCGCACCGACGCCCTGCTCGCCCACTCGATCGCCGGCATCCACGTCGAAGGGCCGTATCTGTCACCGGTGGACGGGGCACGCGGGGCCCACGACGCGGACTGCCTGCGGGACCCGGACACCGCCGAACTGGCCCGCTGGATCGCGGCGTCCGACGGCCTGCTGCGGATCGTGACGCTCGCACCGGAGCGGGCGAACACCGACGCGTACATCGACCGGGCGGTGCGGTCCGGAGTCCTGGTGGCGCTCGGGCACTGCGCGGCCGAGCCCGACCGGATCCACCGGGCGGCGGCGGCAGGGGCGTCGCTGTCGACCCATCTGGGCAACGGCATCCAGCCGACGCTGCCGCGCCACCCGAACCCGATCTGGGCGCAGCTCGCCGACGACCGCCTGTCCGCCGGGTTCATCGCGGACGGGCACCACCTGCCGGCCGACACCCTGAGCGCCATGGTCCGCGCCAAGGGCGTCCGCCGCTCGTTCCTGGTCAGCGACGCGGCGGCGCTCGCCGGCTCCCCGCCGGGCCGCTACATGACACCCGTCGGCGGCGACGTCACCGTCACCCCCGACGGCGGCCTGGTCCTCACCGGCAGCGGGTTGCTGGCCGGCTCGGCGGCCTCGCTCGCCGACTGCGTCCGCTGGACGCGCGCGCACACCCCGTTCGCCGACGCGGACGTCCTGGCTCTCGCGACGTCCAACCCCGCGCGCATCGCCGGGCTCCGCGACCGCGGAACCCTGACGGCCGGCGCCGCCGCCGACCTGGTGCTGCTGGACACCGAGTTCCGCGTCCTGCGCACGGTCCTCGCCGGCACGACCGTCCACCGCGCGGACGAACCCCCCTCGCTGTAACCGCAGTTCTCCCTTGAAAAGAAGAGGAGCACCGTCATGCGAAGAAGCAGAAAACCCTGGGCAGTGGCCCTGTCCCTGCTGTGCGCGGGCGCCGCCTGGCTGGCGCCGGCCGGCTCCGCACACGCCGCCGGGACCCCCATGATCTCCATCGACTCCCCGGCCGACCACGCCACGATCGACGGGCACACCCTGACGGTCAGCGGCCGGTACGCCGAGACCGGCGACCTGAAGCTGGTCGTCGACGCGCAGCGGACCGTGCCCGTCACCACCGACGCCGCCGCCGGCACCTGGTCGGCGACGGTCGACGTCGGAGACCAGGACGGGACCATCGGCCTCGCCGTCTACGGCAAGAACCTCCAGACCCTGTACTCGAAGTGGTCCAACCTCGTCTCGGTGGACGTCGACAACCCGGCCGCCGCGAAGCCTGCGGTCCGGATCGTCTCGCCCGCGATGTCCGACCGGCTCACCGGCGCCACCGTGCCGGTCGTCGTCGAGGCGACGTCGAAGAGCGGGCTGCGCGGCGTCGAGGTGCGGGCCAACGGCCGCGCCTGGCGGACGGCCCATCCGGTCCCCGGCTCCCCGAACCGCTACCTGGTACGGCTCGACCTGCGCGCCCTGTCCCCGGGCTTCGCCGGCCTGGAGGCCCGTGCCACCGACCGGCGCGGGCACGTCGGCACCTCCACCACCACCTACGTCTCGCTCGGGGGAGCGAAGCCCGCCCCGCGCAGGACCTACGACCAGAACCGCGCCATGTGGGTCTGGGAGCAGAACTCCTACCCGGTGGTGTTCGACACCGCCGCACGCGACCGGCTCGGCCGGATGATGGACGACACCACCACCTTCCCCGGCTCCGAACCCGTCCGGACCCTGTACCTCGGCGTCGCCGCCTCCCAGGGCAAGGACATGCTGCGTGACTCCCGCACCCAGGTGGCGTCGTTCGTGCGCTGGGCGCGCGGCCGCGGCTACCACGTGCAGGCGGTCGTCGCCGGGGGCACCACCCCGCCGAACCTGGGCGCGCTGCCCCAGTACCAGCACTACGCGATCAGCGAGTTCGAGAAGGTCCTCGACTACAACCTGGCCGTCCCGGCGGACGCCCGCTTCGACGGCGTGAACGTCGACATCGAGCCGTACAGCCTCGCCCCGTGGAGCGACGCGAGCAGCAACCTCCAGGTCGTCTACCTCGACCTGCTGGAGCAGCTCGTCCGGCTGCGGGACGCCTCCGGCGAGCCGCTGCTGTTCGGCCCCGCCGTCCCCAGCTGGTTCGACACGTCCACGCCCTGCTGCACCGCCGTCACCTGGCACGGCAGGACCGCCCCCCTGAGCGACCATGTGCAGGACCTCAGCGACTACGTTTCCCTGATGGACTACGTGGACCACGCCGACAACGGCGGGATCATCGCGCGCGCGGCCCACGAGGTCGCCTACGCCCGGCAGATCGACAAGCCGGAGTCCGTGGTGATCGGCGTGGAGACCAAGGACCTGACCGGCGGCGGCGATCCGCCGAGCGTCACCTTCTGGGAGGAGGGCCGCACCTACATGGAGGCCGAACTCGCCAAGGTCCAGGCGGCCTACGCCCCGGACGAGACCTACTTCGCCGGCATCGCCATGCACCACTACGGGAACCTGCTCATCTTCCCGTCCGTGCAGGGCGGTGGCGGGGTCACCTACCCCCAGGGATAGCAGCGCGCTCCATGCGAACACTCAACAGATCGACGGCCGGGGCCCGTTCGCGGGCCCCGGTGCGGATCGTCCATCTCGGACTCGGCGCGTTCCACCGCGCCCACCAGGCCTGGTACACCCACCGGGCCGACCAGGAGAACGCCTGGGGCATCGCGGCGTTCACCGGCCGCAGGCCCGACGCGGCGCATCTCCTGGCCGCCCAGGACGGCCTCTACTCGGTGACCGAACGCGCCGACCGCGGCGATGGCGTCGAGCTGGTCGGATCCATCGTCGCCGCCCACGACGGTGCCGACCAGCCGCGGCTGCGCGAGCTCGGCGGGGGAGCGGGGGTCGCCGCGGTGACGCTGACCGTCACCGAGGCCGGCTACCGGCTCACCGCCCAGGGGGAGTTGGACCTTGCCGCGGCGGAGGTCCAGCGCGACCTGCGGGAGCTGCGCCGCGGCGGGGACGGCCCGCTGCTCACCGCTCCGGCCCGGCTGGTCGACCTGCTGGCCGCACGCCGGCGCGCCGGGGCCGGGGGCGTCGCGATCGTCTCCTGCGACAACCTGCCCGGCAACGGCGCGGCCACCCGGCGCGTCGTCCTCGGCCTCGCCGCCGAGGTGGACGGGTCGCTGGCCGACTGGGTGGACGCGCACGTCGGATTCGTCAGCACGTCCGTCGACCGCATCACGCCCCGCACCACGGCCGCCGACATCGGGCTGGCATCCGCGCGGCTCGGGCTGCGGGACGGCGCTGCGGTGGTCGCCGAGCCGTTCCACAGCTGGGTGCTCAGCGGCCGCTTCCCGGCCGGCCGGCCGCCGTGGGAACGGGCCGGCGCGCTCTTCGTCGACGACGTGGAGCCGTACGAGCGGCGGAAGTTGTGGCTGCTGAACGGGGCGCACTCGATGCTCGCCTACACCGGGCCCGTCCGCGGCCACGGCACGGTGGCGGACGCGATCCGCGACCCCGCCTGCCGGCGCGAGGTCGAGGAGTACTGGGACGGCGCCGAACGCCATCTGACCGAAGAGAGCCTCGGTGTCCCCGCGTACCGGGAGCAGCTGCTGGCCCGGTTCCGCAACCCCCGTATCGCCCACCACCTCGCCCAGATCGCCATGGACGGCAGCGTGAAACTGCGCGCCCGCATCCTGCCCGTCGTCCGGGCCGAGCAGGCGGCCGGCCGCGACGCCGTACCCGCCCTGCGCTGCGTGGCGGCCTGGGCCGACCACGTCCTCGCGGCCGCCGACCCCGCGGCACTGCCGGACACCGCCGCTCCCGAGCTGGCCCGCGCCTGCGCGCGGCCGGGCGGCACCCGGCGTCTCGCGGCGCTGCTGTCGGTGATCACCCCCGCCTGGGGAGAGGACCCCGCGGTCGTGGCCTCCGTCCAGCAGCTCCGCCGATCCTGAAACCGAGAAGGAGACATGCAGATAACCTCGGCCGACGTCATCGTCACCAGCCCCAACCGCAACTTCGTCACCCTCAAGATCACCACCGACGAGGGCGTCACCGGCCTCGGCGACGCCACGCTCAACGGCCGGGAACTGGCCGTCGCCGCCTATCTGCAGGAGCATGTGGCCCCGCTGCTGACCGGCCGCGACCCGCACCGCGTCGAGGACACCTGGCAGTTCCTCTACCGCGGGGCCTACTGGCGGCGCGGCCCGGTCACCATGGCGGCGATCGCGGCCGTCGACATGGCGCTGTGGGACATCAAGGGGAAAGCCGCGGGCCTGCCGGTCTACCAGCTCCTCGGCGGCGCGTGCCGCAGGGGCCTGATGACGTACGGCCACGCCTCCGGACGGGATCTGCCGGAGCTGTTCGACTCGGTGCGCCGCCATGTGGAGGAGGGCCACCAGGCCGTCCGCATCCAGAGCTCCGTCCCCGGCATCGAGAAGCTGTACGGGGTGGCCGCCCAGCCCCAGGCCAGCGGCGAGCGCTACGACCACGAGCCGGCCGGGCGGGGGAGCAGGCCGGCGGAGGAGGACTGGGACACCCGCGCGTACCTGCGCCATCTGCCCACTGTCTTCGAGGCCGTGCGCAACGAGTTCGGCCCCGAGCTGCCGCTGCTGCACGACGGCCATCACCGGATGACCCCGATCCAGGCCGCGAAGCTGGGCAAGTCGCTTGAGCCGTACGACCTGTTCTGGCTGGAGGACAGCACGCCGGCCGAGCACCAGGAGGCGTTCCGGCTGATCCGCCACCACACCACCACCCCGCTGGCGGTAGGCGAGGTCTTCAACCACGCCGCCGACTTCCACCAGTTGCTCGGCGAGCGGCTCATCGACTACGTCCGCGCGTCCGCGACCCACTTCGGCGGCATCACCCCGCTGCGCAAGATCATGGACACCGCGGCGGAGTACCAGATCAAGTCGGGGTTCCACGGCCCGACCGACATCTCCCCGGTCGGCCTGGCCGCGCAGGCGCACCTGGGGCTCGCCCTGCACAACTTCGGCATCCAGGAGTACATGGGCCACAGCGCGGCGACGAACACCGTGTTCCGGCAGTCGCTGACGTTCGGGAACGGCCTGCTGCATCCCGGCGACACCCCGGGGCTCGGCGTCGAGCTGGACGAGGAGGCGGCGGCCGCCCATCCCTACCAGCAGGCGTATCTGCCGTACAACAGGCTTGCCGACGGCACGATGCATGACTGGTGAGGGCGGGCCCTCCCGCCGCAGGGGCTGTTTCCGGTGCCGGACGGCGGCCGTCAGCCGTGCCTCCGCCGGTCGTTCACCGGATCGTCGGCTGCCGCGGTCCCGCCGGTGACCGTCTCGCCGGCGGCCGCGGCGAGGGGGGCGAGGCGGCCCGGAGCGGACTCGACGAGTTCGAGGTCGGCCTTGGTGTGCGCGATCGCCGCGTCGATGAGGAGCGAGACCAGCGGGTCGTCGGTGTGGGTGCGGCGGAGCCGGGTGAGGCCGCCGATCTCGGACAGATAGGTGCCGCGCTGGGCCTCGACGAGCGCGGCGAGCGCCTCGGGGCCCAGTGACGCGGCGCCGAACAGCTTCAGGAAGAGCTCGTCGCGGTAGCCGCCGGTGCGCACCCAGGCACTGGTGGCCCAGTCGTGGAGTTCGGCCCGCCCGGACGCGGTCAGGGTGTACCGGTTCTTGTCCGGCCGGTCGCTCTGCGAGACCTGGGAGCGGGTGATGTACCCGTCGCGGACCAGCCGTTCCAGGATCTGGTACAGGTGGCCGATGTTGAGGCCCCCCCACTGCGGGCCCACCGCCTGCTCGAAACGGGCCTTGAGCTCGTAGCCGTGGTCCGGGCTCTCACTCAGCAGAGCGAGCACCGCGTGGTGCAGTGGCATGTACACCCCTCCTAAGTTGTGACAATGTAGCGCTGTATTGCGGCAATGTACGAGGGGGATGCTCGACGTGCGCGTGACGCTGCGGGAAGTGACCCGGCGCTACCCGGGGCTGACGGCCCTGGACGCCGTCGACCTGACGGTCGGGGACGGGACGTCCGTGGCCCTCACCGGGGCGTCGGGGGCCGGGAAGTCGACGATCCTGCACCTGGCCGGCGGGATGGACCGCCCCGACGAGGGCGCGGTGGAGATCGACGGCGAGGAGCTGACCGCCCGCCGGCTCGACGCCCACCGGCGCCGGACCGGGTTCGTCTTCCAGCGCTTCCACCTGCTGCCCGCCCTGACCGCGCTCGACAACGTGCTCGCGCCGGTACTGCCGCGCCGGGTGGACTTCGACCGCCGCGAGCGCGGCACGGAGATGCTCGCCGCCGTCGGACTCGCCGACCGCGCACAGGCCCTGCCGTCCGAACTGTCCGGGGGCCAGCGGCAACGGGTCGCGATCGCACGGGCGTTGGTGAGCCGGCCGGCGCTCCTGCTGGCGGACGAGCCGACCGGCAACCTGGACAGCGCGACCGGCCGCGGCATCGTCGACCTGCTGATGAACCTGCGCGAGCAGTTCGGCATGACCATGCTGCTGGCCACGCACGACGCCGAAGTGGCGGCCTCCTGCGACCGGATCGTCCGCCTCCAGGACGGCCGGATCGTCGCCGACGACGCCGTCGCACCGGCCGCGGACGCCCTCGACCGGCTCGGCGGTTACCGGCCGTGACCCTCCAGCACTCCCGGCCCGGCCTGCTGGGCATGATCGTCTCCCAGCTGCGCCGGCGCCGCTCGCGCGCCCTGGCGCTCGGCGCCGGCACCCTCGTGGCCGCCACCAGCTTCACGCTGCTGACCACGGCAGTGAGCACCAGCCAGGCCCGCACCGTCGGCGTCGTCCAGCACAACGTCCGCTCCGCCTACGACGTCCTGGTGCGTCCGAAGGGCACCGAGACGCAGCTGGAGCAGAGTCGGGACCTGGTCCAGGCGAACTTCCTGTCCGGCATCTACGGCGGCATCAGCCTCGGCCAGTACCAGGCGATCAAGAAGATGGCCGGCGTGCAGGTCGCCGCGCCCGTGGCCAACGTCGGCTCCGTCATGGTGGAGAGCCACGTCCGCCTCGACGTCTCCAAGTACCTGAAGGCGGGCACCGAAGCGCAGGCGCTGCGGGTCAGGACCACGATCTCCACCGGCACGCAAGCCGTGCCCGGCTCCGACGCCTACCTGTACTTCTCGCGCACCCCGATCGGCACCGTCGACCACGTGGACGACCTGCCCTTCCCCGGGCTCCAGGCGCAGAAGGCCGGGAAGTCCACCTACTACGTCTGCTGGTACTACAACTCCGACAAGTCGGAGCTCCTCATCAACGGCGACGGCAGCCCGCTGAAGCCGCTGGACCTGCCCGAGGACCTCCGCGAGTGGTCGCCGTTCAACCCCGACATCAACGCCACCCTGACCTGCCGGAGCGGATCCGAGACGGGATACGTGGACGTGCCGGTCAGCTACCCGGTGCTGCTCGCCGCGATCGACCCGGACCAGGAGAACCGGCTGGTCGGCCTGGACCGCGCGGCGGTGACCGGGCGCGCCCTCCGCGAGGACGACAAGCCCGTCTGGAAGACCCCGCATGACGTGTCCTACTACTACGACGTCCCTGCGGTCCTCAGCAGCCGCGCACTGACCGCCGGCCGGGTGGACGGCACCGTCGAGCAGCTCGACGTGGGCGATCCCGCCGCATTGGCGAAGAACCTCGGCGGCGTCCACGCGCACACCTTCCTCAACGGCCTGCACGGCACGCCCGTCGGCAGCGTCACCGCGAACCTGGACGACGGCTTCCCGGCACAGGGGAGCCTCAAGGCGCGTGTCGACACCGACGAGTACTGGACGACCGGCCCGGTGCGGTACGGCTCCTCGGGCGGCGTGCTCCACCCGGTGCTGAAACCGCCGCAGTCGAAGGAGCTGTGGCGGACCCGGTCGGAACAGCAGTTCATCCCGGCCGTCCCCGAGGAGAACAAGGGCACCCAGTTCCGCACGGTCACCCCGCACCCCGGCGCGGTCTGCGTCGGCCTGCGCGACATCTGCGTCGAGCAGGACTTCGGCCGGCTTCCGCCGCCCCTGCTGGACGTGGTCGGCCGGTACGATCCGGACCGGCTGCCGGGGTTCTCGGCCCTGACCGCCGTCCCGATGGAGACCTACCGGCCGCCGTCGGTCGTCGGGGCCGACGATGCGACCCGCAAGGCCCTGCACGACGCCCCGCTCCGGCCGGACCGGAACCTGGGCGCCTACCTCAGTGCACCGCCGACGCTGCTCACCAGCCTCGACTCGCTGACCGTGGTCACCAAGAGCCGCCACACCCCGGACCTTCAGGACACGGCACCGATCAGCGCCATCAGGATCAGGGTCGCCGGCGTCACCGGCGTGGACGCCGTCTCGCGCGCCCGCGTCAGCGCCGTGGCCGGCGAGATCAGCCGCGCCTACCCGGGCCTCCAGGTCGACCTCACCGTCGGCAGCTCGCCGGCCCCGCAGAAGGTCGCGCTGCCGGGCGGGCTGACGGTCCGCGAGGAGTGGACCGCCAAAGGCGTGGCCCTGCGCATCCTCAAGGCCGTCGACCGCAAGAGCGAGATCCTCTTCGTCCTGGTCCTCGTGGTGTGCGGGCTGTTCCTGTCACAGGCGGCGCTGGCGTCGGTGCGCTCCCGGCGCACGGAGATCGGCACGCTGCGCTGCCTGGGGTGGAGCGGCGGCGAGGTGATGCGGCTGGTCGTCGGTGAACTGGCCGTGATCGGCGCGGTGTCCGGTGCGGTGGGCACCGGCCTCGCCTACGGCCTCGGTGCCGGGCTGGGGATGGCCCACGCCGGAGCGCGCGCGGTGCTCGTGCTGCCGGTCGCCTTGCTGCTGACCGTGGCGGCGGGGCTGCTGCCGGCCTGGAAGGCCACCCGCCTGGGCCCGCTGGACGCGGTCAACCCGCCGGTCAGCGCGACCCGCCGGGCCGCCGCGGTGCGCTCGGTCCGGGGCCTGGCGTGGTGCAACCTGCTGCGCACGCCGGGCCGCACCGCGCTCGGCGCGGCCGGAATCGCCCTGGGTGTCGCCGCGTTCACCGTGCTGCTCGCCCTGACCCTCGGCTTCCGCGGCCAGGTCGCGGGCTCGCTGCTGGGCAGCGCCGTCGTCGCGCACGCGCGTTCGGCCGACTACATCTCCGTGGCACTGTCCCTGCTGCTGGGCGCGGCCGGCGCGGTCGACGTGCTGGTGCTGTCGCAGCGCGAGCGGGCGGCGGATCTGGCGGTGCTGCGCGCCACCGGGTGGAGCGACCGCGAACTGGCCCGGCTGTCCCTCTGCGAGGGCGCGCTGCTCGCCCTCATGGGCGGCCTCGCCGGAGCGGCCGTGGGCCTGGCCACCGTGCTGCCCCTGGGCGCCGGCATGCTCGCCGGCCGGCTGCCCGCCCTCACCGGCGCGGCGCTGCTGGCCACCGCCGCGGGCGTCGTCCTGGTGTGCGCCGCGCTCACCCTCCCGATCCGGGCCATGTCGCGCATCACCCCCGCCCACGCGCTCGCCGAGGACTGACCCTCCCTCCGGGGGAGCAGCGCCCGCCCGCCGGGGCACCGGACTTGAGTCCGTCCGGGACTGGTAGGCGGGCCCCCGGCGGCGATCCTGGCGTTGACAGACTCCCGACAGGCCCCGAAGGTCGGAGGATGGCGATCGAGGGCGCCGGCGGCGAGCGCGATCAGGATTGGCTGGCGACGCTGAACGCCTGGGGGCCGCCGCACCTGGGCGGTGACTGGGCGCGCCCGGCGATGTGGCGGTTGCTGCAACTGGCCGTGGAGGAGCCGGTGCTGCGGGCCTTGTTCCCGTGGACGAGCATGAACGTGCTGCATGTGTCGGTGACGGGCGACTTCCGCGACTACTCCGGCGAGCCGTTCCCCGCGATCGCCGCATCGACCACGGATTCCTCGTGATGGCGCACCCGTGGGGACGGGAGCACGTGGTGCTGGACACCCCGGATCCGGCGGCCGCGCTGGCGTGCATGCTGCGCCTGATGGCCGGTGAGGAGCCGCCACCTCCATAGGGCAGGGCCGGGAACCGCGTGCCTGGAGGCTGACCCATTGCAAGGGGGGCGGGGCCCGCGGATGGGCTGGTGACGGCGTCTTGTTTCCTTTGCGCGGCCTGTGGTTGAGTGGTGTACCGAGAGGTTGAAACGATTCAACAGGCAGGGCGGGCGGGGGAGCCGCGCGGCGCGCGGCGCCGGATCCCGTGCCGTCCATGGAGGCAAGTGTGAGAAAGCGCGGATTGGCTGTCGGGCTGATGCTGTCGCTCGTGGCGGCCGTGTCAGGAGTGGGCGCCTCGCCCGGTGCGGCGGCCGTGGCCGTACCGGACCCCGGGCCGGGCGCGGCGGCGAACGGGAACGCCCCGCGGGTGAGCGGGCTCGAAGTCGAGCACCAGGTCCAGCCGTTGGGCGTCGACGTCACCCGGCCCCGGCTGAGCTGGGAGGTGACCCCGGGCCCCGGCGCCGCCGGCCACCCCGCCGTCGAACAGGCCGCCTACCAGGTCGAGGTGTCGACGTCCCCCGGCGGCAAGGGAGTTGTGTGGGACAGCGGGCGGGTCCGCTCCTCCCGGTCCTTCGACGTGACCTACGGCGGCAGCGCCCTCGCCTCGCGGACGGGCTACTACTGGCACGTCCGCGTCTGGGACGGCTCCGGGAACGCCTCGGCGTGGAGCGGCGAAGCACGGTTCGAGACGTCCTTCGTCGACCCCGCGGACTTCCAGGGCACGTGGATCGGCGCCCACGCGAACGCGCCCGTGCTGCGGCTCGACGACGCGAACTGGATCTGGTACCCGGAGGGCAATCCCTCCGACTCGGCTCCCGCCGGGACCCGTTACCTGCGCCGCAGCTTCGACCTGCCCGCCGGAGCGCAGATCGCCACGGCGGAGATGCAGCTCACCGCCGACGACAGCTTCACGCTGTACGTCAACGGCACCGAGGCCGCCGGCTCCCCGCGCGTCGCGGACTCCTGGCGGACGGCGAGCGTCGTCGACATCGCGCCTTACCTCCACGCGGGCACCAACGTGCTGGCGGTGGAGGCGACCAACACCAACCAGGGGCCGGCGGGCGTGCTCGGCAGCCTCCACTTCACCGGCACGGGAGCGCCCGCCGACCTCGTCACCGACAGCAGCTGGAAAGCCTCCGACACGGCGGCTGACGGATGGCAGCAGCCCGGGTACGACGACGCGGCGTGGCCGAAGGCCCTGGAGGCCGCCCGCTACGGCGCGGGCCCCTGGGGCAGGTCCGTGTCGGCTCCGCCGGCGCCCGAGACGCTGCTGCGCGACGACTTCACCGCCCGCAAGCCCATCGCCTCCGCGCGGGCCCACATCGCGGGCCTGGGCTACAACAAGCTGTACCTGAACGGCCGGCGCATCGGCGACCGGGAGCTCGAACCCGGATTCACCGTCTACGACAAGACCGTCCTGTACTCGACGTACGACGTCACCTCCGCGCTGCGCACCGGCGGCAACGCCATCGGCGTCAGCCTGGGGCGCGGCTACTACGCGATGACGAACCCGGACGAGTGGAAGGCGTCGTCCTGGTGGGGCGAGCCCAAGCTCAAGCTGGAGCTCGACATCACCTACACCGACGGCACGCACCAGCAAGTGGTCAGCGACAGCGGGTGGAAGGTGTCGGACGGGCCCACGACCTCGCAGTCGCTGTGGTTCGGGGAGAGCTACGACGCCCGCGCTGAGCAGCCCGGCTGGAACGACACCGGCTTCGACGACAGCGCCTGGCACCCCGCGCTGACGGTCGACGGCCCCCAGGGCACGCTGCGTTCGGAGAGCTTCCCGCCCATCAAGGTGACCGGCCACCTGCAGGCCGCGCACGTCACCACTCCGGCCGCCGGCACGCACGTCTACGACTACGGCAGCCCCACCGCCGGCTGGGCGCGCATCGGCGTCCAGGGCCCCGCGGGAGCGACGGTCACCGTCACCTACGGCGAGAAGCTGCGCGCCGACGGCACCGTCGACAACACCGGCGCCTTCGGGCTCGGCCTGCAGACCTACACCTACACCCTCAGGGGCGGCGGCGTGGAGTCCTACCAGCCGAGCTACAGCTACGCCGGCTTCCGCTACGCCCAGGTCGTCGTCCCCCAGGGGGTCACCCTCCAGTCGGTCGACGGGATGCGGGTCCACACGGCGGTCACGTCCACCGGCGGGTTCACCAGCTCCAGCGACCTGCTGAACCGCTACCAGGACGCGCAGGCCGACACGATCCTCAACAACCTGCACTCGGTCCCGACCGACACACCCATGTACGAGAAGCGGCCCTACACGGCCGACGGCTTCCTGTACGCGGACTCGGCGATCGCCAACTTCGACATGCAGAACTTCTACGAGAGCTGGGTCCGCTCGCACCGCGACGACCAGAACGCCGACGGGTCGATCGGCCCCACCGTGCCCACCACCGAGTCGGGCAAGCAGGTCAAGGACCCCGTCTGGTCGGCCAGTTACATCCTCGGCACCTGGGACCTGTACTGGTACTACGGCGACACCGCGGCGGTCGCCGACAACTACGACGGCATGAAGGCCTGGATGTCGTACTACGAGCACGACATCGCCGGCACCGGCGGCATCTACACCGGCTTCAGCTACGGCGACTGGCTCTCCCCGGAAGGCGCCAACGCACCGGAGGGCACCCGGCTGACGGGCACCGCCTACCTCTACCTCACCGCGACCCGGCTCGCGACGATGGCGAAGGCGCTGGGCCACGGCACCGACGCACAGCACTTCGACGCCTTCGCCGCCCAGGTCAAGGACACCTTCAACGCCACCTTCTACGACAGCGCCAAGGGCGCCTACTTCGACGACAAGGCCGCGGGCTACCGGCAGACGTCGAACCTGCTCCCGCTGAGCTTCGGCCTGGTGCCGCCGGAGCACCGCCAGGCCGTGACCGACAACCTCGTCGCGGACATCCACGCCCGCGGCGACCACCTGGACACCGGGGCGCTCGGCACCAAGGTTCTCCTGCCGGTCCTCACCGACTCCGGGCACGCCGACCTGGCCTACAAGGTGGCCACCAACCCGACCTATCCCGGTTGGGGTTACTGGTTCGAGGGCCTGGACGCCACGACCATGTGGGAGGAGTGGAACGCCAACTCGCGCTCGCACGACCACGCCTTCCTCGGCACGGTGGACGACTGGCTGTACCAGGACGTCGCGGGCATCGAGGCCGCGGCGCCCGGCTACACGAAGGTGACCATCAGCCCCCACACCGTCGGGGGCCTCACCCATGCCTCCGCCCACGTCACGTCACCCCTCGGCCGGATCGCCTCGTCGTGGACCCGGAACCCGGGGCTGCTCACCCTGAGCGTCGACATCCCGGTGGGGTCCACCGCCGACGTCCTCGTCCCGGTCAGCGGTGCGCAGAAGGTCCACGCCCCCGCAGGCGCGACATCCGGCCAACGCGCGGACGGCTACGCCCACTTCACCGTCGGCGCGGGCAGCCACGTGTTCCGCGTCACCGGCTAGCCGCGCGAACGGCGGCGGTTCCGGCCGTCGCCGGTGCAGGGCCGGGTTCACCCGCGGGTGAACCCGGCCTGTAGGCCACTCCGGTCGAAGCGGGCCCCGAACGGGCGCGCCCTTCCGGGCCTCCTCGGAGCCGGGTGCTTGGGTCTGAGCACTGGAAGGTGACGGCTTCTGCGCATGGTCCTGGCCTGCTGCCCGGACGATGCGCCGGTGGGCACGGTCGAGGAGGAATCTGGTGGCAGGAAAGGCCGAGGAGAGCCGGGGGCCGCTGAGCGCGCGGCTTCTGCACGGGCAGAAGGCCCTGGTGACCGGGGCGAACTCGGGTATCGGCATGGCGACCGCGGTCGCCCTGGGCCGTGCCGGGGCCGACGTCGTCGTCAACTACGTCGCCGGGGCGGACGAGGCCGACAAGGTCGTGGAGCAGATCAAGGGCTTCGGGGTCCGCGCCTACGCCCACGAGGCCGACGTGTCCCAGGAGGACCAGGTCGTCGAGATGGTCGCCCGGATGGTGAAGGAGTTCGGCACCATCGACATCATGGTGCCCAACGCCGGCCTCCAGCGGGACTCCTCGCTCGTGGACATGACCCTCGCCCAGTGGCAGAAGGTCATCGACGTCAACCTCACCGGGCAGTTCCTGTGCGCGCGCGAGGCCGCCAAGGAGTTCATGCGCCGCGGTGTCGTCCCCGAGGTGTCCCGGTCGGCCGGGAAGATCGTCTGCATGAGCTCCGTCCACCAGATCATCCCGTGGTCGGGCCACGTGAACTACGCCTCCTCCAAGGGAGGCATCCTCATGATGATGCAGACCCTGGCCCAGGAACTCGCGCCGCACCACATCCGGGTGAACGCGGTCGCCCCGGGCGCCATCCGCACCCCCATCAACAAGTCCGCCTGGGACACGCCCGACGCTGAGGCCGACCTGCTCAAGCTCATCCCGTACCGCCGGGTCGGAGACCCCGAGGACATCGCCGAGGCCGTCGTCGCGATGGCATCTGACCTGCTCGACTACGTCGTGGGCACGACCTTGTACGTCGACGGCGGCATGACGCTCTTCCCCGGCTTCGCCACCGGCGGCTGAGCGTCCGTGGAGGACCACATCACGCCCCGCCGGGTGGTGATCATCGGCGGCGGTTTCGCGGGACTGTTCGCTGCCCGGGCGCTGCGCCGTGCACCGGTCGCGGTGACGCTGGTCGACCGCCGGGCCCACCACCTCTTCCAGCCGCTGCTCTACCAGTGCGCGGCCGGGATCCTGTCCGAGGGCCAGATCGCGCAGCCGTTGCGCGCGGTCCTGCGCCGCCACCCGAACGTGCGCTGCCTGCTGGCCGACGCCACCGGCGTGGACGTGGAAGAGCGCCTCGTCCACGTGCGGCGGCCGGAGGGCGGCAGCCTCGCCGTCCCCTACGACGATCTGATCGTCGCGGTCGGCATGCGCCAGTCCTACTTCGGGCACGACGAGTTCGCCGTGAACGCCCCGGGCATGAAGACCCTCGGCGACGCCCTGGAGATCCGCCGCCGGATCTACCGCGCCTTCGAGATGGCCGAGTCGGCCACCGATCCGGAGGAGCGACGCCAGTGGCTCACCTTCGCCCTGGTCGGCGGCGGGCCGACCGGTGTGGAACTCGCCGGGCAGATCAGGGAGATCGCCGGCCACACCCTCGACCGCGAGTTCCGCACGATCGACCCCCTCCAGGCCCGGGTGCTGCTCTTCGAGGGGTCCGACAAGGTCCTCGGGACCTTCGGTGAACCGCTGGCCGGACGCGCGGCGCGCACCCTGCGGCATCTGGGGGTGGATCTCCATCTGGGGACGATGGTCACCGACCTCGACGCGAACGGCCTCACCGTCAAGGACAGGGACGGCGCCACCACCCGGTACGCCGCACGCACCGTGCTGTGGACGGCGGGGGTCGAGGCGCCGCCCATCGCCGCCGCGGTGGCACGGGCCGCCGGCGCGGCCCAGGACCGTGCCGGGCGTATCGCGGTCGAACCCGACCTGACCCTCGCCGGGCATCCGGAGATCCGCGTGGTGGGCGACGTGATGGGGCTCCGCCACCTGCCCGGTCTGGCGGAGGTCGCGATGCAGTCGGGTGCCTATGCCGGGCGGGCCGTGCGCCATTCCGTGGAGGGCAGGACGAAGAAGCCGAAGCCCTTCAAGTATCTGGACCTGGGCAGCGCCGCCTACATCTCCCGCGGCCGGGCCGTCGTCAAGGCCGGCCCGGTGCATCTGTCGGGCGTGCCCGGCTGGCTGGCGTGGCTCTTCATCCACATCGCCTTCCTGACCGGGTTCCGCAGCAGGCTGGGCGCGGTGCTGAGCTGGTCCGTCGTCTTCGCGTCCGGCGCACGGCGCGAGCGGGCCTTCACCCTGCCCGACCGCGACCCCGCGCCCGATCGGCCCCACGGAGCAACAGCGGTGTCGCACCGGCACTGATCCGGCCGGGACATCCCGAATCCGGCACCCTCCTGTCCCTCCTGTCCCCGCCCGCGGCGGGGGAAGACCACCGAGGCACGCATGCTCAGCACAGCAGCCCAACTGGCCGGCAGCACACCGCCCCAGCTCCTGCCCTCCCGCGAGCTGATGGCCTTCACCCTGGCCTCGCACATCCTGCTCGTCCCCTTCGGGGTGGCGCTGCCCTTCATCACCCTGGTGATGCACTACCGGGGCCTGCGCCGAGGCGACCCGGTGGCCCTGAAGCTCGCCCGGCGCTGGTCGGCGGTCATGGCGGTGCAGTTCGCGATCGGCATCGTCACCGGCACCGTGCTGTCCTTCGAGTTCGGCCTGCTGTGGCCGGGGATGATGGGGCGCTGGGGCGACGTGTTCGGTCTCGGTTTCGGCGTGGAGGCATGGGCCTTCTTCCTCGAAGCCATCATGATCGCCGTCTACCTCTACGGATGGCGCCGCCTGAAGCCGTGGACGCACTTCTGGCTGGCCGTGCCGCTGCCCCTGGCCGCCCTGATGGGGGCCTTCGGCATCATCGCCGCCAACTCGTGGATGAACACCCCGCAGGGGTTCACCCTCGACTCCCACGGCAATCCGGTGAACGTCGACGTGCAGAAGGCCGTCTTCACCCCGATCTTCGGCCCCGAGTACTGGCACTTCGTCGTCGCGATGTTCCTCACCGCCAGCTACGTGGTCGCCGGCGTGTACGCGGTCGGCTGGCTGCGCGGCCGCCGCGACCGCTACCACAAGCTCGGATTCACCGTCCCGTTCACCGTCGCCGCGATCCTCTCGCCGCTCCAGTTCTTCCTCGGGGACTCCGCCGCCCGCTCGGTGTTCCACAAGCAGCCCGTCAAGTTCGCGGCCATGGAGATCGTCTGGAAGACCGACACCCATGTGCCCGAGTACGTCTTCGGCCGGCTGAACGCCGACGGCAGCATCGCCGGCGGCATCAGGATCCCCCAACTCGACTCGATCCTGGCCGGGTTCAGACCCAGCACCAAGGTGGTCGGACTGACCTCCGTGCCGGCCGCGGACCGCCCCACGCCGACCGAGGCGACGATCGTGCACTTCGCCTTCGACATCATGGCCACCATCGGGAGCCTGCTGATCCTGCTGGCCCTGTGGTACGCGTGGATCTGGTGGCGGCACCGGGACCTGCCCCTCAACCGCTGGTTCTTCCGCACCGCCGCGATCGCCGGCGTGGCCTGCCTGGTCACGGTCGAGTGCGGCTGGGTCACCACGGAGGTCGGCCGCCAGCCCTGGATCGTCTACAACAACATGCGGGTGTCCGAGGCCGTCACGCACACGCAGGCCGCGGGGATCTGGACCATGCTCGGCGTCGTCATCGTCATGTACGTCGCCGTCTTCTGGTCCTTCCTCGCGGTCGTGCTGAAGATGCGCACCCGCTGGCGGGTCGCCGACGAGACGGCGGCGGGAGCACCTGCCGGCGTCGATCCGGAGGTGGACACCCCCTACGGTCCCAGGAGCGAAGCCGAGCCCGCCGCGGTGGGGGCAGGGAACGGCGCAGACGCCGGACCGGGTTCGTCGGAAGGGAACGCGGGTGGTGCCCGATGATGGCCGACACCATCGCCTGGGTCCTCGTCGTGGTGATCGCCGCCTACGCCTGCGGCGGAGGCACCGACTACGGCGCCGGCTTCTGGGACCTGGTGGCGGGCGGCGCCGACCGGGGCAAGCGGCCGCGCTGGCTGATCGACCACGCCATGGCACCCGTGTGGGAGGTCAACAACGTCTGGCTGATCTTCGTCCTCGTCCTGATGTGGACCGGCTTCCCGACGATGTTCGAGGCCGTGTTCACCGCCCTGTGGCTGCCGTTGGTCCTCGCGGCCGTCGGGACGGTGCTGCGCGGCGCGGGCTTCGCCCTGCGCAAGCCGACCCGGCGGCTGGCCCGGCGGCGGATCTACGGCGCCGTGTTCGCGATCGCCTCGCTCGTCACGCCGTACTTCCTCGGCTCGGTCCTCGGTGGCGTCGCCTCGGGCAGGGTGGCGGTGGGCACGCCCGCCTCCGCGCACGTGTGGAGCAACCCGACGTCGATCCTCGCGGGGCTGATGGCCATCGCGGCCACCGCCTTCCTCGGCGCGGTCTTCCTCAGCGCCGACGCCCGCAGGTTCGGCGCGGACGACCTCGTCGACTACTTCCGCCTGCGGGCCGTCATCGCCTTCTGCGCTGTGGTGGTCCTGGCCGCCATCGCCCTGCCGGTCACCCACCACGACGCCCGCTACGTCTGGCACGGCCTCACCCGGGGGCTCGGCCTGACCTTCGTGGCACTGTCCGGGTTCATGGGCGTGCTCACGGTGTTCCTGCTGATGGTCCGCGCACACCGCTGGACGCGTTACACGTCCGTGGCCACGGTCGCCCTCGCCATCCTGGCCTGGGGCCTCGCCCAGCGCCCCTACCTGCTGCCGACCACTTTGACGGTGGCGCAGGGCGCCGGTGCCCCGCACACCCTTCGCTGGCTCGGGCTGGTCGCGCTCATCGCGGTTGTCCTGGTGGGACCGGCGCTGTTCCTGGTCTACCGGCTCGACATGAAGGGCAGGCTGGAGGAACTGACCGACACCGACACAGGAGGCGCGGGCCTCCCCGGGGACAACGCGTGACCGGGAGCCGGAACGAACCGCCGTGCGGCCGTGGGCCGTTCAGCCCAGCCGGTCGATCAGGTGGTCACCGACCCGCAGCGCGTTGGCGATCGCGGTCAGCGACGGGTTGACCGCGCCGATGCTGGGGAAGAACGACGTGTCCACGACGTACAGGTTGTCGACGTCGTGCGCCTTGCAGTTGACGTCCAGGGCCGAACTGGCCGGGTCCGTGCCGAACCGCACGGTGCCGGCCTGGTGGGCGGTGGCGCCGATCGGCATCCCCTTGTGCAGGTAGATGCTGTGGTCCAGCAGGTGGTGCTCACGCATGCCCAAGTGCCCCAGCATCCCCTGCAGTTTGTGCCGGAGCTTCTTGACGCCCGCGATGTTGTTCTTCTCGTCGAGGGCCAGGTGGATGCCGTCGTCCCCGTCGAGGGTGACGCGGCTCCCGGGCAGCGGCAGGTCCTCCCCGCACAGCCAGAAGTCCACGGCGTGGTGGGCGAGTACCTCGAACGGCATGTCCGGGGAGACCGCGCCGGCCCAGCGGGGCGCCTCGCCGTGGATCTGCTCGGCGTCCGACTTGCCGAGCATCTGGATGCCGCCGAGTGGGTACTCCCAGTCGTCCGCCCCCAGGTACCAGTCGTGCAGGGCGAGGGTCTTCTGGAACCTCGTCGGGTTCGGCTCCTCGGACACGGCCATCAGGGCCAGGTTGTTGTGCCGCATGTAGTGGCGTCCCACGACGTCCGAGCTGTTGGCAAGCCCGGCCGGGTGCCGGTCGTTCGCCGAACGTAGCAGCAGCACCGCGGAGTTCACCGCACCGCAGGCCACGACCACGATGTCCGCGCTGAACGTCCCGGTCGTGCCGTCCGCGAGGTCGGCGACCACGCCGGTGACGGTGCGGCCCGAATCGTCGGTCTCCAGCCGGCGGACGTCGGCGTCGGTGACCATCGTGACGTTGGGATGTTCGAGCGCCGGGTCGACGCAGATCACCTGCGCGTCGGACTTCGCGCCCAGCAGGCACGGGAACCCGTCGACCCGGTCGCAGCGGATGCAGGCGCTGGTGCGGGTGGCCTCGCCGTTGTCGTCCTGGGTCAGGTTCACGCCGATCGGCAGGTGGAACGGGTGCAGGCCCTGCTTCTCCAAGTCGTCGCTGAGCTGCTGGATCCGCGGCGCGTGCTCCACCGGAGGGTGCGCGTACTGGCCGCTGACCGGGCCCTCGGTGAGATCCTCGCCGTGCCGGCCGTGCACGAGGTAGAGCCGCTCGGCCTGCGTGTAGTAGGGCTCCAGGTCGTCGTAGCCGATCGGCCAGGCCGGGGACATCCCGTCGTGGTGGCGGATCTCCCCGAAGTCCTCCGGGCGCAGCCGGAACAGCGCGGCACCGTAGAACTTGGTGTTGCCGCCGACGTAGTAGTTGACCTCCGGCGGGAAGCTGTTGCCGTGTTTGTCGTACCAGAATTCAGGAGCCCGGTACTTGCCCTGGACGAACACCGCGGTGGAGTCCCAGTTGTCGCGCTCCCTGGGCAGATAGCCGCCGCGCTCCAGGATCAGGATCCGTTTGCCGCTGGGCGCCAGCCGGTGTGCGAGCGTGCCGCCGCCCGCTCCGGTGCCGATGACGATGACGTCGTAGTGCTGATCGCCGGCCATGAGAGCCCCGTTCTGGGAGTCGTCGGCTGCCCCGGCCCCGGCATCATCCCCCCGGTTGGGACTGTTCGCGCAGCCACCTACCGAAAGCACCTCCAATTTTATCGGCTGGGCCGCCACCCGGCACGCGGGCCGCGGCCGGGCCCGGGGGTCAGCCGGCGGCTCGCACGGCGGCTGTCGCACGGTCGACGATCGCCTGCGGGGAGTCCTCCGCGTCGACGGTCAGGCCGGCCTCGCCAGGCCGCAGCGGATCCAGTTCGGCGTACTGGGAGTCCACGAGGGCGGTCGGCATGAAGTGCCCCGTGCGCGCGGCGACCCGCCGGCGGGCCGCCGCCTCACCGAGTGCCAGATGCAGGATCCACACCCCGCCTCCCGCGTCGCGGAACACCTCGCGGTAGCCGTACCGCAGTGCCGAGCACGCCACGACCCCGCCGCGGCCGGACTCCGACGCCCGCCCGATCCACCGGGCCAGGGACAGCAGCCAGGGCTCCCGGTCCTCCTCGGTGAGCGGGCGGCCGGAGGCCATCTTGAGCCGGTTCGCCGCCGGATGAAGATCGTCCCCCTCCAGGAAGGGCACCTGGAGCCGGTCGGCGAGCAGCCTTCCCACGGTGGACTTCCCGCTCCCCGCGACGCCCATGACCACCACGACCGGAGCTGCCATTCACATCACGGCGATGGGGTTGACGGGTGAACCGGTCGCGCCCGGCAGCCGCAGCGGGGCGATCACGCAGAAGAAGGACCAGCGCCGCTCGGCCGCGCAGACCGGCACGAGGTCCTCGAACTGCAGGTAGTCCAGCAGAGGCAGGCCCATGGCGTGGATCGCCAGCACGTGCACCGGATAAGCCACGCCGTCGGTGGAACTGGGCGCGGTGTCGTTGTTGCCGTCGCCGCCCAGCGCCGCGACCCGGCGATCCGCGACGAACTCCAGGGCGGTGGGGTGGAGTCCCGCTCTCGCCTCCGCCACGTTCCAGGGGCCCCTGTCCGCCCGGCGCCTGCGGTGCCCCGTCCGCACGAACAGCAGGTCACCCTCCGAGATCCGCACGCGCTGGGAGCGTTCCGCGGCACCGAGGTCCTCGGCGGTCACATGGTCCCCCGGTTCGAGCCAGGGCACGCCGCGGATCCGGGGGATGTCCAGCAGCACCCCGCGGCCGACGATCCCGGCCGCGGCCAAAGCGACGGACAGGGCCGTCGCGCCGTCCGGCGTGACGCTGCTCGACGGCACCCCGCCGTGCAGGGTGCCGTCGTAGACCACATGGCACAGCGCGTCGAGATGGCTGTCGGTGTCCCCGTGCACGTTCATGGCGAAGCGGTCCCGGGCGAAGCGGAGCCCCTGGCCCGCCAGTTGTTCCGGCCCGGTGATCATCGTGTGCGTCGCGGGCTCGGGGCTGTCGGGGCCCGGCGTCGTCTCCACCGGTGCCGCGAGCGTGACCGTCCGACCCGTCCGCACCTCACCGGCGGCCGCCGCCACGCGCCCCGGCGTCAGCGCGGCCAGGGCGCCGCGCTCGCCGCCGGCCCAGGACGTGCTCGCCGCCAGCCTCCGGTACAGCGCGTCGAACGCCGACGCCGTCAACCGAGGCGACCCTGCCGCGCGTTCAGGGGCGGCCACGCGTCAGCGTCCATGCTCGGCGTCGAGCGCGTCGTCGAGTGTGGTCGCGGCCATGATGAGCGCGAGGTGGGTGAACGCCTGCGGGAAGTTGCCCAGTTGCTCGCCGCTGGGGCCGATCTCCTCGGAGAACAGGCCGACATGGTTGGCGTAGGTCTGCATCTTCTCGAAGGTGTACCGGGCCTGGTCCAGGCGCCCGGCGCGGGCCAGCGCGTCGACGTAGAGGAACGTGCACAGGCTGAAGGTGCCCTCCGAGCCGCGCAGCCCGTCCGGTGAGGCGGCGGGGTCGTAGCGGTAGACGAGGCTGTCGGAGACGAGCTTGCGGTCCATCGCGTCGAGCGTGGACAGCCACAGCGGGTCCCTGGAGCCGAGGAAGCCGACCCGGGGCATCAGCAGGAGAGAGGCGTCGAGCACGTCGCCGTCGTAGTGCTGGACGAAGGCGCGTTCCTTGTCGCTCCAGCCGCGGTCCATGATCTGCTCGAAGACGGCGTCGCGCGCCTGGCGCCACTTGTCGATGTCGGCGGGCCTGCGGTAGTGCTCGGCCAGACGCATCCCGTGGTCGAACGCCGCCCAGGACATCACCCGGCTGTAGGTGAAGTCCTCGCGGCCGCCGCGGGTCTCCCAGATGCCCTCGTCCGGCCGGTCCCAGTGCTCCGCCAGCCAGTCCAGCGTCCTGGCGAAGGTCTTCCACCCCTCGTAGGTGGACTGCGCCTCGATCTCGCGGCCCTGGGACAGCGCGTAGACGGCCTCCCCGTAGATGTCGAGCTGCAGCTGGTCGGCGGCGCCGTTTCCGATGCGCACCGGCGCGGATCCGCGGTAGCCCTCGAAGTGGTCGAGGTTCTGCTCGGGCAGATCAGGACTGCCGTCGATGCGGTACATCGTCTGCAGCGGCTCGCCCTCCTTCCCCTCGCGCTCCCGCAGCCTTTCCACCAGCCAGTGCACGAACGCGGTGGCCTCGTCGGCGAAACCGAGGTCGAGCATGGCCCGCACCGACAGCGAGCCGTCGCGGATCCAGGTGAAGCGGTAGTCCCAGTTGCGCTCACCGCCGACCTGCTCCGGCAGGCCCATGGTCGCCGCAGCGACCAGCGCGCCGGTGGGGGCGTACGTCAGCAGCTTGAGGGTGATCACCGAACGGTGCACCAGCTCCGGCCAGCGGCCCCGGTACCGGGACTGGCGCAGCCAGTCGTGCCAGAAGTGCCCGGTCTCCGCGGCGTGTGCGTGGACCGCTTCCATCGTCAGGGCGCTGGGCGTGTCGCCGCCCGGCGCGCCGACGGCGAACGCCGCTCCGGCGGTCTGGCCCGCCTCGAGGCGGACGGTGCCGAGCACGTCACGGCCGTCCGCTTGGAGCGGAAAGGTCGCCTGCAGGTGGGCGTCGGTGCTCGGCGCGTGGAAGTGGGCGCCGTTCCCGCTCATGTCGAGTTCGTGCTCGGCCTGCCCGTATGCGAAGCGCGGCCGGCACTCCAGGGCGAACTCGACGGTTCCCCGCACGGCCCGGATCAGGCGGATCAGCGTGTGGCGATCGCTCGGACTGCGGGTCTGGTGGGGCGGCATGAAGTCGACCACCTCGCCCACCCCGTCCGGCGACATGAACCGCGTGACCAGGATCGCCGTGTCGGGGTAGTACAGCTGCTTGCACGTGATGTCGGGATGCGTCGGGGCGATACGGAAACGCCCCCCGCCGTCATGATCCAGCAGCGCGGCGAAGATGCTCGGCGAATCGAATCGCGGCGCCGCGAACCAGTCGACCACGCCCTCGGACGAGACGAGAGCGGCTGTCTGCAGGTCGCCCACCAGCCCGTGGTCGGCGATGGGAGGGTAGCGGTCCATGGCATGCTCCAGCGTCTCCCCGAGCACCCCCCTCACTTCCACTATCCGACGCGCCGGCCGGCCCTGCCACATGCGGCCGGGACCGTGGATCCCCGGGAGGTCGCCGCTACTTCTCGTGCCCGCCCGGATGCGAGGGGTGGGCGTCGGGCGGCGCGGCGTCACGGGTGCGGCCGGTGCTGCGTTCGGGGGAAAACGCCCGGCTGTACCGCCCGGCGCAACGTGTTGCGCTTGACCGCCTCCGGGACCGGCAGCACGCTCCCGACGAGGAGGTGGACACGGGCCGGAGCGCAGCAGTGGAGAACGCGCATCCCACCATCGGAGTTCGAAGGGCAGTCCGTGACGACGAATCAGGTGCTCATCGGTCTGGGCCTGATCGTGGTCCTCGCCGTCGGATCCCAGCTCCTGGCCGGACGTCTCCGGATCCCCGCACTCATCGTCCTGCTTCCGGTCGGGTTCGCCGCCGGTGCGCTGATCGACGACGTCGACCCGCAACAACTGCTGGGTGCGTCGTTCTCACCCCTGGTGTCCCTCGCCGTCGCGGTGATCCTCTACGACGCCGGACTCGGCCTCGACCTGGGCAGGTTCAAAGGCCACAACCGCCGTGTCGTCTCCCGCCTGATCTGGATCGGCGTTCCCGTCACCTGGCTCCTCTGCGCCGCCCTCGCCATTCCGCTGCTGGGCATGTCCCGCCAGGCAGCCGTCACGCTGGGCGCCATCCTCGTGGTGTCGGGACCGACCGTCGTGGGCCCCCTGCTCAGCCTCGTGCGGCCGGAGGACCGGCTCCAGCACATCCTTGTCTGGGAGGGCTCCCTCATCGACCCGGTCGGGGGCATCCTGGGCGCCCTCGTCTTCCACGGCGTCGTCGCCGGCACGCACCACAGCCCGGCCCATGCGATCGGGGGGTTCGCGGCCAGCGTGGTCACGGGGGTGGTGGGCGGCGTGGCAGGGGCAGCCGTGCTGTGGGGGCTGTTCCGCGTGGTGCGGCCCGGCGAGGTCCTGGGCACCACGGCCCAGCTCGCCGCCGTGGTCGGGGTGGCCGCGTTCTGCGACGTGCTGCGCGAGGACGCGGGGCTCATCGCCGCCGTGCTGATGGGCCTGTTCGTCGCCAACGTGTCCCGCATCGACGTCCCCGTCCGCCGCGAGTTCTTCGAGACCCTGGTCAGCCTGATCATCGGGCTGCTCTTCACGTCGATCTCGGCCACGGTCACCCCCGCGTCGCTCCGCCACGTGGTGCTGCCCGCCCTCGGGCTGGCCGCCTTCCTGGTCCTCGCCGTCCGGCCGCTCGTCGCGGCCGTGTCCACCATCGGCACGGACCTGTCCCGCGGCGAGCGGAGCTTCATCGGCTGGATGGCGCCGCGCGGCATCGTCGCGGCCGCCACCGCCTCCACGTTCACCTCCGGCCTGGTCGCCGAGCACATCGGCGGCGCGGCGAAGATCCTTCCGGCGACCTTCGTCGTCATCGTCGCCACCGTCACCCTCTACGGCCTCACGGCAGCCCCCGTCGCCCGGCTGCTGGGCGTCGTGCGCCGGTCCCGTTCCCGCCCGCTGCTGGTCGGCGGCGCCCCCTGGGTCGTCGACCTCGGGTCGACCCTGAGGTCGACGGGCATGGAGGTACTGATGTGGGCCGGCCAGGAGCAGCAGCGGCACCGCATCCGGCAGGCCGGCATCGAACTCGCCGCCGGCGAGATGCTGGCCACGGCCACCGGCGGGGGAGCCGAGTGGGAAGGCATCACCGCGGTGTACTTCCTCACCGAGGAGGACGACTTCAACGCCCTGGCGGCGGCGATCCTGCGCGGTGGCATCGAGGGACCGGTGCACCGTGTCGGTCCGGCGGCCGGCAGCCACGGCGTGATGGCGCCGTACATCGGCGGCGAGACCCTCTTCGGCCCGCGGCTGACGGGCCCGGCCCTCGCCCGCAAGCACGAGGAAGGCGCTGCCGTCGTGGCGCTGCCCGCCGGCGGCCCCGTTCCACCGGGCAGCGACCTCCTGTTCGTCGTGCGCCGCGGTGAACGGCTCGAACCGGTCACCGGCGGCAGCGCACCCCGGCCCGAGCAGGGGGACACCCTGGTGCTCCTGACCCCGCCCCGAGACGCGGAGGCCCCGGCGTGACCACTCCCAGCGGCCCGGCGGCGTCCGACGGCAAGTCCCCGGCAGCCGCCCCGGACCCGTTCGCGCTCGTGCGCAGCCGCGGTTACGCCGTGCTGCTGCTGGTCGCCGCCGTCCTGGGCGTCCCGATCTCGGCGGCGGCCTTCGGCTTCCTCGCTCTCGTCAACAAGCTCCAGTCGCTGACGTACACGGACCTGCCCAAAGGGCTCGGGTTCCACGGCACACCGAACTGGTGGCCGGTGCCGCTGCTCGCCGTGGCAGGACTCCTCGTCGGCCCGATCATCCGCTACCTCCCCGGCAACGGCGGCCACGAGCCGTCCCGCGGGTTCGCACCGTCGGGACCCACGCCGACCGTCGACCTGCCCGGCGTGGCGCTCGCCGCGCTGGCCTCGCTCGGCCTCGGCGCCGTCATCGGCCCTGAGGCCCCGCTCATCGCGCTGGGCAGCGGGCTCGCGGTGGCCGCGCTGGAACTCACGCGGAGGCCGTTCCCGAAGCAGGTCACCGACGTCGTCGGAGCCTCCGGGAGCTTCGCCGCGATCAGCACGCTGCTCGGCTCACCGCTGCTGGGCGCGTTCCTGCTCATGGAGACCGCGGGACTCGGCGGCCCGATGCTCGGCGTCGTCCTGCTGCCCGGCCTGCTCTGCTCCGGCATCGGCGCGCTCATCTTCACGGGGCTGGGCTCGTGGACCGGCCTGGGCACCTACTCGCTGGTCCTGCCGAACGTCCCCCACGCCGCCGCGCCGGACGCCGCCGGGTTCGGCTGGGCGCTCGTGATCGGGGTCGCGGCGGCGGTCCTCGGCTGGGGGATCCGGTCGCTCTCCTTGCGCCTCCTCGCACTGGTCCGGCCGCGGCGGCTGCCCGCCACCGTGCTCGCCGGTGTCGCCGTCGGCGTGATCGCCCTCGTCTACGCGGAGTGGACCGGGCACGCGGCATCGGGAGTCCTGTACTCGGGCCAGAGCGGGCTCGGCACCCTGCTCACCGACCACGCGCAGTACTCGGTCGGGGCCCTCGTCGTGCTCGTCGCCTGCAAGTCCCTGGGATACAGCGTCTCCATGTCGGCGTTCCGGGGCGGCCCGGTGTTCCCCTCCCTGTTCGTCGGCGCCGCCGGCGGCATCGCGCTCTCCCACCTGCCCGGACTCGGCCTGACCGCCGGGCTCGCGATGGGTGTGGGCGCCATGGCCACCGCGATGCTCAGGTACCCGATGGTCTCCGTGCTCCTCGCCACCCTGCTGCTGGGCAAGGACGGACTCACCGTGATGCCCCTGGTGATCGTCGCGGTCGTGGTCTCCTACGTCCTCACGCTCAGGCTGGCCCCGCCGCCGGCCACCGCGCCCGCCGAGCGGCAGGCGTGAACGGGAGCATGCACACGAAACAGCACGTAACAGCTCACCGGTGAACTGACGATCCCTCAAAAAGGTTCGTGGCCAGGGTCGTTGGTCCGACTATGTCTGCTGTTCGGCCGCGCGCAAACCGATTAAGATCACACACGCCGACCAGGGCGTCACCGTGCGTCCGTGCCGGTCTCCTGTGCGTGCACCGCGGTCCATTGCGGATCAGTCCGACGAAATCGGAGGTCTTCCCGATGGATCTCGATCACCCCCTGATCGTCCTGGACCCCACCTCTGCCGATCCCTACGGCGAGGGGAAGCGGCTGCAGGAGCTGGGCTCCTGCGTGCCCGTCGAACTGCCGCAGGGCGTCACCGCCTGGATCACCACCGACGACGCCTCCGGCCGCGAGGTTCTTGGCCACCGGCAGCTGGCCAAGAACCCGGAGCACTGGCGTGCCTTCCGGGAGGGCCGGATCAGCAGCGACTGGCCGTTGATGGCCCTGGCCGTCGGCCAGACGATGCTGAACCGGGACGGCCTCGACCACGCCCGGCTGCGCAACCCGGTCACGCACGCCTTCAACCGCCGGCCGACCCAGACCTACGCGCCCCGCATCCAGGAGATCACCGAGGAACTGCTGGACGAGCTCGCGGGGGAGCCGGGTGACGCCGTCGTCGACATCAAGGCGCGGTACGCCCTTCCGCTGCCCATGCGGGTGATCTGCGAACTGCTGGGCATCGACGACCACGCCGTGCGCCGCGAGTTCGGCCGCCACACCAGCACCCTGCTGCTGAGCACCGCCACCCCGGAAGAGGCCGGCCGGGCGCACGCGGCGGTCGTGGCGCTCCTCGACGACCTGATCGCGGTCAAGGAGCAGCATCCGTCCGACGACCTGACGACCCGCCTGCTGCAGACCCACCTCGACGGCCAGCTGACCAGATCCGAGCTGGTGGACAGCCTCATGCTGCTGGTCATCGCAGGGCACGACACGACCGTCAACCTCCTCACCAACGCCGTCAAGGCACTGCTCTCGCACCCCGAACAGCTCGCGCTCGTCCGGGACGGCGGCAGCAGCTGGGAGGACGTCGTCCAGGAGACGCTGCGCTACGACCCTCCGGTGCAGCGGGTCTACTTCCGCTTCGCCGTGTGCGACACCCCGCTGGGGGACGTCGTCGTCAAGGAGGGCGATCCGGTCATCGTCGGACTGGCCACCGCGGGACGCGACCCCAAGGTCTTCACCGATCCGGAGACGTTCGACATCACCCGAGACCACCCCACAACCACGCTCGCCTTCGGGCACGGCGCCCACTACTGCCTCGGCGTGGCCCTGGCGCGGCTGGAGGTCGGCACGGCCCTGCCCGCCCTCTTCCGGCGCTTCCCCGACCTGGCCCTCGCCACCCCTGACCAGCCGCGGCTGGCCAGCCAGGCGATGAACGGCGTGCAGGAGCTCCCCGTGCGCCTGGCGCCCGGCTCGCCGGCCCGTGCCCTGCGGGGCTGAGGTGCAGCCCATCAGATGGTGAACGTCCCGCCGCGGCAGCGGGGCGGGACGTACGCCGAGTTCGACTTGATCACACGGGGGTTTGACAGCCGGCTCGACCGCGACCTGCGGTCAGGGCCCGCTCATCCGATGAACGAAGGATCTCCGGAGACACCATGAACACCAACCTCGCCACCCATGCCTCCACCGGTGGCCGGGCGTTCGACGAAAGTCAGGTCCCGCTCTACTACAGCCGCAAGACAGCGGACATCCTCCACAAGTACGGGCCAGGCCCCCGCGTGCACTTCCACATGGGGCTCTTCGACCACACACCGCCGAACACCACCGTCGCCCAACGCGTCCTCAAGCGGCGCATCGTGGCTTCGCAGGAGGCGATAGTCGACCATGCCGCACGCACCTGGGGCATCCACGGCACGGCGCCCGGGCATCTCCTGGACATCGGCTGCGGGGTCGGCGGCGGCTCGCTCTACTGGGCGCAGGAGCACGGCGCGCAGGTCACCGGGCTGACGGTCGCGGCCGAACACGTCCCGGTCATCCAGGACTTCGCGCGGCAGGCCGGCGTCGCCGACCGGGTCACCCCCCGCCTCGGGGACATCCACGAACTCGACGAGCAGGCGAAGTACGACGGCGCGTACGCCAACGAGAGCTCCGGGTACATGGACCGCGCGCGGCTGTTCCAGGTCGTGGCCAGGGCGCTGAAGCCCGGCGGCTGGTTCGGCATCCAGGAGCACTTCATCTGCCGCCCGGAGTGGAGCGCGTTCATCGACGCCTACTACCGGACGCGCCTGGGCACGCTCACCGAGTACATCAGCGCGGCGGAAGCGGCCGGCTTCGAACTGGAGCAGGACGAGGACGTCACCGACCGGGTCGCCGAGTTCTGGGTCCAGTCGATGGCCTGGAACACCGCGGAACTGGACCACGTCGAGCGCACCGGCGCGGCGTCCGCCTGGTCGCGCGAGCGCCTCCAGGAGTCCACCATCACCCACAGCAAGCTGTTCCGGATCTGGCGCGACCACGCCATGGAGACCCGGCTGCTCCTCTTCCGGCTGGGAGGGAACTGACCGTGATCGCCGATCACGGCCACCCCTCCCGCATCGGCTGGCAACTGCCCCCGTTCTACTGCCCGTTCGACCGCGCGGCGGTCCACGCGGAGGCGGCAGAGCTGGAACGGCGGGCTGTCGAGTGGATCGACGCGTTCGGGTTCTATCCCGATGCCACCGAGCGGGTCTGGGGCCTGGCGACCCACAGCGCCGACTTCTCCTGCCGCATCATCCCGGACGGGGACGTGGAGCCGCTGCTGCTGTTCATCGAGTGGAACTACTGGGCCAACGCCGTCGACGACTGGCAGGACTCCGCCACGGCGATCAGCACCGCGTCCATCACCGACCACAGCATCCGGCTGGCCCGCGCCATCGAAGCGCCCGGATCCGCGATGCTCCCCGACAGCCCGCTGACCGCGGCGCTCGACGACCTGGTGACCCGTACCCGCGCCCTGCTCACGCCCTTCCAGCTGCGCAGGTTCAGCGAGGGCGCCCGCGACTGGCTGTTCGGCGCCGGCTGGCAGGCCGCCAACGCAGAACGCGGCGTCATGCCCAGCGTGAACGACTTCGCCGCGGTGGGTGCGCTCGCCAACGGGACCCGTTTCAGCCTGACGTGGTCCGACGTGGCGAACCGGATCCACCTGGGCCCGGACGTCCTGTACTCGGCACCCGTCCAGGCTCTCACCGACGCCGCGGGGTTCATCGTCAGCGCCGACAACGACCTGTTCTCCTACAACAAGGACGACGACCAGGAGCCCTGGGAGCAGAACTGGATCAACGTCATCGCCCACCAGAACGGCTGCTCGCCGAGGGACGCGCTGCCCGAGGCCGTCGCCCTGCGGGACCGGGTGATGACGCTGTTCGTCCGGCTGCGTGACCGGCTAGCGAAGGACGCCGACGAGCAACTCGGCCGCTACCTGGTCTCGCTGGAGCACTACGTCGCCGGCAGCATCGCCTGGCAGAACCGGGCCCCCCGGTACGCCAGCCCGCGCAACCGCAACGCCCTTCCCGTGGAAGGAGCGTCGTTCGGCATCACCTGGCGGGACACGCCGAGCGACCCGAGCACGCAGCCGCCGCCGATCCCGGCCCTCGCCCGGTGGTGGCGTCACCTGGAGGGGTGACCGGCCCGCCTGCTCCCAGCGGCCGCACATGCGGAGGGGGTCCACACCGTGGTGTGGACCCCCTCCGCACGTCACCGGATCACCGCCCGCCGAACCAGCGGCGCCACCACGGGCGCCGCCGCTCCTGGACGGCCGGGGGAGCGGCCACCGGGGGCGCCGCTACCGGCACCGCGCTCTCCGGCAGCGGCGCCGCCGGGGCCGGGGTCGCCGCGGCCGGTCCCGATCCGCGTGCGGGCTTCGGGGTGAAGGTGACCGGCAGGCCCACGAGGTGCTGCGACATCAGCGTCCCGCGCCACTCCAACTCGGTCTCCGGCACCGCCAGTTCGAGGTCAGGGAGGCGTCCCAGCAGGACCTCGATGCCGGTGTCCGCGATGGCCCGTCCGATGTCCTGGCCGGGGCACTCGTGCGCGCCGCTGGAGAAGGCCAGGTGCGCGCGGTTGCCGTGGACGGGATCGCTCAGGTCCGGGCGGATCGCCGGGTCGACGTTGCCCGCGGCCAGGCTCAGCAGGAGCATGTCGCCCGCCTGGATCTGCCGGCCGCCCAGGACCGTGTCGCCGATGGCCCAGCGGCCGAGGACCGTGTTGAGCGGCGGCTGGTCCCACAGCACCTGCTCCAGCGCGTCGGGCAGCGTCATCTGGCCGCCGGAGAGGTTCGCCCGGAAGCGGCGGTCGGTGAGGACCACCCGCAGGGTGTTCGCGATCAGGTTGGCGGTGGTCTCGTAGGCGGCCACCAGCACGACCCGGACGTGCGCCAGGACCTCCACCTCCGTCAGCTTCGACGGGTGCTCCAGCAGCCACGACGTCAGGTCGTGGCCCGGGTGGGCCCGCTTGGCTGCCACGAGCTGCTGGAGCGTGGTGGTGACGTGCTGGTCGCTGGCCAGGGCGGTCTCGGTGCCCTTGAGCATGTCGCGGACCGCCTCGACCAGCAGCGGACCGTGCTCGTCGGGGGCGCCGACCAGCTGCGTCATCACCAGCATCGGCAGCTGCGCGGCGAAGTCCTCGACCAGGTCCGCCCGGCCCTTCGCCGTGAACCCGTCGATCAGCTGGTTCGCGAAGTGGTCCACGTAGCGGCGGATCCCGCGCCTGCCGAACTTCTGCAGCGAGTCCGTCACCGCGTCCCGCAACCGCTCGTGCGTGGGCCCGTCGGTGAAGTTGACCACCGGCCACCACGTCAGCATCGGCCCCAGCGGATGATCGGCGGGAACCCCGCCCTCCTGCTGGACGCGCCAGGTGCGCGGGTCGCGGGCGAAACGCGACGGGTTCCGCGCGACCTCCAGGTTCTCCTGGTAGCCCAGGACCAGCCAGGCCGGCAGGTCGCCCTGCACGAAGACCGGGGCGACGGAGCCGTGTTCGGCCCGCAGCTTCCCGTACAGGGCCATCGGGTCGTCGGCCTCGTGCAGGCGGGTGATCGCCTCGGGGTCCAGACCGTGGGCGGGGCAGCCCGGAGGGGGGACGGGGGTGCTCACGATGCCTCCGATGTCGCGGCGAGAGAGTGCAGGTAGTGCATGAGCGTCATCAGGACGTCGCGGCTGGAACTGCGCAGCCGGGCGTCGCAGGCGACGATCGGGACGGACGCGGGCAGGTCGAGTGCGCCCCGCAGCTCGCCCAACGGGTACTCGGGCGCTTCGGGGAAGGTGTTGACCGCCACGATGAAGGGCAGCCCGCGCTCCTCCAGCCGGCCGATGACGTCGAAGCTGACCTCCAGCCTGCGGGTGTCGACCAGCACCACCGCGCCCAGCGCGCCCTCGAACAGGTCGGCCCACAGGAACCAGAAGCGCTCCTGCCCCGGGGTGCCGAAGATGTACAGCACCAGTTCCCTGTTGATGCTGATCCGCCCGAAGTCCAGCGCCACGGTGGTCGAGGACTTGTGCTCCACCCCGGCGTTGTCGTCGACACCGACCCCGGCCTCGGTCATGGTCTCTTCGGTGGTCAGCGGCCGGATCTCGCTCACCGAGCCGACCAGGGTCGTCTTGCCGACTCCGAACCCGCCCACGATCACCACCTTGACCGCCGTGGTGGCCGTGTCCGGCAGCACGTCCTCGCTGCGCGGCCCAGCGGGCCTGTCAGAGCTTCTTGTTGAGTCCATCGATCACTGCCTCAATCAACGCGCGGTCGGGAAGTTGAGCGGAAGGCACGGGTGCGCGCGCCATCACATGGTTGTCAGCCAGGAGATCGCTGAGCAGGACGGTCACGACACTCACCGGCAGCCCCGTGTAGGCGGAGATCTCCGCCACCGAGAGCGGGGCCTGGCACACGCGCAGGATCTCCACCGACTCGGGCTGCATCCCCGGCCGCGGCCCCGAACAGGCCACGACCAGGGTGACCAGCCTCAACGGAGTGCTGGTGGACGATCCGCTGCGGCCTCCGGTGATGACGTAGAGCCGTTCCAGGCTGGCGTCTTCCCAGCCACGGCCCGAGTCGCTCACCCGGCCCGCCGGTCCTGCCTCGGCGGACTGCTCAGGTGCTCCCCGATCCGGATGACCAGGTCGCGCATCCGCTGCCCGATGAGGCCGGCGTCCACCCCCTCGTCGGCCAGCACCGCGAGATGCGCGCCGGAACCCGCCGCCATCAGGTAGAAGAAGCCGACGTCCAGCTCGATGACGACCATCCGCATCTTCCCCTGCTTGTCGGGGAATTCACGGCCGACGGCGCTCGCAAGGCTCTGCAGTCCGGCACAGGAGGCGGCCAGCCGGTCGGCGGCGTCGACGTCGGCGCCGTGCTGGGCCATCCGCAGCCCGTCCGCGGACAGGAGGACCACGTAGCGGGTCTGCGGGACGCCCTCCGCGAGATCCTTGAGCATCCAGTCCATGTTGGCCCGCTGCTGAGTCACTGTTCTCCCTTGCTTCCCGGCCCCGAAGAGCCACCGCCGTTCTCTGCTGCCTCACCGGCCAGGGCGCTCTGGAAGGCGCCCAGCCACAACCCGGGCTGGACCTGCGGCTGCTCCTGCGTCTCGTCAGGGGCGTTGTCCGGCGCGGCCGGCTCGGTCACCCGGCTCCTGCGCTGCCGCTGCGGCAGCCCGCTCGCCGACCGCGCGGCCGGGGCCGGAGCGGGCGCTTCGGCCTGCGGCGCCGCGGGCGGAGCCTCCGTGTGCTCGACCGCGCGCGGCCCGCGGGTCTCCGCCACCGCCCGCGGCCCGGCGGAGGTGCCGATGCCGTGGGCCAGGCCGCTCGCGGCCGACGCGGTGGTGATCAGCGTCTGCGGGAGGACCAGTACGGCGCGCACGCCGCCGTAGGCGGACGAACGCAGCGCCACCTGGAAGCCGTACGCCTGCGCGAGCCGGCCCACCACGGCCAGGCCCAGGCGCGGCGTCTCGCCCAGATCGTTCACGTCGATGCCCTGCTGGGCCTGCTCCAGCGTCCGCTCGGCCCGCCTGCGGGCCTCCTCGCTCATGCTCACGCCGCCGTCCTCGATCTCGACGGCGATCCCCGACTGCACCTCGACCGCGGTGACGTGCACCTGGGTGTGCGGGGGGGAGTAGCGGGTCGCGTTGTCCAGCAGTTCGGCCAGCGCGTGGATGAGCGGCTCCACGGCGAGGCCGACGACGGCGACCTCGGTGACCGAGTGCAACTCCACACGCTGGTAGTCGATGATGCGCGACATCGCGCCGCGCAGCACGCTGTACAGGGGCACCGCCCTGCTGCGCTGGCGACCCGGACGCGCCCCGCCGAGCACGGCGATGGAGTCCGCGAGCCGGCCGATCAGCGCTGTGCCGTGGTCGATCCGCAGCAGGTCGCCGAAGACCTCCGGCATCTGGCCGTGCCGCTCCTCCATCTCGCGCAGTTCCTGCGACTGGCGGTGAATGATGGCCTGGACGCGCCTGGCGATGTTGACAAACGCCCGCTGCGCCGAGTCGCGCAGATCCTCCTCCGCGACGACCGCCTCGAGGACCGAGGTGAGCACCGCCCGGTGCGCGGCCCTGAACTCGGGGGTGAGCCCGGCCCGTTCGGCCCCCGCTGCCTCGGCGGTGAGGGAGGCGAGCACCGTCTCGGGGAACTCTCCCTTGCGGAGCCGCTCCATCATCTCCGGCAGCACTTCCACGTGCAGCCGTACGGTCTCCGCCTCCTGCCGGGCGAGCGCCGCCTCACGCCCCGCGACCTGGGCGCGGAGCGCCACGATCTGCCGGCCGCGGCGTTCCGCGGCGGCCACCGCGAAACCGGCCACGGCCACGGCCACCACCCCGAGCACGATCACGGGTGTGCGCGCCGACGACGGGGCCAGGGACGCGACGAGTGCGGTGGCCACCACGATCGCAATGGGAGGTAGGTACCACATGTATGACGCAGCGGGCCGCCCGGCGGTCGGCGACGCTTCCTCTCGGACCATCAACTTCCTCAAACCATTGCGCGGAACGATCTTATGACAATGGGCGGGAGCATAACGCCATGCAGGAGCGGTGTGTGACCATGCGTCAGATGGTTTTCGGCGCATTCCAGCCAGCGTTGCCCGATGTGAGCGGACTGCTCCGACGGCGCTTTTCCGCCATCGTGCGACCGCCGGCCGGGCACGGCGTGCGCCTGCCGGCCCGGCCGCCCCGCGTCAGCTCCCGGGCCGCGCCGTCACGGCCACACGGTGGCCCCCGCCCGGAAGATGTCCGGATCGCTCTCCACGGGCAGGACGCACAGCAGATGCCCGCCCGGTACGCGGAGCACGCGGCACTCCTGCCACTGCGAGATCTGCTCCGCGCCCAGCGCGATCAGGCGCGCGGTCTCCGCCTCGACGTCGTCGGTCTCCATGTCCAGGTGGATGCGCGGCGCGTCGTCGACCGCCTGAACGGCGGTGACCAGTCCGGGCAGGGCCTGGTGGAGCGTGGTGAACTGCGGTTCCGGCGGGAACGGCCGGGCCTCCACGCCGAGAGCCGCCGACCAGAAGCGCGCGGCCCGCGCGGCCTCGGCATCGGGCGCGTCGATGATCACGGCGTATACACGGCTCCGGTGCACGTACGGCCACCTTCCCTCGACAGGTCGCGAACGGCCCCGCACCCTACTCGCCACGGCTGCCGGTGTCGTGACCGACGGCCGCGGTGCCGGCCGGCCTCGCCGCGCCCGCGGCCGGTGCGGGCATCCCTGCCCTCAGGCGTTCCCCCCGGCCTGACGTACCGACGCGGTCGTGATGAGAGGGGTCTCGCGCTTGGCGGAGGATCCTTCGAGAGGTGGCTGGTGTCCGCGTTCGAACCACACGCTGCGAGTCATCGGAGACGGCCGCGGCCTTGGTCGACCAGGCTCTGACAGCCCTCCTCCTCTCCGCGGCCGGACCCGTCCGCGCACTCATGACAGTCCGACCCGCGCGGCCTCACATCCGGGATCTCAGCACGTCGACCTCGCAGCCGGGCGCGGTCGGGTCGAAGCCGTGCTCGGACAGCCAGCGGATGGCCAGCAGGCTGCGCAACGACCACCACGCGCGGATCACGTCGAGGTCGACGTCGGTGCCGTAGCCGGCGACGAGGTCGCCGAGGTGCTCCTCGTGTCCGAGGGTCAGGATGGCGAGGTCGAACAGGGCGTCGCCCTGGCCCGCCTCGGACCAGTCGATGATGCCCGTGATCTCGTCGCCTTCGGTGAACACGTGGGTGATCTGCAGGTCGCCGTGCGCGAACACCGGGGTCCACGGGCGGAGCGCGGCCTCCGCGACCTGGCGGTTGCGCGCGACGAGGTCGGCGGGCAGGACGCCGTTCGTCACGAGCCACGCGCATTCGCGGTCGAGGTCCGCCGCCAACTCGTCGAGGCTGCGGCCGCCTTGGCCGGGCCAGGCGGGCAACGGCGCGTCGTGCAGCTTCCGGACGGCGGCGCCCACCGCGGCCCACGCCGCCGGGGACGCGGTCGACGGCTCGCCGAGGCGGCCGAGCGCCGTCCCCGGGACCGCGGAGATCGCGAGTACGGGCGGCTTGCGCCACAGGACCCGCGGCGTCGGGACCGGCGCCAGGGCCATCGCCTCGACCTCGACGTCGATCCGCGCCTGATCCCCGTCCACCTTCAGGAACACGTCGCCGACCCGCAGGGTCGCCCGCTCGGAATGGGCGACGACGACTTCAACCTCGTCCATGGGCGACCAGTATCCCGGCGCCGATCCTCGGCGTCGCCGGATTTACCGCCGCCCGACCGGCGCGGCCATCCACGCGCCCGGTGCGTGGATGGCGAGGCCGGATCCGCGCGGCACCGGCCGTTCCCTACCCCAGCCCGAGCATCGCCTCGGCGACCTCGCCGGCCGCCGCCGCGGGGATCGCCGTGGCGGCCTCCTCGAGGACGAGCAGCCGTGCGCCCGGGATCTCGCGGGCGATCGCCTCGCCGTTGCCGACGGGGAAGAACCGGTCGCGGCGGCCGTGGACGACGAGCGTGGGCACCTCGATCTCCGGCAGCCGCTCGCGCCAGCGGGGTGTGCAGTCCAGCCTGGAGAACACCATGCCCAACTGGTTGGCCAACTGGACCGGCGGAGCGGTGCCGGGCGTGCGGTCCCAGATGCGCGCGGCGACGGCGCGCGCGGCGGCCGGGTCGTCGCCGCGGATCTCCGCGCCGCCTGCGACGAACTCCGCGACCGCCTCGCGGTCGGCCCAGTCGGGCATGGGCCGCGCGAACAGCCGGCTCATCATCGCCTGGTCATGGCCGGGCAGGTCGTCGTCGGGCGGGCCGGGGGCGACCGGGCGGGTGCCGACCAGGGTGAGCGCCGAGAACGCGGCCGGATGGTCGAGCGCGGCCACCTGGGCGACCATCCCGCCGACGCCGATCCCGGCGAGGTGCGCAGGTCCCCCGCCGAGCGCGTCGGCGAGGGCCGCCGCGTCGGCGGCGAGGTCGCGCAGGGTGTAGGCGGGCGCCCCCGGATCCCCCGCCGCCGACTCCCCGCTGTCGCGCAGGTCGTAGCGCACCACCCGGCGCCCGCCGGTGGCGAGGCGCGCGCACAGCGCGTCGGGCCAGGAGAGCATCGTGGTGCCGCCAGCGAGCAGGACGAGCGGCGCGTCGCGGTCACCGAACGACTCGATGCCCAAGGTGACGTCATTGACGTGGACCGTGGTCACCGGATCACCGCACGAGGTCGTAGGTCAGGTGCGTCGCGGTCGATGTCGCGAGCACGCTCCGCTGCACCAGGGTGCGCGGCGCCGCGCCGGTGAACAGGGGCGTCCCGGCGCCCAGCACGACGGGCGCGAGGTGCAGCGTCAGCACGTCGACCAGGCCCGCGTCGAGCGCCGAGCGGATCGTGGCGCCGCCGCCCATGAGGACGACGTCCAGGTCCTTGCCGCTCTCCGAGGACGCCGCCTCGGCTCGCTCGCGGGCGGCGGCGACAGCGTCGGGCAGACCGGTGGTGACGAACGTCCAGTCGAGGTGGGTGGTCCGCACCGTCCGCGGCGGCGAGCCCGTCACGACGACGAACGCGGGCCGGCCGACCTCGCCGGCGCCGTAGCCGGACGTGTCGTCCCAGCCCTTCGGCCCGTCGACCAGGTCGAACAGGTGGCGGCCGAGGACGACGGCGCCCGAGCGGGCGGTCCCCTCGCGCAGCAGCCGGCGGTCGTCGGGGTCGTCCGAGAACGCCCACGTGTGCAGGGCCTCGCCGCCGGTGCCCAGACCGCTGTCCACACTGGGGTCGGGTCCGGTGACGAAGCCGTCGAGCGAGACGGAGATGTCAGCGATGATGCGCGTCATACCAGGGCAGACCCGATCCGCCGCCCGAACTCATCGCTCACGCGGCCAGCGGCCCGTTCTCCGAAACCCGACTGACACGGGATCCCCGGTGCGACAGGATGTCCGTTCGCCGTGCTGACGAGTGAAAGACAGGCCGCATGCCGCATCCCGCGCCGCAACCGACTCCCGAGCCGACCGACCTGCTCACCGCGGAACTGGTGGTGGACGTCGCCTCCCCCGTGACGCCGGCCCTCTCGCCGGACGGTCGCCTGGTCGCCTACGGAGTGGTCGCGCACGGTGGCAAGGACGGCCGTCCGCACAGCTCCATCTGGGTCGTCCCCGCCGACGGCAGCGCAGCCCCGCGCAGGCTGACCGACGGCACGGCCCGCGACGCCGGCCCGAAGTGGTCGCCGGACTCGGCTTCGCTGTTCTTCACCTCCGACCGCGAGGAGCCGGGCACCGCTCAACTCCGGCGGATCCGCCTGGACGGCAGCGAGGACACCGCCGAGGCGGAGTCCCTGACCCGATGGCGCGGCGGCATCAGCGACCACCACCCGCTCGCCGACGGCCGCACCGTCGCGCTGCTCGCCGAGGACGAGCCCACCGCGGAGGACGAACGCCGCGCGGCCGAGGGCGACGACGCGAAGGTCTGGGGCAAGCACCTCCCGGTCACCCGGCTGCGCCTGCTCGACCTGGAGACCGGCGTGATCCGCACCGTGGACGGCCTCGGGGACCGCCATGTCGTGGAGTTGACCCAGCGTCCGGACGGCGGCCCGCTGGCCGTGCTGAGCTGGGCCGGCCCCGAGGTGGAGTCCGGCCTCACGACGGCGGAGCTGCATCTGGCCTTCCCGGGGACGGCAGCCGTCCAGGACCTGGGCCAGGTCGGAGCCGAGGCCGAGTCCCCGGTCTGGTGGAACCACGACGGTGCATGGCATCTGGCCCACCTGGCAGTGACTCCTGGGCACTTGGTGGGCGCGCTCGCCGTGATCGACACCGTCCCGCCCGCGACCGGCCCGGCCGTCGAACAACGCAACCTCACGTCCGGCATGAGCCCCACACCCACCGAGCTGGCGCAGGTCGCCGACGGGCCGCCGCTGGCGCTGTTCGCGGGCGGGCTGGACACCGCGCTGTACCGGCTCGACCCGGAGTCGCTGCGGTTCCACCAGCTGTCCTCCGCGCCCGGCACGCTCGCCGGACTCACCGCGAGTCACTCAGGACGGACCCTCGCCGTGCTGGCCAGCACGGCGCACGAGCCCAGGAACGTCCACGCGGGACCTCCCACGGGCGGGCCGCTGGTCAGGCTCAGCGACACCAGCCCCGAACTGCGCGGGATCCGCTGGGGCGTCCAGGAACGGCTCGGCTACCGGGCCTTGGACGGACTCCCGCTGGACGGCCTGCTGATCCTGCCTGCCGGCCGGACCAGGGCAGACGGCCCGTTCCCGCTCGTCACCCTGGTCCACGGCGGCCCGTACTTCCGCTACGCCGACGAGTTCGCGCTCAACGCGGTCGACTGCGGCCAGTGGCTGGCGACCGCCGGATACGCGGTCTTCCTGGCCAACCCCCGGGGCGGGTCGGGCCACGGCCACGCGTTCGCCGCCGTGGCGGCGGGCGCGGTGGGAGGCGACGAGTGGACCGACATCCTCGCCGGGATCGACCTGCTGGTCGCCGAGGGAGTCGCCGATCCCGAACGCCTGGGCATCTCCGGCTGGAGCCACGGCGGTTTCATGGCGGCCTGGGCCATCGGCCGGACCGACCGGTTCAAAGCCGCCGTGATGGGCGCCGGCATCAGCGACTGGGGCATGCAGGGCGGGACCGGCGACTGGGGAATCCTGGACGCGACGCTCGGCGGCAGCACCGGCTGGGACGGGCCGGGACCGCACCTCCACGACCGGAACAGCCCGATCTCCTACGCGTCCAGGATCCGCACCCCGATCCTGATCCTGCACGGCGAGCAGGACACCAACGTGCCGCTCGGCCAGGCCGTCCACTTCCATCGCGCACTGCGCCACTTCGGGGTCGACCACGAGTTCGTCGTCTACCCCCGCGAGGGCCACGGGCTCGACGAGCGCGCCCACCAACTCGACGCCCTCCGGCGTACCCGCGCCTGGTTCGACCGCTGGCTGTAACTCGCAGAGAACGGGGCGGCTGAAGGCCGTCCGCCCGGCGTGTGCGCGGTAAGAGCGCCGGCGGCCCCGCACCCGCGCACGGCCCCACGGCCGGTGACGGACAGCCACCGGCGAGGCAGGAGTCGCCCCCGGCGCGGAGCCGGGCAGGCGCACCGCCACCGCCCTGCTCAGGCCCCACGTGGGCGGGGCCGACTGACACCTACGACTGGAATCAATTCCGGCCGTCAAACAGGCCCTTTGGTGCATGATGCCTTGACAGTGCCGGGGGAGCCTACTATCAACTCTCTGGAATCCTTTCCAGTTTGGCTACGGATCGTAGCCGAACTGGGTGCTGCCGCTGTTCGGTCCGACGGTCCCGCGCCAGAAGCCCGGCGCCGTCGTACGCAGGGTCGAGGCCACACCTGCCGGACCTGAGTGCGGCAACCGTTTCACGGCTGACTGCCTCGTGGACCGGGTCGGCTGCCGTGCCCGGGCCCTCGACCCGTCGGGGGCTTCGTCGTGAGAGACGTTCTGGAGGGAACCGATGCGAAGAGCCGCACTGGGAGTGTTCGCCGTGGTGCTGGGGGTGCTGGCAGCGGGAGTCGAAGTGGCTCCCGCCGGTGCGAGTACCGAGTCGTCGATGGCGGCTCCGACCGGACTGTCGGTGGACGACCAGACCGGCCCGGGGCTGGTGACCGTGGGGGACAGCACGCCGACCCTGTCGTGGGTGGACCACGACTCCGCACGAGGCCAGGCGCAGTCGGCGTACCAGGTGGTGGTGTCGCGAGCGCCCGGGCAGGGCGGGCCGGCCGGGACGGTGTGGGACTCCGGACGGGTCCGCGGCGCGCAGACGACGGATGTGGCCTACCGTGGGCCGGCGCTGGCCAGTGACACCTCGTACGTGTGGAAGGTCCGGAGCTGGAACGGCGACGGCGACGCCTCACCCTGGTCGGAGTCCGCCGCGTTCGGCACCGGCCTGCTGAAGCCGCAGGACTGGTCGGCGAGTTGGATCCAGCAGCCCCCGCCGCCGACCCTGGAGGGCGCGGACTGGATCTGGTACCCGGAGATCGCGCCGGGCGGCGCCACCGCTCCCGTGGCGACGCGCTACTTCCGCCGCACCTTCAGCGTGCCGTCGGGAACGGTGATCAAGCACGCCACCCTGGTGCTCACCGCCGACGACAGCAACACCGTGTGGATCAACGGCACGCGGGTCTCCGCGAGCCCCGCCGGCACGACATGGCAGCAACCGCAGGCCGTCGACGTCACCTCCGCCCTGCACGGCGGGACCAACGTCCTGGCGACAGCGGTGGCGAACGCCGGGGGTCCTGCCGGCCTGGTCGCCCGACTGCACATCGAGCCGGCCTCCGGCGACCCCGCCGACGTGGACACCGACGGCAGCTGGGTGTCGGCGCAGCAGGCTCCGGACGGCTGGCAGCAGCCGGGGTTCGACGACTCGGCGTGGCCCGCCGCGCTGGTGGAGGGCGCGTTCGGCAGCGGACCGTGGGGCAACCAGGCCGACACCGCGCGAGCCCTGCGCGATCCCTACCTCCGGCGCGAGTTCTCGCTCGACAAGAAGGTGGCGCGGGCGCGGCTGTACGTGGCGGCGCAGGGCATGGCCGAGGCGTACCTGAACGGCGCCAAGGTCGGCGAGGACGTCCTGGACCCGACGGTGACGGACTGGCAGTCCCGCGTGCTGTACCGCACCTTCGACGTGACCGGCCGGCTCCACCAGGGCGGCAACGCCATCGGGATGCTCCTCGGGCAGGGCAACAACTACCAGGCGGGCCACAACCGGCTGGTGGCGGCGCAGCTCGACGTCACCTATGCCGACGGCAGCACCGCCGTCATCGGGACCGACGCCACCTGGCTGGCCGCCTCCAGCCCCGTCACCTCCGAGGACATGTACCGCGGCGAGGCCTATGACGCGCGCCTGGAGCAACCGGGGTGGGACACGGCCGGGTTCGACGCTCAGGGCTGGACCCCGACCCAGGCCGTCGCACCCGCGTCGGCGGGGTCACCGAAGCTCCAGGCCGATCCCCTCGCGCCCGTCAAGGTCATCAGGAGCGTCGCCCCGGTGAAGGAGACGCGGCTCGGGCCGGGGGACCGGGTCTACGACTTCGGCGACAACTTCGCCGGGTGGGTGCGGATCAGCGCGGCCGCCCCGGCCGGCACCACCGTGGACATCAAGAAGGGCGAACTGCTCGACGCGAACGGGCATGCCGACACGACCAACATCAGCTTCTCCCCGGACGACGGCGTCCGGCAGACCGATCACTACACGTTCCGCGGCACGGGCACGGAGACCTACCACCCGCACTTCGTCTACAGCGGTTTCCGCTACGCGGAGATCACCGGGCTGCCCGACTCCGCGAAGATCTCGGTCGTGGCCGACGCGGTCCACAACGCGGTGCCGACCACGGGGACGTTCACCAGTTCCGACCCCCTGCTGAACAGGATCGACCACGCCACCGGGCAGACCATCGCCAACAGCCTCTACGGCATGCCCTCCTCCGACCCCACGCGGGAGCGGCACGGCTGGACGCGCGACGCGGGCAACGCGGCGGACGCCGCGATGGACACCTACGGCCTGGACACCTTCTACACCAAGTGGCTCGACGACATCGTCACCAGCCAGGGGGCGGACGGCAGCGTGTCCTCCGTGGCGCCCTCGACCATGTTCGGCGGTGTCTACGTCAACGACCCGGCGTGGGCCTCGGCGTATCCGGAGGTGCTCTGGAGCGTCTACACCCGCTACGGCGACTCCTCCGTGCTGGACGGCCACTACGACTCGCTGAAGCGGTACATCGACTACCTGGGCACGATCACCGACGCAGACCACGTCATCGCGCGACCGCAGACGACCTGGGGCAACGACTGGGAGGCCGTCGAGTCCACCCCGGCCGCCCTGTTCCAGACCGGCTACTACTACGAGGACACGATGATCCTCGCGCGGACGGCGCGGATCCTGGGCAGGACCGCGGATGCCGACGCCTACACGCGGCTCGCGGGTCAGATCGCCGACGGCTTCAACCAGCGGTTCTTCCACGCCGACAGCGGCCAGTACGGCAACGGCACGCAGCTGTCGAACGCGATGCCGCTGATGCTGGGCATCGTGCCGCAGGACGACGTCCCGCACGTCCTGCAGGCGCTCGTCTCGAACATCGCCGCCCACGGCCAGCACCTGACCACCGGCTATGTGGGCACGCCCATCCTGCTCGACGTGCTGCGCAGCAACGGCCGCAACGACGTCGTGCTCGCCATGGCGCAGCAGACCGACTACCCCGGCGTCGGTTACATGCTGGCCAGGGGCCCCGGCACCTTCTGGGAGGGCTGGACCGACTCGGACGTCGCCAACGGCCTCTCCAACAAGGACCATCCCGGGCTCGGCACCCCGTTCGGTGACTGGCTCTACACGGGTCTGGCCGGTATCCAGCAGGACCGCTCCGGCTCGGGTTCCGGCTTCAGCTCGTTCACCCTGGCGCCGTCGGTGGTGGGCGACCTGACCCACGTCGCGGCGCAGGAGCAGACCCCGCGCGGCACGGTGGCCAGCGAGTGGAGCAGGAACGGCGACACCCTGACCTACCGCGCGCAGATCCCGGTCGGCGCGCGGGCGACCGTCGACCTGCCGCTGCCGGGCGGCGCCGGCTCCACCGTGCGGGAGGACGGGCACGTCATCTTCAGCGGCGGGCACGCCGGCGAGGCCGACCCCGGCCTGACCGTGGACGGCATGCACGGATCCGTGCTCAGGATGACCGCGGGTTCGGGCCGGTACACCTTCACCGTCCAGCCGTAGGCAACCGGCCACCAGACACGCCGGGTCGGGGCGCGCCAGGCGTCCCACCCGCTCCGTCCGATGCGACGGACACGACCCCCTCTCCGGATCGAGGAGCCCCGAAGTGCGCTCACACGCCCCTGACCCCCTTCTGCCACGGCCTGCCCGACTCGCCGCACAGAGCCCGTGCCGTCCCGCGGAAACGAGGCAGCGATGACACCGCGCAGGCGGCGGATGTCCCGCCGTACCTTCCTCGGCGCGGCCGGCGCGGCGGGGATGACGGCCGCCGCCGGTGCCGCCGCCGGACCGGCGAGCGCGACACCCGATCCGGCGGGCGGCCCGGCGCCGGCACCGGTGCGGCTGACGGTCGACGGCGCGACCACGCCGCTCGGCATCGACTCCGCGGCGCCGCGACTCGCCTGGCAACTCCCCGGTGACCGGCGGGGCGTGCGCCAGCGCGCCTACCAGGTCCGCGTCGCCACCTCGGCTGGCCGGCTGGCGGGCGGCGGCCGGCCCGACGTGTGGGACAGCGGACGCGTCGCCTCCGCCGAATCCGTGGACGTGCCCTACGGCGGGCCGGCGCTGGACGCGCGACGCCGCTACCTCTGGAACGTCCGCGTGTGGGACGAGCGCGGGGTGCCGTCGGAGTGGAGCGAGCCCTCGTGGTGGGAGATGGGCCTGCTGGCACCGGCCGACTGGTCCGCGCGGTGGATCGGGGCCGACACCTCGGACGCGCTCACCTTCGACGGTGCGAGCTGGATCTGGTACCCCGAGGGTGACCCGACGTCGGCGCTGCCGCCCATGACGAGGTACTTCCGGGCGCCCGTCGACCTGCCGGCCGGAGCCGCCGTCACGCGGGCGCGGATGCTGATCACGGCCGACGACAGCTTCGTCCTCCACGTCAACGGAACCCAGCTGGGTGCGACCCCGGCAGGGGCCCTCTGGTACGACGGCCAGGCCTACGACGTCACCTCCGCGCTGTCGGCAGGGCACAACACGTGGGCTGTCACGGCGGTCAACGCGCTCGACACCAACGGCAACCCGTCGCCCGCCGGCCTGCTGGCCGTGCTGGTCGTCGACCTCGCGTCCGGCGACCGGGTCGTGGTGCGCACCGGAGCGGGCTGGCGCGCCTCGACGACGGCCCCGGCGGGCTGGACCGGACGCGACTTCGACGACAGCGGGTGGGCGGCCGCCCGCGCGCTCGCCGTCTACGGCGGCGGTCCGTGGGGCCGCGGGGCGACCGTCCCCCCGGCGCCCGCACCGCTGCTGCGCCGGGAGTTCACGGTGCGGGGGCCGGTCCTGCGCGCTCGCGTCTACGCGGCCGGCGCCGGGTACCACGAACTCGAACTGAACGGCCGCAAGGTCGGGGACCACTGGATGGACACCGCGCCGACGGACTACGACGCGCGGGTCCTCTACGTCACCCACGACGTCACGTCGATGCTGCGGCGCGGTGCCAACGCGATCGGAGCCGAACTCGGCCGCGGCTTCTTCGGCCTGACCACGTCCACGGCGTGGGACTGGACCTCGGCGCCGTGGCACGGAGATCCGCGGCTGGCCCTCCAACTGGAGATCGACTACCGGGACGGCAGCCGCGACGTCGTGGGGACCGGCACCGACTGGCAGACCGCCGACGGTCCGACCCGTTCCGACTCGGTCTACGCGGGCGAGACCTACGACGCCCGGTTCGCCCGGCCCGGCTGGTCGGCGCCCGGGTACGACGCCGGCCGATGGACCGCGCCGGCAGCGGTCGATCCACCGAAGGGCGCGGTGCGTGCGCAGGCCGTCGACCCGATCCGCGTGGTGGAGACGGTGCGGCCGGTGGCCGTCACCCGGTCGAAGGCCGGGACCCAGGTGTTCGACCTCGGCCGGACGCTCGGCGGCTGGGTCGAGCTGCGGGTCAGCGGCGCCGCCGGCACCCGGGTGAGCCTGAAGTACGCGCAGCAGCTCACCGCGGACGGGACCGCCGACCTCGAACAGGGCTACGTCCACGGCGGGCGGTTCCAGACCGACGAGTACGTCCTCGCCGGGCAGGGGACCGAAGTCTGGCATCCGCGCTTCAGCCACAAGAGCTTCCGCTACGTCGAGGTCGACGGCCTGCCGGACGGCGGCACCCTCGCCGGCCAGGAGGTGCGCACGTCGGCGCCGGTGACGGGGTCGTTCTCCTCCTCGTCCGCGCTCTACGACGACATCCACGCGATGGTGCAGCGCAGCCAGGGCCACCACATGCTCGGCATACCGGCCGTGGACGTGATGTACGAGAAGATCGGCTGGACGGCCGACGGGCAGCTCAACGTCCCGTCGCTGGCCACCAACTTCGGCGCGCACCGCTTCTACGCGAACTGGCTGGACGACCTCGCCGACAGCCAGAGCGACGGCACGACGCACACCGACGACGGCCGGATCTGCGTCATCGCGCCCAGCGGCGGCTGGGGGTACGGCACGACCGCTCCCGAGTGGACGGCCGCCTACCCGATCGTGATGTGGGAGCTGTACCAGCGCTTCGGCGACCGGCGCGCGCTCGCCGACCACTACGACGGCGTACGCCGCTATGTCGACTGGGACTTCGCGCGCCGTGACGGCGACGGGCTGGTGAGCAGCGACCTGGGGGACTGGCTGTCCCCCGGCGGCTACACCCAGCCGCCCGAGGACACGCGGCTGACCGCCACCGCGTACCTCTTCCGCGAACTGACGATCGTCGCCGGCAGCGCGCGCGTCCTCGGCCGCGCGGCCGACGCCGCCGCGTACTCCGCGCGGGCGGCCGAGGTGCGCGACGCGTTCAACGCCGCCTTCCTCGACCGCGGGAACGGGCTCTACCGGACCGCGAAGGACCCCGGCTACCGGCAGACCTCGAACGCCGTCCCGGTCGCGTTCGGGATCGTCCCCGACGACCTGCGGGACCGTGTCGTCAGCTCCCTCGTCGCGGACGTGCGGTCCAGGGGCAACCACCTCAACACCGGGGCGGTCGGCACCGCGGTGCTGCTGCCGGTGCTGTCCGCGTCCGGTCACGCCGACGTGGCCTGCGCCGTGGCGGGCCGGCAGGACTTCCCGAGCTGGGGCTACTGGCTGGCGAACGGCGCCGACACCCTCTGGGAGACGTGGGAGCTCGTCCAGAACGGCCAGGGGCGGCCGCCGTCGCACGACCACTACCTGTTCGGGTCGATCGACCAGTGGTTCTACGAGTACGTCGCGGGGATCACCCCGGCTGCGCCCGGCTACGCGCAGATCGGCGTCCGCCCGTACGCGGACGGCCCGCTGACGTCGGCTCAGGCCGAGATCGAGACGGTGCGCGGCCGGGTCGGCGTCAGCTGGCACAAGCCCCGCGAGGACCAGCTGGACCTGACCGTCGTCGTCCCCGGGAACGCGACCGCCGAGGTGACGCTGCCCGCCGACACCGACGCGGTGCTGGAAGGCGGCCGGCCGGCCGAGGGCCGCAGCGACATCCAGCGCGTCGACGCGCGGACCTGGCGGATCGGCTCCGGCCGGTACGCGTTCACCGCCCACCGCCGCCTGACCGGGGCGGACTAGAGATCTGCGGTGCCGGGGGCAACGGCGCCGCTCAGTCCAGGAGGAAGGCGCCGCCCGCGGCCGTCGCGAGGTCCGGCCCGAAGGCGGCCGCGGGTGTCCAGGCGCGGGGCCGGCTTCGCCGCGGGCCAGCAGTTCGGCGACGGTGGCGGTGACATCGGCCGTGAAGTCCATGCCGTCGCCGGCGCGGAGCCAGCCCTCGTGCCGGGTGCCGTCCTCCCACTCGACGACGGCGTGGTCCCAGGAGTGCTCCCGCGGCCTGGGCGCGGCGTTGACCCGTGCCCGGCCGAGCCGGTCGGCGGCGAGGCGCCGCAGCGGCGGAACGGACAGCAGGCTGCCCAGCAGCGGGAGCAGGACGCGCACCGGCAGGACGCTCGGCACGAGGGCGGAGGTGGGGGTGACGACAGCAGGGCTACGACAACGTGACGGTGACCGACATCGCCGAGCGGGCCGGACTCACCCGGCGCTCCTCCTTCCGCTACTTCGCCGACAAGCGCGAGGTCCTCTTCGCCGGCTCGGAGCGCATGCCCCCGGCGCTGGCGGAGGCGGTCCTGGCTGCCGACCCGGACGCGGCTCCGCTCGCCGCCGTCCTCGACGCGCTGGCGCGCGTGGGTACCGACCTCGTCGAGCAGGTGGACGGCGTGACGGAGCGGCGGGCGGTGATCGACGCCAGCCCGGAGCTGCAGGAGCGCGAACGGACCAAGACCGCCGCAATCACCGAGGCGATCCGCGACGCCCTGACGCAGCGTCAGGTAGACGCCGGGACGGCCGAACTGGTCGCGCAGCTGGGCACGGTGGCGTTCCGGCAGGCGTTCCGGCAGTGGATCGAGGCCGAAGGGCGCGCCGGGTTCGGCAGCTGCCTGCACGCGGTGGCCGGCGAACTGCGAGCCGCCCTCGCCGGGACGTGACACGCCGCTCGCCGTCCGGCGGACCCCCGTGGGCCAGGACCGCGGCTCACAGCCGATAGCGGTCCAGGACGCCGGGGCGGATCTCGACGCCGAGGCCGGGAGCCTGCGGCTGGGCGAAGACTCCCGCGCGGGGGAGCGGCGGACCGGAACTGAGCTCGTGCTGCATCGGGTTGGCGAGGGGCTTGATCTCGACCTGGTGGCAGTTGGGGGTGGCGAAGGACAGGGCGAGGCTGGCCGCGGTCACGATGGCACTGGACCAGGCATGCGCGTTGATCTCCCGGCCGCCCGCCCGGGTGTGGGCGGCGGCCGCTCGCCAGCCGGTGATGCCCTCGCACCGGCCGGGGTCGACGCCGACGACGTCGACCGTGCCGGTCTCCACGATCCGCTGCACGCCGCGGGGCGTCCACTCGCGCTCGCCGTAGGCGATCTTCGTGGTGACACCCGAGCGGAGCTGCGCGTAGCCCGCGGGGTCGTCGGCGCCGAGCGGCTCCTCGATCCAGGCGATGCCGAACTCCTCGAAGGCGCGGGTGCGCCGGATCGCGGTGGCCACGTCCCAGTGGATCGAGGCCCCGATGTCGACCATGATCGACGGCCCGGGCCCGAGCTCGCGGCGCAGGGCGGCGACGAACGCGACGTCCCGGTCGTGGTCGACGCCGAGCCGGGCGTCGCCGCGCTTGCCGAACCCGACCTTGATACCCGCGGCGGCGTGCTCGCGGACCCAGCCGGCCATCGTCCGGGCCATCTCGTCGAGGTCCGCGAGCGTCGCGTGGCAGCTGACCAGTGCGGGGAGAGTGGAATGGGCAGGGCCGCCGAGGAGGTCGAGCAGACTCTGGCCGGTCGCCCTGCCCGCCAGGTCCCACAGCGCGATGTCCAGGGCGGAGATGGCGAAGGCCGCGATGCCGCCGACGCCGTACCACCAGGTGTGCTGCTTGAACTCGCTGTGGATGGCGGCGTGTTCGAGGGGATCGCGGCCCACGACGAGGCCGGCCAGGCCCTCGACGATCGCCGCGCAGGCCAGGGTGGCCTCGGGCCACATGGTGACCGCCTCGCCCCATCCGGTCGTCCCGTCGTCGGCCGTCATGCGCACGAACAGCAGATGGCGGGTCGCGTCGTTGTCGTTCGGCTCCGGGTAGGCGACGGGGATCGCCTCGATGCGGGTGATCCTCATGCCAGGGCCTCGAACAGTCCGCTGGAGGCGCTGCGGTAGGCGAGTTCGAGCGCTTCCACGGTGCGTGCTCCCAGCTCGCCCGGCGCCGGGTTGTCCGTGGTGCGGCCGCGCACGAGGTCGACCAGCCGGCGGGCGGGCCGTGAGCCGTCGTAGGCGCCCTCGCCCGGGGTGACCGGGAGGTCCACCTGGCCCTGGCCGGGCCGGAAGATCGACACCCGTTCGCGGAAGACGTCGACGGTGAACTGCCCGTCGGAGCCGACCGCCTCGACCGCCAGATGGTGCTTGTTGCCGTCCGCGCCCAGGAACGAGGAGGCTCCGCCGACGCTGCAGATCCCGCCGCCGTCCAGCGCCAGGCAGATCGCGTCGTGCAGTTCCACCCGTGCGCCCAGCGGAGCCGACATCAGCGCGAAGGCGCCGCGGGCCCGCGCGCCGGTGAGGCCGAAGGCCAGCGCCAGGGCGTGCGAGAGCTGGGCCTGGGCGTAGCCGCCGCCCGACTTCTGCGGATCGGTCCATGTCGCTTGCTCCGGGGCGCTGTCCTGGCTGGCGTCCGGGTAGGCGCCGGTGTCCGCGAGCAGTTCACGGGTCTGCGAGGACATCGTCACCGCCATGTGCTCGACCGCGCCGATGCCCGTCGCGCCCAGCGCCTCGCGTGCCCTGGCGATCATCGGGGAGAAGTTCCAGCCGAAGGAGACGAGCAGGTGGCGGCCCGATCGCTCGGCGGTGTCCACCAGGGACCACGCCTGGGTCGCGGTCAGCGTGAAGGGCTTCTCGCACAGGACGTGCGCGCCCGCCTCCAGGGCTGCCATGGCGTGCTCGTAGTGGTCGGCGGTGGGACTGGCGACCACCGCGATGTCCACGCCGGCGGCCAGCACGTCCCGGTGGTCCTGGCTGGCCACCTGGAACCCGAACCGCTCCTTCACCCGGCCGAGCGCCTCCTCGCCGTGGCGGCACACGCCGACGAACTCGACCTCGTCGGAGACCGCCTCCAGCGCCGGCAGATGCGCCGCCAGCGCCCACGAGCCGGCGCCGATGACGCCCAGACGCAGTTTCGTCACCTTGTCTTCCCTTCGCTTGCCGCTGTCCCGGTCCGCCGGGACCGCCGATGCCACGTGATCACAGCTTGGCGAACCGCAACCGCAACTGGTCGAAGCTGACCGCGATGATGAGCAGCGTGCCGCTGGCGACCTGCTGGTAGAAGCTGGAGACGCTGAGCAGGGTGAGACCGTTGTTGAGCACGCCGATGATCAGCAGCCCCACGATGGTGCCCTGGATGGTGCCCCGGCCACCGGACAGGCTCGCACCGCCCAGCACGATGGCGGTCACCACGCTCAACTCCAGCCCGGTCGCCGCGTTCGGCGAGGCCGCCGAGAGCTGCGAGTCCAGGATCAGCCCGGACAGCGCGACGCCCAGGCCGCTGGCGACGAAGGCGATGACGATCATCTTGCCGCCGCGGACGCCGACCAGCCGCGCGGCGACCGGGTTGGAGCCGGCGGCGTACAGCGACCGGCCGAAGACGGTGTAGCGCATCACCAGGGCGGCCAGGATCGCGATGCCCAGCAGCAGCAACCCCGGCACCGGGATGTTCAGGAACGGCCGGGCGGTGCCCAGCCCGGAGAAGTTGGCCAGGGTCACCGTGGCGCCGTGCGCCCGCACTTCGGTCAGACCCCGCAGCACGGCGAGCATGCCCAGCGTCGCGATCAGCGCGTTGACCCGCAGCACCGTCACCAGCAGGCCGTTGACCAGGCCGATGAGGATGCCCAGGCCGACCGCGACCAGGACGCCGACGATCAGCGCGTGGTCCTGCGACACCGTGGCCATCATGACGCCGCAGAAGGCCGCGCCGCTGCCCACCGACAGGTCGACCTGACCGGCGACGAGCAGCATGGTGCCCGGGACGGCGATGATGCCGGTGACGGCGATCGCCGTGAGGACGTTGACGATGTTGTCCTTGGTCATGAAGTACGGCGACTTGAACCAGAAGAACGCGATCAGTGCCACGAGGACGACCAGCAGGGCCGCCAATTCGGGAGCCGAGCGGGTGCGCCGGCGAGCGGTCCGCGGACCGTCCACGGCGCCGTCGGAGGGGACGGGGCCGCCCGGGCCGCGGGCGGCGCCGGTTCCACCCGCTTCGGTGGGGAGCTGATTCTTGCCGGTGACGTTGGCCATGGAACCCTCTTCGGAGCTGGTGGTTTCCTTCATCCGCCGGCGGCGTCCGTCAACGCCTCGGTGGTGATCTGGTCGGCTTGCAGTTCGCTGGTCACCCGTCCGCGGATCATGACCACGGCCCGGTCCGCGAGTTGGACGACCTCCTCGTAGTCGCTCGTCGCCACCAGCACCCCGGCGCCGTTGGCCGCCAGCGCGCGGAGCGCCGTGTAGATGTCGGCGCGGGCGCCGACGTCCACCCCGCGGGTGGGCTCCACCAGGACGAGGAGTTCGGAGCCGCGCTCCAGCCAGCGAGCCAAGAGCACCTTCTGCTGGTTGCCGCCGGACAGGGTGGCCAGCAACTGGCCGGCGCCGCCGACCGCCTTGATGTCGAGCATCGTGCTCCAGCGCTCGAACGCCTCCTGCTCGCGCGCCGACCCGATGGTGCCGAAGCGGCTCAGCCGTGGCCAGGACGGCGCGGCCAGGTTCTCGCCGATGGAACGGGTGATCAGCGCCCCCTCCCGCTGCCGGTCCGCGGCGAGGTAGCCGACACCCTGGTCGATGGCCTGCCGGGGTTCCCTCGCCGGCTCGCGGCCCAGCACGTGCACGGACCCGCTGCTCAGCCGGCGGCGTCCGAAGACCGTGTCGGCGACATCGGCGGTGCCGCTGCCGACCTTCCCGTACAGGCAGACGATCTCCCCGGCGCGCACGCTCAGATCCACGTCCCCGTACGCCGGCGGCGAGCCGGCCCGCCGGAACTCCAGTACCGGATCGCCCGGTTCGGCGGCCGCGGCCTCGGGGCGGCGGACCGCTCCGATGTCCCGGCCGACCATGGCGGTGACCAGTTGGGAGCGGCGGAAGCCGGCGGCCGGCCCGGACGCGGAGACCACACCGTCGCGCAGCACGGCCACGTCGTCCGCGATCGCGGCCACCTCGTCCAGGCGATGGGTGATGTAGACGATCGCCACCCCCTGCGCGCGCAGGCGCCGCACGAACCGGAAGAGCCGGTCGACCTCCTCCGCCGACAGGGCGGCGGTGGGCTCGTCGAGCACCAGGCAGGTCGCGTCGTCGGACAGCGCGCGGGCGATCTCGACGATCTGCCGCTCCCCGATCCGCAACGTGCCCACGGGGGCGTCGAGATCGAGGTCGACGCCCATGCTGTCCAGCACCTCGCGGGCCCGGCGGCGCAGCGCCCGCCAGTCGACCAGGCCGCCGCGCCGCCGCGGCCAGTGCCCCAGGCCGATGTTCTCGGCCACCGTGAGGTCGGGGGCGTCGGACAGCTCCTGGAAGATCATGCGGATGCCCCGCCTGCGCGCGCCGAGCGGGTCGAGGGCGGGCACCACGTCGCGCGTGCCGTCAGGGCCGGTGAAGTCGAGCGTGCCCGCGTCCGGCCCGTGCGCCCCGGCGACCACCCGCACGAAGGTGGACTTGCCCGCGCCGTTCTCGCCGAGCAGCGCCAGGACGCGGCCGCCGACGATGTCCACGTCGACGCCGTGCAGGACTTCCGTGCCGCCGAAGGACTTGCGGATGCCCCGGGCCCGCAAGGTGAAGGCCGAAGGCCCGGCCTCCTGGGGCGAAGTGCTGGTCATCGCGGGTCTCCGCTTCAGCAGGAGGGGTGGTAGACGCTGTCGATGTTCGCCGGGTCGATGATCTGGTGCGGCACGAGCAGGTCCTTGGGAACGGTCTGGCCCTTGATCGCCCGGATCAGATAGGGGACGCCGATCTCGCCGTAGCGCTCAGGGAAGTACGCGGTGTCGCCGACCCACTGGGGGTTGGACTTGATGTCGCACCACGACGACGGGTCCGCACCCTGGCCGGAGACGAACAGGTCCTTGGTGCGGCCGGCGGTCTTGGCCGCCGCGAGCGCGCCCTCGATCGCGTCGTCGTTGATCGCGGCGACGACGATCCGGTGCGCGCCGGGAAGCGTGGTCAACACGTCGGCGAAGGTCGTCCGCGCCTGGTCGATGCGGAAGGCGTTCTCGGTCTTCAGGTGCTCGACCGGGCCGCACACCGACTCGAAGCCCTTGCGGTAGCCGCCCATGCGCGCCGTGTTGACGTCCCCGGCGTCGGGCTCCTCCATGGACACGAAGGCGTCGTACTTGCAGTCGAAGTTCTTCTTCATGTACGTGCCCAGCGCCTTGCCGGCGAGCGTGCCGGCGAACTCGTTGTTCGCGCCCATGAAGGACGTCTGGCACGAGCCCTGGGTGATGTCGATCGCGATGACCGGGACCGCGGGCCCCGCCGCGCAGATCGCGTTCGCCGACTTCGCGTCGGACTGGAAGTTGAGGTAGCCCTTGACGCCCTGGACCTTGAAGGTCCGGGCGCAGGCCAGGGCCGTGGCGCCGTCGCCCTTGGAGTCGCAGTAGACGAGGGTCGCGCCGGCCGCCTTCGCCTGCTTCTTGATGCTGTCGCTGACCAGCTTGGAGAACGGCACCGAGTCGTCGAGCGTGATCAGCCCGATCTTCAGGCCCTTCCCGCTGCCGGGCGCCGCCTGCTGGAACTGCACTGCGCCCGACTCGCCGCTCGGCGGGGCCACGGACGCCCCGGAGCCGGGAGTGGCCGGCACCGTCTGCGGCTTGGCGCTGCTGCCTCCCCCCGCTTTGCCGGTGCTGCACGCGGTGGGCAGGACCATCACGGTCGCGCCGGCAAGCACAGTGATCAGAAGTCTCCTGGATCGCATGTGATCCACCTTTCGGCTGACTCGAAGCCCGCAGGACCGAGCGGTGAGGGGCACGCTCCGGAATGGATTCCAGGACTTCCTAACCCCGCGCGGCGCCCATCGTCAAGGTTCTGTTCCAAACGGGCCGGGCTCTTTTCCGTTGTCAGCGCGGCAAACTGGCGATCGTGCGAGCTAGCAGGCACGAATGGTTGACCGCCGCTACGGGAGATGGAACCCTGGCATCGATTCCAGCCTGAGGAGGCCCTATGTCGGATACACCGAAGGTCGCCAAAGCCGTCTCTGGGGGTGTGGCGGAGACCGCGGAGCTGCGACCGCCCGGGACGGGCGGTCCCGGGCCGCGCATCGGGTGGATCGAGGTCGTCCCCGTGCGCGCCCCGCTGGCGGGCGACTTCCGCGGCAGCTACTACCACATGACCCACCGGGCGACCCTGGTCGTTCGCGTCCACACCGACGCCGGCGTCATCGGCGAGGCCTACGTCGGCGACGAGGACGCGACGGCCCACGAGATCCGCGCCGTCCTGCTGAACGAGATCGCGCCGCGGGTGATCGGCATGGAGGTGCTGGAGACCGAGAAGTGCTGGCAGGCCGGCTACCCCGCCACGTTCGACATCCTGCGCGACCGCCGCATCGGGCTGGTGGCCCTCGCGGGCCTGGACACCGCGGTGTGGGACGCCGTCGGCAAGTTCCTCGGCCAGCCCCTGTGGCGGCTGTGGGGCGGAGCCCGCAACCGGGTCCCGATGACGGCGATAGGCGGCTACTACGGGGAGCCGCTGGGGCCGATCGAGGAGGAGATCGCCTACTACCGCGAGGTACTCGGGCTGGCCGGGATGAAGTTCAAGGTCGGCGGCCGGTCACCGGAGGTCGACGCGCAGCGGGTCCGGGCGGCCCGCGCCGCGGCCGGCCCCGACTTCGTGCTGTGCATCGACGCCAACCAGGGCTACAGCGTGCCGGACGCCATCGACCTGGCCCGGCGCCTGGAGGACCAGGACATCCGCTGGTTCGAGGAACCGGCCATCTGGCAGAACGACCGCCGCGCCCTGCGCGACGTCCGCTACCTGGGCGGGATACCGGTCTGCGCCGGGCAGAGCGAGCTGTCGGCCAGCGGATGCCGCGACCTGATGGAGACCGGGTCGGTGGACGTGTGCAACTTCGACGCCTCGTGGTCCGGCGGCCCCACGGCGTGGCGCCGCGTGGCCGCGATCGCCTCCAGCTATGACGTGCAGATGGGACATCACGAAGAACCGCAGGTCAGCGCCCATCTCCTGGCCAGCGTTCCGCACGGCACCTACGCGGAGTGCTTCCATCCCAGCCGCGACCCCTTCTGGTGGAACCTGGTGACCAACCGGGGCGACCTCGACGGCGGCGAGATCGTCCTCACCGACCGCCCCGGTCTCGGCTGGGAGCTGGACTGGGACTACATCCAAGCGCACAGGATCGACACGTGACCTCGCCACTGGACGACGGACTGCGCGGCGCGCGGGTGCTGGTCACCGGTGCGGCCGGCGGCATCGGCGCGGCCACGGCGGCCGCCTTCGCCGCCGCGGGCGCGCGCGTGGCGGCCGCCGACCTGCCCGGCCGGCAGGTCCCCGACGGGATGGCGGCCGTGCTGGAAGCGGACCTGGGCGACCCGTCCGGGTGCGCCGCGCTGGTGGAGTCCGCGATCGGCCGGCTCGGCGGGCTCGACGTGGTCGCGCATCTGGCGGGGGTGATGCGGCGCCGCGCCGATCTCACGGAGGTCACCGAGGAGGACTGGGACGTGCAGCACGACGTCAACCTCAAGTCCTCGTTCTTCCTGCTGCGCGCGGCGGCCGAGCACATGGCACGACAGGGGAGCGGCGGCCGGCTGATCGCCGCCGCCTCCCAGGGCTGGTGGAGCGGCGGTTACGGCGGCTCCGCCGTCTACGCGGCCACCAAGGGCGGTCTCGTCTCGCTCTGCCGCGGCCTGGCCCGCACCTACGGCCCGGCCGGCATCACCGTGAACACGGTCGCGCCGGGCGCGATCGACACCCCGATGCTGACCACCGACCTCGCCCCCGGCGCGCTGGAGGACATCGTCGCGGCGACCCCGCTGGGCCGGGTGGGCACGCCCCAGGAGGTGGCCTCCGCGGTGCTGTTCCTCGCCTCGTCCCGGGCCTCCTTCGTCACCGCCGCGACGCTGAACGTCAGCGGCGGCTGGCTGGCGTACTGAGGAGGCGGGCGGCATGGAGTTCCTGGTGACCATCCGTCAGGACTGGGCCGCGCTGCGCGACCTGCCCGACCTCGGCGCACTGGTCGACGGCGAGCGCCGGGTCGGCCGTGAGCTGATCGAGGAGGGCGTCATCGTACGGATCTGGCGGATACCGGGGCAGCGCGCCAACGTCGGCGTCTGGTCGGCCCGCGACGCCACCGACCTGGCCGCCCAGCTCGACCGGCTGCCGCTGCGCCGCTGGCTGGACGCCGACGTCCACGCCCTGGCGGAGCACGAACTGGAGCGGCCATGACCCCCGGCCGGGCCCCGTCGGGCCGAGGACCGGACCGGGGGCCGTCGCACCGGGCCCGGTCAGTCCATGTGCCACACCTCGGCGGCCTCGATCAGCCCGCCGTCGGCTCCCATGCGCTCGGCCAGGACGTCCTCGAACCACGCCGACCAGCGCGCGTTCACCTCGGTGGCGCCGACCTTGCCGAACGCCGTCGCCGCGTCCGGCTCGCACTCGGCGTAGGCGATCACCGTGGTGCCGCGGCGGAACAGGCTGTAGTTGCGCACGCCCGCCTCCCGAAGCGCCGTTAGCAGTTCCGGCCAGATCTCGTCGTGGCGCCGCTGGTACTCCTCCTCGCGGCCCGCGATCACCGTCATGAGAAAACAGACGCGCTGCACTGCGGCTCCTCCCGGTCGGCCCGGTCGGAACGACGCCTTGCGTTCGGCCGGATGCTCCGGCACTGTACTGGAACGGATTCCAGCCCGGGAAGCGGCAGCGGCGCCGGTGCGGAGTCCGATCCCAGCCCGAATCCGAGCGGAGACAACCTGATGCGCCTGTCATGCGCTGACTACACCTGGCCCCTGCTGCCCCACGGCAGCTCACTGGACCTGGTCCGGGCCCTCGGTTGCGAGGCGGTGGACATCGGCTTCATGACGGGGCGTTCGCACGTCCGTCCCGAGACGGCACACGGAGCGATCGACATGACCGCGGGCGCGGTCCGGGAGCGGGTGGAGTCCCGCGGCCTGGCCGTCGCCGACGTGTTCGCGATCCCCGCCGACGACTTCGAGAGCCTGGCGGTGAACCACCCCGATCCCGGGCGGCAGGCACACGCGATGGAGTTCTTCACCGACGCGGTGGACTTCGCCCGCGCCGTCGGCGCACCCGGCCTGACCACCCTGCCCGGCGTGGTCTTCGGCCAGGAGCCCTTCGAGCAGGCGCTGGAGCGCTCGGCGGCGGGACTGCGGCGGCGCGTGGAACTCGCCGGCGCCGCAGGGCTCACGCTGTCCGTCGAACCGCACACCGGCTCGCTCATCGACACCCCCGCCGCGACCATGCGGTTGCTGGAGGCCGTCCCCGGACTCTCGCTCACCCTGGACTACGCGCACTACATCTACGGCGGCATGCCCCAGGAGGCGGTCGACCCGCTGGTCGCCCACGCCCGGCACCTGCAGTGCCGGTCCGGCCGGCCCGGGCACCTCCAGACGCGCGTCGCCGAGGACGCCATCGACTGGGCCCGGGTGGTGGCCGCACTCGGCGAGGACTACGGCGGCTACCTCGCGCTGGAGTACGTCTGGCAGGAGTGGCTGGACTGCAACACGGTCGACACGGTCGCCGAGTCCGCGCTGCTGCGCGACGTCCTCCTGGCGGGTGCCCGATGAGCACGAACCCGGAGCACAGCCGCAGGACCCCCGGGAAGGGCGCCCCCTCCGAGCCCGCGTCGCGGCCGCCGACCGCGCTCTCCGACCGGGCGGGCATGCGCCAGGTCGCCGATCGCGCGGGCGTGGCGATGTCGTCGGTCTCCCGCGTGCTGTCGGGCCACCCCGACGTCAGCGCCGCGATGCGCAGCCGGGTGATGGCCGCCGTCGAGGAACTGGGCTACGAGCCCAACATGCTCGCGCAGATGCTGCGCAAGGGCGCCACGCAGACCATCGGGTTCGTCGTCGGCGACATCTCCAACCCCCTGCTGGCGCAGATCGCCCTGGGCGCGGAGGTGGCGCTGCGCGCCGCCGGCTACGCGATGCTGCTGACGAACTCGGTCAACGACCCGAACCTCGACGCCACCCACATCCGGCTGCTGCAGCAGCGCCGGGTCGACGGCCTGCTGCTGTCGGTGTCGGACGAGACCAACGCGCAGACCATCGAGGCGCTGAGCGCCGCCCCGACACCCAGCGTGCTGATCGACCGCGATCTGCGCACCCCCACCGCCGAGAGCGCCGTGCTGTCCGATCACGCCGCCGGGATCACGCAGGCCGTGGAGCACCTGGTCGGCCTGGGCCATCGGCGGATCGCGCTGATCGCCGGATCTCCCCACGTGCGTCCGACCCGTGAGCGGATCAACGCGCTCGAAGAGGCGATCGAGGCACACCCCGACGTGCACGCCCAGGTGCGGCCCGGCGCGTTCACCGAAGGGCACGGCAGCGCGGCGACCCGGGAACTGCTCGACGGCCGGCGCCCGCCGACCGCGATCATCGCCGGCGGCAACCAGATCCTGGTCGGCGTGCTGGGCGAACTCGCGGTCCGCGGCGTCCGGATCCCCGCCGACATCTCCCTGATCACCTGCGACGACGTACCGCTCGCCAAGTTCTTCACCCCCACGCTGGCGATGATCAGCCGCGACCCGTACGAGATGGGCTCGGAGGCCGCACGGCTGCTCCTCGCCCGCTTCGGCGGCGCCGACCCCGGCTTCACCACACTGCCCACCAGCTTCATCGGAGGGCGCAGTTGCGCCGCTCCGTCCCGCACCGCACCACCAGCGCTGGGAGAGTGACCGTGACCACCGCAACGACCGACTCTGTGACCGTCGAGCAGTTGCTCGGCATGCAGCGTCGGATGCACGAAATCCGGTTCTTCGAGGACATCACCAAGGACTGGTTCAGCCGTTCCCTCGTGCGCGGCAGCACGCACCTGGGCCAAGGACAGGAAGCGGTGTCCGTCGGTGTCGCCTCCGCGCTGCGCGCGGGCGACACCACGACCTGCACCTACCGCGGGCACGCCACCGTCCTCGCCCAGGGCGCCCCCCTGGACCGCGCCTTCGCCGAGATCCTCGGCAAGGAGCAGGGACTGTGCCGCGGCAAGGGCGGATCCATGCACCTGACGGACCTGAGCGTGGGAGCGCTCGGCTCGTTCGCGATCGTCGGCGCGCACCTGCCGGTCAGCACCGGCGCCGCGTGGGCGGCGCAACTCCTGGGCACCGGAGCGGTGAGCGCCACGTTCTTCGGCGACGGCGCCGCCAACATCGGCACGTTCCACGAGGCGATGAACCTCGCCGGGGTGTGGAAGCTGCCGGTGCTCTTCGTCCTGGAGAACAACCTGTACGGCGAGTACTCGCCGATCGCCACCACGACCGCGAACACCCGCCTCTCCGACCGGGCGGCCGGCTACGGCATGCCCGGCGTGCGGGTCGACGGCAACGATGTCGTGGCGGTCCTCGACGCCGCGGCGCACGCGGCCGAGCGGGCGCGGGCCGGCGAGGGGCCCACGCTGATGGAGGCCATGACCTACCGCCAGTCGGGACACTCCCGGTCCGACCCGGCCACCTACCGGCCGGCGGGCGAGCTGGACGCGTGGCTCGCCCGGGACCCCCTGCTGGTGTGCGCGGGCCGGCTGCGCGAACTCGGTGCCGCGGACGCGGAGATCGACGCCGTCCGCGAGGAGGCCGAGAAGACCGTGCACGAGGCCGCCGAGCGGGCCCTCAGCTGGAGCGAACCCGCTGCCGACAGCCGCTTCGACGACGTGTGGGAGAACCGATGACCACGGACACCGTGACCCCCGGCATGGTCCGGATCAACTACCGCAAGGTCATCGCGCGAGCGCTGGCGGACGAGCTCGCCGCCGACCCCACGGTCGTCTTCCTCGGCGAGGACGTCGGCGTGGCGGGCGGCGCGTTCAAGGCCACCGAAGGGCTCAAGGCCCGCTTCGGCGACCGGGTGCGGGACACCCCGATCTCCGAGCAGGCCATCATCGGCACCGCGGTCGGTGCCGCGCTGATGGGCCTGCGCCCGGTCGCCGAGATCATGTTCGCCGACTTCGCCGGCGTGTGCTTCGACCAGATCGTCAACACCCTCGCCAAGTACCGTTACACCACGGGCGGTCAGGCCAGGGTCCCGGTCACCGTCCGGATGTCCAACGGGGCGGGGTCGGGCTTCGGCCCGCAGCACTCCCAGGCCGCCGAGAACTGGTTCCTCAACGTCCCCGGGCTGAAGATCGCCGTCCCCGGCACCGTGGAGGACCTCTACGGGCTGCTCAGGTCGGCGATCCGGGACAACGATCCGGTGCTGGTCTTCGAGCACAAGAACCTCTTCGCGCTCAAGGGGCAGGTGCCCGCGGAGCCCGACGACGCGTACCTGGTCCCGCTCGGCGTCGCCGACGTCGTGCGCCCCGGGGACGACGTCACCGTGGTCGCCACCCAGCAGATGCGCCACCGGGCGGTGGAGGCCGCCGGCCTGCTGGCCGCGCACGGCATCTCGGCCGAGGTCATCGACCCGCGCACGCTCGTGCCCTTCGACATGGAGACCGTACGCGCCTCCGTGGCCAGGACCTCCCGGCTCCTCGTCGTCCAGGAGGGGCCGCCGGACGGCGGATGGGGCGCCACCCTCGTCGCGCGGATCGCCGCGGAGCACTTCGAACTCCTCGACGCCGCGCCGGTCCTGCTCGCCTGCGACCCGACGCCCGTACCGTACGCGGGCCCGCTGGAGGACGCCTGGCTCCCCGACGCCCAGCGCATCGCCGACACCGCGGAGCGGCTCGTCGACTACTGAGCCCCCGGCCGCCGGGGAGCCCCCATCCATCACCGGATACAGGCGTATGCCGCGGTCCACGTGGCGCACGCCTGGTTCCGTACGCCTTCCGAGCCGTCGGTCCCACCCGGACCCCTACCTCTGGAGCTTCCATGGAGAACGACGAAGGGCACGGCTTCACCAGACGCGGCTTCCTCGGCGCGGCCGCCGGAGCGTCGGCAGGATCAGCGCTCCTCACCGGGATGACGGCGGCGCCGGCCGCCGCGGCGGCCCCGGCAGCCGCCCCGTCGCCGATCGCCGAACCCTACCCACCGGTGAACGGCGGCGCGTTCACCGGACCGCGGGTCAAGGAGTCCGACGACCCGCTCGTGGACTACCGCTGGCCGGACCCGAAGGCCGACGACGGCCTCCAGATCTACCGGCTGCGCCCGGCGGCGGCAGTGGCCGATCCGCCGCAGTCCTTCGGGAACCTCGCCTCCGTCACCACGTCCCGGTGCGACGTCACCGTGAACGGCGTCGGCTCGCTCCGCGTCGACTTCGGCGTGGAGAGCCCGGCCTGGCTGGAGTTCGACAGCCCGGACTTCTCCGGCACGGTCGAGATGAGCATCAGCGAGTACAACAGGCCGGGGAAGGTCAATCCGGGGCCCGCGCACCCGGACAAGACGCTGACCCCGCAGGCTTACGGGAACACCTTCCGTCTGGAGCTGAACTCGGACCTCTACGAGGGGGTCCGGTTCGGCTGGATCCACGTGCGGACCTTCGACCGGCCCTGGCACATCACCGCCGTACGCGCGGTGTGCCAGGCCAAGCCCACCAACTACAACGGCCGCTTCGCCTGCAGCGATCCCCAGCTCACCCGGATCTGGTACGCCGGGGCCTACGGGGTGCGGGTGGGATTCCAGCGCGACTACATGGGCGCGATCCTCATGGACCGCGGCGACCGCTTCGGCTGGTCCGGCGACTGCAACCCCATCCAGGCCGCGGCCCTGGTCGCCTTCGGCGACACGGACTTCGTCAAGGCCAATCTGGCCAGGACCGCCGACGACAACCAGGGCATCGAGTCGTACGCGCTCTACTGGGTGCTGAGCCTCCTGGAGTACTACCGGCACACCGGCGACACCGAGACCCTCCGGTCCTGCATCGACAACATCCGGGGCAAGCTCGATCACGCCGAGACGCTCTACGCCGCCCCGCAGAGCACGTTCTTCGGGTGGGACGAGCGCCTCGGCGCCGGATTCGAGGCGCCCGACCGCCCCGAGACCGCGAGCATCTACCGCAGCATGTACCTGCAGTGCTGCCGCGAATTCGCCGACGCGATGGACGGCATCGGCCGCTCCGACATCGCCGCCGCCTACCGGTCGACGGCCGACGGGCATGACGCCCGACTGCACGCCGAACCGGACTGGTTCAAGCAGTTGGGTGTCCATGCCCGCGCGCACGCCGTCAACGCGCAGAGCGTGCACGACGCGGAGCGGCAGGGCGTCATCGCCGGCGAGTTCGACGACCGGCTCAACCGGCTGTCGTTCTCGACCTTCAACCAGTACCCGATCCTCCAGGCCATGACGGCCCTCGACCGCTGCGACGACGCGATCGTCACGGCGCGCGACAACTGGGGCGGCCAACTCGACTACGGAGGCACCACGTTCTTCGAGGTGTTCCGGCCCGACTGGCTGACCTTCCTTGAGCACAACGACCCGGTGCCCAACAGCCAGTCCGGCTGGACCAGCCTGTCGCACCCCTGGGGCGGCGGCGTCACCGCCTGGCTGTCCCACGACATCCTCGGCATCACCCCCAGCTCGCCCGGGTACGACACCGTGGATGTCTTCCCGCGCCTCGGGCGCACCCTCAGCTGGGTCTCCGGTACCGTGCCCACCCGGCACGGGGACGTCTCGGTCGCGTACGACGGCGACTCGGGGCACGGCTCGCTCCGGATCCCCGCCGGCTCCCGCGGACGCTTCGGCATCCCCGCCGACGGACGCGCCGTCAAGGTCGTCCGGATCGGCAAGAAGGTCGTCTGGGACGGGCAGTTCAGGCCGGTCCCGGGGATCGGCGGCGCGTCGGAGGCCGGTGGCTCCGTCGTGCTCACCGACATCGCTCCCGGCACGTACGCACTGGACGTCGTCCATCAGGGCAAGCGCCAGGAGGCGTACCGGCCCGCACCGCTCTCCTACCCGATGCGCTTCACCGGGCGTGACGTGACGACGGCCGGAGACTGGGGCGGCGTCTACGGCAGCGACGGCCACGTGCTGTTCAACTACGACGGCATGGGCGGCGACCGGCGGGCCCTGCCGGACTACGTCGAGTCCGTCACCCCGTGGCGCACCGGCTGGAGCGGCTGCCTGAACGCCGTGTGGGAGTCCTCCACCGGCGACCGCCGGGCGCCGGCCGCCGACGCGGGCAACGGCACGGCGCGCAGCGCCGCCTGCATCTACACCACGACGCCCAACCCCGGCGGCATGACGATGCCGATCGACATCGAGGTGACGCCGGGCAGCTCGTACCAACTCGCGCTGTACTTCGTCGACTGGGACTCCACCGCCCGCCGGCTCGCCGTGGAGGTGTTCGACCTCGCCACCCGCAAGCTGGTGGCGCCGGAACAGCTCGTGGACGACTTCCACGGCGGCGTGTGGCTCGTGTACGACTGCGACCGCTCGGTACGGGTGCGGGTGGCGCACGTCCTGGGCGCCAACGCCGTCCTCAGCGGTGTGTTCTTCGACCCTGCCGGTTCCGCCTCGACCCGGTGACGCCCGCCCGATCACCCACGGAAGGCTGATGCCATGAACCCCCTACCCCCTGGCCTGTCGCGACGCGGCTTCCTGGGCTCCGCAGCCGGTGCGGGAGCCGCTGTCGTACTCGGCTCCGCACCGCATGCGTCGGCGTCGGCGTCTGCGTCCGCGCAGACGCCGTGGCTGCCGTCCTACCTGGACGGCCGTCCCGTCGCGACGCTGCGGCTCGACGCCCTGGACGCCGGCCCGGTGCTGCGGCACGGGGACGGCCCGGACCACTGCGACGTCTACGGTGCCCGCGACATCTGGGTCTACCAGGACCGCGGCACGCTCTACATGAACTACGACGGCGCGGGCGACCAGGGCTGGCTCGCGTGCCTCGCGACGAGCAGGAACGGCACCGACTGGACGAAGCGGGGGCCCGTGCTGCAACTCGGGGCACCCGGCTCGGACGATGGCGGTTCGGCCAGCTACGGCGTCACCTACGAGGCCGCGCCCGGCGACTGGCACATGTTCTACCTCGGCACCCCGAACACCACGCCGCCGCCCGACCGGATCCCCGCCTTCCCGTACCTGACCCTGAAAGCGCACGGCCCCGGGCCCGCCGGCCCCTGGACCAAGCAGCCGGACGTCGTGCCGTTCCGCCCGCAGCCCGGCACGTACTACTCGACCACCGCGAGCCCTGGCCACATCATCCGCCACCGGGGTGAGTACCTGCAGTTCTTCAGCGCCTCGACGCAGAACGCGGCCGGCACGCAGCGGACCATCGGCATCGCCCGCACCCGCGATCTGAACGGCCCCTGGCAGGTCGATCCCCAGCCCATCGTCCCGCTGGACGAGCAGATCGAGAACACCTCGCTCTACTACGAACCCGCGAACGAGACGTGGTTCCTGTTCACCGACCACATCGCGCTCGACGCCTTCGGCGAGTACACCGACGCGGTCTGGGTCTACTGGACCCGCGATCCCGACCACTGGGATCCGCAGGACAAGGCGGTGGTGCTCGACCGGACGAACTGCGCATGGTCGCCGTACGTCATGGGGCTGCCCTCGGTCGTCCCGCTCGGCGGCCGCCTCGCCGTCTTCTACGACGGCCGGCCGGCCCCCGACATCTCGCACATGGGCCGCGACGTCGGCCTCGCCTGGCTCGACCTGCCCCTGCGCCCGCCGCGGGGACCGTCGGGACCGGACCTCGCCCGGGGCGCGCGGGTCACCGCCTCCTCGACGTACCCCGGTTACAGCCCGGACCGGGTCGTGGACGGGCGGACCTCGACGCAGCTGGGCGGCGACTTCAGCTGGGCGAACGCCGAGGGCGCCGCCCTGCCGCAGTGGCTCGAACTGGAGCTGCGCGCACCGCGGACGGCGGGCCGCGTCGACCTCTACACCACCAGCGGCTACGAGCTGCGCGACTACCGCGTCCAGGTCTGGGACGGCCGCGGCTGGGCGGACCTCGCAGCCGTCGCCGGCAACACCTCCGCCTACCGGGTGCACACCTTCGCCCCCACGCGGATCGACCGGCTCCGGGTGCTGGCCGAGCGCGGTCCGGACCGCCAGCCCGGCTACGCCCGGGTCAACGAGATCGGCGTCTACCCGCCGGGCGACTGAGAGCCGCTGCGTCCCGTCTCCCGCTCCCCGGCCCTGACGAGTCCTGAGGGGTCCTCACCGAATGCCCGGGTAGCCCGACCGGCTACCCGGGCACCCCGCCAGTCCCCCCGACCGCGGCTGCCCCGCCCACCGGCCGCCCCACCGGTGACGCACTGCCGTTCGCCTGCCCGCGTCCCGACGAGCACCGGCAAAGGCCTCGCAACCCGTAGCCCGTCCGACCTAGCCTGCACACAGCCGAGTCGACGACATGGGTTCACCGTAGGAGCAAGGAGACAACATGAGGAATCGCCACCTGCCGGGCGCTCTCACTGCCGGCGCCGTGCTCGCACTCGCCGTGACGGGCTGTTCCTCCGACCCGTCGCCGTCTCCCGCGGCATCGGGCAAGCCGACGACCCGCGCGGCGCCGAAGGTGCCGTCCCTCGCCCCCGCCGGCACGCCCCGCGACGTCGCGGTCGAACTCGGCACCCCCTGGTCGCTCGTGTTCGTCCACGGCACGCCCCTGCTCAGCGAACGCGACACCGGGCGCATCCTCGAACTGGACCGCGCCGGAACCCCGCGCGTCGTGGGCACGATCGCGGCCGTGGTGCACGAGGGCGAGGCCGGGGTGCTCGGCCTGGCGGTCGACCGGCAGAACCGCCTCTACGTGTACTCCACCGGGCCGCGCGGGAACCGCATCGAGCGGTACGAACTGACCGGCGCGGCCGGTTCGCTGGCGCTGGGTCCGCACCGCACCCTCCTCGACGGCCTGCCGTCCGCCGACCACCACGACGGGGGACGCATCGCCTTCGGCCCGGACGGGATGCTCTACGCGGGAGTCGGCGACGCCGGGAACACCGGCAACGCCCAGAACCTGAAGTCGCTTTCGGGGAAGATCCTGCGGATGACCCCGGACGGCGCCGTGCCCGCCGACAACCCGTTCCCCGGCTCGCTCGTCTACAGCTACGGCCACCGCAACGTCCAGGGCATGGCCTGGGGCAAGGACGGGACGATGTACGCCACCGAGTTCGGCCAGGACACCTGGGACGAGCTGAACGTCATCAAGCCCGGCGGCAACTACGGCTGGCCCACCGTGGAGGGCACCGTCCACGGCCGCGGCACCTTCGTCGACCCCGTCCAGCAGTGGCACCCCGAGGAGGCCAGCCCCAGCGATCTCCTGGCCGTCGACCGGACGTTGTTCATCGCCAACCTCCGCGGCGAGGTGCTGCGCGCCGTCCCCATGGCCGACCTGGCGGCGTCCACCGACTACTACAAAGGCGCCTTCGGGCGCATCCGGGCGCTCGCCGTCGGTCCGGACGGCAAGCTGTGGTTCGCCACGAACAACACCGACGGGCGGGGCAGGCCCGGCCAGCACGACGACCGCGTCCTGCGCGTCACGCTGGCGCCGACTGGCGGGCGTTGACGGCCGCGGGCGCCTCGTCCAGGGTGCGGATGCGCACCACGGGTGAGAAGACCAGCCACAGCACCGACAGCGCGCCGCCGCCGGCGGCCAGCAGGAGGGTCGGGCGCAGTCCCATCGTGGTGGCGAGCACGCCGCCGACGGCCGCGCCGATCGGCCGCACCCCGTAGTTGACGCTGCTGTACGCGCCGGCGACCCGGCTGCGTATCCCGTCGTGGATGACCGTCGTCTGCAGCGAGTTGAGGTTGATGTCGAACAGCATCACCCCGACTCCGGCCAGGAACTCCGCCAGGGCCAGCGCCCCGCCGCGCACCCACAGCGGCCCGTCCGCGAGGGCCGCGATGGCCAGGGGCGCCGGGAACAGCACCGCGCCCACCGCGATGCTCGGCCCCACGCCCCACCAGCGTGACATCCGGGGCGCGATCACCGCGCCCAGCAGCGACCCGGTCGCGCCCACGCCGAGCGCGAGGCCGATGCCGCCGGCCGTCAGGTGCAGCACGCGGGTGGCGAACAGGACCGTCAGGCCGGCGCCGGAGATGAACGTGAAGAAGTTGACGGTGGCGGCGCACCCGAGGGTGGCCCGCAGGATCGGGTGGCGGACCACGTAGGCCATGCCCGCACGGGCCCGGTGCAGCATCGAGGGCTGCGCCGCGGGGGGCGGCGGTTCCTCGGTGCGGATGCGCCCGACCAGGAAGGCGGAGGCGAGGAACGTGGCCGCGTCCGCGACGACGGCGACGGGGGCGCTCAGCGCCTGCACCAGCGCCCCGCCGATCGCGGGCCCCGCCACGTAGGAGGCCGAACGGCTGGTGCTGAGCTTGCTGTTGGCGTCCACATAGGACGTCCGCGGCACCAGATGGGCGAAGAAGGCCGAGTAGGAGGTGTTGAACAGGACCGCCGCGGTCCCGGTGAGCAGGGCGATCACGTAGAGCTGACCCAGGGTCACCGCTCCGGCCAGGTACGCAACGGGCAGGCTCAGCAGCACCAGCGCGCGGGCCAGGTCCGCGGCGACCATCAGCCGGCGTTTGCGGGGGCGCTGGTCCACCCAGGCGCCGAGCACGATCGCCGCCAGGTTCGGCGTCCACATCAGCGCCGTAAGCCAGGCCACCTGGTCGGCGGAGGCGTGCAGCGTCGTCACGGCGATCAGCGGCAGCGCCAGCTCGGTGATCCGGTCACCGAACTGGGAGACCGTCTGCGCCGACCAGAAGCGGAGGAACCGCCGGTCCTGCCAGAGAGAGGGCGGTATCGCGGGCGGCGTCACATCGCTCACTTGGCGCCGCCCTCGGGTCCGGCCTGCTCCGGCAGGACATAGCGCAGCAGCCGCACCCGGCGGCCGTCGGACGGCCGGTCGGCCGCCTCGCGGGTCACGTACGGCGCCAGCACCCGCTCGATCTCGGCTTCGACAGAGGCGAGTTCGTCGGGGCTGAGCACCACCCGGGTGTTGGACAGGCCGGCCAGCCGGCGCCAGACCGGTTCGAGTCCCGGCTCGACGTCGGCCACCCAGCGGGCCGGTGCCTCAGCCGCCTGAAGGAACATCTGCTCGGACAGCAGCCGGGCCGCCGACGTGCCCTCGACGTCGCCGGGATCCTCCGGGACCTCGAAGCGGAAGCCGCGGGCCACCGCCTCCCAGCGCCGGGACCGGCGGTCGGGTCCGGGCTCGCTGTCCCGCACCAGGCCGAAGCTCTGCAGATGGCGCAGGTGCCAGCTGATGTTCGACGGCGACGCGTCGATGTCCCGGGCGAGTTCCGTGGCGCTCGCCGGCCCGTCGCGGCGCAGCAGGTCGAGGATCGACAGCCGCGCCGGATGCGACAGCGCGCGCATCGCCTTGGGGTCGGTGATCGTGAGGTCGCCCAGCAGATTGTCTGCATCCATAACGTGAAAGTATCCTTTCACGATTCTCGGAGTCAATGCCCCGCCCCTGGCCCGGTGGGACCCGGCGTGCCCGGTGCCGGCGGCCGGCCGCCGCCCTCGACCGTCTACACGACTGTAGGCATTCATCGGCGAACAGCCTGCCGGCCGCGTCCCGTTCACCTGCCGCCCTTCTCACCTCACGGCAACCGCACCGGATTCCTCCTACTCGTGGAGAACCATGAACAAGGCAACACGACTTGCCACGGCCATCGCCGTCCTCGGGCTGGCCGCGGCAGCCGTCCCGACCGCGTCCGCCAGCAGCGGGCCCCGGCAGCACGTGCCGGCCCGGCACGTCCTCCTGCTGTCGGTCGACGGGCTGCACCAGTCGGACCTCGCCTGGTACGTCGCCCGGCACCCGGACTCGGCTCTCGCCCGGCTGGTGGGGAACGGCACCGAGTACAGCCATGCGCGGACCACCGTGCCCTCGGACTCCTTCCCCGGCATGATCGGCCAGCTGACCGGAGGAAACCCCGGGACCACCGGCGTCTACTACGACGACACCTGGAGCACGGCGCTGCTTCCCGCGGGAACGACCGACTGCGCGAAGGCCACGCCGGGCGCCGAGGTCGACCTGACCGAGGACCTCGACAGGAACAAGGACTCCCTGGACGCGGGACAGGGCCTGGCCGGGCTCCCCGGCAGCATCCTGAACCTGACCGGCGACGCCCGGGCGCTCATCGACCCGTCGAAGCTGCCGGTCGACCCCACGACCTGCAAGCCCGTCCAGCCGTACGGGTACCTGCGGGTGAACACCGTCTTCGAGGCGGCGCGCCAGGCCGGCCTGCGCACCGCATGGTCGGACAAGCACGCCGCCTACGACATCCTCGACGGGCCGTCGGGCACCGGGATCCAGGACCTGTTCGCCCCGGAGATCAACAGCCAGGCGATCGGCTACCCGGCCGGCGAGGACTGGACGAGCGACAACGCCGCGACCCAGCAGTACGACTCCTACAAGGTCACGGCCGTCCTCCACGAGATCGATGGCTTCGACCACAGCGGCACGCACCAGGTCGGCACGCCCGCGGTCTTCGGCATGAACTTCCAGTCCGTCTCCACCGCCCAGAAGCTGCCCGCCTCCGACGGCCTCAAGGGCGGATACACCGCCGAGGGCGCGCCGGGGCCGCTGCTGGCCAGGAGCCTGGACTACGTCAACACCCAGGTCGGCGCGCTCACTTCGGAGATCCGCAAGCAGCACCTGGACGGCAGCACGACGGTCATCCTGTCCGCCAAGCACGGCCAGTCGCCGACCGACCCGGCCGCGCTGACCCGGATCGACGACGGACCCCTCCTCGACGGCCTCAACGCCGCCTGGAAGTCCGCGCACCCGGGCGCCGGCGACCTGGTGGTGCACTCCGTGGACGACGACGCCATGCTGCTGTGGCTCAGCGACCGCTCCCAGGCCGCCGCGGACTTCGCCCGCAGCTACCTGCTGCGCCAGTCCGGCACCGGCAACGACATCAAGGGCGCCCCCAAGCCCTTCACCGCCTCCGGCCTGAGCAGGGTCTACGCCGGAGCGGACGCCGCCCGCTACTTCGGCGCGAAGCCCGGGGACTCCCGGGTCCCCGACCTCTTCGGCATCACCGACTACGGCGTCGTCTACACCGGCAAGCAGAGCAAGATCGCCGAGCACGGCGGAGCGCTCGCCGACGACCGCGACGTGCCCCTGGTCGTCTCCGGGGCCGGCACGGGGCACGGCAAGCACGTGGCCGCGCCCGTCGAGACCACCCAGATCGCGCCCACCATCCTGAGCCTTCTGGGCCTGGACCCCGACGCCCTGCAGGCGGTCCGGATCGACCACACCCGGGTGCTGCCCGCATCCCGCTGACCGCCACCCGGTCGACTCCCGTGCCACCGGCCCGCACCGCGGCATCCTCCGGGGTGCCGTGGTGCGGGCCGTCTGCGCCGCGCGCCCTGCCTGACCGCCTCATATATGACGGCCTTGCAGGCATGGGCGATCAGCGGCCCGATCACCGGCCCCGGCCTGCCTGACGACAGCCGGGGAAGTTCGCGTACGCACCCTTGACTGGGTGAGAGCCCAGGACCTAGCGTCAACCGCGCCTCATATATGAGATCTGATGCGTCATGGAGCCGGTACGTGTCTGAAGCCCTTGCTACGCCTGGTCGCGCCCGTGTGGGGGCGATGCCGTCCCGCACCGAGGCGGTGCTGGACGCGATCAAGCACTCCATCCTGATCGGGGAGCTGAAGCCCGGTCAGGCGCTCGTCGAAGCCGAACTCGCCGAGGGGCTGGGCGTCTCCAAGACACCGGTCCGCGAGGCACTCAAGACCCTGGCCGGCTCGGGGCTGGTCACCATGAGCCGCTACAAGGGCGCGGCCGTCCGCGAGGTCGACCGCCAACTCGCCCGCAGCGTCTACGACATGAGACTGCTCCTCGAACCCGTCGCCGCCGGCCGCACCACGGCCTTCGCGCGCGGCGACTGGGACGCGGCGGCCGAGGCGCTCGACCGGGCCGACCAGGCCGAGGACATGGCCGACCGGTCGCTGGCCAACCGGGCCTTCCACCGGGCCCTGTACGCGGGATGCGGCAACCCGCTGCTGGTCGAGGCGCTCGACGAACTGCGCGACCAGACCGCGCTGGTCTCCAGCGCCGCCTGGTCCGTGCGGGCGTCCTGGGAGGAGGAGGCCCGGGAGCACCGGGCGATTCTCGCCGCCGCCCGGGCGGGCGACGCGGACCTGGTCCGCAACCTGATGCGCCGGCACATCAGCGCGTTCGTCGCATGCAACTTCCCCGAAAACGAAGCGGAGTAGGCGACATGTCCTTAACGACGCCGGAGGCGAACGGTCCGACCCAGCTGCGAGCCCGACTCCAGACCGTGGTCGCCATCCCCGTGACGCCCTTCCACGCCGGTGGGGTGGAGGCGGACTGGGACACCCACGCCGCCCTCATCGGCAGGCTCGTCGAGCACGGCGTCGAGGTGATCACCCCCAACGGCAACACCGGGGAGTTCTACACGCTGTCCACGGCCGAGATGCGGCGTGCGGTGGAGTCGTCCGTCGCGGCCGCCGCGGGGCGGGCGGAGGTGATGGCCGGCGTCGGCCTCGACACCGCGAGCGCGATCGCGCTCGCCCGGCACGCCCGCGAGCGCGGAGCCGGATCGGTGATGGTCCACCAGCCGCCCCACCCGTACCGGTCGGCCGAGGGATGGATCGCCTACCACCGGGCGATCGCGGCCGCGGTTCCGGAACTCGGCGTGGTCCTCTACATCCGCGATCCGGCCATCACGGGCGCGCACATCGCCGCCCTCGCCGACGCCTGCCCGAACGTCGTGGGCGTGAAGTACGCGGTGCCCGACCCCGTGCGCTTCGCGTCCGTCGCCCGGGACGCCGGCCTGGAGCGGTTCGTCTGGATCGCCGGGCTGGCCGAGCTGTCCGCCCCCGCCTACTGGACCGCCGGAGCCGCCGGCTTCACGTCCGGTCTGGTCAACGTCGCGCCGCGGCTGTCGATGGCGCTGCTGCAGGCGCTGCGGGGCGGAAAGTACGACCAGGCCATGGGCGTGTGGGAGCAGGCCCGGGTCTTCGAGGAACTGCGGGCGGCCGACGCGTCGGCCGACAACGTCAGCGTGGTCAAGGAGGCGCTGCACCAGCTCGGGCTGTCCGACCGGGCGGTGCGCCCGCCGTCCCGGCTGCTCCCGGAGACCGCCCGCGAGCGGGTCGCGGTGCTCCTCGACCAGTGGCGGACGGAGGGCCTGCTGTGACCACCGACGCCATGCCCCCGCTGCGCAGCGCCGCCTGGTTCGGCGAGGGCCCCACCGGCGGCAAGCTGCGGGCCTTCAGCCACCGTTCGCGGATGCGGCAGCTGGGCTACCTGCCCGAGGAGCACCTGGGCAAGCCGGTCATCGCCGTCCTCAACACCTGGTCCGACGTCAATCCCTGCCACATGCATCTGCGGGAGCGCGCCCAGGCCGTCAAACGCGGCGTGTGGCAGGCGGGCGGGTTCCCCCTGGAGTTCCCGGTCGCCACGCTGTCCGAGACGTTCCAGAAGCCCACCCCCATGCTCTACCGCAACCTGCTGGCGATGGAGACCGAGGAACTGCTGCGGTCCTACCCGGTCGACGGCGCGGTGCTGATGGGAGGCTGCGACAAGACGATCCCCGCGCTGCTGATGGGCGCGACCAGCGCCGACCTGCCGTGCCTCGTGGTACCGGCAGGGCCCATGCTGCGCGGGCACTACCGGGGCAGGACGCTGGGCAGCGGCACCGACCTGTGGGCCTACTGGGACGAGCACCGCGCGGGCCGCCTCGGCGAGTGCGAACTCGCCGAAGTGGAGGGCGGGCTGGCCCGCTCCGCCGGCCACTGCATGACGATGGGCACGGCGTCCACCATGACCGCTGCGGCCGAGGCGCTGGGCATGGCCCTGCCGGGATCGTCGTCCATACCCGCCGTCGACTCCGCCCACCACCGCATGGCGTCCGCCGCGGGATCGCGCGCGGTCGCCCTCGTCCGCGAGCAGCTGACCCCGACCAAGGTGCTGTCCCGCGAGGCGTTCGAGGACGCCGCGGCGACCGCCCTGGCACTCGGCGGCTCCACCAACGCCCTGATCCACCTGATCGCCCTGGCCGGACGCGCCGGAGTCCCCTTCAGCCTCGAGGACTTCGACACCATCGGCTCGCGGGTCCCCGTCCTCGCCGACATCCGCCCGGTCGGAACCCGCCTGATGGAGGACTTCCACTACGCGGGCGGGCTGCCCGCGATGCTCGCCCAGCTCGCCCGCGTACCCGGCGCCCTCCACCCCGACCGCCCCACCGTGGCGGGCTGCTCCTTCGGCGGCTACTACGAGGGAGCCGAGGTCCACGAACCCGGCGTCATCCGCACCCCGGACACCGCGATCGCCGACGAGGGCGGGGTCGCGGTCCTCCACGGCAACCTGGCGCCCGGGGGAGCGGTGATCAAACACCTCGCCGCGGACCCGAAACTGCTGACCCACACGGGTCCCGCGGTCGTCTTCGACTCCTACCAGGACCTGCAGCAGCGCATCGACGACCCCGCGGTCGCCGTCACCGCGGACAGCGTCCTGGTCCTGCGGGGGACCGGTCCGCTGGGCGGCCCCGGCATGCCCGAGTACGGCATGCTGCCCATCCCCGCGTACCTCCTGGAGCGCGGTGTCACCGACATGGTGCGCATCTCCGACGCCCGGATGAGCGGCACCAGTTACGGCACCTGCGTGCTGCACGTGGCACCGGAGGCGCACGTCGGCGGGCCGCTCGCCCTCGTGCGCGACGGCGACCTGATCACCCTCGACGTCCCGGCCCGGCGCCTGCACCTGGAGGTCGACGATGCCGAACTCGCACGCCGCCGCGCCGCCTGGGAGCCGCCGGAGCCGCGCTACGAGCGGGGATACGGCGCCCTGTACAGCGCACATGTCGCACAGGCCGACCAGGGCTGCGACTTCGACTTCCTGGCTCGACCCGGCCGCAACCCCGCACCCGACCCGCAGTAGTGCCCGCGCAGGTGACGGAGAACCCTCCTCGCACCGCCCCCTGTTCACCGCCTATGGACGAAGGGCCCGATCAGTCATGCCTGACAGCACCCCCCGCCCCCCGAGAATGTTCAGCCGCCGCAGCGTTCTCGGCACCGTCGCGCTCGGCGCGGCCGCCGCCCCCGTGCTCGCCGCCTGCGGCGCGCCCTCCAGCGGAACCAGCTCCAAGGCGGCCCCCACCTCGCTGCCGACAACGCCGTCCAAGCCGGTCACCCTCAACGTCCTCGACGTCGCCGGCAACCTCCAGCTCACCAAGCCGATCCTGGACGCCTTCAAGGCCAAGCACCCCGAGATCGTCACCAAGATCACCACGACGACCGGCACCGCCCCCGAACTCGCCCCCAAGGTCCAGGCGCAGCAGCAGGCCGGCAACGTGCAGATCCAGCTCGTCCTCACCGGCACCGACGGCCTGTCGGCCGGTATCGCCAAGGGCCTGTGGTACGACCTCAAGCCGTACTACCCGGCGTTCTTCCCCGACCTCATGGCCAACTACCAGCCGGCGGCGGCCTCGATGGCCTCGCTCGCCCAGGACCAGGGCATCGAACTCGTCTGGTACCCCTCCGGGCCCCTGCTGGAGTACGACCCCGCCGCGGTCAACCCGGTGCCGACCACCCCGGACGCCCTGCTGGACTGGGCGAAGGCGCACCCGGGGAAGTTCCAGTACGCCCGGCCGCGCAACTCCGGACCGGGACGCACCTTCCTGATGGGACTGCCGTACCTGCTGGGCGACAGCCAGCCCACCGACCCGGTCAACGGCTGGTCCAAGACCTGGGCCTACCTCACCGAGCTGAACAAGTACATCAGCAGCTACCCGGCCAAGACCTCCGCCGTCATGACGAACCTCGCCCAGGGCACCGTCCACCTGATCGCCACGACGACCGGCTGGTACATCAACCCGCGCGCCCTGGGCACCGTGCCCGCCTCGGTCAAGGTCGCCAAGTTCGACAACCTCACCTGGGTCAGCGACGCCCAGTACGGCGTCATCCCCAAGGGCGTCAGCAAGGACGAACTCAGCGCCGCGCTCAGGCTGCTGGCCTTCGCCCTGACGCCCGAGCAGCAGGCCGCCACCTACGACGACGGCTACTTCTACCCGGGCCCCGCGGTCAAGAACGTCGGGATCAAGCAGGCGCCCGCCTCCTCGCAGCAGGTCATCGCCAAGTACGGCGAGCCGGAGTTCGACTCCTGGATGACCCAGTACCCCACGAAGAACTCGCTGCCGGCCACCGCGCAGGTCACCGCGTTCGACCTGTGGGAGAAGAAGATCGGTGCCAGCAAGTGACCAGGACCAGGCCCTCGGCACCCGACACGCCCTCGGCGCCCCCGACGCCGGCGACGGCGCGGAAGTCCCCACCGGCGGCGGCGACTTCCCCGGCCCCGCGGGGCCGGCAGGCGTCGCAGTTGGGCGAGCTGCGGCTCAGCGGCGTCAGCCGCGCCTACGGCGCGCACCTCGCCCTCCACCCGCTGGACCTGACGATCCGCGGGGGCGAGTTCGTCGCCCTGCTCGGACCCTCGGGCTGCGGCAAGACCACGGCACTCAACTGCCTGGCCGGCCTGCTGCCGCTGACCTCCGGCGAGATCACCATGGACGGCCGCCGGGTGGACACCCTCGCGCCGGAGAAGCGCGGCTTCGGCATGGTCTTCCAGAACTACGCGCTCTTCCCTCACCTGACCGTGCGGGCCAACGTCGCCTTCGGGCTGAAGATGCGCAAGGTGGGCAAGGCGGAGACCCGGCGCCGCGTCGACGACGTGCTCGACCTGGTCCGGCTCGGTGAGCACGCTCACAAACACCCCGGGCAGCTGTCCGGCGGCCAGCAGCAGCGGGTCTCCATCGCCCGCGCCATCGTGATGGAGCCGCCGCTGGTGCTGATGGACGAGCCCCTGTCCAACCTGGACGCGGCGCTGCGGCTGTCCATGCGCAGCGAGATCCGCCGCATCCACCAGGAGTTCGGCCTGACCACCATCTACGTCACGCACGACCAGGAGGAGGCCCTGTCCCTCGCCGACCGCCTGGTCGTGCTGCACGCCGGCCAGGTCAGCCAGGTCGGCGCTCCCGCCGAGCTCTACGAGCACCCGGCCGACGCCCACGTCGCCGCGTTCATGGGCTACCGCAACCTGCTGACGCTGGACCTGGCCGCCGTCGACGGCACCGAGGCCGTCGCCGAGGGCCGCGGGCTGAAGGTGCGCGGCACCGTCGTGGGCGGGGCGGGCCTGCGGGCCGGTGACACCGCCACGGTGGCGATCCGCCCGGAGGACCTGCGGGTGGCCGAAGGCGACGAGCAGCCGATGGCCGAGGCGACCGCGGAGATCGTCGAGTACCACGGCCGCGTGCTGCACGTGGAGGCCGTCACCGCCCAGGGCGACCGCCTGCACCTGAAGTCCGCCGCAGCCGTCCGCCCCGGGGACGCGGTGCGCGTCGCGGTGGACGCCGACCGCGCCCTGGTCTTCCCGCGGACCGGGGAGTCCGGGCACCTCCCGGAGCAGGGCCCGGGCTCCGAGGGAGGCGCGCCATGACCACCTCGGCCGTCGCACAGCGACCACGCGCCAGGGCGGCCCTGCGCCACCGGCTGGCGGAGCGCGGCGTGGACCGGACCCTGCTGCTCATCCTCCCCGGCGCCCTCGCCGTGCTCGCCCTGTTCTGCTACCCCTTCCTGTACGGGCTCCAGTTGTCGTTCCAGCCGGCAAAGGGCGGCGTCCTCGGCGCCTACCGGGCCTTCTTCTCCGACCCCTTCGCCCGCAAGTCGATCTGGGCGACCTTCTCCCTGGCGATCCCCGCCTCGCTGATCAACGTCGGCGCCTCGGTGCCCATCTCCTACCGGATGCGCCGCGAGTTCCGCGGCAAGCGGCTGCTGCTGGCGATCCTGGTCGTGCCCATCACTCTCGGCACCGTGCTGACCGCCGAGGGCATCCTCGAGTTCTACGGCCCGGCCGGCTGGTTCAACCGGACCCTGCACTGGCTGGGCCTCGCGGACTCGCCCGTCCACCTGACCATGAACTACACCGGCGTGCTGCTCTCGCTGATCATCAGCGGCTTCCCCTTCTCGTACCTGCTCACCCACTCCTACCTGTCGGGCATCCACCCCAACCTGGAGAAGGCCGCGGCGACCCTGGGCGCCGGCTGGTGGCAGCGGTTCCGCTACGTCACCTTCCCGCTGCTGCTGCCCGGGCTGATGACGACCTTCTGCCTCAGCTTCGTCATGGCCTTCGCGGTCTTCCCCTCCGCGCTGATGGTCGGCGACCCCGACGGCAAGACGCACGTCATCTCCATCGAGGTCTACCAGGCGGCCCTGGAACGCTTCGACTACGTCCAGGGCTGCGCCGACGCGATGATCATGACGGTGCTCATGCTGGCCGTGCTGGCCGCGGTCACCGGTCTGCGGGCCCGGCTCTACAGCGGCGCCACCGGAGGCAAAGGATGACCACCGTGCTCCCCGCACGCCCCGCCACCACGGGGCCCGCCGCCCCACCGGAACGCCGCACCCTGGCCCTTCGCCCGGGAACCTGGCTGGCCTGGGCCGTGCTCGCGTTCTTCTTCGTCAACCTCGCCGGTGTCATCGCCACCGTCCTGGTCAACTCCTTCAGCCGCAGCTGGTTCAACTCCTGGCTGCCGCACGGCTGGACGGGCGACTGGTACAGCCACGCCTGGCACGAGTTCAGCCTCGGCCAGGTGCTGACCACCACGATCGAGGTCACCCTCCTCGTGGTCGTCATCTCCCTGGTGCTGGCCGTCCCCGCCTCCTACGCGCTGGCCCGCCGGTCCTTCCCCGGCAAGAAGCTGGTCACCACCCTGTTCGTGCTGCCGATCCTGGTGCCCCCGATCGCCTACGGCATCCCGCTCGCGACGGTGCTGTACAAGATCCACCTGGCCGGGACGATCACCGGCGTGGTGCTGGCCAACCTGGTGCCGTCGATCCCGTTCGTGGTCTTCACCATGACCCCCTTCATCGAGCAGATCGACCCCAAGATCGAGGCCGCCGCCCGCATGTGCGGTGCCTCCACCTGGACCGTCCTCACCCGGATCCTGTCGCCGCTGCTGCTGCCCGGGATGCTGGCCGCCGGCATCCTCGTCCTGGTGCGGACCTTCGGCATGTTCGAGCTGACCTTCCTCACCTCCGGCCCCACCAGCCAGACCCTGATCGTGTCGCTGTTCTCCGCCGTCAACTCCGCCGGCATCCGGGCACCGCAGTCCGTCGACGCGATGGCCGTCATCTACACCGGCTCCATGGCCGTGCTGCTGCTCATCGCGCTGCGCTTCGTCAACCCCACCCAGCTCGTCGCCCGCTCCTCCGACTGAGAGGTCCGCCATGCCCTCGCGTCGTGCCGAACGCGGCCGGGAAGCGTCCGGGCGCACCGTCCTGCTGACCGGGGCCGCCGGGGGAGTGGGGACCTTCCTGCGGCGGGGCCTGCCCGGCCTCGGCTGGCGGCTGCGCTGCTTCGACCTGGCCCCGCCGGACCCGCCCGACGACCTGCCCTGGCTCCTGGGCGACATCTCCGACCGCCGCCGCCTCGTGGAGGCGATGCGGGGTGCGGACGCGGTGATCCACCTCGCCGGCATCCCGCACGAGGCGGACTTCCCCCGCCTGCTGCACACCAACATCGAGGGCACCTACCAGGTCTTCGAAGCCGCACGGGAGGCCGGCGTCACCCGCGTCCTGTACGCCAGCAGCAACCACGCCGTGGGCCGGCACCCCGCGGACACCCGCCTCCCGGACGGCGCGCGTCCGCGGCCCGACTCCCTGTACGGCGTCAGCAAGGCCTTCGGCGAGGCCCTCGGGTCCTACTACGCCGACCGGTTCGGCATGCGCGTCGCGTGCGTGCGCATCGGGAGCTGCTTCGACCACCCCACGCAGCTGCGGCACTTGGCGACGTGGCTCAGCCCGGGGGACGCGGCCCGGCTGTTCGCCGCGCTCCTCGCCGCGCCGGGACTGCGCTTCGCCACGGTCAACGGCATCTCCGCCAACACCCGCGCATGGTGGGACCTGGACGGCGCCAGGGCGCTCGGCTACGCGCCGCAGGACGACGCGGAGGGCTGGGCAGGGGAGTTGCTGGCCCGCTTCGGCGGCGAACTGGCACCCGACGACCCCGACGCCGCCTTCGTCGGCGGCCGGATGACCGCAGGCGGCTGAACGCCTGCCCGCGGTCCGACGTCTCCACCGTCCGCAGCGCACCACCCGGGAGGGCTGAGTCGACCTGTCGAATTGAACGTTTCATCCTGACCTTGCTCCCGTCGGCAGCCTGTTGCCACGGGGGCGGGACGGCCCTTGCCCGGGGCGAGTCGGTGACCTTGTGGGCGCCTCGTCCCGTCGTCTGCCCATACGTGCAGTTCATGGACGCACATGTGCAGGTTCCCGGTCCCCGTCCGCCAGGTGCGGCTCCCGCGCCCGATGCCGGTCAATCGGTGCGCGATCCCTTGCGTACTCGCCGGTGCACGGCTAGGTTCCCGACTTGAGTCGATTCAATTCACGATCGCTGGCAGGGCAGGGAGAGGGGCCGACCCATCACACGGCCGGCGCTGATCCCGATGGCCCGCCCCCCCTCTCGCGGCCGTGACCGCCCGCATCGGGCCTCCTCCGCACCTCCCCGAACGACCAGCTGTCCTCAAGGAGCGCACTCACCATGTCATCGGGCCACCACACGACCGTCGCACGACCGCGGGGCATGAGCGTGCTGCTCACCACCGCGATTCTCACCACCCTGTCCCTCACCGGGTCCGGGATGGCCGCGGCCGCGCCGGGCAACCACGCCCCGCTGGCGCCAGGGCACTTGACGGTCGACGACCAGTCCAGACCGCTGGAGGTCGAGGGCGCACCGCAGTTCGGCTGGCAGCCCCGCGACCCCGACTCCGGGGAGTCTCAGTCCGCCTACGAGATCGTGGTGACCCGCGCCGCCACCGCGTCCGCCGCCGCTCAGCAGGTCTGGGACAGCGGCAAGGTGACCTCCGCCGACGAGGCGTACGTCCCCTACGGCGGCCCTGCGCTGGCCGACGGGACCAGCTACACCTGGACCGTGCGCACCTGGGACCGTGCCGGAGCCGCCTCCAAGTGGGCGGCACCGGCGTCGTTCGACACCGGCATCACGGACGCCGAGTGGAAGGCGAGCTGGATCCGCCGGACCACCGGCGAGAAGGACGACTACACCCTGGCCCGCAAGGAGTTCACCACGGGCGCCAGCCAGGTGGTGCGCGCCCGGCTCTACCTGTCGGCCTACCAGCAGTACCAGGCGTACATCAACGGGAAGCTGGTCGACCGCGGCCCGGCGTACGCCTACACCGACGAGGGCTACTACCAGGCCACCGACGTCACCCAGGACGTCAAGGCCGGCGGTGCCAACGCCATCGGTGTGCTCTACCACTGGTACGGCCCCGGCCAGGGACGCCCGTCCGACGAGTCCGGCATGCTGGCGCGGCTGGTGGTCGACCACGCCGACGGCTCGCAGGAGGTCGTGCTGTCCGACGGCACCTGGCAGGTCACCCGCGGGCCCTGGCTGACGCAGTCGTACCGCAACAGCGACGGCCGCGACTACCGGGAGTCCGTCGACGGCCGCCTCGCGCAGGCCCAGGAGGGCTGGACCAGCCCCGGATTCGACGACTCCTCCTGGCAGGCGCCGCAAGTCGTCGGCGTCCACCCCAGCGGTGTCTTCACCCACCTGCAGGCCCAGCAGATCCGGCTGGACTACCAGACCGTGCACCCGGTGAAGGTCACCACGCTCGCCGACGGTTCCGCCGTCGCCGACTTCGGGCGGATCATCCCCGCGATGCCGCGGCTCACCTTCGCCCAGGGAGTCTCCGGGCGGACCGTCAGCCTGAACGCCGGCTACCTGCTCGCGGCCGACGGCAGCGTGTCCACCTCCAACCACGACAACCAGAGCACCAACCTGTCGTACTCCTACACCGAGCACGACGGCGCGCAGACCTTCCAGGCGTACACCTACGAAGGCTTCCGCTACCTGCAGATCTCCGGTGCCGGCGAACCGCTGGACGCCTCGTCGATCGCCGCGGTCGTCCAGCACGTCGCCGAGGACCCGGACCGGGCGGCGACCTTCACCAGCTCCGACCCCACCCTGAACCAGGTCGACGACCTGCTGCAGCGTTCGGCGCTGTACGACACCCAGGAGCAGTTCCTGGACACCCCCACCCGGGAGAAGGGCCAGTTCCTCGGCGACTCCGTGGACATCTCCCGCGCCCTGATGGCCGGTTCCGGCGACCGGAACCAGACCGCCAAGGCGATCAAGGAGTTCGCCGAGTCGCAGAAGCGGTACTGGCCCGACGGCCGCCTCAACGCCGTCTACCCCAACGGGGACGGCAAGCGCGACATCCCGGACTACACCGAGATGTACCCGGGCTGGGTCTGGGACTACTACCTCAACTCCGGTGACCGCTCCCTGGTCGCCGACACCTACCAGGTGTCCCTCAACGTCGCCGACTACGTGCGCCGGTACATCGACCCCGCCACCGGGCTGGTCACCAAGCTCGCCGGCGGCTCCGGCTCCTACGCCAACGGCATCATCGACTGGCCCAACCGCTACGGCTACGACACCGCCACGACCGCGCGCACCACCGTCAACATCCTTGCCGTGGACGTGCTGCGCTCGACCGCGAAGCAGGCCGAGGTCATCGGCCGCCCCCAGGCCGAGATCGACGCCCTGCGCGCCGACGCGGACAAGCTGAGCGCCGCGATCACCAGCAAGCTGCGCCGCGCGGACGGGATCTACACCGACGGCCTGGAGGCGGACGGCAGCCAGAGCGCCCACGCCTCGCAGATCGCCAACGCCTACGCCCTGGCCTTCGGCATCGCCCCCGACGACACGGTCGGCGACATCGCCGAGTACATCGCGCAGTTGAAGCTCCAGATGAGCCCGATGACGGCCAACTGGCTGCTCACCGCCCTGCACGCGGCCGGCCGCGACGACCAGGTGCTCGCCCGCCTGACGGACGCCACCTCGCTGGGCTGGGCGAACATCCTCGCCCAGGGCGGCACCTTCACCTGGGAGTCCTGGGAAGCCCCGCAGACCGGCGACAGCCTCTCCCACGGCTGGGGCGCGACCGCGCTGGTCGACCTGCAGCAGGCCATGCTGGGCGTCACGCTCACCTCGCCCGGCGGCCGCACCCTGAGCATCGCCCCGCCGCGCGACACCGCCCTGACCCACGCCGCCGGCACCGTGTGGACGCAGTCCGGCACCGTCGCCGTCCACTGGACCACCGGCGGCCACGGCACGACCGTCACGGTCGACATCCCCGACAACACCACGGCCACCGTTGCCGTCCCCGTCACCGGCGAGAAGGCCCCGCACGCGGTCGGCGCCGGCCCCGACGGCGCCGACGGCCCGCGGCTGGAAGGCATCCACGACGGTGTGGCCGTGTACACCGTCGGCTCCGGGCACAGCGCCTTCACGCCCGGTCAGTGACCCACCGGCCTCCGGGGCGGGCCGCGCCGCGGCCCGCCCCGGGCGCCGCCCCGGCCGCCCGACCACCCACGCACCTGCTCCCTGTCCGCCCTGGCTGCACCGCACGACCGACCCACCACCGCACCGTGTGAGGAGACCAGCGCATGACGCCGCAGACCAAGAGCCGCCCGAGAACCCGGCGCATCGCAGACGCCGCGCCGATCGCCGTACTCATGCTCATCTCCGGGCTGCTGCCCGCCACCGTCGGCAGCACCGCCGCCTGGGCCGCCAGGCCGGCGGCGGACAGCGGTCCGGCACCCGGCACCTCCGTCTCGCCACCCGTCGACTGGCAGACGCAGGGCCGGGGGCAGGACTTCCGTCTCGCCTTCCGCCAAGGCGGCCGCACCGTCGCCGCCCAGGCGCCCGGTGACACCGCCGGGCCGGGAGGCCGCATGGCCTACCAGACCGACGACGGGCAGGGAGGCACCACCTACCACCGGCTGACCACGCTGACGTCCAGCCGGCAGGTCGCGGGCGGCACCCGGTACACGGTGGACACCGACGAGAGCGGTCGCACGGCGACGGTCACCGTCACCCACACCCTGCAAGGTGCGCACGTGGCCTGGACGTTCACCCCCGCGACCGGTGTCACCGCCGTGTTCGAAGCGCTCTCCGCCGGCTCCGCCGAGCACTACCTGGGCGGCAGCTCCGCCACCACGGTGGACCTGCGCGGCCTGGTCCGCGGCTGGAGCCCGGGCAAGGAGGGCAGCGAGGCCGGCGACTACTGCCAGGACCAGGAGCAGACGGCGAGCACGTTCTACCTCAGCTCCGGCGGGTACGGCTTCCACGCCGACACCGACCACATCGGCCGGTTCGCGTTCCCCGGTGCCACGCCGGCCGGCGGTTCCTGCCGCCTGTCGCTGCCCTCGGGCGCCCCGGCGCCGACGCCCTGCCCGATCGCGGCGACGGCGCAGGACGACCGCGTGCAGACCTGCGTCAAGGACGACCACCTCGACTACGACGTCTACGCCGGAACCCCGGCCCAGGTGACCACCGCCTACTACGGCACCGTCGGCCTGCCGCTGCTCCCGCCGCCGAGCCAGTTCGGCGTGATGAAGTGGCGCGACGTCAACGCCGACCAGGCCCAGGTCCTCGACGACGTCGCCGAGTTCAAGACGCTCGGCATCCCGCTCGGCACGATCTGGATCGACAACCCCTGGGAGCAGCAGCCGGCCGGCAACACCCACCGGATCAACGGCAGTGCCTGCACGAACAGCGGGAAGTTCGACCCGACCTTCTTCCCCGACCCCAAGGCGATGATCGACCGGATCCACGCGCAGGGCGTGAAGTTCGGACTGTGGGTCACCCCGCACGTCGGGACACCCAGTTCCTCGCAGGGCGGCGGCTCGTGCGCCGGGATCAACGACCAGTGGGCGAAGAACGGCTGGCTGATCCCGGGCACCAACTACATCGACCTGACGAACCCGGCCGCCTACCAGGCGTACGTCGCCCAGCTGACCAAGGTCTTCTCCCTCGGCGTCGACATGACCAAGGAGGACCGCTCGGAGGAGTACCGCCTGGAGACGGCCACCTTCGCCGCGGGACCGGGCTCCCAGGAGTACCTGCGCTACCCCGCGCTGTACCAGAAGGCCGTCAGCGAGGCGCTGCGCAACGTCAACGGCGAGGACTTCGAGACCCTCGTGCGGGCCGGCGCCCCCGGCACCGCCCAGAACGCCCACGGCATCTGGGGCAGCGACAGCTACGAGAACTTCGCCGGCCTGCGCACCGAACTGCGCTACGGCATCGGCGAGTCGCTCACCGGCCACTTCGCCTGGGGCTCCGACACCGGGGGCATCGACCCCCAGAAGCCGGCGAACGCCACCAACAGCCCCACCCCCACGCTGTTCACCCGCTGGTCGCAGTTCAGCTCGGTCAGCCCGGTCTTCGAGGTGGGCGGCGCGGGGATGAACGCCGCTCCGTGGCTCTACCCGGCCGACACCGTCGACCGGTTCCGCGACAGCGCCGTGCTGCACACCGAGCTCTACCCGTACTTCTACGCCCTCGCCCGGCAGGCGGCGGCCACCGGCGTGCCGATCATGCGCTCGGTGGGCTACGAGTACCCCGACGACCAGCAGGCGTGGGCCCAGGACCAGGAGTTCATGGTCGGCCCCGACCTGCTGGCCGCACCGGTGACCGCCGAACGCGCCGAGACCGACGGCGCCGCGGGCCAGGCCACGCCCGTCAGCGTCTACCTGCCGAAGGGCCAGTGGATCGACGTCTTCACCGGCGAGGTCGTCGACGGCGGGCAGACCATCACCCGGAACACCGGACTGGACGACTTCCCGCTCTACCTCAAGGCCGGAACGGCCATCGGCTTCAACGACCGGGCCCCGCAGGTGTGGGGCGACGGCTGGGGCACCGACACCCTGTCCCAGCCGGGTCTCGCCGGCTGGCTCTACGCGCCGCAGCCCGCCGGCGCCCCGGAGGCCCGCACCACCGCGATCGGCACCGACGGCGGGCAGATGGTCGCGTTCTCCGGTCCGCAGGGCAGCCACCTCCAGCTGTCCGGCGCGCCCGCCGAGACACAGGTCGTCGTCCTGGCCCAGCAGGCCCCCGACGCGGTCACCGTCGACGGGCTGACCCTGCCGAAGGCCGACTCCACGGCCCAGCTCCGCGGCATGCGGACCGGCTGGACCTTCACCCCGGGCCCGTTCGGCGGCATCGTCCTCAAGCTGCGGCCGGACCACGGCCGCGCGGAGGTCGTCATCCCGCCCGTGGGCCGCGCCGGCTAGCACCCACCCGCTCGCGTCGCGGGCCCACGCCCCCACCGTGGGCCCGCCCTCCGCCATGCCCGCCCACCCACACGAGAGGCCCCCATGTCCTTCTCATCGACCCGCAGGCAGCTGTTGCGCTCGGCCATCGCACTGAGCGGCAGCGCGGCTCTATCCGCCGGACTCCCCGGCATCGCCCACGCCCAGGCGCAGCAGAGTGCCGACCGCGCCGCGGACGTAGCCGCCGACCGCATCATCGCGGGCATACGCCGCCCGCGGATCCCGCAGCGGGACTTCCCCCTCACCGCCTTCGGTGCCGTCGCGGACGGCACGACCGACACCACGCAGGCCCTGGCCGCGGCCGTCCGCGCCGCCCACGAGGCCGGCGGCGGACGGGTGGTCGTGCCCGCGGGAACCTGGGCGACCGGCCCCGTCCACCTGCTCTCCCGCGTCGAACTGCACCTCGCGGAGGGCGCCATCCTGCTGTTCACGACCGATCCGGCGGCCTACCTGCCCACGGTGTTCAGCAGGTGGCAGGGCATCGAGCTGATGAACTACTCGCCGCTGATCTACGCCTACGGCCAGCACGACATCGCCCTCACCGGATCGGGCGTGCTGGACGGCCAGGCGTCCACGGACAACTGGTACACCTGGGGAAAGCCCGGCGGCAGCGACTTCGCCGCCCTGGAGGCGAGCGCCGACGCGGGCGTGCCCGTCGCGCAGCGGGACGGCGCGAACTACCACCTGCGGCCCACGTTCGTCGAGCCGTACCGGTGCGAGCGGGTGCTGATCGAGGGGGTCACCCTCAGGAACTCGCCGTTCTGGAACCTGCACCCCACCCTCTGCCAGGACGTGACGATCCGTCACGTCACCGTCGACTCCAGCGGCCCCAACACCGACGGCTGTGACCCCGAGTCGTGCGACGGGGTGCTCATCGACCGGGTCTCCTTCAACACCGGCGACGACTGCATCGCCGTCAAGGCCGGGCGCAACACCGACGGCCGGCGGGTCGGCGTCCCGTGCCAGAACCTCGTCGTCCAGAACTCGACGTTCGCCAACGGGCACGGCGGCATCACCCTGGGCAGCGAGATGACCGGCGGCATCCGCAACGTCTACGGCCGCGACCTGACCATGTCCTCGACCGGGCTGCGCGCCGGCCACCGGCTGAAGACCAACTCGGTGCGCGGCGGTTTCCTGGAGAACAGCAACGTCTACCGGGTCGACGTGCAGGCGATCGGCGGCCCGCTGCTGCTCATCGACTACCACTACGGCGAGGGCGACACCGGCACCTACCCCCCGACCGTGACCGACATCAACCTGAGCCACTGGTCGGTCGCCTCGGCCTCACAGGGCTGGGACGTCCAAGGCTACGACAGCGACCCGGTCGGCACCGTGCGGCTCAGCGACATCACCATCGACGGCCCGCTGAGCAAGGCGAACGTCGCCGACAACGTCACCGACCTCCGGCTCGACCACGTGGTCATCGACGGGGTCGAGCAGTAGGGGCACTCCCGACCACCAGCCAATCCTCTGCAAGGAGAGCAACCATGGAACGCCACTGGGGAGTCGACCGCCGGACGGTCCTGCGCGGGATCGCCGGAGTCGCCTCCGCCACCTTGATGACCCGCGTGATGGAAAGCGAGGCCGCGGCGGCCACCGCCCCCGCGGGGGCGCCGGCCGGGGGAGCCGCACGCACCGTCGACCGGCAGGCGCTCGTCGGCCGGCACCGGGTGGTGCGCCACGCCAGCGATCCCGACCTGCCCGTCCAGGTGGGCAACGGCCGCTTCGCGTTCGGCGCGGACGTCACCGGCCTGCAGACCTTCGTCCCGTTCAACACGCTCTCCGACTGGGGGTGGCACGTCGACGCGCTCCCACCCGGCAAGAGCGTGTCGGACTACCACGGCACGATCTGGCCGACCTACGGACGCGACGTCTACTACTGGAGCGGCGACAAGAACGAGCCCGCGCTCAACAACTGGCTCCGCGAGAACCCGCACCGGGCGAACCTCGGCCGGATCGGGCTGCGCCTGCTCAAGCAGGACGGCACGGAAGCCGCGGAGAGCGACCTGACCGGCATCGTCCAGGAGCTGGATCCCTGGACCGGCGTGCTGCACAGCGAGTTCCGGCTCGACGGCACCCTCGTCACGGTGGACACCGCATGCCACCCCGGCGCCGACGTCGTCGGCGCGCAGATCCGCTCGGACCTGATCGGCCAGGGGCGCCTGACGGCCTTCCTCGACTTCCCCTACGCGACCCGCGCCGGGCTGAACAAGATGGAGGCCCCGTACGTCGGCTTCTACGACCGCCTGCAGCTGCACACCACCGTCCTGCGCGGCAACGTGCTCACGCACACCATGGACGGCACGCGCTACCAGGTCGGACTGTCCCTGTCCCCGGGTGCCCGCGTCGCCCGGGTCGACCCCGCGCGGCACCGCTACGAGATCACGGGCCGCGGCGCCGCCCTCGACCTCGCCGCCCTCTACGCCCCCGAGGTCAGGGGCCGGATCCCGTCCGCGGCCGAGGTGACCGGGCAGAGCCGGGAATGGTGGCCGCGGTACTGGCGGACCGGCGGCGCGGTCGACCTGTCCGCCAGCAGCGATCCCCGGTGGCCGGAGCTGGAGCGGCGCATCGTGCTGAGCCAGTACCACCTCGCGGTGAACGACGCCGGCAACGACCCGGCGCAGGAGTCCGGTCTGGTCAACAACGGCTGGTACGGCAAGTTCCACATGGAGATGTACTGGTGGCACGCCTTCCACTACGCCCTCTGGCAGCGGTGGCCGCTGCTCGACCGCAGCACCGACATCTACCGGCGGTTCCTGCCCAGCGCCCAGGACCGGGCGGAGTCGCAGGGCTTCCGCGGCGCGCGGTGGCCGAAGATGACGACGGCCTACGGTGACGCGATCGGCCGCGAGTCGCCCGGCGAGCCCACGGCGCTCCTGGTGTGGCAGCAGCCGCACCTGATGTTCCTCGCGGAGCTGGACTACCAGGCGCACCCCAAGCAGAGCACCCTGGTCAAGTGGGACAAGGTCCTCCACGAGGGCGCCGAGTTCATCGCCTCGTTCGCGAACCGCGAGGCCGGCGGGCGCTACGTGATCGGGCCGCCCCTGATGTGCTGCAACGAGCGCAACGACTCCGCGACCACCATGAACCCCACCTTCGAGCTGTCCTACTGGAAGTTCGCGCTGAGGATCGCCCAGCAGTGGCGCGAGCGGCTGGGGCGGGCCCGCGACCCGCACTGGGACGACGTCCTGGACCACCTGGCACCGCTCCCGGTCCAGGACGGCCTCTACGTGCTGTACGAGGGCGTGCCGGACATGTGGACGCAGCACAACAACAACCACCCCGATCCCGTCGCCGCGTACGGCATGCTGCCCGGCGACGGCGTGGACGTCGGCGTGATGCGCGCGACGACGCAGAAGGTGCGCCAGACCTGGCCCGTGAACGACCTGTACAGCTGGGACTTCCCCCTGCTCGCGCTGAACGCGGCACGGTTGGGGGACAGTGAGGCGGCCGTCGACTTCCTGCTCCACGACCGCTTCGGGTTCACGGACACCGGACTGCCGGCGAGCGGCAAGAGCGGCGTGCCCTCCCCGTACTTCCCCGGCGCCGGCGCCCTGCTGTACACCGTGGCGATGATGTGCGCCGGCTGGGGCGACTCCCCGTCGGGCGTGCCCGGCGCGCGGGGGCGGGCCGGGTCCGGCGGCAGCGCGCCCGGCTTCCCCGAGGGCTGGTCGGTGACCTGGGAGGACCTCGCGCCCGCCCTGTGATCCAGGCCGCCGGCCCGGCGGCACGCGGCGAGCGGCCTCAGCGGACGCCTTCGCAGGCGCCCGCTGGGGCCCGCCCCGCCGTCGTGCCGAAGTGGCGGCTCAGGACAGCGGGTTGAACGTCCAGACGTGGTTGCCCGGCGCCGTGGCCGGCTGCTGGGTCAGCCCGGTCCCGTCGCTGAGGGCCGCCGCGGTGAGCAGCAGACCGCTGCTGACGGCGGTGAGGGTGTATCCGGAGCCGCTGGGCGCCGCCCTCCAGCGCTGGTTGGCGGCGCCGCTGCAGGACCACTGGATGACATGGGCGCCGGCCGCCGTGCTGTTGCCCTCCACGTCCGCGCACAGCCCCGAACTCCCGCTGCGCAGCGAGAAGCTGCCGTCGCTCTGGGCCACCGCCGTCCACCGCTGGTTGGCCGAGTCGTGCTCGGCCCAGACGATCAGCTGGGTGCCGGCCACCGTGGTCGATCCGGGTACGTCGACGGCCTTCCCGCCCGCGGACACCGCGTAGGTCCTCCCGCCCTCGGGCGCGCAGGCAGCCGTCACCTGGTGCGCGCCGCGGTCGGGCAGGCATCCGGCACGCACGAGGTTCCCGAAGATGTCCTCGCCGTCGGCGGGCAGTACGTCGAGTCCGCTGCCGGCGGCCGGAGAGCCGGCCGCGATCCGGTAACCCCCCAGGTCCGTGCGGGAGGTGGCGGTCCCGGGCGAGGCCAGCTGCGGGTCAGCGGTGATCTTGTGCGGGTCGGCGGGCTCGCCCGCCGGGTGCTGCCCGTAGAAGACGTTTGCGTCGAACCCGAGGCTGCCGGGCGTCACATAGGAGGCACCGGTGGCCGCGACGTAGAAGATGTTGTTGCGCAAAACCTCGCTGGCCGCGGCGGAGCCGTTGCCGTTGGCGATGATCTGGGCGTCCTTGCCCACGTAGAAGGTGTTGTTGTAGATCTGCGTGTTCGTCAGCTTGCCGCAGACGAACTCCAGTAGCTGTCCCTGGTCGTTCTGGCTGATGTTGTAGCGGACGACGTTCCCGTCGGTGGTGGACCCGGCGCCGTTGCACAGCAGCAGGAAGCCGCCCTCGTTGTCGTGGCTGTAGTTGTACTGGTACGTGGTGCGGATGTTGGCCTCGTCCAGGTCCAGGCCCTGCCCGTCGCACTGGCTGCGGCCGCCGCTGACCTCGTTGTCCTGGTAGACGGCGTCGTCGGTGTTCCAGCCCCACAACCCGGCCGCGCAGCTCGACGTGTTCAGCCGGAACCCGTCGATGCGGTTGTCCTCGGCCAGCGCGCCGGAGGTGTGGTGCAGGTCGACGGCGTCGCCGCCGATGTCCGTGACGGTGTTCGCGCGCACCACCACATGGGTCTGCGGATCCCACGCGCCGCACGCGGTACCGCAGTTGGCGTTGTTCAGCTGCGGGCGCTGCATCCAGCGGGTCCAGAAGTGGATGCCGTACCGGTCGACCGCGTGCACGGTGTTGTCCGCGACGAGGACGTCGTCGAAGTTGGTGGGCGTGGCCGAGCCGAGCACCTCGAAGAAGATGCCGGCGCTCGCGTTGTCGTCCTTCTTGTTCTGGTCCCCGTTGATGTCGTGGATGTTCAGGCCCTCGACGACGTAGTGGGTGCCGGTCCCCGCGTCGGTGCGGGTGATGTGGACCCCGCGCCGGGTGGCCGCGGTCGCACCGTGGTTGGAGACGTCGAGGTCGCGGATCTCCCAGTACTGCTGGTTCGACAGCGAGACGACGTCGGTCACCTGGCCGTTCCCGGCGAGCTTCGGCGGATCGCCGGTGCCGTAGGCGCCGATCGTGATGGGCAGGCCCGCCGAGCCGGAGCCCTGGGGGGCGAGTTCCTGCCCGGTGCAGGTCGAGCCCCGGGCCAGCAGGATCGCGTCGCCCGGCGCGAACGTGCGGGCGTCGACCGGCGCCAGCGAGTTCCACGGCGCGGACGGGCTGCCGTCACCGGCGGCCGAGGCCCCGCAGTCGACGTAGTACGCCGCCGGGGCGGCACTCGCTGCCGGCGCCAACGCGACGGGAGCCAGGGCGGGAGCGAGCAGGAGGACGGAGGTGAGGAGCAGGTGCGTGCGGACACGCATCGGCGATCCCCTCCTTTCAGAGGTGGGGTGTATCAGCGAGGACATCTGACATCTGACATAGGAGGGATTAAGGCGGCTTCCGAGTCCGGTGTCCAGACCTCGCACACAACGTCCGCTGCTGCCGAGGAATCTTTACCGAGTGGTCTGCTCCAATGTGCGCACGCTCATCAACCCGGGGCCGTCAAAGGTGGGAGGACTTCCCCGGTGAGGTGGGAGACGTTGACGGAGTGCCGGCCTGGGCGTGGCGGAAGCGGGACGGCGGCGCGCCGAAGGCCCGGGTGAAGGCGGCGGTGAACGCGGCGGGCGAGCTGTAGCCGAGGCGGCCGGCGACGGCGGTGACCGACGCGGAGTGCAGCAGCGGCAGGGCGGCCAGGAGCCGCGCGTGCGCCCGCCAGCCGGCCGGGCTGCGCCCGGTCTCGGCGCGGAACCGCCGGGTGAAGGCCCGCTCGCTCGTCGCCGTCCGCGCGGCCCACATGCCGTTGGTGACGGTCACGTCCGGGGCCGCGAGGTACTCCCGGCACAGGGACGCCAGATCGGGTGAGACGGGAAGGCCGATGTGCAGGGGGAGCGGTGCGAGCGACGCGATCTCGTACAGCAGCAGCGACGCGATGTGCCCCGCGCGCCCGTGAACGTCGTACTCCGGCCCGAACTCGGCCGCCGCGCCCAGCAGTTCCCGCAGGAGCGGCGGCACGTCCACCACCGTGCAGGTGGCCGGCCACCACGGCACGGCGGCGGGCTCGATGTACAGGCTGCGGGTGGTGACGCCGAGCACGCGGACCCGGTGCTCGGTCGCCGGCGGGATGAGCAGCGCCCGCTCGGCGGGGACGGTCCAGGAACCGTCCGCGGTGTCGGCGGTCATCACGCCGCTCCCGGCGTAGAGGAACTGGGCGCGGCGGTGCTCGTGCCAGTCCAGCACCTGGTCGGGGGCGTAGGCCGTACTGATGGGCAGCACCGCCCGTTCCAGCCGGTCCACATCCGCGAGGGAGGTGTTCTTCACGCTTCCAGGCTACTGGCCGAGACTCACAAGAAATGTGCCGGCCATCGCATGCGGGACACCCCGCGCCTTTGATGCAGTGGTGGGCGTGACACTTCTCGTCCTCTTCTGCATCGGAGTCCTGACCGGGCTCACCACCGTGCTCTTCGGATTCGGCGGGGGATTCGTCGCCGTGCCCGTCGTCGTCTGGGCGGACGCCTCCCTCGGCGCCGACGCCCTGCGGGTGGCGACGGCCACGTCGCTCGCCGTGATGGTGGTGAACTCCGGGTTCGCGACCGCCGTCACCCCCCGCGGCACCCTTGCGCGGCTGCGGGGCAGCGGCCCCCTCCTCGTCCTTCTGTCGGCAGGTGGCGCCCTCGGCGCGCTTGCCGCACTCAGGGCGCCCGCCGGGCCGGTCCGCTGGGCGTTCGTGGCCTACGTGGCCGCGACTCTCGCCGACCTGCTGGCGCGCCCGGGCTTCCTGCGCCCCCGCAGCGGGGAGGCGGCAGCGGCAGAACCGGGGAGGCTGCCGAACGTCCTCGGCGCACCGATCGGCGCCGTAGCCGCGTTCCTCGGCGTCGGCGGCAGCGTCATGACCGTTCCCGCCCTGCGCAGAGCCGGTCACACGATGCACGTGGCCACGGTGCTCGCAAACCCCCTGACCCTGGCCGTCGCACTCCCCGCCGCCGTGGTGTCCCTGAGCGGTTCCCCCGCCGCCACCGCGCACACGACCGTGCCCCTGGTGGGCACCGTCGACCCGCGTGCCGCCGCGGCGCTGCTGCTGGGCGCGCTGCCCGTGATCGCCGTGCTCCGCCGCCGGCCGCCGAAGATCTCCGACGGCGCCCACGCCCGGGCCTACGCGGCGCTGCTCGCCGCCGCCACCGTCGCCATGCTGCCGCTGAACTGACCCCGTCCGGCGGCGACATCAGCCCCGACGGCGGCGCCGATCCGGGCAGGCCCCCATAGGCTTGGCCGATGGCACGCTACTTCGACGTACACCCGGAAAACCCCCAGCCACGCATCGTCAGCGCCGTGGCCGACAACATCCGGTCCGGTGGACTGGTCGCCTACCCCACGGACTCCTGCTACGCGCTGGGCTGCCGGCTGGGCAACCGCGACGGCATCGACCGCATCCGGTCCATCCGGCACCTCGACGACCGGCACCACTTCACCCTGGTCTGCCAGAACTTCGCACAGCTGGGCCAGTTCGTGCAGATCGACAACGACGTGTTCCGGGCCGTCAAGGCGGCCACGCCGGGCAGCTACACCTTCATCCTGCCGGCGACGAAGGAAGTGCCGCGCCAGCTGCTGCACCCCAAGAAGAAGACCGTCGGCGTCCGCATCCCCGACCACGTCGTGACGCAGGCGCTGCTCGCCGAGCTCGGCGAACCGCTGGTCTCCAGCACCCTGCTGCTCCCCGACGAGGCCGAGCCGCTGACCCAGGGCTGGGAGATCAAGGAACGGCTCGACCACGTGGTGGACGCGGTGGTCGACTCCGGCGACTGCGGCACCGAACCCACCACCGTCGTCGACTTCTCCAGCGGTGAGAGCGAGATCGTCCGCCGCGGTGCGGGCGACCTGGCCCGGTTCGAGTAGCCGCGCGGCCGGACGGGTCTGCGTCCCCTGTACGGCAGGACCGCTCGGCGAGGGGCCGGTTCGCGGGGGACGTCCACTCGTTCGCGTGACCTGAACGGCCTTGTGGTGTCGGGCAGTTGATGCCGCTGGGTACCGTGCGTGCTCGACCGGCCCGCCAGGGCCGGACCCGAGCGGCGCAGGGGAGGGGTGGCGGGATGGCCGAGGGGACGCCGGGGAGTTCACACGAGGGCGGCGGGCTGTCGCGCCGTACGCTGCTCGCGTCGTCGGCCGCCGCGGGCGGCGCGGTCTGGCTGCTGCGCGGGCTCGTCCGGCCGGGCAGCGCCCACGCGGCCTCGGGACCGCCGCCCGGATTCCCGGCCGGGCTCGACGTCCACCAGCGCGTCTTCGAGAACTGGGCCGGCGAGATCCGCACCGACCAGCTGTGGACCTGCGCGCCGCGCACCGCCCAGGACGTGCTCGACGTCGTCAACTGGGCCCACGGCGTCGGCTGGACGGTACGCGCGCAGGGGCATCGCCACGGCTGGGCCCCGCTCACCGTGGCCGCCGGCACGCCCGCCGCGGCCCGGGTCGTCCTGCTGGACACCACCGCGCACCTCACCGCGATGTCGCTGGAGCAGCAGGCCGCCGACGGGTCGGCGGCCGTGCGGGCCCAGGCCGGCGCCTCGCTGGAGGCACTGCTCGGGTTCGCCGGCGCCGCCGGACACGGGGTCACCGCCGCGCCGGCGCCCGGCGACCTGTCGGTCGGCGGGGCGCTCGCCATCGGCGCGCACGGCACGGCCGCCCCCGCCGCCGGCGAGAGCCCGCCGCCCGGCCACGGCTACGGCTCGCTGAGCAACCTGGTCACCGAACTGACCGCGGTCGTCTGGGACGAGGGCGCCGGCCGCTACACCCTGCGGACCGTCGGCCGGGCCGAGCCCGACTGCGACGCGCTCCTCACCCACCTCGGCCGCTCGTTCGTCACCGAGGCCGTCCTGCGGGTGGGCGCCGACGCGAACCTGCGCTGCCGGTCCTTCCTGGACATCCCCGCCACCGAACTGTTCGCCGCGCCCGGCGCCCCCGCCGGCACGCGGACGCTGGCCGGTTTCGTGGACGGCACCGGCCGGGTGGAGGCGATCTGGTTCGCCTTCACCGACCGGCCCTGGCTGAAGACCTGGAGCGTCACCCCGGACCGGCCGTTCGCCGCCCGCGCCGTCACCGCGCCCTACAACTACCCCTTCTCCGACTCCCTCCCCGAGCCGGTGGCCCGGCTCGCCGGGGACCTGGTCTCCGGGGCCTGGGCGAGCGCGCCGCTGTTCGGGCAGGTCCAGTACCTGCTGGCCAAGGTCGCGCTGACCGGCGACATCACCGACGTACTCCTCTCGGGGACCCTCGTCCGGGACGTGCTGACCGGCGACGTGCTCACCCACCTGCTGGCGGACGGCCTGCGCTCGGACCTGTGGGGCGCCTCCCGCAACCTGCTGGAGTACGTGCGGCCCACCACCCTGCGCGAGACCGCGAACGGCTACGCCGTCCTCACCCGCCGCGCCGATCTGCAGTGGGTGGTCAGCTCCTTCGCCGGCTTCTACCGGACGCTGCTCGCGCAGTACGCGGCACGCGGCGAGTACCCGGTCAACGGCCAGGTGGAGATCAGGGTGACCGGCCTGGAGGACCCGTCCGTGTGCGGCGTCCCGGGCGCGCGGCCCCCGCTGCTGTCCGCCCTGCGGCCGAGCTCCGACCGGCCGGACGTCGACACCGCCGTGTGGATCGACATCCTGTCCCTGCCCGGCACGCCCGCCCTGCACCGCTTCTACCGCGACATCGAGCAGTACCTGCTGTCCCTGGACGGCGACCGGGCGACGGTCCGCGTCGAGTGGTCCAAGGGCTGGGCCTACACCGACACCGCCGCATGGGCGGCCCCGGAGGTCCTCACCGGAGCGGTCCCCGACTCCCTTCGGGCCGGGGGCGGCCCCGGCTGGGACGCGGCGGTGGCGGTCCTCGACCGGCTCGATCCCCACCACGTCCTGTCCAGCCCGTTCCTCGACGCGCTGCTGCGCTGAGAAGGCGCGGGGCCCCGGGCGGGCGGGACCCCTCAGGCCGCAGCGTCCGCCTCAGGCGGCCGTGTCGAGCACGACGCGGAACCGCGCCTCGCCGGACAGCATCCGCGCGTACGCCTCCGGCGCCCGGTCGAAGGGCATGACCTCGATGCCCGGGCGGATGCCGTGGGCCAGGCTGAACGCGAGGTTGTCCTCGTTCTCGATCGACGATCCGGTCAGGCTGCCGGTGATGGAACGCGTGCCGAAGATCAGGTCCGGGGTGGCGACGGTCAGCGGGTCGGGCGCGGCCCCGACCACCACGAGCCTGCCGTTCGGGGCGAGTCCGCGGACCAGCGGGTCCATCGAGGCGCCGCTGGACGCGGTGGCGACGATGACGGAGGCGCCGCCCAGGGCGCTCAGCGCGGCCCCGGGGTCGGTGGTGCTGCTGTCGATGTACTCGTGGGCGCCCAGCTGCCGCGCGTAGGTCTCCTTCGCGCCGCCCCGGGCCACGGCGGCGACCCGGTAGCCCAGGCTGCGGGCGTACTGCAGGGCCAGATGCCCCAGCCCGCCGATGCCCTGCACCGCCACCAGGGCGCCGGCCCTGGCCGCTCCCTGCTGGAGGGCGACGAAGGTCGTCAGGCCGGCGCAGAGCAGCGGGGCCGCGTCGAGGGACGCCATGCCGTCGGGGACGCGCACCAGACCGCTGGCCCGGGCGTGGACCACCTCCGCGTACCCACCGTCGATGGTGGTCCCGGTCTGCTCCTGGTTCCGGCAGTTCACGAAGTCGCCGCGGCGGCAGGGCTCGCACTCCCCGCAGTGGCCGTTCAAAAAGCCGACGCCGACCCGGTCACCGGGCTGCCAGGCCGAGACACCGGCCCCGACCGCGTCGACGACGCCGACGATCTCGTGCCCCGGAACGACGGGGCGGGAGGGGTCGCCGCGCAGCCCCTCCACGGCGAGGACGTCCGTGTGGCACACCCCGCAGGCCTCGACGCGCACCCGCACCTGCCCGGGGGCGGGATCCACCAGCTCGCGCTCCACGACCCGCAGGTTGCGGACGCCGGTGGCCTCGAAAGCCCGGTATGTGGACATGGCTGCTCCTTTTGACGACTGGACGGCGCGCACGGCTTCGGCGGCCGGCCTCGAATCCAAAATGACCGGTCGTCTTAGAGCGTAGCCGATGCCTCCGCGGGCTCGCGGGGTAAGCTCGACTCAGGAAATATGGCCGGTCGTCTTCGACTTTCGACGAGGCGGCCGCACCCCCGGCGGAAGGTGAACGGCATGGGACGGGCGTCCAAGCGGGAGGAGATCGCCCAGGCAGCGCTGGAGCAGTTCCACGCGCGGGGCTTCAGCGCCACGGGCATCAGCGACATCACCACGGCCGCCGGCGTTCCCAAGGGCTCGTTCTACAACCACTTCTCCAGCAAGGACGAGAGCGCCCTTGAGGCGCTGCGCCGGTACGGGACGGGCCTGCGATTCGAGATGCTCGCCGCGCCGGACCGCGCCCCGCTGGAGCGGCTCCGGGAGCACTTCCGGTTCCTGGGCGGCGACACCGTCGAGAACGGGTTCGTCCGCGGATGCCTGGTCGGCAACTTCGGCGCCGAGGTCGCCGACCACAACGAGGAGATCCGCGCCGCGGTCAAGGAGGGCTTCGACCGGTGGGCGGCCGAGATCCGCCGGCTGCTGGAGGAGGCCCGGGAGGCCGGCGACCTCAGCCGGGACCTCGACCCGCAGGCCACGGCGCTGTTCGTCCTCAGCGCGTGGGAGGGGGCACTGATCACCGCGCGGGCCGGCAAGTCGGCGGCGCCCATCGACGCGTTCTTCGTGACCGTCTTCGACGTGCTGCTCCGCTAGCCGGGAGCCCGCCGGACCGGGGCCCGGCGGGCCGGGTTCCTCAGCCGGACGGGTGGGGCCAGTGCGCGAGGCTGTCCGCCGCGGGCGCGGTACTCGTCGCCTGCTCCGCCGAGGGGTGGAACTCATAGCTCTCGCCCATGCCGCTGAGGTCGAAGATCCGCAGGATCCGGCCCGGGACGGAGGCGATCCGCAGCGATCCCCCCTGCTCGCGGATGCGCTTGGTGATCGCCACGATCACGCCCAGTCCCATCGAGTCCAGGAACGTGACGAAGCCCATGTCCAGGACGAGATCGCGGTGTGCCCCGGGTGCGCCGTCCGTGCCCGGCTCGCCCGGTTCCCCGTCGAGGAGCTTGATGACCGCCTCGCGCAGCATGGACGCGGTCTGGGCGTCGACCTCGCCGTCGATCTCGACGACGGTCCACCCGTTGACCACGTCGTAGCTCACCATCATGTTCTCGTGCCGGATGATGTTCGTTCGCATGGCCATCCCTCTTCAGGTCTGCAGGCGGCGCGGCGTGGGGCGTGGACGGCGGGGGCCGTCACCTTCGGCCGCCGGCGTGTCCGTCACCCTTCCCGCCGGGTCCGGCCAGCCACTCGGCGAGGACGGCGGCCTGGCTGTGGTCCACGTCCTTGGTGGCGGTCAGCAGCATGACCTTGTCGTGGGCGGCCAGGTCGCGCAGGCGGTCGGCTGCCGGGAGGTGGTCGGCGTCGTGCAGTTCCGCCAGGTAGCGGCGGCGGAACTCGGGGAAGCGGCCGGACTCGTGGCCATACCACTTGCGCAGCCCGGTCGACGGCGCGACGTCGCGCAACCACGCGTCGAGGTGGGCGTCCTCCTTGCGCATGCCCCGGGGCCAGACGCGGTCGACGAGCACGCGCCGGCCCTCGTCCGGAGAGGTCTCCTCGTAGACCCTCCGGCAGGTGATCCGTCCCGCCATGGCCGCGCCCCTTCCGACCGGCGGGCGCGCCCGGCCCCCAGCGGGTCGACGGAGCGTGCCCTGATACGGAGTGGATGTTCCCGACCAGGACATTTTATCGGGGTTTGTCGCACCCGGTCGGGCGAGCGGGAGGGACAAACCCCGATCACCGCGGGCGCGGGCCGCCGGCACCGCGGTCAGGGCAGCAGCGAGACCTGGTAGTGGGCGATGGACCAGCTCTCGCCGACCCGCTTCACCAGCAGGCCGAGGTTGACCGTCAGCGGGGCCCGGTCGGTGAAGGCGAACACCACCTTCTGGTAGCCGAACACGACGTCGTCGGCGAGCCGCCGGGTCTCGAGGATCTCGTACTCGGCCGTCATGCCGAGGGGTTGGGACGCGTAGTACGCGGCCACACCCGCCCGCCCCACGCTGTACGGGTGCAGGCCCTGGAACACCGCGTCCTCGGTGAAGCCGGCGGAGACCCGCTCGGGTTCGTGGGCGTCGACGGCCGCCTTCCACGCGTCGAGAACGGAGCGCAGGATCGTGGCGCTGTCCGTCGGACTGGTCATCGGGGTCTCCTTGGCTGTCGGTCCTCGGGTCTGCGCCACGCCTGCGGGCCGGACCTCAGGCCGCGGCCGGGAGGCCGCCGGCCCCCGAGGGGTCATTGTCCTGACATGTGCGGCGGGGCCGCCACCGCGGGCGAGCCGGGTGACGGCCCCGCTCCTGGCGCGCGTCGCCGGCCGGCTCAGTGGCCGGCGCTCATCCCGCCGTCGACGTGCAGGATCTCGCCCGTGACGAACGGGGCGTTCTCCAGGCGGAGCACGGCGTCCACGACGTCGCTCGGCTCGCCCATCCGGCCGACCGGGTGCCGACCGGCGAGGACCTCATGGGCCTCCACGGGGTGCATCGGGGTGTTCACGGTGCCCGGGGACACGGCGTTGACCCGGACACCGCGGGTCGCGTACTCGATGGCCAGCGACTCGGTGGCGGACTGGAGGCCGCCCTTGGTCAGCGAGGCCGGCGCGGACGGCACGCGCGCGTCGGCGCTGTCGACCAGGCTGGCGATGATGTCGGTGATGTGGCCGCCGCCCTGGGCCAGCATCTGACCGCAGCCCCGCGATGCGAAGTCAAAGGCTGGAAAGCACCTGGTCAGGACCTGTTTTCACGTACCTGGGAGGCGCCGACTCCCAGCGCAGGCAGGCGCCGGTGCGACCGCCGTCCTGCCGGCGGTCGGAGGGCTCCGCGGACCCCGCTCCCAGGATGGCGAGGCAGCTCGGCCACAGGGCGCCGCTGCCCTTGGGAACGCCGGCCGCCCGGCAGATCTCCGCGGTGCCCAGCGCCGCGTAACCCCGCTGCGCCATGAGCGTCCGCGCGGCGCCGACGATCCTCTCGCGTGCGGTGCTGGTACGGCCCATGGCGCCAAAATACGACCGGCCGACTACCCGCCGGACGGGACGGCCGGGCCGCGGGCCGTCCCGCCCGTCATCCGCCGGGCAGGGCGTACCCGTCGCTCACCCCACTCCCTCGATGACCGCCTGGAGGGCCGCACCGCTGAGGTCGACGACGACGGCGTCCGCCTGGAGCTCCACCGGGAGGTGCCGGCGCTGTTCTTCGGTACCCAGGATGGCCACCCCCTCCGGCAGGAGGACGACGGCGTCCAGCTGTTCCGCCAGGTCGGCGACGATGTCGAGGATCCCGCCCCAGGAGAACCGGCTGACCGCGACGCTGCCCGGGCCCGCGTAGACGTCGGCCTCACCGCCGTCGCCCGCCCGGATCCGGGTGAACCCGTACTCCGGCATGCTGCTCACGACGTGGGGCGCCAGCAGCTTGCGCCCCAACGCGTCGTCCATCGCGGCGGCATCGCCGTGCGCGAACCGCTGGACGTAGATGCCGTAGCTCACGGCCCGTCAGGCGCCGGCCGGTTCGGCCTTGTCCGACGGCTCGTCGGACGAGCCCTGGGTGGACGCGTAGAAGACGGAGGAGCCCTGCTTGCTGCGGTGGGCCAGGCCCTTGGCGACCAGGCTCTCCGCCGTGGTGCGCACGACCGTCGCCTTGATCCCGCGGTCGGGGTGGCTCGTGGTCAAGGACGCGGTGATCTCGGCTGCCGAGCGAGGCTCGGCGTGTCCGGCGAGGTGCTGGCGCACCAGGGCGATCAGCGTCGGCTTGGCCTCCTTCCCCGCCGCCTTCCCGGCGGCCTTCTCCGCGGCCTTCGCCTCCGGCTTCTTCGCGTCGGCCGGCTCGGCCTTCCTGGTGCTGCTCGGCTCGGCCTTCCTGCGCCGCGCGGGCTTGGACACGCCACTCCTGCGGCGTGGCGCGGGAACGTTCGCCGAGCCGGTGTCCGTGCTGCCGGCGTCCGAAGGCTGCTGGGACTCGGCCTCCTGGCCGCCCGGCGCCTGCTGGGCCCCGGCGCCCTGGCCGCCCAGCGCCTGCTGGACGCTCACCAGGAGCGCGTGATCGCCCTCCAGTGCGTCCAACTGCGCCTTCAAAGCGGCCATTTCGGCTGCGATGCGCTGCTGTTCCTGCGTGTTGTGCTCAAGGTCCGTGGCCACTTGGGCCACATACTGCGCCTTGATGTCGGGGGTCTCCAACGAGGTCTGCGACATGGCCAGTTCCTTCTCCTTGCACGGTGGACTGGGCAGGGATCGTACCTTGCGTGCACCTCATGCCTCATGTCCAGGTATGAGACCGCGCGCCCCGATCTCCGCGGAGAGCCCCTCGGCTTCGGTTGCCGAAAAGCAGAAACACGGCACGGGAAGTGGTTGACGTTCGCGCTTATGGCGCATATCGGCGATGCCGATGGCGCGATCGGAATCCCCGGAGATATTCGACGCTTGGCACTTCCGTCACCTCATAAATGAGGGGACGGAGCGGTGGAGAGCGACGTGCGCGGCTCCTCCGGCTCCGACACTTCCATGGCGAAGGAAAGCACTCATGGGTTCGATCGATCTGGCCGGCCGTGTGGCGCTGGTGACCGGGGCGACCAGCGGAATCGGCGCGGCGACGGCCGAGTTGTTCGCCGAGCGCGGCGCGTACGTGCTGGTCGCCGGTCGCGACGCGGTACGTGGCGAGTCCGTCGTCGCCGGTATCCGGGAAAGGGGCGGGAAGGCCGACTTTCTCGCCGCCGATCTGGCGGACGCAGATTCGGCGCACCGGCTCGCGCAGCAGGCGACGGAATTGGGCGGAGGAGCGGTGGACATCCTCGTGAACAGCGCCGGCGTCTTCCCGTTCGGGCCGACCGCGGACGCGTCCGCACGGGACGTGGACGCCGTGTACGACCTGAACGTGAAGGTGCCCTTCCACCTTGTGGCACGGCTCGCCCCGGCGATGGCCGGGCGCGGGTCCGGGGCCATCGTGAACGTCAGCACGATGGTCGCGGAGTACGGCGCGGCCGGGATGGCCCTGTACGGCTCCAGCAAGGCGGCGCTCAACCTGCTGACCAAGGCGTGGGCCGCCGAGTTCGGCCCCAGCGGGGTGCGGGTCAACGCGGTCGAGCCCGGGCCCACGCGTACGGGAGGAACGGCCGCCATGGGGGAGGGACTTGACGCCCTCGCCTCCCAAGCACCCGCCGGACGGCCCGCCGAGGCCCGGGAGATCGCCGAGGCGATCGCCTACCTGGCCGGCGACGCGGCGAGCTTCGTCCAGGGCGCGATCCTCCCGGTGGACGGGGGCCGCACGGCGGTCTGACGGTCGCCAGCAGCGGGGTCGTGCCTCGGCGGCACCCTCGTCCACGGCTCCGCCGCGGCCGCCGGCTGACCGCGCGAGCCGCCGTCGCCGCCTCCCCCCGGCCCCGGACCTTCCGGCCACCGCGTGCGGGCTGCGCACGTGTCGTGGGAGGGGGCCGGGGAGCGGGGGAGCTATCGTCGGCGGGACAGCGATCGCGGCTGCTGGGGGGCACCGGACGAGTACCTGATGGAGCGTCATGACCGCAGCGGGCTCCGAGCGCCCCCCGTCGCGTGCACGCGCGTCCGCGGTCGTGCGCCACGGCAGGCTGTGGATCGTGCCGACGGTCCTGTCCGCACTGGTCGCGCTCTTCCTGTCGCTGCTGTACATGGGCGGCATCGTTGACCCGAACGGCTCCCTGCACCGCCTGCCGATCGCCCTCGTCGACGCGGACCAGGGGCCACCGCTGCCCGGGCAGCAGCAGACGCTCGGCGAGCAGCTGAGCCGGGAGGTCGTCGCCTCCACGCCGTCGAAGTCCGTGGAGTGGCGCCGCCTGAGCCAGGCCCGGATGCAGGAGCAGATGGCGTCGGGCAAGATCTACGGCGCGCTGGTCGTCCCGGCCGACTTCACCCGGTCGGTGGGGGCGCTGACGACCACCGGCGCGCGCGTGCGGCCCACCCTCCTCACCCTGTCCAACCCCGGGCTCGGCAGCCTCGGTTCCTCGCTGGCGAGCCAGATCACCCAGCGCGCCGCGCACCAGAGCAGCCTGGCGATCGGCCGCGAACTCACCGCCCAGGCGACCGCCGCGGGTTCCGACGCCACCCTCCACGTACTGCTCGCCGACCCCGTGACCGTGACCACCCAGGTCGGCCACCCGATCGGCCGGCACAGCGGGCTGGGCCTGACCGCCTTCTACTACACGCTGCTCCTCGTCCTCACCGGCTTCGTGGGCGGGAACATCATCAACAACGGAGTCGACGCGGGCCTCGGCTACACCGACAACGAGATCGGGCCCTGGCACACGCGGCGGCCGACGGTCCCGATCAGCCGCACGCAGACCCTCCTGCTGAAGATGCTCATGACCGCGGGCATCGTCGTCCTCACCTCCAGCCTCGTCATGGTCGCCACGGTCGCGATCCTCGGCATGGACGCGTCGCACCTGCCGATGCTGTGGCTCTTCTCCTACTGCGCGAGCCTGGCCGTGGGCCTGGGGGTGCAGGCCATCAACGCGGCCTTCGGCGGCATCGGCCAGGTGGTGTCCATGTTCGTGTTCATCGCCCTGGCCCTGCCGTCCTCGGGGGCGACCGTCCCGCTGCAGGCCGTGCCCGGCTTCTACCGATTCCTGTCGCTGTTCGAGCCGATGCGGCAACTGTCCGACGGCGTGCGGGCGATCCTCTTCTTCGACGCCCGGGCCGACGCGGGGCTCAGCCGGGGCTGGGCCATGATCGGGATCGGCCTCGCCCTGGCCCTGCTCTTCGGCTTCGCGATGACCCGCTACTACGACCGCAAGGGCCTCGACCGGCTGACCCCCGTGTCCGGGTGAGCGAGGCCCGGGCGGGGTCAACCGGAGGATCGGAGCATCCGCTCCGACACGGTCCACAGGCGGGCCGCGTCGTCCTCGTCCAATGCATGGGGAAACACGCCGTGTTGCAGGCTCGGATCGGTGGTGACCTCGGCCTCGCTGCCGTCCTCGAAGTAGCGGCCGGTGACGCCATGGACGAGCGGGGAGGCGGCGAGGAGGACAGAGGTCGCGGCGCCCTGCTCGATGGTCCGCCAGGGGAACGAGTCGAAGGTAGCCTGGACTTCGGGGGTCATCGCGGCGAGCTGGTGGCGCAGCAGGTTGGTGCGGATCGTGCCCGGCATCACGGCGTTGGCGGTGATGCCGTCGCCGGCCCACCGCCGGGCCGCCTCGACGGCGAACAGCGAGTCGGCGGTCTTGGACTGCCCGTAGGCCGACCAGGGGTCGTAGGCCCGGTGCTGGAAGTGGATGTCGTCGAAGACGATCGGCGAGAGGTGATGGCCGTAGGAGCTGACCGCGACGATCCGCGCGCCCCGCGCGGCGGCGAGCGCCGGGCGCAGGCCCGTCGCCAGCGCGAAGTGGCCGAGGTGGTTGGTCGCGAACTGCAGCTCCCACCCTTGCGGCGTGCGGTGCAGGTCGGGCAGGGCCATGATGCCCGCGTTGTTCACCAGGATGTGCAGAGGCCCGTGCCAGGCATCGGCGAACCGGGCGACGGAGGCGGGGTCGGTGAGTTCCAGTTCGGCCGCCCTCACCCGGTCGTTGCCGGTCTTCGCGGTGATCTCCTCCGCCACCGTCTCGCCGGCCCCGGTGTCGCGGACCGCGAGCACCACCTCGGCGCCCGCCGCCGCCAGGGCGCGTGCGGTCTCGGCGCCGATACCCGCCGCCCCGCCGGTCACGACGGCCCGCCGGCCGCCGAGGTCGATTCCGGCGATGACGTCGTCCGCGGTGGACGCGGGCCCGAACGGGGTGGTGACCCGGGCGCGTTCCCGCATGGTCCCCATCGTCGCTCTCCCTTCGTTTGCTTCTCTCTCCGGCCGGACGGTCATGCCGCCTGCCGGGACGCGAGGAGTTCGCCGATCGACTGCGATGCCTGGACCGCGCGGGCGAAGCCGGCGGGGATCGTGGTGAGGTAGACGACCTCCTTCAACTCCTCCTCAGTGACACCGGCGTTGAGGGCGTAGCCGCCGTGGAGTTTGACGAAGTCGCCCAAGCCGAGCGCCGCGAAGGCCGCGACAAGGGCGAGTTGGCGGGTGCGCACGTCGAGAACCGTGCGGGCGAGCACCTCGCCGACGGCGTAGGAGGTGAGGGCGTTGGCCAGGAACGGGAACTCCCGGTCCAGGGCCTCCAGCAGTGCCGGGTCCGGGTCCCCGCTGAGCTCCGCGGCGATCCGCTCGCCGCGCTGCCGGCGGGTGGCCGTGGTCTCGTTCGGGTCGGGGGTGTCGGCGTTCATCGCGCCTTCCTCTCGTCTGGTCGGGCGTCGTCTGGTCGGGTGCCGTCTGGTCGGGTGCCGTCAGGTCGGATGCCGGGTCGGGTGCCGGGTCGGGTGCCGGGTCGGGGGCCGGGCAGAGCCGCCCCGTGCGCTGCGTGTCAGATGCGGACCACCGTCTTGCCGCGTGCCCCGGCGCCCCGCCGCAGCGCGCCGGGAACCTCGCTCAGGGCGATGGCCCGCTGGATCGGGACACTGATCCGTCCGGCGGCGGCCTCGGCGGTGATCCGCGCGAGCAGGTCCGGCTTGTCCCGCATCATGAAGTTGCTCACCGCGATCCGGTCCGAGGCGAGCAGGTCCTCGCCCGCGACGAGCGCCACGGACACCGCGGCGCCGCCGTCCCGCACCAGAGCGGCGTTGGCCGCGAACCGGGCCGGGTCGTCGGTCAGATCGAGGACGGCGTCCACTGCGCCGTGGGACCTGCGCACGAGCGCCGCCACATCGCCGGTCGTGTAGTCGACGGTCGCCGCGGCGCCGAGATCCCGGATCCAGCGGTCGGCGTCGGGCCGGGCGGTGGCGATCACCTCCACGCCGCGCGCCGTCGCGAGCTGGACGGCGAAGACCCCCACCCCGCCGGTGGCGCCGGCGATCAGAAGCGACTGTCCGGACCGCAGTCCCATGGCGTCGAGGGCGCCGAGCGCGGTCATGCCGGCGGTCGGCAGCGCCGCCGCGACGTCCGCGGGCATTCCGTCCGGGATCGGCTGGAGCGCCCCGCTGTCCGGGGTCTCGGTGACGACCGTGTACTGCGCGAAGGTGCCGTGACCCAGCGGGGCGCGCAGGAACTGGCCGTGCACGAGGTCGCCGGCGGCGAGCCCGCGCACCTCCTCGCCGACCTCCGTGACGCGACCCGCGCCGTCCACGCCGAGGACGAGCGGGAAGACCCGCGGCATGGGGAGCCGGCCCTCCGCGATCCCGGCGTCGATCGGGTTGACGGAGGCGGCCGCCAGCTCGACGAGGACCTCGCCCGCCGCCGGGCGGGGCGCGGGCAGGTCCATTGGCTCGGGCGTGGCGCCGGTGGCACCTACCGCAACTGCACGCATGGCATCTCTCCTGTTCGTCGGGCGGTCCACCGGCCGGTGGTGTCACCTGCCGGGGGCCTCACCCGCCAGTGAAGTCGCCGCCCGGACGGAACAGAAATACCGATCCGGGTCTTGTTGATACCCTGGAGGTATGAATGAGCTGGAGACGCGGCAGCTCCGGTACTTCGTCGCAGTGGCCGAGGAACTCCACTTCGGACGTGCGGCCGAGCGGCTCGGCATGGCGCAGCCGCCCCTCACACGGGCGATCAAGGAATTGGAGCGCCGGCTCGGGGTGCGGCTGCTGGAACGCACCACGCGCCAGGTCGGCCTCACCCCCGCCGGCGAGAGCCTCCTGGGGGACGCCCGGACCGCACTGGAGGCGGTCGGCGCCGCCGAGCGCCGCGCCCGGCATGCCGGCGCGGCCGAGCCGGCACTGCGGCTCGCCCTCAAGGCGGACATCGACGGCGGCCTGCTCCCGGACATCCTCGACGCCTACGCCCGGGAAGAGGCGTCCCTGCGCGTGGAGTTCGTCCTCGGCGGGGTCGGCGAGCAGGCGCAGGCGGTCAGGGACGGCCGTGCGGACGTCGCCCTGCTGCTCAGCCCGTTCGAACGCCGCGGCCTGGACAGCGAGCCGGTGCTCACCGAGCCGTTCCTGATCGCCCTCACGGCCGACGATCCGCTGGCCGCGCGCACATCCCTGCGCCTGGCCGACCTGGCGGGCTGGTCCCTGCCCGACGGATCGCCCGCAGAGCAGGGACCCATCTCCCAGGAGCACGGCATCAAGGGCGCGCCCCACCGGTCACGGCCGCCCGCCGGCCCCGCGTCCCTCGGGGACACCTCCCGGGACGCCTCGGACCTGCCGCAGATCTTCAAGCTGGTCGAGCTGGGACGCATGGTCTGCTTCTTCCCGAGATCGCTCACCGTCCGCTACCAGAGGCCCGGGATCGCCTACCTCCCGGTCGAGGACCTCGATCCGGTGACGCTGGCGGTGGCCTGGCCGCAGCAGTCCCGCTCGGCCGCCGTCGCCGCCTTTGTCCGCGTGGCAACCTCGGCGGCGGCGGCCACGCGGCAGGACCCGGCCGCACGGCCGTCACCCGGCTAGGTCCGCGCCCGGCGGCGGGGCACCCCAGGGCGCGTGGCCGGTGCCGGTGAGCCGTTCGACGGCGGCGGGAGCCGAGTCGCCGATCAGGTGGGGCGCACGCATGATGGAAGGGCGTACTGCCTTCAGAGCCGGCGGCTGCGGCCGCCGAGCAGCCAGGAGGAGGCTCCCGTGCACGAGAAGCTGCTTCACCGGGCCGGCAGCCGGCTCGTCCACCGGCACCATGACGAGCCCCCTTCGTCCGCTCGGACCGGACCCGACGGGTTCGGGCTCGACCAGGCCGATGTGGGCCGGTTCACCGCGGGCACGCTCGGCCCGCAGGACGAGGCGAGGCTCGCCCAGGAGGTGGCGGAGCTGCTGCCCCACGGCTGGGACCTCCCCTACAAACCGGAGGAGTCGCTGCGGCGCATCGTCACCCACCTCGGCGGTCAGGAGGAGCTGCTGGAGTGGCTGGACGGCTACCAGGGGCTGCCCCAGCTGACCGCGCGGATCTACGCCTTCCTCGGGCTGCTGGACCAGTACGGCGACGAGCCGGCCGTGGTCACCGCACTCCGCGAATCCCGCGGCCAGCAGCCGTACCCGGCGGGGCTGCGTGACTTCCTGGTGCCCCAGACCAACGAGGACACCCTGTCCAACCTGGGTTACCGGGTCGAGGAGTTCCTCTCGGAGGGGCAGGACGACAACGCCACGGCCCTCGCGCTGGCCACCGCGGACTGGCTGCGCCAGTCGCTCTCCCAGCCCGACGCTCCGCGGACCGACCCCGGCGACCTCGCCGACCTGGTGGGTCACGCCCGGACGGACATCGACGAGGCGGCCGCCTCGGGGAACGGCGGGGAAGGCGAGACGCGGCAGTCCTGACCGGTGGCTGTTCCACCCGTGCGACCGCCGCACCGCCGGCCCCGATCGCCGCGTTCGGCCCCGCCCGGCATCCGCGTCGCCCACCGATCGTCACCGGCGTGCTCACCGGCCGGCCGCAAGTGGCTCATCGCCTCGCCTGGGAAGTGGCCCACGCGCGGGGACCAGCCGCGGCATACGGTCGGGATCACGACGCGCGGCGTGCCCAATCTGTGCCCGGCTGATCCGCGCGTACTCCATCGCCGCTGCTGTCGACCCTCAGAGGAACCGCCATGCAAGCCATCACCGTCAGCGACCGTGAAGCCGGTGCCAGCGGACTCGCCCTGGCCGAACTGCCCTATCCGCACGCGTCCGAGAACGACGTCATCGTGCGCGTGCACGCCGCGGGTTTCACCCGCGGGGAACTGGACTGGCCCGCGACGTGGACCGACCGGGCGGGCCGGGACCGGACACCGAGCGTGCCGGGGCACGAACTGTCAGGAGTTGTCGCCGAGTTGGGGTACGGCACCACCGGACTCACCGTTGGCCAGCGGGTCTTCGGGTTGGCCGACTGGACCCGTGACGGCTCGCTGGCCGAGTACACCGCGGTCGAGGCCCGCAACCTGGCCCCGCTCCCCGCGGACATCGACCACACCACGGCCGCCGCGTTGCCGATCTCGGGACTGACCGCATGGCAGGGCCTGTTCGACCACGGGCAGCTCAGGACCGGGCAGACGATCGTGGTCCACGGCGCCGCCGGCGCTGTCGGGTCCGTCGCGGTCCAGCTCGCCCGCGAGGCGGGGGCCCGCGTGATCGCCACCGGCCGGTCCGCGGACCGGGACACCGCCCTCGGCCTGGGCGCCGACGCCTTCCTGGACCTCGGGGCCGACCGGCTGGAGGACGCCGGGGAGGCCGACGTCGTGTTCGATGTGATCGGCGGGGAGATCCTCGACCGCTCGGCCGCGCTGGTGCGCGCGGGCGGCTCCCTGGTCACCATCGCCGCGCCGCCCACCGTCACACCCCGGGACGGGCGCGCCGTCTTCTTCGTCGTCGAGCCCGACCGGGCCCGTCTCGCCGACCTCGCGCAACGTGTGAGGGACGGGCGCCTCAAGCCGATCGTCGGGAACGTGCGGCCGCTCGCCGAGACGCCCCAGGCCTTCGCGCCGGGCGGCCGTTCCGGGAAGACGATCATCCGCGTCGTGACGGACGACCCCGCGTCGTGAGGGACGACCCCGCGTCGGCGCACCGACCGTGACCCGCACGCCGCGCCGTGGGTGGGCCGGCCGGAGCGTCGAACCGCGCCCCGGCCGGGCGCCGCATCACGCGCGGCTGAGTTCGAGGACCGGGATGGTGCGGACTCCCGCCGTCTGGCGGGCGTACTCGGCGAAGCCGGGGTAGCGCCGGGCCTGCTCGGCGTAGACGCGGTCGCGTTCGGCGCCGGGCAGTTCGCGGACGGTCACCCGGTACGCGTCGGTTCCCCGTTCCACACTCCCGTCGCCGGCGGCGACCAGGTTGTGATACCACTCCGGGTTGGTGGGTGCCCCGGCCTTGGACGCGAAGACGTAGACGACGCCCGGGTCGGCCTCGTGCGGAAGGTACATCACCGGCGTCACGTACTCCTGCCGGCTCTTGCGGCCGAGGTGGTGCAGCAGGACGAGGGGGGCGCCCTCGAAGACCCCGCCGACCCTGCCCTCGTTCGCCCGGAACTCCGCGATGATCTGCGCGTTCCAGTCGTGCGCGTCGCTCATGTAGAACTCCCGCTGTCGTTGCGCGCCGGCAAGTCGCCCAGCCGGGTTCTGTCCGGCTCCGGCCGGACCCAGCGTATGCGTGAAAGTCCGCGGGCGGCCGGCTGCCCGGCGCCGCGGCCCGCGAATCACCGGGATCCGGTGACACCTCCTCACCTGACTGGCGGCGACGTGCACGGTCTTCCCCACGTCGTGCGTCGCGGCGCCGAAGAGGACCGCCTCGCGGTCGAAGTCGAGGCCGGGGCAGTGCTCCTCCAGCCGGCCGACCAGCCGGTGCGCGGCATCGTGGACGGCTCGCAGGTGGGCCGCCAGCCGGGGCGGGCAGCTCAGCGCGGACACCAGCTCCGCGGCACGATCCGGCAGCGGGAGCATCGGCGGGTCGGCGGTGCCGCGCATGGCCCGCGCGAGGGTGGGGTCGTTCGTCACCGCGTCAGGGTACTGACGGCCGCCTCCGCGCGTGCCCGATGCCAGGACGGCCTCGGCCAGGGGCTGGATCGCGGGGCGCAGGACGCCTTACGGTGATGCCATGAGTGATCATCAGGACGCGCCTGTCACGCCCGTCGAGGCATTCGAACCCCCCTACTACGTGGCCGTGTTCACCACGGTGCGCACCCAGGAGCAGGGCGGCTACAGCGAGACCAACGCGCGCATGGAGGATCTGGTGAAGGACGTCCCCGGCTACCTGGGGATGGACCACGCCCAGACGCCCGGCGGGTTGGGCATCACCGTCGGGTACTTCCGGGACGCCGACGCCCTCGCGGAGTGGCGGACCAACGCCGAGCACCGCGCGGCGCAGAAGCGCGGGCAGGCCGAGTGGTACCGGAACTACACGCTGCACGTGGCGAAAGTGGAGCGCAGCCACGGATTCACGCGCGCGTAGATCCCGCGGAACACGGGCGTGGCCGGCCCGTGTTGCCGTCGCGGGCGGCGCCGGCCCAGCCCTCGGATCAGGTGTCGCCGCGTTGCCGGCTGCGGTACCGCCAGAGGCCTCCCGGGCGGTGATCGTGTTCGAACTCCGGGCCGAGCGGCCCCACGAGGTCGTAGGCCTGCTCGGTGCGGGGGTCGTCGCGGAGGGCGAGGCCGAACGCGCCGGCCAGCCGCAGCTGCTGGTCCTCCTCCCGCATCAGGGCAGCGAGGGCTTCGGCCACCTCGCTGGTGCGGTCCGTGGAGTGCGAGAGGGTGGCGGCGGCACTGCCCCGGACGCCCGGCTCGGAGTCCTGGATCAGGGTGAGCAGCGCCTCCCGGACCGCGGGGTCGAGGTCGTACCGGCTGCTGAAGCACCCCGCCACGACCTCGCGCACCTCGGGGTCGGGGTCGCGGGTCATGACGAGAAGGGCGGCGGTGCCGGCCTCGCTCAGCGGCCCGGCGTCCCCGCTCCAGCAGTACGGCACTTCGCGGCGTACCCGCGGGTCGGGGTGGGCCATGAGCCGCAGGCCGATGGACTCCCGGGCGGCGTGGACCTCGTTGGTGTAGCAGTCCAGGATCTTGGCGAGGACGCGGCCGTCCGACTCCTCGAGGGCCCACGAGGCGAGGAAGTCCAGGTCCTCGCCGACCGGCCGGCCGGCAAAGCTCGCCCACCAGACCCGCCCCCACACGACGTCCGCGAGGAACAGCCGGTGCAGGGGGTCGGGATGGTCGCGCAGGCCGGTCAGGGCGGAACGGACCTCAGGGCTCCTGCTCCTGGACAGGATGTGGGTGACCTCGGACCAGTTGACGTGCGTCTCGTCCGGGTACCGCAACGCGCGAGCTGCGAGTTCCGCAACGGTCGGCAGCACGTCGAACGCCGCCTGCAACAAGGTGAGGACGCCGCTGTGCCCTGCTCGCACCGTGAGCCCGCCGAGTGAGACCTCCTCGACGCAGTCGTACCCCAGATCCTCGACCGTGCGCCGGGTCGCGGGGCCGGCGTCCCCGGTGCGCCGGCGCAGTTCCTCCTCCGCTCCGGTCTCGTACCAGTGCCGCGCCAGGTCGAGCAGCCGCTTCTGCTCGGCGTCGCTGAGGCGCTGCCGCGGTGCGTCGTCGAGCAGGGACCTGACGAGCGCCGGCGAGCCGAGATCGACGGCCCGCACGAGCGGTGTCGTGCCGTCCGGCAGTCCGGCGCCGGCGTCGGCGCCGGACTCGGTGAGGGCCATCACCGTGTCGTGGTCGAAGCCGGCCACGGCGGCGCAGAGCAGCGGAAGGCCGTCGGGACCCGACGCGTTCGGGTCGGCCCCCTCCGCCAGGCGGTCCTTGACCGCGTCGGCGTCCCTGCCCGTCACCGCCGCGACGAGTGCGCCGTCGAGCTCGTCCTGCGATGCCGCCATCCCGCCCCCTGATGAACCGTCGTCGTGCACGGTAGCGCCCCGAGAACACCCCGAGAAGACACGGAACCCGATCCTGGCGCCGGGTCACATTCGTACAAGACGGAGCCTGATGCCCAGGATCTCATCGCTGGTGGCCCAATGACCCACGCATTAAACTCCGTCGACTGCCGGGGAAGACCGCCGGCGTCCACGGACAGCCGCAGCCGGACCCAGACCGCCCTGCTGCGCTGACGAACACCGCAGCGGCGACGAAAGCACCGTCGTGGACCGTCCATGGCTGCTGCACTGGTACACCCGCTCCGATGTCGAGAAGCTCGCCGCGGCGGCCGGACTCACCACGGTGTCGGTCACCGACGAAGACGGCGACGACGTCGGCGGCGACGCCACCTCCTGGTGCTTCCGGCTACGGCGCTGAGCCGCGCCGCCGGTGGCCCCGGCCGGCGGAGGACGCCAGGCTCGCCGGAATGACGGCGTCGCTGCCGAACCGTGCCCGGGCGCGGTCCGCGGCGGCCTCCACCGCGCGGGCGCGGTCGTCCTCCGGATCGAAACTGAGCTGCCGCACCGCCTCCCCGTCCGGACGCAGTGCCTCCAACCGCAGCTGCACACGCCGGACCCGGGCCCGCTGCAGTCCCAACTGCTCGTACAGGGCGTACGCGGTCCGGGCCAGCGCGGCCGAGTGCGCGGTCGACTCGGGCAGCACCCGCTTGCGCACCGACGTGGACCTGTCCGCGTACCCCACCGTCAGCACCATCGCGCCGGCAACCTGCTCCTCCCGGCGCAACTGCCCACCCAACGCGTCCGCCAGCGACAGCAGCGCGGCGCGGTGCCGCTCGGGATCGAGCACGTCGGCCGGGAAGTCCACCGCCCTGGTGAGCGAGCGCGGCAGTTGTGCCGGGGTGACCGGCCGGGGGTCGATCCCCAGGGCCCGGTCACGGACCGCTCTGCCGGCCGTGCCGCCCAGGATCCGCTGCAGCGTCGCCAGCGGCAGGTCGGCGAGCGAGCCGACCGTGTGCAGACCGTACCGGCGCAGAGACTCGACGGTGGCCGGCCCGACGCCCGGCAGCGCCGCCACCGGCAGCGGACGGAGGAACGACGCCACGGCCTCCCGGGAGGCGCCGACGACGGTGACGCGGCCCGGCGGTGTGACGGACGCGGCCATCGCCGCGAGCTGACGGTTCGTCCCGGCCCCGACGCAGGCGCGGTCCAGCCCGAACAACGCCACCAGGCGCACCTGCACCAGGTACGCGATCCCCCGCAGATCCAGGCCCCAGAACCTCAGCGCACCCGTCACGTCCAGGTCCGCGCCGTCGGGCGGGATCGCCTGCACGACCGGCGTGATGTTCGCCAGCGACTCCAGGACCTCGGCGTACAGGGCCTCGCGGTGGCCGTCCGGAAGCAGCAACCGCACATGCAGCACCTGCCTCTCGCCGACGAGGGGCATCCCCGCGGCCGAGCCGCGAGCCCCGCTCATCCCGCGCTCCCCTGGCTGCGGTGCCCGAGCCGGCGCACGTCGGCCGACCGGGTCCCGGCGGGCTGCAGATCGCTGTACGGGTGCATCCGGGCGCCCGTGGTCGGGTCGGTCAGGGTGCGTTCGGGCTGCGCCGGGGTGGGCTGCGGCGCGTCCCGGCCGAGCAGCTCCAGCGCGGCCTCCGGTCCGCGGTCCCGGCGCACCGCGGCGACCGCGTCCAGGTCCCAGGCCATCTCGCCGACGACGGTGCGGCGGCGGCCGCGGACCTCGACGGTGCCGCGGACCAGCAGCAGACCGGAGTGGAAGACGGTGTGCGCGCACGCCTCGTGGGAGTCGTCGAAGAACGCGAGGTCGACCAGGCCGCTGCCGTCCTCCAGGGTCACGAAGATCACGCGCTTCCCCGAAGCGATCGGCGGGGTCTGGGTCGCCGAGCGCACACCGGCCACGAGGACCTGCTGCCCGCGGTGCAGGCGCTGCAGATGCACGGCGTCGGTGGCGCCGATCTCGCGGAGCAGCCGGTAGTGGTGCTCCATGAGGTGGTGGTCGACGTCGACCCCGAGGATCTGCAGCTGCGCGCCGACGGTCTCCCGGCGGCTCATCTCCGGCAGGCCGCTCGGCTCGCCCGCCCCCACCGGGCCCGTCCTGAGAGGGACCTGGCCGTGGCCGGCGGCCCGGGCCTTGGACTGGCGGTGCAGCTCGGTGATCTGCAGCAGCAGGTCCCGGCGGGTCACACCGTCCGGGCGCAGGCAGTCCAGCGCGCCGATCTGGGCGAGGCGTTCGGCCAGCGGCCGCGACGGGTGCGCCCGCTGCCAGAAGTCCGACAGCGACCGGTAGGGCCGGCCGTCCTGGACCCGCAGGCCCTCCTGCTCGGTGATGCCCCGCACCCCGGACAGCGCCAGCCGCACCCCCAGCCGCCGGTCGGTGTCGGGGCCGGCGGCCTCCACGCGGTAGTCGACGGTGGAGGCGTTGACGTCGACGGGCAGCACCGGCACACCGTGCCGGCGGAAGTCCGCGACGATGACCCGCGGCGGCCACATCCCGGGGTCGGCCTGGAGCAGCCCGGCGAGCAGCGCGGCCGGGTGGTGGGCCTTGAGCCAGGCCGACTGCAGGGCGGGCACCGCGAACGCGACGGCGTGCGCGCGGCAGAAGCCGTAGGCGCCGAACGCGGCGATGGTCTTCCAGACCTGGTCGCGGACCTCCTGGGAGTAGCCGCGGGCGGCCGACGTCTCGTGGAACCAGGCCTCGATCCCCGGCATCCGCTCGGCGTCGGCGAGCGCGCGGCGCGCGACCTCGCCGGCCGCCCGGTCGCAGCCGGTCATCACCGCGAAGGTGGCGATGATCTGCTCGTGCCAGATCGTCACCCCGTAGGTGTCCCGGAGCACCGGCTCCAGGTTCGGGTGCGCGTAGCTGGGCTGCGCGCCGTGCCTGGCCGCGATGTACCGCTCGGGCATCCCGCCGGCCACCGGGCCCGGCCGGAACAGCGAGATGTCGGCGATGACGTCCTGCGGGTCGCGGGGCTGCAGCCGCGACAGCAGGTCCTGCTGGCCGGGCGACTCCAGCTGGAACAGCCCGATCGTCCGGCTCTCCTGGATCAGCTTGAACGCGAAGAAGTCGTCCAGCGGGACCTGCGCCTGGTCGTCGAGGTCGATGCGGTCGCCGGTGACCCGTTCGATCTCGTCGACGGCGTGGGCCATGGCCGACTGCATCCGCACCCCGAGGACGTCGAGTTTGAGGTTGCCCTGGATCTCCACCTCTTCCTTGGCGGCCTGCAGCATCGGGTAGTCGCCCTGCGGGGTGGGCTGCACCGGCAGCCGGTCCAGCAGGGTCGCGTCGGAGATGATCACCCCGCACGGGTGCATCGCCATGCCGCGCACCAGCGCGTCCAGGCCCTCGGCCAGCTCGAACAGCGGCCCGAACCTCCCCGTGGCGGCCTCGGCCGCCAGGCCCCGCAGCTCCGGCAGCTCGGCCAGGGCGCTGCGGATGTCGCAGGCCCGGATGTGAGGAAACGATTTTGCAATCCGGTCGGCCTCGTAGGGGGCGATGCCCAGGGCGAGTGCGGTGTCCCGCAGCGCGTGGCGGGCCCGGTAGGTCTCGGGCATCGCGGTCACCCCGACCCGCTGCCGGCCGAAGCGCTCGAAGATCGCGTCGTAGCACTCCAGCCGCCGCTCGCTCTCCACGTCGAGGTCGATGTCGGGGAAGGAGTTCCGGCGCACGGACAGGAACCGCTCGAAGAGCAGGTGGTGCTCGATCGGGTTGGCGGTGGCGATCTTCAGGGCGTGGCAGATCATGCTTCCCGCCCCGGAGCCGCGGGCGGCGACGCGGATCCCCGACTCCCTGATGTCGGCGACGACCTGGCCGACGGCGAGGAAGTACGGCGCGTAGTCCAGGCGCGCCACCACGTCGAGTTCGTAGTCCAGGCGGTCCCTGGCCGCGCGGTCGCGGTCCAGGCCGCGGTCGGCCAGGCCGGCCAGGCTCCGCTGGCGCAGCAGCCGGTTGGCACCGTCAGGGCCCGGGTCCGCCCCCACCACGGAGGCCTCCGGGAAGTGCCGCGAGCCGATCCCCAGATCCTGCTGTGGATCGGCGCGGCAGGCGTCCGCGACCGCGGACGTGTCGGCCAGCAGCCGGCCCACGCGGCGCTCGCCCATTCCGGCGCACTCCACCACCCGCCGGGCGATCGCGGTCATCTGCTCCGGGCCGGCCAGCCAGCGCCGCCCGGAATCCAGACGCCGCGGATCGGCCGGGCGCAGCAGGCGCGCGGCATCGAGCACGTCGGCGAGCCGGTGGTGCGCCGGATCGGCGTAGCGGACCGCGTTGGTCAGCACGGCCGGGACCCGGACGCGGTCCGCCAGCGCCAGCGTGCGCGCGGCCAGCCGCAACGACCCGGGGCCGGTGCCGGCCGCGTCATGGCAGACCACCTCCAGCCGCACCCCCTCCCCGAACACCTCGCGCCACGGAGCCAGCAACCGCACGGCCTGGTCCTCACGGCCCGCGGCCAGCGCCCGGGCCGGCTCCGACATCGGCCCCAGCAGCACGATCAGCCCCTGCCCGCCCAGTTCGCGCAGCGCCTGCCACCCCACCTGCACCGGCCGGGCCTGACGGGCGGTGCCGTCATGCGCGGCCGACGTGATCCGGCACAGCCGGGCCCAGCCCGCACCATCGCGCGCGAGCAGCGTGAAGCGCAGCGCCGGCTCCCTGACGTGCGCACCGCCGCGGTCCGGGGTGCGCCGGCGCGGCGCCGGCGCACCCGGCACCACGGGCTCCACCGCCAGGTCGATCCCGAAGACCGGCCGCACCCCGGCGGCCGCGCAGGCCTGCGCGAAGCGCACGGTCCCGGTGACCGTGTCCCGGTCGGTCAGCGCCAGGGTGTCCATCCCGCGCTCGGCGGCCCGCTGGACCAGCTGCTCGGGGTGGGAGGCGCCGTACCGGGCGGAGTAACCGGACGCGACGTGCAGATGGGCGTAGCCCGCCATACCGCACCTCCATCACTCCACCCCATTTCATGCTATTCCAGTCCAAAACGGATCGCACGTTCGTTCGAATCGCAGCGTACAGCCCTGTCTCGGGCACGGCGACACGACACGGCGGACCTCACTCGTACGAGCGACGCCGCGCGCTGACCAGCCATGACGCAACTCGCGCCCGCCGTCCGGCACTTGCTGCGCCCTCGGGGTCGCGCAGGGCACCCGGAACGAGACCGACGCCACACGGGATGCCCCGGCGCCGGCACCGGGTACCGGGCGGGTCCGCCGGCGCGGCCCGGACGCGGTGGTGAGCGCACCGTCACAAGAAACCCCCAAGAAGCCGTGCAAGCTTCCGCGGGCGAGGGGCACGGGACGCCCGGAGCGGCGGAAGAGGGAACGGGTGGCTTCGACGATGGGCGGCGCGGGTCCGGTCACGGGACCGGGGGAGGGCGGTGCGGTGTCGCGCCGCAGGTTGCTCGGGCTGTCCGGGGGCGCCGCCGCGGCGGCCCTGGCGTCGGGGTGCGGGCCCTCGTCGACCTCGACCTCATCGGCACGGTGCTGACGCTGAAGTTCCCGTACCAGAACCCGCCGCTGCCCGCGCCCGGCAGCACGCCGGGCGAGAACCCCGTCTGGCTGCCGCAGTTCCGTGCCGCCCAGCACGGCTGAGCAGGCGTTCCTGCGCGGGCGCCCGCGCGTCGACGGCAGCCCGCAGCATGTCGATCTCTGTCACGGCCCGTCGACTCACATGTCACAGAGGCGTCTTGAGTGAACTCCGGCCGCAACTGGCCGCCGGGAAGCGGGTGTCCCAGAAGACGATCACGGTCCGCTCAGCCCGAGTGAGCCGGACGACACCACTTCGCCGGAGTACCGATGCGCCTCAAGAAGATCCCCGCCCTCGCCCTCGTCGTGACCGCTGCCGGCCTCTCGTTGACCGCGTGCAACGGCAGCAAGGGATCGAGCGCGGCTGCCGACAGCAGTGCGCCGGTTGCCGCGAGCAGCTCCACCGGCGGCCAGAGCCCGACCTCCGATTCCTCCGCGTCCGGCTCCTCCACCGGGTCGGCCAGCGGCTCCGCGAACGGGTCCGCCAACGGTTCATCCACCGGGTCCGGCACCGGCTCCGGCACCGGTGGCCGGTCCGCCGTCCCGATCCCGTCCAGGGCGTCGGGAGCGATGTGCAGGACCGACGCCCTCGGTTTCAGCGCCGCCTCCGCGGGAGTCACGAACGAGATCGTCGTCAACCTGAAGAACACCGGTTCCGGCACGTGCAGCATGCACGGCTTCCCCGGCGTCCAACTGGTGGGCCCCGACGGCCTCGGCGACACCGGTCCCGACGCCGCACGCACCGACGCCTCCGCGTCCACCGTCACCCTCGCGCCCGGCGAGGAGACCCGCTTCCTGCTCCGCTACCTCCCGGACACCAGCGGCTCCGGCAAGACCTACACCAGGCTCTCCGTCACCCCGCCGAACGAGACCGTCTCGGAGATCGTGAACCTCGGCCACCAGGACATCACCGTCCCGGCCTCCGGCGGCAACGCGCCCGACGTCTACGTCGACCCCGTCGGCTACCACGTCGGCTTCGGCAAGTGAGCCCACCGGCGGCTGCGCGGTGTCCCCACGGAGTGTGCCCCGCCGCACCGGAGCCGGGCCGGAACCCGTAGGCGTGCGCAGAGCACTGCGCGCCTCGGAGGGGCTGGGCTAGCGTGGCGGGCATGGAATGCTTCGCAGCCCGGCGTACCCGCGACTGAGGGCTCCCCGCCGTTCACCTTCGGCGCGAGTGAGCCCGTCGATGCCCGTTCCCCAGGTTGTCGACCCTCAGCGAGAGGCGCATTTCCATGCTCATTCGCACCCTCGAGCCGCGGGACCGCGCGCGGCTCATCGAGCTCACCCTCGACACGTTCGGGCCGTTCTACGAGGAGTTCTTCCGGCCTCTGGCCGGCGAGGCCGTCTTCACGCGGCAGCACGGCGGGTGGCGCGAGGACTACCACGCCCTCCTCGCCACCCTGCACGACCCGGAGCGCGACAAGTACGTCGCCGTCGCGGACGTCGACGGTGAGATCGCGGGCTACGCGGGGTGGGAGATCGACCACTCCCGCGAGCACGGGCGCATCACGATCCTGGCCGTCGCCGCACACCACCGCGGCCGCCACCTGGGCACCGCGCTCTGCGAACACGCCTTCGGCACGATGCGGGCGCGCGGCGCCGTCTACGTCGAGATCGGCACCGGCGGCGACGAGTTCCACGCCCCGGCCAGAGCGCTGTACGAGAGCCTCGGCTGCGTCAAGGTGCCCGCGGCCGTGTACTTCCGGGAGCTGTGATCCCGCACCCAACCGACCCCCGGCCGGAACCGCTCACGCTCCGCGGGTCCGACCACCGACACTCACGTCTCCCGGGCCGCCGGCCGGGCTGCTCCTGCACGGGGAGGTGTTCTTCGGGGGGTGCGAGCCGGGCGGCGGCGCGGGGGTCAGCGTGTTCTGCGGTCGCCGGGCGAGAGGAACTCGCGCCAGTCGACGCCGGTGTCGATCAGCCGGCCGACGGCCGCTCCGGCGGCGCCGAGCGAGGCGACCAGGAGGAACGCGCCGAACCCCCCGAACCAGCCGGCGAACGCCAGGGCCATGCCCACCAGCAGGCCCAGTGCTGCTCTGCTCATCGCGGTCCTCGCTCACATCACGGGTACACGAGGGGAATTGGGGGAGGGGACGGGACGTCACTCCACGCGCGACTCGCCGGAGTCGTCATCGTCGTCGGGCAGATGGACGTCGTTGACGGCGACGTTGACCTCGACGACCTCCAGGCCCGAGATGCGCTCCACCGCGGCGATCACGTTCTCCCGCACGTCGCGGGCGACGTCGGTGATGGGCACGCCGTACTCCACCACGATGTCCAGGTCGATGGCGGTCTGGCGCTCCCCGACCTCGACCTTGACGCCGCGGCCCACGTTGGGGCGGCCGCCGGGAACACGGTCGCGGACCGCGCCGATCGTCCGGGCCAGCCCGCCGCCCATGTCGTACACGCCGGGGATCTCCCGGGCGGCCATCCCGGCGATCTTGACCACCACGACGTCGGCGATCGACGTGCGCCCGCGCGTCGCGGCCGGCTTGTCGGCACCGGCCGATCCCCCCACCACCGTGGTCGCACCCGCCACCGAACGGTCGGCCCCCGCACCCCGCGCCGCGCCGTTGGCCGCGCCCTTCCGGGTCTCGGTCTCCATCTGCTGAGCCGCCATCGCGAACCTCCGAGTCGTCCTCTTCCAGCGTTGCCTGCGGGAGTTGGACACGGCGAGGCGGCCCCGTGTGACGCACCGGCCGGAGATTTTTTCGCGCGCCTGCCCGCGCACCCGCCCGCGCGCCTGCCCCTACGGCTCCCGCCGGCACGATCGGCCCGGCCGGGCACGACTCGCACCGCGATCCCGGATTGAGGACGGCGCGGCGGAACAGGAGGTACCTGGCGGCTCGCGCGCGTGCCGAGCCGGGTGGCACCGGACCGGTCCTCCATGACCAGGTGGGCCCGGGCCGGAGGGGACGGCGGACGGCGGCGTCACATCCGCTGGTGCGCCGTGTCCAAGCCATGAGGACGAGCGAAGGGGGATCTGCGTGCCAGGGGCCACGCGAGCGATGCCGGCGCCCGGCGCGGAGCGCGGTGATGCGGTGGAGCCGCTGCTGGTGGTGCGCGCCGCGGAGGGGGACGAGGAGGCCTTCGAAGTCCTCATCCGCAGGCACGCGGCCGGTCTGCTCCGGCTGGCGGCACGGCTGCTCGGCGATCCGGCCGAGGCGGAGGACGCGGTGCAGGACGCGTTCCTCGGCGCCTGGCGCCGCCTTCCGGAGTTCCGGGGCGAGGCCGCGTTCGGCACATGGATGCACCGCATCGTCACCAACCGCTGCCTGAACATCCTCCGGGCCCGCCGCCCGGTGGCCGACCTGTCCGAGGTCCCGGAGCCCGCGGCACCGGAGCACTCGTCGTCCCCGGTCCGCGCGGCGGAGTCCCACGCAGCGGCCCGGGAACTGGCCCGGGCACTGGCGCTGCTCTCCGCCGAGCAGCGGGTCTGCTGGATTCTGAGGGAACGGGACGGCCTGCCCTACGAGGAGATCGCGGAGATGGTCGGGATCGCCGCCGATGCCGCCCGCGCCCGCGTGTTCCGCGCCCGACGCTGCCTGACGGAGGCGATGACCGCATGGCGATGAACCCCGGCGCGGACATGCCCACCCCCGGCCCGGACCCGGGCGACGACGAGCGGTTGCCCTGCGGCCGGTTGCTCTCCGAGGTGTGGGACGCCGGCGAGTCCGGCACCGAGGACCCGCACATGGCGTCGTGCCCGCACTGCGGCGAGGCGCTGCGCCAACTGACCCGGCTCGGCGAGGTGGTGCGGGCTGCCGGCGGCACCGGGAGCACGGATCCCGACGCGTCGACGCTCGCCGACCGCGTCATGGACGTGGTCAGGCTCGAACTGCGCCCGGGAAGGCCCCTGCCGCTCGGGGAGCCCGACGAGGACCTGTGGGTGCTGGAGGCGACCGCCGCCAGGACGCTGCGCGCGGCGGCCGACGCCCTGCCCGGCGTCCGAGCGGGCTCGTGCCGCATCGCGCCCGCGGGCACGGGCCGCCAGGACGGACCCGGCCGCGGTCCCGTCTCCGTACGGCTGGAGGTCGTCACGCCCTGGACCGCCGATCTGCAGGCCCTGGCCGACGAGATCCGGCGGCGCGTCCACGCCGCCGCGGACCTCGCACTCGGCATGCCCGTCGCCGCCATCGACGTCACGATCACCGATATCACCGATATCACCGGCATCGCCGGCGTCGACGACAGCACCTACAGCACCGGTATCGACGGTATCGACAAGATCCATGAGATCCACGGCAGCGCCGCCACGGACGCGCCGCCCGCACCGGCGACCGGTGACCGCGGCCGGACCGAGGACGCCGGAGAGGAGGAGTCGTGACGGACGACCGGAACCGCGCGGGCCGGGGCCCGGCGACGGACGCGTCCACGCGCCGCGCCCTGGGGGAGGCCGCCGCCCGCGCCGCCCTGGAGGTACCGGGCGTCGCGTTCCTGCGCCCCGGCATCGCCGACGCCCTGCGCGGCGCGGGCCGGTCGCGGGAGGTCCGCGCCGGCGGCGGACCGCCGGCCGGGGTCGGCGTCAACCGCAAGGGCCGGGGCGGCTCTTGGGAGATCCACGTGCAGGTCGTCGTCCGCCGCGACCGTCGCGCACTGGACGTCGCGCGCGCCGTCGAGACCGCGGTCACCGCGGCGGCGCGGGCCGCCGTGCCGGGCGCGCTCCGGGCACCCGGGGTCAAGGTGACGGTCGCCCAGACGATCTGACCTCGCCCCGGACGATCTGACCTCGCCCGGACGAGCTGACCGTCGCCTGGACGACCCGCCCCCCCCACGCGTGGCCCCCGAACGGCCGTGCGGGCGCGGCCGGTTCAGCGCGGCAGGTCGGGGGCCGCGGCGGTGACGAAGCTCTCCGCGTCGGTGCAGGCGGTCGCCGAGTCGCTCTTCGGGGCGACCATGATCACGCCGATGGAGCCGAAGGACGTCGGCCACCAGATGGCGCAGCTGTCGGCGTCGCCGCCGGAGGCCGTGCCGATGTGCTCCATGGTTCCCGACAGGCCGCGGACGGAGACCGGCGAGGCGGTCCCGACCCAGTCGTGCACGGTGGCGGCCGTGAGGTACTGGAGCACGATGCCGAGGCTGACGCCGCGGTAGTGCCCGGGCCAGGTGCACTGCCGCATGGTCTTCTTGTTCACCACGTGGTCCGCACCCTGCATGGCGAAGCGCTCGCGGACCGAAGTGCTCGGCGCGTCACAGGGCTTGGACAGGCTGCTCAGCGGTACCGCCGCCCGGCTGGTCGGTGCCTGGGTCGTCGGCTCCGCGGTGGTCGGGGGCGTCGTCGTCGGCTGCGTCGTGGGCGGCGTCGTGGGCGGCGGGGGCGTGGTGGTGAGGGCGGAGGAGGGACCCGGCGGGGACGACGCCCCGTCCGTGCCGGAAGCGCCGCCGTCGGTCAGGAAGCCCACGACCAGGGCGACGACGGCCACGAGGACGACGGCCGCCGCGCCACCCGCCGCGTACCTGCGGCGCCGTGCGGCCGCCGGGGAAGGGCCGGGTGCGGCCGGGGTGGCCGTCTCCGTCACGGCCTCGTCGGCGCCGGGGAGTTGGGCCCGCAGCGTCGGCGTGGGAGGCACGGTGGTGGCGGCGGTCCGGGTGCCGTCCAGGGCGGCGAGGGCCTGCGCCGCGGTGGGGCGCCGCGACGGGTCCTTGTCGAGCAGCCGGGTGATCAGCGGGGCCAGCGCCCCCGCCCGGACCATGGGCGGCGGCTCCTCGTTGACGACCGCGTACAGCGCGCCCATGGCCAGTTCGCGGCGGAACGGCGAGACGCCCTCGGCCGCCTGGTACAGCGTCACTCCGAGCGAGAAGAGGTCGCTCGCGGCGTTGCCGTCCTCGCCCCGGGCCCGCTCGGGCGCGGTGTACTCGGCGGAGCCGAGGAAGGTGCCGGTGCTGGTGAGCGCCGTGTCGGTGGCCCGGGTCGCGATGCCGAAGTCCGCCAGCAGGACCCGCCCGTCATCGGTCAGCATCACGTTCGACGGCTTGATGTCGCGGTGCACGATCCCGGCCGTGTGCGCGGCGTCGAGGCCGGCGAGCAGTCCTGCGGCGATCGCCGCGACCTGTTCCGGCGGCAACGCCCCCCGCTGGTCCAGGTACTGGGCGAGCGACCGCCCCGCCACCAGCTCCATCAGGATCCAGGGCGTGCCGTCCTCGACGATCACGCCGTGCACCGCGAGGACGTTGGGATGCGCCCGGAGCTCCACCGCGTGCCGGGCCTCGCGTTCGGCCCGCGCCAGCCACCTGGCGCGCTCCCCGGACGAGGACGGCGGCAGGAAGATCTCCTTGAGCGCGACGTCGGTGCCCGTCTCCTGGTCGCGGGCCCGCCAGACGGTTCCGAACCCGCCCGAGCCGAGCTGCTCGGCCAGCCGGTACCGACCGGCGACGATCCGCCCTTCCCCGGCGTCGTGCGGCATCGCTCCCCCTTGCTCCCGCCGTCTGCCGCGCGCGCGGTCCCCACGCGCCGGGCGTCGCACCAGGCTAGACCCGCGGACGTCGCCATCGGGCGGATGCCGGGGATTCTTCGCCGCACCGGCACCGACCACCACGACGCCTTCACTCCCAAGCGGCACCGTTCTCCGCGCCTGCCCGCAAAGGGAGTTGGGGCGCGCAGAAGGACGGGAGCCCGATTCAGGCGTCCGGTTCGGCGAGCGGGGGGAGGGCGGGCTGGTGGACCCAGGCGTCGAGGACCGGGGCCAGGGGGCGGGAGGCGTACTGGGCGGCGTGCGCGGCGAGCCGGGCCGTGGTCACCACACCGTGGCGGTGCACGGCCGTCCAGCCCCGCAGCATGCGGAAGAACGCGCCCTCGCCCAGCGCCTGGCGCAGCGCGTGGACCGCCAGACCGCCGCGCTGGTAGAGCCGGTCGTCGAACATCAGCCGGCGGCCCGGGTCGCCGAGCGTCAGGTCCTGCCGGAGCCGGGCCAGGTACGCGTGCGCGTTGGCGGCGTGCGTCGCGGCACTCGGGCCGCCGCTGTGCTCGGACCACAGCCATTCCGCGTACTTGGCGAAGCCCTCGTTGAGCCAGATGTGCCGCCAGTCCCCGATCGAGAGGCTGTTGCCGAACCACTGGTGGGCCAGCTCATGGGCGACCAGCCGCTCCGAACGCCGTTGCCCGCCCAGGTGGTTGCTGCCGAAGGTGGCCAGCCCCTGCGCCTCGACCGGCACGTCCAGCTCCTCGTCGGCCACCACCACCGTGTACTCGTCGAACGGGTACGGCCCGAAGACGTCCTCGAAGAAGTCCATCATGCGGGTCTGCCGCCCGAAGTCGACGGCGAACTCGCGGCGCAGCGCGGCCGGCACGTACCCGGTCTGCGGCACGGGGCGGCGCGGGGCGAACACCGAGCTGCCGCCCACCAGTTGCACCGGCTCGTAGCGGCCGATCGAGACGGACACCAGATACGTCGAGGTGGGCGCCGCCTGCTCGTAGACCCAGGTGGTGCTGCTGGCCCGGGTGGTCCTGGACAGCAGCCTGCCGCTGACGACCACGGTGTACACCGACGGGGCGGTGACCGAGATCTGGTACGACGCCTTGTCCGCCGGCCGGTCGTTGCACGGGTACCACGAGGGCGCGCCGATCGGCTGGCTGGCGACCAGGGCGCCGTCGGTGAGCTCCTCCCAGCCCAGGCCGCCCCACTGGCTGGTGAGGGGCTGCGGATTGCCGGTGTAGTGCACCTCGACGGTGAAGGCCGCACCCGCCTCGACGGCCTTCGCGGGACGGACCCGCAGCCGTCCCGCGCGGTGCGTGTAGTGCGCGGCCCGGCCGTCGACGACGACCCGCTGGAGCCGGAAGCCGGCCAGATCGAGGGCGAACTCGCGCAGCGCCGCGCCGCCGGCCACCGCGCTGAGCCTGGCCGTGCCCCGCAACCGGTTGGACGCGGGCCGGTAGTCCAGGGCCAGTTCGTAGCGGTGGACCCGGTAGCGGGTGTCGCCGTGGGCGGGGAAGTACGGGTCCGCCTCCGGCGCCGCCGTTCGCTTCTGGGTCACCAGTCCCTCGCTCCCTCGTGTTCGCCGGACGCGGCGCCGCACACGAACCGCGTCCCGTCACCGTCACCGGCCCCTGGTCATGTCCCTTCCCGCCGCGGCTCCTCGTCGTGCCACGCCTCGGCCGGATTGCCCAGCCAGCGGCTGTCCGCGGGGATGGACTCCGCCCGCATCACCAGCGACGCGGGACCCAGCGTGCTCCGGGCCCCGACCTCGCTGCCGGGCAGCACGATGCCACCGGGACCGAGCGTCGCCCCCGCGCGGAGCACCACCGTATCCATCCGCATGATCCGGTCGTGGAACAGGTGGGTCTGCAGGACGCATCCGCGGTTGACGCTCACCCCGTCCTCGAGGGTGACCAGGTCCGCCTCGGGCAGCCAGTAGCTCTCGCACCACACGCCCCGGCCGATCCTCGCGCCCAGCCCCCGCAGCCACAGGTTCATCACGGGCGTACCCGGTACCGCCCCGACCAGCCACGGCACCGCGAGCACCTCCACGAAGGTGTCGGCCAGCTCGTTGCGCCACACGAAGCCGCTCCACAGCGGGCGTTCCACCGCCCGGAAGCGGCCGGCCAGCAGCCACTTCGCGGCGATCGACACCACGGCGGCCACGCCGCCCGCGGCCAGCAGCAGCGGCCCCGACAGCAGCGCCGCGACCAGGATCCCGTCCTGCGCCAGCCGCGCCAGCGCCGCCAGGACCAGGACGGCCAGCGCTGCCGAGCACAGCACCGGCACCAGCCGGCAGACCTCGACCAGCGCCCGCGCCCACACCAGGCGGGCGGGCGGCGCGTACGTCAGGCTCTGGTCCCCGTCGTCCGCGGTCCGCGGTAGCCGCACCGGCGGCATCCCGAGGTAGGAGCGGCCCTCCTTGGCCTTCTTCGGCGTGGCCGACAGCACCCCCACCAGCCCGCGGTCCGGGACGGCGCGCCCCGGCGCGGTCATACCGGAGTTGCCGAGGAACGCCCGCTCGCCGATCTCGGCCGGGCCGATCCGCAGCCAGCCGCCGCCCAGCTGGTACGGGGCGACCAGGACGTCGTCGGCGAGGAAGGCGCCGTCGCCGACGGTGGTGAGGCTGGGCATCGCCAGCACCGTGGAGACCTCGGCGCCGCTGCCGACCTTCATGCCCAGCGCGCGCAGCCACACCGGGGTGATCAGGCCCGCGTACAGCGGGAACAGCCGGTCGCGGGCGGTGTCCATGAGCTGGATCACCGTCCAGGACTGCCAGCCCACCCGGCTGTGCAGGGGGTGCCAGCCGGGGCTCAGGCGCAGGCTCAGCAGCCGGACGGCGGCCAGCAGCAGCGCCGCGTACGTCAGGCCGAACGCCAGGGTGGCGGGCACCAGGGCGATGAGCGCGCCGCGGACCGCGTCCGCCAGGCCGCTGCCGGTGGGCACCAGGGCGCCGGCCACGGCCAGCGCCGCGACGGCGGCGGCCGGCGGGAGCAGCGTCAGTCCCACCGCGCTGGTGCCGTACGCCGCCGCCCACCGTGCCCTGCGGGCCGGGCGCTGCTTGGGCCAGCGCCGCTCGGCCCGGCCCACCTTGACCGCGGGCGCGCCGGCCCAGCGCTGCCCGGTGGGCACCTGGCCCGTCACGCTGGACCCGGCGACGATCTGCGCCCGCTTCCCTATCCGCGTGCCGGGCAGCAGGGTGCTGCGGGTGCCGACCACGGCACCCGAGCCGACCTTCACCGGGCCGACCTCCAGCCGGTCGCCGTCGAGCCAGTAGCCGCTGAGGTCGACCTCGGCCTCGATCGCGCAGCCCCGGCCGAGCTTGAGCAGGCCCGTGACGGGAGGCAGCGAGTGCAGGTCCACGTCCGGGCCGATCCGGGCGCCCAGCGCCCGGCCGTAGCGGATCAGCCACGCGCCGGACAGCGCCGTCGCGCCGGTGGCGTCGGCCAGGCGCTCGGCGGCCCACAGCCGCAGATGGACGCCGCCGCCGCGCGGGTAGCTGCCCGGCTCCAGCCCGCGCAGCAGCAGCCGGGCCCCGGCGGCGGCCAGCGCCAGCCGGCCGGGCGGGCTGAAGAGGATCAGGGCCGCGGCGCCGACCAGCCACCAGGAGGCGGTCGGCGCCCACGGGTAGTCGCCGATCGCCGCCAGGACGTTGCCCAGGGCCAGCAGCCCGGTCGTCCAGCGCAGCCCGACCAGCGCGTACAGCGGCAGCAGCGCGAGCAGCTGCACCGCCTTGGCGCGATTCGGCACCGGCGCGACCTCCCTGGCCTGCCGTTCGTCGCGTACCGAGCGGTCCAGCATCCGTGCCAGCTTGCGCACGGTGGACGCCTGGTAGATGTCGACGACGGCCACCGAGGGGAAGCGGGTGCGCAGCAGCGTGGTGAGCTGGGCGGCGGCCAGGCTGCCCCCGCCCATCGCGAAGAAGTCGTCGCGCGCCTCGATCACCGGTACGCCCAGGACCTCGGTCCACTGCTCGGCCACCCACGCCTCGGTGCCGCGCAGCGGTTCGGCGGGCTCCTCGCCGGGGGCCGGTCCCGCGGACTCCGGCAGCGGCCAGGGCAGTGCGGCCCGGTCCACCTTGCCGGAAGTCCTCGTCGGCAGTGCCTCCACGGTCGCCAGCAGCGGCACCAGCGCCGCGGGCAGCCGCGCCGACAGCGCGGCGACGGCCGCGGCCCGGTCCCAGCCGTCGCCGGCCACCACGTAGCCGACCAGCAGCTGGTTGCCGCGCCGGGTCGTCCGCACCGCCGCGGCGGCGCCGGCGACGCCGGGCAGCGACTGGAGGGCGGCGTCCACCTCGCCCAGCTCGATCCGCCGCCCGCCGAGCTTGATCTGCTCGTCGGCCCGGCCGAGGAACAGCAGCCCTTCCGGTTCGGCCCTCACCAGGTCGCCGCTGCGGTACGCGCGCTGCCAGCCGAGCGACTCCAGCGGCGCGTACTTCTCCGCGTCCTTGGCGTCATCCAGGTACCGGGCCAGTCCCACGCCGCCGATGATCAGCTGGCCGCTGCCGCCCATGGGCACCGGCTCGCCGGCCTCGTCCACCACGGCCAGCTCCCAGCCGTCCAGCGGAAGGCCGATGCGCACCGGCCCCTCGCCGGTCAGCAGCGCCGCGCAGGCGACCACGGTCGCCTCGGTCGGGCCGTAGGTGTTCCAGACCTCGCGCCCCTCGGTGACCAGGCGCTCGACCAGCTCGGGCGGGCACGCCTCGCCGCCGAAGATCAGCAGCCGCACCTCGTTGAGGGCCTCCGGCGGCCAGAGCGCGGCGAGCGTGGGCACCGTGGACACCACGGTGATCTCCTGCTCGGCCAGCCACGGGCCCAGGTCGCTGCCGCCGCGCACCTGCGAGCGCGGCACCGGCACCAGGCACGCGCCGTTGCGCCAGGCCAGCCACATCTCCTCGCAGGACGCGTCGAAGGCCACCGACAGCGACGCCATCACGCGGTCGCCAGGACCGATCGGCTCCTCCTGGAGGAACAGCGCGGCCTCGGCGTCGACGAAGGCCGCGGCATTGCGGTGGGTGACCGCGACGCCCTTGGGGCGGCCGGTGGAGCCCGAGGTGAAGATGATCCACGCGTCGTCGTCGGGGGAGGGGCGCCGGGCGGCGGGCGCGGCGCGGCGGGCGGCGCCGGTCGGGGCCAGGCTGCGGCCGGCGCCCAGCACGGCCGCCACGCCCGCCTCGCCGAACACCAACTCCGCCCGCTCGTCCGGGTCCTCGGCGTCCACCGGCACGTACGCGGCGCCCACCGCGAGCACGGCCAGGATGCACACGTAGAGGTCGTTGCTGCCCGACGGCACCCGGACGCCCACCCGGTCGCCGGGGCCGATACCGGCCGCGGCCAGCGTGCGCCGCAGCGTGTCGACCTCGGCGGCGAGCGCGCGGTAGGTCAGCGCCGTGCGGCCGTCGTCCAGCGCGGGCTCCTGCGGGTGGGTGAGCACGGTCGCGTGGAGCACGTCCATCAGGGTCCGCGCCCCGGCCGCCGGGCGCCCCGCGAAATGGGCACGCGGCACGCCGGGCCGCTCGCCCGCGCCCGGCCGCTCGTCCACGCCGGTCCGCGCGTCCGCCCCGGGCCGCCCGCCCACGCCGATCAGATCGGCCGCACCGAGTTCGCCCATCAGCAGGTCGGCGTCCCGCAGCGGATCGCCCTGCACCTTCAGATTCATGCGCTCCTCGTCCCTCGTCCCCCTTCGGGGCCCCGCACCCGGCTCCGGGTGCGCGATGGCCGGCCCCTTCGGGCGCCGCATCCGTACCAAAGCAGCCCAAGCCGACCAATGCTAAGTGGCCGCCGCGCGCGGCGCTTCCCGAGCCGGACGGGCCCGCACCGGGCCCCGGAACGCCCCGGACCGGTGGCGCGCCCCCTCTGACCTGCGGGGGAACGGAGCCGCGGCGGCCCGGCGCCGACACCCCGTCAGACGGCCCAACGTGCCGCAACACACACTCCGGGCAGGAGCCACAGGCCGAACCCGCCCCGCGCGCCAGCCGCCCGCGCCAGGCACAGGTGGCCCCCCAGCAGGCGGGGGACGACGCGCCGATGACGGCCGCCGGGGCGAACTGCCGCCGCGGCAGGCCGAGTCCGCGGCGCGACGCGAAGACCTCCGGGCGGTGGGGATGCGACATCCCCACCGCGCCGGAGGTCTTCGCATGGTCAGGACCCTCGTGCGGCACCGCTCGTGATCGAACCCCTAGGGTGTGAGGCTGACCGTGACCGTGTTCGAGCAGCGGTCGGATCCCGCGTCGCACACCTGGTAGCTGTACGGGGAGCCGCCCGCGCCGGGGATCCGGTCGAGATGACCGCCGGTGTTGGGTACGGTCGCGATCACCGTGCCGTCGCGGACCACGTCGACGTCCGGGGTGCTCGCGCCCGCCCAGGCCAGCTCCGCGGCCGGGGCGTCCCGTACGGTCGTCGGGGCGGCCCGGAGCGTGTAGCGGACACCGACCCGCACCTTGACCACCCGGCCCGGGGTGGTGTGCGTGCCGAAGTAGGCGTAGTCGCCGTTCGGGTCGATGACCGCCGAGTCCAGCGCGTTCTCGCCCAGGTTCATCGTGGCGGTGTCGAGCCTGGTGAACGTGGTGAGGTCGATCATCGCCACGTGCCCGGCGATGCTCTGGGTCCCGAAGGCGGCGAACTGGCCGTGCGGATCCATCACGGAGGAGAACACGCCGCCTCCGCCGACCGGGACGGCCCCGGTGCGCTGGAAGGTGGACAGGTCGATGCGCACCACGTTGCCCGCCGTGCCCTCACCGGTGCCGAAGTAGGCGTACCGGCCCTCCGGGTCGACGACCGACGTCCGCAGGTACGACTCCCCGGGCGCCATGGTCAGTTCGCCGACCTTGGCCATCGACTCCAGGTCGACCTTCAGGATCCGGCCCGGCGCGTCCAGCGTGCCGAAGTAGCCGTACCTGCCGTCCGGCGAGACGACCGCGGTGGAGAGGTACTGGTCGGCCGGGTCGAGAGTGGCCTTGCCGACCTCGGTGAAGGTGGCCAGGTCGACCTTCACCACCTTGCTCGCGTACGGGTCGGACGCGGTGCCGAAGTACGCGTACCGCCCGGCCGGATCCATGATCGCCGACCGTACGTTGTTCTCTCCGTTGGCGAGCTTCAGCGACCCGGTGACCTTGAACGTGGCCAGGTCGATGCGCAGCACCAGGCTGGGCGTGGACGCGACGGCGAAGTAGGCGTACTGGCCGGCCGGGTCCATCACGCCGCGCGTGATCAGCTTCAGCCCGTAGTTGACGGTGATCACGCCGACCCTTTTGAAGGTCCGCAGGTCGACCTTCACGATGTACCCGTAGGACAACTGCGCGGTGTTGTACGTGGCGTAGTACGCGTACCGGCCCGACGGATCGATGACCGCGTTGTCGAGATTGTCCTCCAGCGAGTGCGTCTGGATGCTGGCCGCCCGCGCCGGACGGGAGGTGCCGGTACCGGTCAGCGTGAGGTGCGCCGAGTCGTGGATCGAGGTACTGGTCACGTCGGCGCTGCCGGTCGACGAACCCTTGGCCGTCGGGAGGAACGCGAACTGCACCGTGCAGGTCTGCAGCCGCGGCAGCTGGAACGGCGTGTCGGGGCACGTCCCGCCGGCGTGCACGAAGCTGCCGTCGTGGTCGGGCAGCCGGCGCACCGTCACCGGCGCGTTGCCGGTGCTGGTGAGCGTGACGGTGATCGGGTCGCTCCTGGTGCCCACGGCGGTGGTCGGGAAGTCCAGCTCGCTAGGGGTCGCGGCGAGGCCGGGCCCGCGCGGCGCGTCCAGCGCCAGATCGAGGCCGGACGTCCCGTCCTGGGTCACCGTCGCCGGCCCGCTGCCGGTGCGGTACCCGAGCCCGCCGGCCGACACGGTGTAGCCGCCGGCCGACGCCGGGATCCGGTACGTGCCGTCGGCGCCGGTGAGGTGGGGAACCCCGACCTGGCCGGACGCGTTGCTCAGCTGCACCGACGCGCCGGCGATCGGAGCCCCGGTGTCCGCGTCGCGCACGGTTCCGGTCAGCACGCCGGCGGCCCCGCGCGGCGCGGCCTGCACCGCCGCGTACACGTCGAGCTTGCCGTTGCCCCACACGTTGTTGAGCTCGGCGGTGCCACCGCACGACAGGTCCTTGACGTGTGTGGCGGTCTTGTCGAGCAGCAGCCGCGTCTCGCCGATGTCGTGCTCGAGCGCCGGCGCGGCCGACCACAGCAGAGCGATCGCCCCGGCCACGCTCGGCGCGGCCATCGAGGTGCCGCTGGCCACCGCGTACGTGCTGCCCGGCCAGGCGGAGCGGATCGCCACGCCCGGCGCCGACACGTCCGGCTTGATCAGCCCGTTGTCGAAGTCGGAGGGGCCGCGGCTGGAGAACGACGCGATGTTGCCGTCGGAGTCGAACGCGCCGACCCCGTAACTGTCCACCAGGTTCGCCGGGTTGGCGTCGGTGTTGCACACCGGGCCGTCGTTGCCGTTGGAGAACACCGGGAAGATCCCCGCCGCCACCCACGCCTGCACCGTCTGCTGGAACCACGGGTCGGTGTCCGCGTCGCCGCTGCCCCAGGAGTTGTTGACCACGTCGGGGCGCAGATCGGGCCGCGGGTTGCGGCCGTCCAGGTCGGTCGGCGCGAGCATGAACTGGCCGCTGGACAGCAGCGAACCCTGGCTGCAGCTGCTGACCTCGCAGCCCTTCGCCGCGATCCACTTCGCCTTCGGTGCCACACCGATGTGGTTGGTGCCGTCGTCGCCGACCATGATGCCCATGGTGTGGGTGCCGTGCCCGATGTTGTCGCACGGGTACGTCTCGATGACCCCGCACACCCGCGCCGGGTCCCACCAGTTGTAGTTGTCGTCGAAGGTGCCGTCCCCGTTGTTCCCGCGGTACTGGTGCACCAGCGCCGGGTGGGTGTACTCCACCCCCGAGTCGATGCTGCCGACCACCATGCCCGCGCCGGCGGCGTGGTCCTCGCTCCACACCTTCGACGCGCCGATCGCGTCGACGCCCCACTCGACACCGGCGTCGGAGGGTACCGCCGCGGCCTTCCGGTCCTTCGGCAGCGCGTACGTGCGGTCCGCGGTGATCCGGCCGACCTCCGGCAGCGCCTCGATCTGCCGCAGCAGGCCCGCGTCGCCGGTCACCTCGACCGTGTTGGCGATCCAGTACGACCGGTACGCGGCGTGGGCGGCGTCGAGCAGGCCGACCAGACCGGCCTGGCTGTCGTGGGCGGTCGCCTTCAGCCGGCTCTCGACCACCTCGCCCTGCCGGTCGCGGTCGGTGATGCGGGCGGCGTCGGACAGCTTCGCCGTGCTCCTCAGGTAGACCCAGAACGTCGTCGTGCGGTGCGCGGCGAGCTGGCTCTCCACCTTCGGCTCCACCTGCGGGCGCGCGGTCGGCGCCGCGGCCGGCACCGCCGACGCGGTGACCGCCGGCAGGCACACCGCGGCCAGGGCCGTGACGACCCCGGCGACGAGGGTGCGGGTGGAGCGGCGGGTTCTGCCGCGTCTCGATCTGGTTGCCATCACGATCTTCTCCCAGGTGGGCAGCGTGGTCACAGGGGTTCGAACCGTTCGGAGGGCCGCGGCGGTTCGTCCGCGGACGGCGGGTCCTGGACGTCGTCGGGGACCGGTTCCGCGCGTTCCGGTTCGGCCGCGTCGGGCTCTGGACTGGTGCTCATGGCCGAGAGCATCACGGCGCCGCGCGGGAGTCGCGAGTGGTCAAATGACCCAATCCCGCGGCTGCGCCGGGTCACCCCGGCGCCGTGACGGCCGGTCAGGTCGCGGCGCCCGAGGGGCCGAGCAGGCCCGCCTCGGCCGCGGCGATCGCCGCGGCGGTACGGGTGGTCACCTGCAGCTTGCGCATCGCCGAGCCGAGGTGGCGGCCCACCGTGCGCGGCGACAGGAACAGCGCCTCGCCCACCTCGCGGTTGGTCATCCCGCGCGCGACGAACGCCAGGACCTCACGTTCGCGCGGCGACAGCTCCTTCCCGTACCCGCGCTGACCGTGCCGCCAGGTGCGGGCCACGTCGGCGCCGTACCGCCGCAGCAGCCGCGCGACCCGGTCCGCGTCGCGCCGTGCGCCGAGTTCCCCCAGTCCGGCCTGCGCCTGACCCAGCAGCTCGATTCCGTCCGCCGTCGACCCGCCCGCCACCAGGCACCGGCCGGCCCCCTCCAGCGCCAGCAGCCGGTCGTACGGCCGGGGGAGCGCGGCCCACGCCGCGGCGGCGGCCCGGTAGTCCTCGGCCGCTGCCGCGGTGTCACCGGCGGTCTCGGCCAGCACCGCCCGGCAGGCCGGCAGCGCCGCGGCCGGGGCCGGCGCGTCCCGGCGGTCCAGCGCCGCGGCGAAGCGGCCGGCGAACGATTCCGCCGCCGCGCGCGACCCGGCGCGTGCCAAAGCCTCGACGTGCACCGCGGCGAGGTCCGTGTACCACAGCCACACGTCCTTGCCGGCCACCAGTTCGGCCGCCGGTGCGAGCCACGCCACCGCCCGCTCCGGATCGCCTTCGCCCAGCGCGGCCCGGCCCAGGACGGCGAACGGCAGCAGCACCGTCGGCTCGGTGATGCCGAGCTCGAACAGCTGCCCGGTGAGCTCGCGCAGCGCCCGCTCGGCGTCCGGTCCCGGCGCGGTGACCAGCCGCAGCACCCCCTCGATGAGCCGGGCGAACAGCCGGTCGTGCGTCTCGGTGGTGTCCGCGCCCGCCGGCCGCGCCAGCTCCGCGGCGAGGCCGTCCCACCGGCCGGTGTACCAGCACAGCGTGGCCTCGATGATCCGGAACCCCTCGGCCACCCGGTGGTGCTCGGCGTCCGGGATGAACTCCGCGGCGGCGTGCAGCAGCCGGCGGGTCTCCTCGTACCGGCCCCAGGACAGCGATGCCCCGGCCACGTTGAGCAACCCGGTCGCGTGCAGGGTCAGTTCCCGCGCCCCGGCCGGGTGCGGCCGGTCCAGCGCGGCCACCGACGCCCACGCCGACGCGTGCCCCAGCAGCAGCAGGGTCGAGGCGCGGGCGGTACCGACCGCCACCGCCAACTCCCCCGAGCCGGTGGGCTCGACGAGCTCCGCGGCGCGGTCGAGCCAGCCGAGGTGACGTTCCGCCGGCCAGTCCGGGACCAGCGGCAGCGCCAGGTTGCACATCATCAGCCCGGCCAGGTCCGGCCGGTCGCCGAGATCGGCGATCGCCGCCTCGAACTCGCCGAACGCGGCCCGCTGCCGCCCGGCCCGCCACAGCATGCGCCCCAGCAGCAGCCGCAGTTCGCCCCGGTTTCCCCGGCTTGCCCGGGGATCGTCGAGTACCTGGTGGATCGCCTCGATCACCTCGTCGGCGATGTCGCCGAGCGCGGCGCTGCCGTAGAACACCGCCTCACCGAGCCGGGTGGCGTACCGCTGCCGCCGCTCGACCGGATACTGCGGGCCGGCCAGCAACTGGAGCAGCAGGGTCACCGCGTTGCGGTCGTCACCGGAGGCCAGCGCGACGTCGGTGGCGGCCTCGGCGTACCGGCACCACGCCTCGGTGTCCCCGGCCTCCCGCGAGTGCCGGGTCAGCCGGTCCAGCGCGTCCGGCTCCCGCCGCTCGTACGCGGCGGTCGCGGCGGCGTGCAACTGCCGCCGGCGCAGCGCCGGTACGGAGTCGCCGACCGCCTGCGCGTCCAGGGCGTGCCGGAAGGCGAACCGGCCCGGCTCGGTCTCCTGCAGCAGGCCGGAGGAGAGCGCGACCTCGACTCCGCCGAGGGACGCGGCCCCGTCGAGCCCGGCCACGTCCCCCAGCAGCACCGCGCCGGCCGGCACGCCCAGGACCGCGGCGGCCTCCAGGACCACCCTCCCCTCCGGCCGCAGCCGGGCCAGCCGTTCGCGGACCGAGTCTCGTACCGTCGCCGGCACCTCCAGCCCGTCGAGCACCCGGCGGGTCCACTGCCCGTCCTGCCGGACGATGTCGCGCCGATCGGTGAGCAGCCGCACGCACTCCTCGACGGCCAGCGGGACCCCGTCGGTGTGCTGCCGCAGGAACGTCGCGAACTCGGTCGACACGTGGTCGGCGCCGAACATCGACCCGATGAGCCGGCCGGTCTGATCGACGGTCAACGGCCCCAGCCCGACGCGTAACCGGTGCAGACCCGCCGGTGCCCACGACGTCAACCGCAGCAGGGGCGACACCGGGTCGATCTCCGCCGGCCGGTAGGTCACCACCAGGGAGCGGGAGTGCCCCCCGGCCGCGACCAGCGTCAGCAGCAGCTCCAGCGTCGCGGTGTCGGCCCAGTGCGCGTCCTCCAGCACGAGCACCGACACCCGTAGCCGGTCGAGCAGTTCGACCAGCGCCCGGAACACCCGGTGCCGGGTCTCCCCGGCGGTGGGGAGCGGTTCCAGCGCCGCCGGCAGCAGTTCCGACCACTCGGGGAAGAGCGGCCGCAGCGCCCCCGCCATCGGGCTCAGCCCGTCCGGCAGCCGGTCCGCGCACAGCCGCCGGAGGCCGCCGGCGATCGGGCCGAGCGGGAACGGTTCCCGCAGCGGCGGTGAGGTGCACACCAGTACCGTGCGGCCGGGCAGTTCGTCGAGGGCCCGGCGCACCAGCCTGGTCTTGCCGATCCCCGGTTCGCCCTCGACGAGGACCAGCGCGGGTCCCTCGGTGACGGCGCCGACGATCGCGGCCAGTTCGTCGTCGCGACCGACGAAATCGGGTGCGGCGTTCGCCCCGTGCTTGCCGTTCGCCGGCACCCGGCCCACTGCGCCCCCTCGCTGTCCGCGCGCTGCCCGGCACCGGAGCCCGGCAGTATTTCGGCCGTCGGCGATCCGGGGCCGCTTCCTCGGTGGGCGTTCCCGGCCTGAGGACGCAGGCAACGTCCCCTCTCCCGAGCGGGCTCCGCCCTCATCGGGACCGGCGCCGTGCACCGGCCGGTGCGCTGCGGGCCGGCGGGCCGGACGCGGCGGACGGGTTTGCCGCGGGGACGGCGGTGGCCGCGAAGGATCGCAGAAGCACGCAAGGACTCCCGGAATCGAGGGGGCGGTCGCGCACCGATGCTGCCAGCAGGAGGGGCGTCAACACGGCTGCGAGCGTGGCGACTTGACGACGCGACGCAAAGTCGCCAGGCCGCACCGACCCGGACGCCGAGTCCCGGGCGGCGCCGGCCGGGCGCCTTGCCGGGGCTTCTCCCGCTCCTGATCCGCCCACTGCCAGGCGATATTGACGGTCCCTCAGCCGATGCGGAGCGGAACGGTCTTGGCGAGATCACGTCATGCCGGATGCCCGCCAGGGCAGTTCGTGGCCCCCGGCCTCCGCGGTGGCCAAGCATGCCCTTCGTCACGTCCGCTGACGAAGGGAGTCCGATGTCCCCCGGATCGCCACGCCCGCCACGGCGCTCGGGGCGCAGCAGCCTGCTGCTCGCCCTCACCGCGTCCCTCGCCCTGCTGTCCTCACCGCTCGCCGCCGCCGAGTCCCAGGGCGATGCCGCACCCGCCGGCGCCACCCGGAGCCTGGACGCCGCGGCGCCGGCGCCCCGGCACAGCACGGTCACCCTGGTGACCGGGGACGTGGTGGACGCCGACGTCGCCGCGGACGGCCGGGTGCTCTCGGCCGCGCTGCGGTCCGCGGACGGCACCGACCACGCCTCCGCGGTCTGGCAGGACGGCCGGCACACCTACGTGTTCCCGCAGGGCGTCGAGCAGTTGGTCGACGCCGGGACGGTGGACCCCGAGCTGTTCGACATCGACCAGCTGATCGCCGACGGGTACGACGACGCCCACACCGCGGCCGTCCCGCTCGTCGTCGAGTACGGCGGCGGCATCCGGCCCAGGGCCGCCGCCCCGGGCGTGCGGACCACCGCCGCGCTGGACTCGATCGGCGGTGCGGGGCTGTCCGTCGACAAGGCGTCGGCCGCCGGGGCGTGGAAGAGCCTCGCCCCCGTCGCGGTCGCTCCGCGGGCCCGCACGGCCGGCGGCGTCAGCAGGATCTGGCTCGACCGGCCCGTGCACGGCAGCTCGCTGGGCACGCCCACCGTCCCGCTCACCGGCGCCGGAGCGGCGCACGCGCTGGGTCTGGACGGCACCGGCGTGAAGGTCGCGATCCTGGACACCGGCGTGGACACCGGCCACCCCGACCTGGCCGGCCGGGTGCTGGACTCCCGGTCCTTCGTGAACGGCGAGACGATCGAGGACCTCAACGGCCACGGCACGCACACGGCGTCGACCCTCGCGGGCACCGGCGCCGCCTCGCAGGGCCGCTACGCCGGGATGGCGCCGGGGGCCGACCTGCTGGTCGGCAAGGTGCTGGCCGCCGACGGCTCGGGCTCGCTCAGCGGCATCATCAGCGGCATGCAGTGGGCCGTCGCCTCCGGCGCCAGGGTCGTCTCCATGTCGCTCGGCTCGGACGGCGCGACGAGCTGCACCGGTCCCGACGTCGACGCCGTGGAACAGCTCAGCGACCGGGCCCTGTTCGTCATCGCGGCCGGCAACGCCTCGCTGCGCGGCACCGTCTCCACCCCCGGCTGCGCCCCCGACGCGCTGACCGTCGGGGCCGTCGACCGCAGCGGTCACACCGCGTCCTTCTCCAGCCGCGGCCCCTCGGCCGACGGTGTCTCCGCCAAACCGGACATCGCCTCGCAGGGCGTGGACGTGGTCGCGGCCCGGGCCGGCGGCCGCGGGGACCAGGCATACGTCTCCTACTCCGGCACGTCGATGGCCACCCCGCACGTCGCCGGCGGCGCGGTGCTGCTGCTCCAGCAGCACCCGGACCTGACCCCGGCCCGGCTGAAGGCCCTGCTCACCTCGTCCGCCGCGGCGACGGACGCGCCGGTGCTGGAGCAGGGCGCGGGCCAACTGGACCTGGCCCGCGCGATCACGCAGCGCGTGGTGGCCGCCCCCGACCTGACGCTGGGCGACTTCGCCTACCCGCAGCGGCAGTCGGCCCCCGCCGACGCGCCGGTCACCCTCACCAACCTCTCGCCGTCCGACGTCACCCTGTCGCTGGCCGTCGCAGGCGTCCGGGGCGACGACGGGTCCGCGGTGCGCGGCCTGGTCTCGCTGCCCCGGCGCACCGTCACCGTGCCGGCCGGCGGCAGCGCGGACGTCCCCGTGCACCTGGATCCGTCGGTGCCCCTGACCGCCGGCGCGTACGGCACGGTCACGGGCCGGCTCGTCGGGACGTCACGCGACGGGCAGCGGGTCACCGTGCCCTTCGGCGTGCACATGGAGGAGCCGTCCGCGAACCTCACCGTCAACGGCCTCGACCGGCACGGCGACCCGGCGGCGAGCCCGTCGACGTTCCAGCTCTTCGACGCCCACCGCGGCACCGCCAGGCGCTACACCCTCGGCTACCCCGCGGCGGGCAGCACCACGATCCGGGTGCCGCTGGGCACCTACGCGCTCTCCGGCACGGTCATGACCCGTGACGAGCCGGGCGGCGTGGGCAGCGTGGCCTCGGTGGCCCAGCTCTACCGGCCGAAGGTGGTCGTGAACGGCGACACGGCCGTCACGGTCGACGCCCGCGACGCCCGCGCCATCGGCTGGGGCACCGACCGGCCGTCGCAGCCGCGCGGGTTCGCGATGGGCATCAGCTTCGGCCTCGACACCACCGGGCAGCTCAAGGCCGGCTATCTGACGACCATCCCCGCCCTCACCGAGGCCGTCTACGCGCAGCAGGCGGCCGGCGACGACCGCCTCGCCTTCATGGCCTCGGCGCGGCTGGCCGCCCCGGCCGCGGCGCTCACCTCGTCCGGCGGGCGGACCCTCGACGCCGTACCGGTGCAGAAGGGCACGGAGTTCGACGGGCAGGGCTCGGCCGACCTGGTCTATATAGGCCCGGGCACCGACGCCGCCTTCGCCGCCCACGACCTCAAGGGCAAGCTGGTGCTGGTCGACGCCGGAACGGGCGGCGGCAACCCCTACCTGTGGAGCACCTCGGCCGCGAAGGCCGGGGCGATCGGCGTGCTCTCCGCCGTCCCGGACACGGCCGGCCGCTTCCAGTTCACCGGCCCCGAGGGGGTGCCGCAGGCGTCCGTCACCTGGGCCGACTCCCTGGCACTGCAGGCCGAGTCGGCCCGCGGCCCGGTGACCGTGCGCTGGTCCGGCACGGCGACGGCCGCCAGCCCCTACCTGTACGACCTGGCCCGCACCACCACGGGACGGACCTTCACCGGCGTGCAGAAGGTCCACGACAAGGACCTGGCCGTCCGCGACGCGCGCTACCACGTCCAGGGCCCCGACACCACGTACTGGTCCGACGTCCAGGTCGGTGTTCCCGGCATGCCCTCGGTGTGGGCGGGCGGCACCACGCTGCCCCTGCACGCGCCGCAGCAGCGCACCGAGTTCTTCACGCCGTCGCCCCGGCTGACCTGGACCACGCTGATGCGCCGCACCCTGTCCCCCTACGACGGGACGGCGTACGACGGCCCGCACACCGTCACCGCCGGGCGCGCGGACGCCGACTGGTACAAGACGCCGTACGGGGCGACCCGCACCACCTATGCCCGTGCGCTGGTCCGGCGCGACGCGAACCGGCTCACCACCGTGATGCCGCCCGTCGGCGACGCGGGCGGCCACGACTCCACCCTGGACCGGAACGACACCGGCACCCGGCAGCTGCTGCTCGACGGCGTTCCGCAGGTCCCCGTCTCGGGCGTGTACGTGGTCCCGCAGGACCAGGCCGTGGTGACGCTCCGCCAGCAGTGGTCCCGCCCGGCCGGACCCGCCGACAGCCTGGGCCTGGCCTACCGCACCGAGTGGACGTTCCCCACCGACGCGGCCGCGCAGGGCCCCCAGCCCCTGCTGGTGCCCGTCGTGGACGTCCCGTCCGACCTCCGCAACCAGGTGCCGGCAGGCCGGGCGGCCACCGTGCGGCTGGCGGCGGTCACCGACGCGGCCGGCGGACCGGTGCCGCTGGACGGCGTGCGGCTGCAGTACGCGTACGGCGACGGGACCACGGTCGACGACGTCACCGGCTGGCGGGACGCGCCGGTCGCCCGGTCCCACGGCGCCTGGGCCGCGACGGTCGCCGACGACGCGCCCGCCGGCACCTTCGTCCATCTGCGCGTCGTCCTCAGCGGCGCCCACGGCACGCGGGTGGACCAGACGACAGTGCGCGCCTACCGCCTGGCGTGACCCCCGGGCCCGGCCCGCTCCCCCCGTCCGCACAGCTCCGGCACGGCCCGGACCGGTCCGTGCCGGCGCGGGTCCGCACGGGCACGGCGGTGCGCCCCGCGCGTGCCGCCCTGCCCTGCGACCCGCACCCCTCACCCCGCGATCAGGAAGAGAGACCATGCCACGCCAGCACGCCCGCCGCAGAGCCCGGCTGACCGCCGCGGTCCTTGCGGCCGGCCTCACCGCGGCCACCCTCGCGCTGGGGTCCCCGACCGCGCTCGCCGCACCGCCCGCGAGCACCGGCCGCACCCCGCACTCCCTGGGGGCGCCGCGGACCACCACCGCCAAGGCCGACCCGCACGAGAAGTTCGGCGCCCGCGACCGCACCCTGCTGCAGAACGCGCAGAGCCGGAAGGCCGCGACGGTCACCGTGCTGCTCGCCACCGCCGAGGGCCGGACCGCGCAGGTGCGGGCGGCCGTCGCCGCGCTGGGCGGCACGACCGAGAAGGCCTACGACCGCCTCGGCTACGTCCGCGCGACCGTACCGACCGCCAAGGCACCGCAGTTGGCCGCGCTCGACGCCGTCACCGCGATCGACCTCGGCGAGACCTACCAGCTGTCCGACCCTTCCCCGGTCACCGCGCGGGACCGGCAGGCCGGCAAGGGCGACGCCGCCGCCGCGCCGGGACCCGGCACCCCGGCGGACAATCCCTACCTGCCCACCGCCGACACCGGCGCCGTGGACTTCGTCAAGCAGCACCCCTCCTGGGACGGCCGGGGCGTGACCGTCGGCATCCTGGACACCGGCGTGGACCTCGACCACCCGGCGCTGCGGACCACCACCACCGGCGAGCGCAAGGTCGCCGACTGGGTCACCGCCACCGACCCGGTCCTGGACGGCGACCCGACCTGGCTGGAGATGCGCACCAAGGTCACCGTCACCGACGGCACGTTCCGCTCCGGCGGCGTCACCTGGACCGCGCCGGCCGGCGACTACGAGTTCCAGACCTTCGCCGAGAAGACCCTGTACAGCAGCGAACTGGGCGGCGACGTCAACCGCGACGGCGACACCAGCGACGTCTTCGGCGTGCTCTACCGGCCGTCGGACCACACCGTGTGGGTCGACGCGAACCAGGACCACGTCTTCGGCGACGGCGACATCGTCCGCCCGTACGCGCAGAGCGGGCAGGTCGCGCACTTCGGCACCGACGACCCCGGGACGGCCGTCGCCGAGACGGTGCCGTTCACCGTCGAGTACCGGGACGGCGTCGACCTCTCGGCCCGCGGCGGCAGCTACACCGGCAAGACCGCCGACTTCGTCAGCCTCGGACTGGTCTCCGGCACGCACGGCACCCACGTGGCCGGCATCACCGCGGGCCACGGCCTGTTCGGCGGGCGGATGAACGGCGCCGCGCCCGGCGCCCGGATCGTCTCCGAGCGGGTCTGCGTGGCCGCGGGCTGCAGCAACTACGCGCTCACCGAGGGCATGATCGACGCCGTGGTCAACCGGCACGTCGACGTGGTCAACATGTCGATCGGCGGCCTGACCGCGCTCAACGACGGCTCGGACGTACGGGAGTTGCTCTACGACCGGCTCATCGACGAGTACGGCGTGCAGTTCTTCGTCTCCGCCGGGAACGACGGTCCCGGCATGAACACCGTCGCGGAACCGTCGACGGCCGACGAGGTCGTGAGCGTCGGCGCCTCCGTCAGCAAGCAGACCTGGTGGGCCGACTACGGCTCGAAGGTCGCCGCCTCCCAGGCACTGTTCCCGTTCTCGGCACGCGGCCCGCGCGAGGACGGCGGCCTCAAACCGACGCTGGTCGCACCCGGCGCCGCGGTCTCCACCGTGCCCCTGTGGCAGGCCGGCGAGGGCGTGCCGCAGGCCGGGTACGACCTGCCGCCCGGCTACGCGATGTACAACGGCACCTCGATGGCCTCACCGGAGGCCACCGGCGCCGCCGCGCTGCTGCTCTCCGCGGCCGCGGCCGGCCGGTTCCAGGTCACCCCGGCCGCCCTGCGCACCGCGCTGACCAGCAGTGCGGACTTCCTCAACGGTGTCCCCGCTTACGCCCAGGGCGCCGGCCTGATCTCCGTCGGCCAGGCGTGGAAGGTCCTGGCCAAGGGCGCCGGGCCCACCGCGTACGGCGTCCGCGCGCCGGTCTGCACCGTGCTGGCCGACGCGCTGGTGACCCCGCGCACCGGCGACGGCCTGTACAACCGCTGCGCACCCGGCCAGGGAGGCCAGCGGCCCGGGACGGCACGGACGTACCAGGTGCAGCTCACCCGCACCGGCCCCGGCAGCGGCGTGGCCGACCTGTCCTGGCTGGGCAACGACGGGACGTTCACGGCGCCTTCGCGGGTGGACGTGCGACCGGGGCAGGCCACCGCGATCGCGGTGCGCGCGCTGCCGCGCACCGGCGGCGCCCACTCCGCGGTGCTGCGCGTCGACGACCCGGCCACGCCCGGCGTCGACAAGCTGGTGCTGGTCACCGTGGTCGCCGCCGACGACCCGGCGGCGCCGTCCTACGGCGCGGCGCAGAGCGGCCGGATCGACCGCAATGCCGCGGCCTCGCTCTTCGTGGCGGTCCCCGCGGGCGCCCAGGCGGTGAAGGTCGACCTGTCGGGCCTGGCCGACGGCAGCCAGACCCGCTTCCTGGCGATCGACCCGCAGGGCAAGCCGGTCGAGGACACCGCCGCGAGCCGCTGCTACGCCGCCTACTCGGACCCGCAGGACTGCGACCCGGCGACCCGCACCTACCGCCGGCCGATGCCCGGCGTCTGGGAGTTCCAGGTCGACAGCCGCCGCACCTCGCCGCTGCTCGCCAACCCGTACCGGCTGACCGCGGCCGTGCAGGGCGCCGTGCTGAGCCCGTCCTCGGGCACGGTCGACGAGGCCGCGGTCCACGAGCCCGTCGAGCGCACGTTCACGGCCACGAACACCTTCGGCCCGGTCACCGCGCACGTCGCGGGCGGTGCGCTGGGCGCCATGGCGCAGGACCACCCGACCGTCGCCGATGGGCAGATGACCGGCAAGCAGATCACCGTGCCCAGGGACGGCCGGCGCCTGGAGATCGCCATGGGCAACGCGACGGACCCGCAGGCCGATCTGGACCTGTACCTGGTCAGCGCCACCGGCGCCCTCATCGGCTCGTCCACCCACGGCGGCTCGCAGGAGTCGATCACCGTCGACGATCCGGCTCCCGGCTACTACGAGGTCTACATCGCCGGCACGCACGTGCCCTCCGGCAGCACCGCCGTCGACATCCAGGACACCGTCTTCTCGGACTCCCTGGGGTCGGTCACGGTCGACGACGCCGCGCCCGTCGACCTCCCGCACGGCGGCACCCTCACCGTCCGCGGCCGGCTGACCGCCGACACCCGGCCGCCCGCCGGGCACCAGCTGGTCGGCCGGTTCTCCGTCGCCACCGACCAGGGCACCACGATCGGCAGCGCCGACCTGGTGGTGGGCACCCTCACCCAGCCGCAGGCCACGGTCACCGGCAGCTTCGGCCCCGCCACCGGCTTCAGCCTCACCGACCTGGGACAGGTCGCCGGCTCCCAGCAGTCCGGCGGCCGGAGCGTACCGGTCCGCTGGGACGCGGCGACCGGCGTCACCGCGCTCGACAACGGCGGCGCCACCAGCGGCTACGTCCTCGGCCAGAGCCGCACCGCCGGCTACGCGGCCGGCCAGCTCACCATCGGCGGCCAGACCCACGGCGGCCTCTGGGACGCCGGCGGGAAGCTCACGGTGCTGCCGCTGCCGGACTGGAAGGCGTACCGCTTCGACCGGGCCTTCGCCGTCAACGACTCCGGCACCGTCGTCGGCAACGCCACCGGCTACGTCACCGACCCCGCCACCGGCCGGCAGACCGAGGTCAACGACGCGTTCGCGTGGACGGCGGCCGGCGGCTTCCGCGCGCTGCCGCACCTCACCGGCAGCGCGCAGCTCACCGAGCCGCTGGCGATCGGCGACGACGGCACGGTCGTCGGGCACTCGTCCGTCGACGGCAACCGCCGCGCCGTCAAGTGGGCGCCGGACGGCACCCTCACCGACCTCGGCACCCTCCCCGGCAAGGCAGACAGCTACGCGCAGGCCGTCAACGCCTCCGGGGAGATCGTCGGCACCAGCGGCGACGACGCCTTCGTCCTGCGGCCGGGCGGCACCATGACCCGGCTGCCGGACTTCGGGTTCGACGCGCACGCGCTGGCGGTCAACGACGCGGGGTGGATCGCCGGCACCGCCGAGACCGCGCCGGACGAGACGACCGCGGTCGTCTGGGATCCGCAGGGCCGGATGTACGACCTCGGCGCCATGGTCGACGCGCGGCACTGGCGGCCGACCGAGGGCATCGGCCTCAACAACCGCAACCAGGTGGCCTTCTACGCCTACGACCTGACGGACCAGGGCACCACGAAGGTGGTGGTGGCCCAGCTGTGAGCCGGTCCGCCGGATGAGCGCGGGCCGGGTCCGCCCCCGGGTCAGGGGCGGGCCCGGCCCGTCACACCCAGTTGTTGCGGATCGCGTACCAGCCGAGCTGGACGCGCGAGGACACCGCGGCCGCGTCCATCAGCGCGCGCAGCCGGCGCTGCACGGTACGCGGCGACGTGCCGAGCTGGTTGGCGGTCGCCGTGTCGGTGAGCCCCGACAGCATCAACTGCAGGAGCCGCCGGTCGTCCGGGGCGAGGTCGCCCTCCTCGCGCAGATAAGGGCGAGAGCGCCGCCAGTGCGCCTCGAACAGCTCGGTGACCAGCATCACCAGCGGCGGGCTCAGCACCATCGACCGTTCGGGACTCACCTGCACCATCGCCACCTGCGCGTCGACGACGACCAGTTTGGTCAGCGGGTGGTCCATCACCCGCACCCGGTGGCCCTCCGCGAGCCGCTCGTCCAGGGCGTGCACCGCCGTGGGCTCGGACAGGAAGTCCCGGTCCACCAGGACCCGGTAGTCCACCGCGGCCAGCTTGCTGCGCGGATCCTCCCGGGGGCCCGGGGACTCGGGCGCGGGGGTGGTGAACGTCGACGGCACCGGGGCGACCCGGTTCGCGCCGGACTGGCAGACCAGGATCGAGGTCCGGGCGCCGTACTCCAGTTCCAGCAGCCTGCGCCCCTGGGCCTCCCGTCCCTCCACGAACTCCACCAGCCCGGGCATCGCCGCGCCGTGCTCGCGGTCGCACGCCTCGATCACGCCGGCCACCGCCGACTCGGCACGGCGCAGTTCGTCGTGCAGACGGGCGAGGGCGGGTCGCAGCGCGGACCCGTCGGGCGGCGGTACTCCGAGGTCGGACGGCATGCCGACCAGTGTGGTCGATCTTTCCGGCGGTGTCACCGCGTTCCCGGGGGGAGCCCGCAGCCTCCGGCCCGCGCGCGGGGGCCGTCCACCGCGTGGCGACATCTCGTCACGTCGCGGTCTCGCCATCCGATCGGATGTCGCGCCCGTCCGGCGAACGTGCATCCTCGACGGACACCGTCCGCCACCGGCTCCGCACGCGGGCGGGCCATGCCCCGTCCACGACTGGAACGCCCCGATGAACCCTCGCACCGCACACCCCCGGCGCCGGTGGACCGTGCCGGCCGCCGCGCTGGCCGCCCTGCTCCTCGGCCTACCGGCGCAGGCCCACGCCCAGCCCGAGCAGCGCACCTCCACCGCGGCCGGCCACAGCACCGCCGAGCAGCTCCTCGCCTCGCTCAACTCCCAGCAGCGGCAGGCCCTCCACCGGCTGAGCAGCATCGACGCGGACGGCCTGCACTTCGCCGACCCGTCGGTGCTGGCCTCCGACCGGCCGGTCGACGTGGTCGTGCAGTTCCGGCAGCCGGCCGCGGCCGCCGCCCGGCTGATCGCCGCCGAGCAGGGCCGCGACCTGTCGGCGGCGTCGGCCCGGCAGGCCGTGCGGAACGCCCACACCACGTTCACCTCGGCGCTGGCCAAGGCGTTTCCCGGCGGTGCCGCGAGGAAGGCGGGCAGCGGCGGCTACACCCTGCGCCGCGCCTACACCGACGGCTTCGACGGCGTCAGCATGTCCCTGCCCGGCGACAGGGTCGCCGACCTGCTCGCCGTCGACCAGGTGGCGTCGGTCTGGCCGGACACCACCGTGCACGCCCTGGACGACACCGCGCCGACCGGCGCGGCGGACGCCGCCCCGGCGGACGCACCGGCCGCCGGCAGCAGCGACGAGGACGCGATCGCCGCCGGTATCCGCCGACTGCACGCCGAGGGCGTCACCGGCGCGGGCGTGAAGGTCGGCATCATCGACACCGGCATCGACTACCACCACCCGGACCTGAAGGACGCCTACGCCGGCGGCTACGACTTCGTCGACGACGACGCCGACCCGATGGAGACCACGTACGCCGACTGGAAGGCTTCCGGCAGGGCGGAGACCAGCAACGGCGAGACGTACTACACCCTGCACGGCACCCACGTCGCCGGGATCGTCGCCGGCCGCGGGGACGAGTCGACCGAGCGTGCCGCCCACGGCGTCGCACCCGGCGCGAAGGTCTACGCGTACCGGGTGCTCGGCCCCTACGGCAGCGGCAGCACGAGCGCGGTCCTGGCCGGCATGGACCAGGCGGTCAAGGACGGCATGAACGTCGTCAACATGTCCCTGGGCGCGGCCGTCGACGACCCGCTGAGCCCCGAGGCAGTGGCGGCCGACACCATGGTGCTCGACGGCATCACCACCGTGATAGCCGCCGGCAACAGCGGCCCCGGCGCGTACTCCCTGGGCACGCCCGGAGCGGCGGCCCTGGCGCTCACCGTCGGCGCCAACGACACCCCGCTGCACCTGCCGTCGTACACGGTGGCCGCCGGCGGCGCCTCAGCGCAGGCCCGCCTCCTCGCCCAGCCGTACGACGACTCCCTCGCCCAGCTCGGCCGGAACACCTACCAGGTCGTGGACGCCGGCACCGGGACGGCCGCCGGCTACACGGGCAAGGACGTCACCGGCAAGGCGGTCCTCGTCCAGCGCGGCGGGATCACGCTCAACGAGAAGGTCATACGCGCCCGTTCGAAGGGCGCGGCCGCCGTCCTGCTGGTCAACACCAACGCCGACGAGGGCCACATCCCCGCCTACCTCGGCGAGAGCAACACCTTCGCCCCGGCCTTCTCCCTGACCACCGCGGACGGCGCGGCACTCGCCCAGCAGACCGCCGCCGGCGCGACCGTGTCCTTCACCCCGGCAGGGGAGTTCACCCTCGGAACCGGCGGGCTCGCCGACTTCAGCTCGCGCGGCCCGGTCTACGGGACGAACACGATCAAGCCGGAGGTCACCGCGCCGGGCGTGAGCGTCCTGTCGTCGGTCCCCGCCGACGTGGTCGACCCGAACGGCGCGAGCGACGACTACACCTACGCCTACGAGCGGCTCAGCGGCACCTCGATGGCCACCCCGTACGTCGCCGGGGCCGCGGCACTCCTGCTCCAGCACGACCCCTCGCTCACACCGGACGGCGTGAAGACCGCCCTGATGAACACCGCCCGCCCGCTCCCCGGCTCCACCAGCGTCTTCGACAGCGGGGCCGGCCGCATCGACCCGTACGCCGCGGTGCACGCGACCACTGCCGTCGCCGTCGACGCCACCGCCGCGTACATCGCCCTCGACGGCTCCTCGACCCGGCGCCACTACCGCACCGGCGCCCTGGACTTCGGCACGCTGCCGCTGGGCAAGGAGACCTCCCGGACGGACCGGCTCCAGGTCGCCAACGACTCGGGCAGCACGGTCCGCTACACCGTGGCGGCCGCCTTCACCCGCGGCAGCGGCTCCTCCGGCGACGCCGCCGCGGCGGGCATGACGCTCACGGCGACCGGCCACGTCCAGATCGGCGGGCACGGCAAGGGGTACGTCCGCACCGACCTGAAGGTGCCCGCCGGCACACCCGCCGGGTACTACGAGGGCGAGCTGACCCTCACCCCCGGCGACACCGGACACCCCGCCCTGCACGTGCCGTTCGGCATGCGCGTCGTCAAGACCGGCCTGGCCAGGCTGGAGATGACCAAGTCCGTGCTCTCCACCAACCAGGGCACCGGCGCGGCCGGCGCCTCCGGCGGGCAGGCCACCTTCGACCTGCAGATGGCGGGCCAGCTCAGCTCCGTCGACGTCTTCCTCGACGACGCCTCGGGCAACGACATCGGCTACATCGGGTCCATCGACACCACCGGGCTCACCGAGGGCGTGCTGTACGGCCCGGCCGAGGTGGAGGGCTACTACCACCCGCTCACCGGCCGCGCCGACACGCCCGTCGACCCGCGCGGGAAGTGGCCGGCCGACGGCCACTACAAGCTCCGCATCATCGGCACCGACGCGCAGGGCACCACCTACCCCGAACTGCGCGACATCTACGTCGACTCGCAGGCCCCGACGTACACCGACGCCTACGGCGCCTGGGACCCGGCGAAGCCCACCGTCGTCGAACGCCCGGCCGGCACCACGGCGTTCGACGTGTCGGGCACGCTGCTCGACGCCCAGGCCGACACCATCCGCACGGCCGGGATCGACATCGGGCAGGGCGACAACCGGCTCTACTACTCGACGTTCAACCCGATCGCCCCCGACCACCAGCTCGCCCCGGACGCCGCAGGCCGGATCTCCGCCCAGGTCTCGCTCCCCTCCGGCCCGCCGGTCGGATTCGTGAAGCTGTGGCCCACCGACGCGGCCGGCAACATCGGGGACGTGCGGATGATCAACGTGATCGACGCCGGCCGGCCCTACGTCGTCGGCGACGCCTCCGCCGCCGCGGCCCGCCCGGGTGACCGGGTGACCTACACGCTGACCGGTCACGACCTCCAGCAGTGGACCTCGTTCAGCAGCCAGATCCGCTACGACGCCCGCAACACCAGGATCGTGTCGATCGAACCCACCGCGGAACTGGCGAAGTTCGGCCCCTCGCAGATCCGGACGGCGGACGGGGGCAGCGGCACCGGCGCGTACACCACCGCGTCGTTCGACGTGTCGGACGCCGGCGGGATCACCGGCGACACGGTCCCGCTGCTGAAGGTGACGTACGAGGTCCTCGACGGGGCGTGGACCGACACCGCGAGCCTGAACACCGGCACCACCTCCGCCACCCGGGCCGACGGCACCAAGGTGTCGCTCAACACCCAGTTCTACGGATCGGTCCGCAGGCTCAACCAGGCGACGGACTTCAACGCCCGCCCCGCGGCGCAGGCCCTGCTGACGCCCGGGTACGCCTTCGACCCGGCACGCGACTACTCCGCCGACGGCCTCACCGCGACCCTCACCGCCCCCGACGGCACCCGGCACGACCTGAAGCCGGACACCACCGGCCGCATGTCGCTGGGCGGCCTGCCGCCGACCGCCGCGCCCTACCGCTTCGAAGTGCGCGTCCCGGGCCACTTCACCTGGTACGAGGACATCGGCACGGCGCTGCACGGCGCTTGGGGGATCGCCGGCACCACGGCCACCTCCGCGGCCGCGCTGGTCGCCGGGGACGTCAACGGCGACGACGTCATCGACGTCCGGGACGCCGCCGCCGTCTACGCGGCCCGCGGCACGGCGGACCGCGCGGCGGACATCAACCACGACGGCGTGGTCGACGCGAAGGACATGCACTGGGTGGTGGCCAACTACCTGGCGCGGAACAGCACCGCCGACCATCTGACGGCGCCGGTCACCAAGGTGGAGGGGAAGACGCTGGAGTACTTCGCCGACCGCATGTGACGGCACCTGGTGGCGACGGAGACCGGGGGCGGAACAGCGAAGGGGTGTCAGGTGAGCGTACCGACGAGGCAGCACGAAGGCGCTGCCGCTCCCGACTGGCAGGCGCTCGGCCTGGCCCCCTTCGACCGCGCGGTGTACCTGGCGGCCCTGCGGCACCCGGACGCCGGCGCCCCGGGGTGGGCCGCGGCGCTGGACGCCCCGGCGGCGCGCGTCCGGCGGGCGGCGCAGCGGCTCCTCCAGCAGGGGCTGCTGCGCCGCTCCGTCCGGGGTTCCGGCCGGCTGGAGCCGGTCGACCCGCACGAGGCGCTGCGCTCCCTGGCACGCCGCCGTCAGGAGGAGGCGGCCCGGTTCACCGCCGCCGCCCGCGACCTGGCCGAGGAGCTCGGCGCCGAGTACCAGCGGGGACGGGTGCACCACCGCCCCCACGGCACCCTGGAGGTCGTGCAGGGCGGCGCGTCCGTCGCACGCCGCGTCGAGGAACTGGTCGCCGGCGCCGAACGGGAGCTGTGCGGCATCCAGGCGCCCCCGTACGTCGGGGAGCAGGAACTCCTGGCGCGGGCCGGGGCGGAGGCGCTGGCCCGCGGCGTGCGGGTCCGCTCCCTGTACGCCGCGGCCGTCCTCGACGACCCGGCCCGGCTGGCCCACGTGACGGCGATGGTCGCCGGCGGCGAGGAGGCCCGCGTCCTGGCCGGGGCGCCGCTGAGACTCCTGCTGATCGACGGCCGTTCGGCCCTGCTCCCGCTCGCCGTCGGCGACAGCGCGCACGGCCACCGCGCCCTGGTGGTGTACGGCTCCGCGCCGGTCGACGCGCTGCGGGCGCTGTTCGAGGACCTGTGGAAGCAGAGCACCCCCCTTCGTGGCCGCCTCCCCGATCGCCGGCTGCCGCCGGACGGCGGACTCGGCCCGGGCGACCAGGAGTTGGTGGAACTGCTCGGCGCCGGGATGACCGACGAGGCCATCGCCCGGAAGTGCGGCGTCAGCGTGCGGACGCTGCGCCGCCGGGTGCGGGTCCTCCAGGACCGGCTGGGCAGTACCGGCCGCTTCCAGGCCGGGGTGCGGGCGGCCCAGCGAGGATGGCTGTAGCCGCACCGCACCCCTGCCCGGAACCCTGCTGCTGGGCGCAGGTGCGTGCGGGGTGGCGAAGTCTCCAGGCCGTCGGATCGGCGAACCGTGCGGGCGGTGGGGTGCCATTGGATCGTACGCAGAGCTAACCTTTCTGGTATGAGGGCCGCGGAATTCCCCGACACCCTCGCGGACGTGCTGGCCGGCATCCAGCGGCAGATCCGGCGCACCCTGCGAAGAGGGACGCCGGCGCCCGCTCTGCGCGGGGCCCAGGTGGAGCTGCTGCGGCTGGTCGAGGAGAGCCCCGGGATCGGGGTGTCGGAGGCCGCCAGGCAGCTCGGCCTGGCCGGGAACTCGGTGTCCACCCTGGTCAACCAGCTCACCGGGAGCGGGCTGCTGCGCCGTGAGACGGCCCCCGGCGACCGGCGATCCGCGCGGCTGATGCCGACCCCGCAGGCGCGGGCGCGGCTGCGGGACTGGCACGAGCGGCGGGGCGCGCTCGTACGGGAGCAGGTCACACGGCTGTCCGACGAGGACCAGGCGGCGCTGGCCGCCGCGCTTCCCGCGCTGCGCCGGCTGTCGGCGGGCCTGCACGAGGATCTGGAGGAGCGGTGAGCGAGCCACCCGGTGGCGGAGCCACCGAGGCCACGGAAGCCCTCGCGGCGACCGGAGCACCCGGAGCCGCGACTGCCGCCGGCCAGGACGCGGTGACCTGCAGCGCGCTGGAGTACGCCTTCGGCACCACGAAGGCGGTGGACGGCCTGGATCTGTCCGTCGTACCGGGCGAGGTCTTCGGGCTGCTCGGCCCCAACGGCGCGGGCAAGACCACCGCGATCCGCTGCATCACCACGCTGCTGTCCGTGCCGGCGGGCATGGTGCGGGTCTTCGGCCACGACGTGGCCAGGGAGCGCATGGCGGTGCGCCGCCTGCTCGGTTACGTCCCCCAGCAGCTGTCCGCCGACGCGGGCCTCACCGGGCGCGAGAACGTGGCGCTGTTCGCCCGGGTCTTCGACGTCTCGCGCCGCGAGCGCGCCGAACGCGTCGCCCAGGCACTGGACGCGGTCGGGCTCACCGACGCCGCGGACCGGCTGGGGAAGACGTACTCGGGCGGCATGGTGCGGCGCCTCGAACTCGCGCAGGCGCTGGTCAGCGCGCCCCGCCTGCTGATCCTCGACGAGCCGACGATCGGCCTCGACCCCATCGCCCGCACCGGCGTGTGGGAGCACATCAACGCGGTGCGGTCCGCGACCGGCATGACCGTCCTGGTGACCACGCACTACATGGACGAGGCCGACCAGTACTGCGACCGGGTCGCGCTGATGCACCGGGGCCGCATCCACGCCCTGGGCACGCCGGCGGAGCTGCGGGACGACCTGCGCGAGCGCCGTCGCCGCGAGCCCGGCGGGGCAGACGCGGCGACCACGCTGGAGGACGTCTTCCGGGACGTCGCCGGCAGCGGCCTGGACGACCAGGGAGGAGATTTCCGCGATGTCCGCAGCACCCGCCGCACAGCGTCCCGTGTCGGCTGACGGCACGTCCGAGCACACCTCGGCGGAGCGGTACGGCCTGCTCCTGACGGCGCCGCCCGCCCGCAGGGGCTGGCGTGTGGTCGCGGCCAGGGTGGGCGCGATGTGCGCCGTCGAACTGCAGAAACTGCGCCACGACCGCACCGAGCTGTACACCCGCGCCGTGCAGCCCGCCCTGTGGCTGCTGATCTTCGGCGAGACCTTCACGCGTATCCGGGCCATCCCGACCGGCGGCATCCCGTACATCGACTACCTCGCGCCGGGCATCATCGCCCAGTCCGCGATGTTCATCGCCATCTTCTACGGCATCATGATCATCTGGGAGCGTGACGCCGGGATCCTCACCAAGCTCCTGGTCACCCCCACCCCGCGGAGCGCGCTCATCACCGGGAAGGCGTTCGCCGCGGGGGTCAAGGCGCTGATCCAGGCCGTCGTGGTGATCGCCATCGCCGCCGTGCTGGGCGTGGCCCTGACCTGGAACCCGCTGCGCCTGCTCGGGGTCGCCGCGGCCGTGATCCTGGGCTCCGCCTTCTTCTCCTGCCTGTCGATGTCGATCGCCGGGATCGTCCTGACCCGCGACCGCCTGATGGGCATCGGCCAGGCCATCACCATGCCGCTCTTCTTCGCGTCCAACGCCCTGTATCCCGTTTCCGTGATGCCCGGCTGGCTGCAGGCCGTCAGCAAGGTCAACCCCCTCAGCTACCAGGTCGACGCCCTGCGCGGTCTCCTCCTCGGCACCCACGCCCACCTCGGGATGGACTACATGGTGCTGGTCGTCGCGGCGGCCCTCGGCATCACCGCGGCCTCCGCGCTCCTGCCGCGGCTGGCCCGGTGAGCGGGAGGCGGTGCCGCCGTCGCGGGCGGGGCGGGCGGTCAGCCCTGGGAGCCGCTGCCGTCGTGGTGGCCGAGTTCGAGGTAGCGGGTGCGGGTGCTCCAGGAGCCGAGGTCGGGGGTGTCGGCCAGGACGTCGTGCCAGGGCCGGGCGTCGGGAGCGGCCGGCTCACCGGCAGCGGCCTCGCCGGATGCCGTTTCCGCGGAAGCCTGCTCGCCCGAAGTCGCCTCGCCTGAACCGGCCTTGCCGGAAGGCTCCGCGCCGCCCTCGCCGGGGACGGGCGGCGCGGAGCCGGGACGTCGGGCCCAGAGCCGCACTCCCGACCGCGCCTCGCCCGTGGGGACCCGTTCCCACTCGCCCATCGAGAACATGCCGGCGAGCTGGTTCATGGCGATGGCGCCGGTGATGACGGCGTCCTCGGGGTCCGTGCGGCCAAGCCGGCCGGCGACGGCGTGCCGCAGGAAGTACATGCTCGGCAGCCGTATCCCGGGCCTGAAGCGGTACACCAGCCGCTCCAGCCTGATCGAGCCGACGCGCGGCAACTCCACCTCGGTGAGCGGGACGAGTTCGCGCTCACCGCCGTTCCAGGCCAGCCGCTTGTTGCGGCCCAGGTAGCCGGGCTCGCAGAAGACCGTGACGTAGAGCCGTTCCCTGCGCTCCCGCCGGCGGTTGTGCGCCAGCCCCGCGCCCACGGCGCCGCCCACGGAGGCCAGCCCCGCCAACAGGAGTGTCTTCCTGCGCTTCATCGCGATGCCGCACCTCGCTTCTGACGGGACGTGCGCTCCCCATCATGCGCCGCCCGGGGCCGCCGATCCAGGTTTCCGGCCTTCCTCAACCTGACGTGGGGAACTGGCAGTTGAGACGGATCGGGCAAGGGTGGCGGGGGTGCCCGCCCGGGGACGGCGCGGCTGCGCGGAGTAGCCTCGCACGCTGACGGTTGCGGCGGGCTCTGGTGGGGGGCGGCAGTGGCAGGACGGATCGTGTTCAGGGACGGCGAGGGGCGGGAGCTCACCGAGGAGGATCTCGCCGGGACCACCGGCAGGGTGCGGTGGGAGATCGTCGGGGGCGGCGCGGTGCCGGCGGAGGCACGGCTGCTGCATCAGCAGGGCAGGGAGGCGGGCGGGCGCGGCGCGTACGAGTCGGCGCTGCAACTGCTGGGCCGGGCACAGGCACTGGCCCCGCAGTGGCCGTACCCGCTGTACGACGCGGCCTTCACCGTACTGCTGCAGGGCGACACCGCACGCGCCGAGGAGCTGTACGCGCAGGTCGACCGGCTCGCCCCGCGCGGCTTCTTCACCTGCAAGACCACCCTGGACATGCTGCGACGCGAACGCCTGGGCGAACTCTTCGACGGCTTCAGCCAGGCCTTCATGCAACTGGAGTGGATGGGCGACCCGGACCGTAAGCGCGGGCTGCTGCAGGGGATCGTGGCGCGGTACCCGGGATTCCCCCCGGCCTGGAAGGAACTGTCCTCGCTGCTGACCGATCCGGCCGAGCGGAGGGCGGCCCTGGAGCAGGGTCTGGCAGGCGACCCCGATCCGGAGACCCTGGGCATGCTGCTGATCAACAAGGCGCTGCTGCTCCGTGACGGCGACCGCGCCGCCGCCGTCACCCTCCTCGGCAGCCTCGCCCTCGACCCGGACTCCACCCTCGCCACGGAAGCCCTGGCCAAACACGCCCTGGCCCACCTCGACTGACCCGCCCCCCACACGGCCCCACCCGTTCCGGGAAAGCGCAGGGGCGGTCAATTCCCGCTGTGGGCCGATGAGTTGACGCTCACGCCATCAATCAAGAGTGACAGCCCACAGGCTTTCATCGGGATTTCCCGAGGCATCGAGGCCAAAGTTTGCTTCGCCTGCACATTCATCGCCGGACTCGCCGTACAGGACGAGGCGCAGCGGCGGATGCAGAAGGAGTCTCTGGCGGTTGATGTCGGCCACACTCCTTGGATGGCGCAACTGAACACGCCCCAGCGCGTCGCGATCGGAGAAGTCGGCCCAGACGCGCGGGGGTGTCGTCTCGGCCACGTAGGAGGCGACAACGCCGTCCTCGGTCTCCCGGAGCAGCCGACCGCAGTTGTCACAGAGCCAGATCGACGAAAAGGACTTCTCGATGGCCTGCTGACGTTCTACGGACGCCACATCAGAATCATCGGGAAAGGCGATCAGGTCAAAGAGCTCGTCAGGGACCATCCGGAACTGCTCACCAGGGCCACCTGAGTCGCTCAACAAGTTCCCGCAAGAGCATTTGATACTCAAAGATTCAATCCTCCAACGCCACGAACGACCATGGATCATATCGCGCTCATTCAATGGGCTCAATGGGATCGATGGGCTCGATCGGATCAACCGGCTCCCCGGGTTCCACCGGTTCAGGAACACCCCTGGGGAACCCTCCGTCCTCAGGGTTGCGTCTCGTCCTGCCGCCATCGCCGGGCGGACCGTCCCGGCTCCCGCCGCCCCCGGCGCCGACAACCGGATCGACGTCAGAAAGGCGCGATCCACCGCTCTTGAGCGCCTCGGTTATGTCATAGGAGTGATCACCGTCCATGCGAATGGCCCGCACTCCATCAAGATCGACACCCTGCCTACGGGCCTCGTCCAGAATCTTGTTGGCCTCCTCGGCGCTCAAGCCCTTCAGGTTGAGCACCGCCGCATCCGCCTGCCTCGACTTCCCGGCAAGCTGACCCGCCTTGTCTTTGAGCCGCATGATCGCGCCATTGATGTTGGCGTTGGCACGGGTGACGATATCGACCCTCGTCACCTCGACGATTCTTCCTCCCTCCCATCTCACCCGCACCAAGTCGGCCGTGCGAGCGCCGGGTCGCCGCAGCACGGGGAGATACTGAACTCCGTCGCCACCGTTCTCCGCATACTTGCCATCGACCTTGAGGCCATTGTTCAGGTAGTCGAGCACTTCTCTCTCGGACGGATTCGTATTGATCTCGCGGTCACTGATCCGATAGTCCTGGCCACCATACGTAAGCAACCGGTCGCCGGAGAGCGACTTGTCGGGCTCGCTCAACGTGGCAACAGTGCCGGGAATGCCTTCAACCGATGTCGGCGTCGCCGCGGCCAGCGCATTTGCCTCCTGCGCCTGGACGGCCACGTCCGAGGTGAGGACCGGGCCGACCGAGCGGGCCGGGAGCACCAGGCGGAAATGCCCACCGGCCAGCGCGAAAGCATTTCCGACGACCGTCACGTGCCGGTCGGTCTCGTAGATCCGACTCAGCAGGCTGCTCACTTCGATGCCAATCGTGTCCGACTGGCGATGAGAACCGGTCAATCCATAGATGTCGTTCCCGAAGTCCACAGCCCCAGTCTGGTATGCGACGATGTACTGGTTGAAGGCTCCTCGGACCCATGCCGCCAACTCTCCGATAGCACTGGTGGCCTGGACCGAGTACTCAAGCAACTTTTCAGGCGTGGCAGAGGCGTGTCCCATTGCGCGCCTCTCAATGTTTTTCAGAGCGGGCCCTGAGGGCCGATTCCGTCGCCGCATCGACCTGAGACTTCAATCTCATCGCCTCTGTGGCGAAGTGCGCGAGCGCGGCTTGCTCCGCATCGAAGTGATCTCGAAAGTCATTCCAGTTCTGCCCACGCCAGGGCACCGATGCGGGCGGCATGTCAGGGCAATCAAGGTCTGCCGCCCGCAACTTCGAACGAAGCCTGGCCACGTCGTGCAGCCTGGTGCTGAGGTACTTCAGAGCCCAGCTGAGGTCTTCCGCAGCAGCGAAGTTGTACCTGACGTCTTTACGTGGATGCGCCACAGGCCACCGTCCCTCCCGGAGAGTCATCCCGTCAGCTCACGCTCGTGCTCTCCTCCTCGGCTCCCGGGCCGAGTCAGCCGAGTGTCCCGCGGCCCCTGCCGTCAGTCATCGGCACCGAGCGCACAGGAGTTGATCGCTGGTGCAATCCCAGGACGCGGCCGTCCCGGCAGTCGCGTACTTCCCCGCGCCCCTCGGCCTCCGGAGCGCCCCTCGGGCGATTGCCGACCTGCAACCACCACCGCGGCCAGACCGCACTCGGCGGCCGGCCACCCATCAGGCGCGTCAACAACTTTGCAGGTCAACGCATCTAGGGCGCATTGCGAACGTGCCGGTAAACGCTGCTCATCACGGTGACCGGCGACTGAGCCGAGACGTCCGCATCCGTACAGGCCTCCAGGGGCTCGCGGCGCTCACCGGTGGGCCTGGTTTGTCCCTTTATGGTGGGGCGATGACGAGTGCGCCGGTTCCCGGGAGGCAGCCCGGGGGCGATGAGGGGGGTCACCCTGGTCGGACGGACTACGCGGGCGCGGTCTACGGGTCGCTGCTCGCGGCGTCCGTCGTGGCCACCGCAGGCGCGGTCGGCGACTTCCCGCGGCTCCAGCTGATCGTGCTGCTGCTGGTCACCGGCCTGGTCTTCTGGGTGGCGCACGTGTACGCGCACCTCGCCGGCGAGCGCATCCTCGGCAGGCCGGTCGACCGCCGGGAGATGCGGCGCGTCGCCGGGCACGAGTGGTCCATCGTGGAAGCGGCGGTGCTGCCCGCGGTGGCGGTGGCGATCAGCCCGCTGTTCGGCCTCGGCCTGCCGGGCACCGCCTGGCTGGCACTCGGCGTCGCCACCGCCCAGCAGGTCGCCTGGGCGACCCTCGGCGCGGTCCGCGCGGGCGCGTCCCGCCGGTTCGCCGTCGGCGAGGGCATCGCCAACCTGCTGCTCGGCCTGATCATCGTGGCCGCGAAGGCCGCGCTGGCACACTGACTTCCGCCCGCGCAAGCTCCCGCCCGACCGCCCCCGCCGCCCGCGCTCGCTCCCGTCAGTTCCCCCGGTCCTCGGCCTTCTTGCGGCCGCCCTGCTTCCGGTTGGCGCGCCAGCGCGAACGGGTCTGTTCGACGATGCTGTCCCACTGCCGGCGCACCTCGTCGTCGGACGGGCGCCGGCCCTGGCGGATGCGGTCGAGTTCGTCGCGGACCTCCCGGCCCAGCGCCGCCGACACGACGATGACGAGCATGGCGCCGAACAGCGCCGACACGGTTCCGAAGACCGCGCCGGCCGCGCCGTAGCGCGAGGCCTGGGAGTTGAAGAGCGTCGGGAGGTACACGGTCGCGGCCACGGAGTAGGCCGCGGTGAGGACGCCCGCGGTGATCCCGAAGGGGAGCAGGGACCGCACGGTGAGCCGCCTCGCCGAGAGGATCCAGCCGCTCCAGATGAGAAAGGCCCCCGTCAGGGGCGCTTCGCACGCCGCGGCCACCAGCCCGAGCCGGCCCCGGCCCAGGGCGGCGACGAGCGCGCCGGTGGCCGCCGCGTAGCAGGCGAGGCTGACGATCCACCCGAGGCTGTTCCGGGTGTTGCGCACGCTCAGCGGCTTGAGCTCCCAGTTCTGCTCGAACAGCCGCTGGGCGGCCCGCGCGAAGCTCAGCGTCGAGATCGCCAGGAAGATCACGCTGAAGACGCTCACCCCCGCGCTGGCGCCCTCGCCGGAGAACACCGCCCTGACGGCGTCCGCGCCGCCCCCGGTGAGCCCGTAGCGCTGGATGACCTGGTCGGCGATGTCCCCGCCGAGCACCGCGCTGCTCAGGATCAGGAGCGGCGCGAGCCCGGTGAGCGCGCTGGAGGCCAGCGCCATCGAGCGGTCGAAGCCCACGATCTTCTGGAAGCGGTTGATCACGCGCAGCACGAAGGTCGGACGCAGCCAGAACGTCAGCTTCCTGAGCAGGCGTTCGCGGTTGATGCCGGCCGTCCTGTCCTCCGTGCCCTGCGGATCCTGTCGGGGCGCATCAGCCTAGGGGACGCCCGCCACCCCGCCGGGGGCGACACGGGACACGCGGCGGGAACCCTCCGCATGCAGCAGTGCCGGGGACCGTCGCGGGGGCGGTCCGGGCCCGCCCGCCTGTCCGCCGGACAGGGCAGGCGGGCCGGGCGGTCAAGTCGCGGACTCCTCTTCCGCCACCGCGATGGCGATCCCCAGCGCCTCGGTCATGTTGCCCGCGGCCGCCATCACCCGCGCGGTGCCGACGACCGGGGCGATCGCCACCAGCACGTCCTGCAGGTTCTCGGAGGTCAGGCCGCTCTCCATGGCGGGACCGAGGTGGGCGCTGTAGGAGATCGCCGGGGCGTCCATCGCGGCCAGGGCCGCGATGCGGGTGAGGATGAGCGTACGGTCGTCCAGGCCACAACGTTCGATCGAGTCGATCGTCATGGCGGCGAGGGTGTCGAGCACAGGGGTACCCGTGGGAGTGGCCATGGTGGAGTCACCTCTTCTGCGGTTCGCGGCCGCATGCACCATCGGCGCACATGTCGGCCGGCAACGCGCCATCAACGTGCCCTTCCACGGTAAGTCCAAGGTCCGCGCGCACGCATTCCGTGGCCCCTCGCCGCCCGTCCCACCTTCCGGCGGGCACCCCTCGGCGATCACCGTGCGACGACCGCCCTCCGCACCAGATCGAGGTAGCGGTCCCAGTCCCAGTTGGCGCCGGGGTCGGTGCAGGTGGTGCCGGGCACCTCGTGGTGACCCCGGATGTGGGCCCGGTCCAGGGGGATCGCATGGCGCGCGCACACCGCCGCGGTGAGCGCCGCGGACGACGCGTACATCGCCTCGGTGAACCAGGCGGTGGAGTCGACCCAGCCCTCGTGCGTGATGCCGATGCTGCGGGCGTCGTCGTCGGGACTGCCGGTGTGCCAGGCGACGTCCTTCTCCCGTACGCACTGGGCGATGCGGCCGTCCGCCGAGCCCACCAGATAGTGGGCCGAGGTCCTCCGGCCGGGGCTCTGGAAGAGCGCGACGGCGTCGGCGAAGTGCTCCTGGGTGACGTGGACGACCACGGATTCGACCGGGTGGCTCCGAGGGCGCCGCGCGGTGCGGTAGTTGGCGGGATCGGCGGGCAGCCACTGCGCGCCCGGGTGGTCGACGGTGGCGGCGGAAGGGCCGGTGCCGGCCGCCGAGGCGGGTCCGGCGGTGAGTGCCGTGGCGGCGGCCGGCGCGAGGGTGACGGCGGCGGCGCCGCGCAGGACCGTACGGCGGGACGGCGGGGCCTGCCGGTCGCCGCCGCTACGGGGGACCGGTGCGGTCATGCTCGGTCCTCCTCCGCGGTCCGGTACCAGTTGTGCCGGGCGAGCAGGGGCTCGTAGACGCCCTTGGGCAGGTCGTCGGTGAGGCGGACCGACCAGCGCTGCAACCGCTGCGTGAGGTCGGCCTTCACCTTGCGCAGGCTCGGGTCGTCCCAGCGGTTGTGCAGCTCCATCGGGTCCTTCTCCACGTCGTACAGCTCACCGGCGTCGCCGACGTGCTCGTACAGCTTCCAGCGGTCGTGCCGGAGCATCCGCGACGAACCGCTCTGGGTGACGCTGTTCAGCTCGTCGTACCGGGTGCCCTCGTAGGGGAAGTGCAGCGGCGGCCGGGCGTCGTCGGGATAGGGCAGGCCGCCGAAGCCGCGCTCGGTGACGATGTCGGCGAACTCCGCGGCCGGGTAGTCGGCACCGGTGAGCATCTGCCACAGGCTGCGGCCCTGGACGCCCAGCGGGATGGGCCGGCCGATCGCCTCGCACACGGTGGGCAGGATGTCGGCGATCGAGACGAAGTCCGTGCTGTTGTCCCGGGCCTGGACGCCGCAGCCGTGCACGATCATCGGGATGTGCGCCAGGACCTCGGGGATGCCGGCGCCCTTGCGCTGCAGGCCGTACTCGGCGGTGTAGTCGCCGTGGTCGGCGAGGAAGATCAGCAGGGTGTTCTCGTACAGGCCCTGCTCCTTCAGATGGTCGACGAGCCGGCGCCACTGGTCGTCGATGAGGCGGAGCATGCCGCAGTAGGTGGCCAGGTAGCGGCGCCAGATGCCGTCGTAGCCGGGCCGCTTCTCCTCCACCAGGTCGCGCAGCCACTTGTAGGCGCCGCCCTTGGCCTCCGCGTCCGCAGGACCGGAGACCCGGTCGGGGATCGTGTCCTCGCCGAACATCGAGAAGTACGGCTCCGACACCTGGTACGGGTTGTGCGGCTCGGGCGTGGAGACGAACGCGAAGAACGGCTTGGCGGGGTCCCGGGCGTCTATCTGCGCGATGGCGTCCGAGACGATCCGGTACGGGTACTGCTGCTCCGCGGGGAACGGGGTGGGCGCGGTCGTCGGGCCCATGTCGATGGAGTTCAGCCAGGCGGTGAAGGCCCGCTGCTCGGTGGTGGTGTCCGGCCCCTTCGTGTGCCCGTACTCGGAGAAGGCGTCGTACTCCGCCGGCTTGTTCCGGTACATGTGCGTCTTGCCGGAGTAGAACAGCTGGTAGCCGGCACCGCGCAGCACGTCGACCAGGTCGTCGCCGCGCGACACCAGCGCCGGGCCGGTGTTGGAGTTCTGCCGGATGCGGTGGGTGCTGGGCCACCTGCCGGTGAGCAGGCTGGTCCGTGCGGGGACGCAGGCCGGTGCGGTGGTGTACGCGCGGCGGAAGCGGGTGCCCTGGGCGGCGAGGGAGTCCAGGAACGGCATCGTGTCGAGGGGGAAGCCCACGCCCTTGGTGAAGTCGGCGCGGACCTGGTCGGACATCGCGAAGACGATGTTCGGAGCGGTCGGGCAGGTCACAGTGTTCCTTCCAGGTGGAGGCCCCGGCTCTGGCGCTGGACGTACAGGCGGTCGCCCTGCGGACCGGTCCACGCCGGGCACCGCGGCGTCGGCGATCCGCGCCGGGTCGGCCCAGTAGCCGAAGTTCGGGTTGCGGAAGAAGGTCGCCCACAACCGGCCGCCGGCGTCCGCGAAGACGTTGGTGTGGCCGGCGCCCACCCCCAGGGGCCAGCGGTGGGAGTACGGGCCCTCGAGGCGGTCGGCGACGGCGGCGACCGTGTCGTACTGGTACTGGGTACGGCCGGGGGCGGCCGTGTCGTAGGCGTACCGGGTGCTGCCGTCGGCCGCCTTCGAGGTGCGGTCCCACGCGGCCTGCAGCAGGAAGTACTTGCCGCCGTGCTTGAAGACGTACACGCCCTCCAGGTAGGGCTCGGGCGCAGCGAGGGGGCGGTCCAGACGAAGATCCCGTCGTTCCAGGGGCCGGCCGTGTCGAGGCCGGGGACGCGGGTGGTGCCGGTGGCGACGTAGAGCGGGCGGCGGCCCGCGATCCTGAAGCAGTTGACGTAGAAGTCGCGCATCCAGACCCGGCCCAGCTCCTCGTCGCGCGGGCGCGGTTCGAGCGGCAGGACGAAGGAGTTGTCCTCCCGGGGCCACAGGTCCGTGCGGGTGTCCGCCAGACCGTAGGGCTGAAGGTCGGGCCAGTTCGACGGGTAGCGCCCGCCCGACGGGGAAGCGGCCAGAGCCGGGGGAGCCGCGGGAGCCGCGCGGGATGCTGCGGCCGCCCGCGCCGCCGGGCCCAGCGCACCGGCGAGACCGGCCGCACCGGCCGCACCTGCCGCACCGGCCGTCCTGGCCATCCCGGACAGCAGCGCCCGCCGGCCGATGGGGGACCCGTTCGGTGAACCGGTGCTCATGGATCGCACTCTCCTTCGCGCTTTCACGCCCAGCGGATTCGATACGCCTTCTCTGAATGGTGCTGAGCCCAGCATGCGAAAGCTCGCGGATATTCGTCAACAGGCCGGGGAATTAATCCGGATCGGCCCGGCGAACTGTTTTTCGTCAATGGGTCGGAGATATTGTCCGGACCGGTTCCGGTGCCCATCACCCGGTGGGAGAAGCGTCGTTGGCGCAGCGGAAACCGAGATTCCCGGAGGACGACTCCGGTGTGTTGGAGGAGCGGGCGGCGACCCGGTAGCGATTGCAGTAGGAGTCGTGGCACAGATAGGAACCGCCGCGCAGCACCCGCGTTTCTCCCGATTCCGGGCCCTGCGGGTCCACCGGGGGCGATTCGGCGTAGTAGGAGGGTGAGAACCAGTCGGAGCACCATTCCCAGACGTTGCCGGCGGTGTTCCACAGGCCGTAGCCGTTGGGGCGGTAGGCCCGGACCGGAGCGGTGCCCGGACAGCCGTCCTCGGCGGTGGTGTGGTGGGGGAAGTCCCCCTGCCAGATGTTGCAGCGCCACCGGCCGCCTGGGGTGAGCTCGTCACCCCAGGCATAGCGCCGGCCGGCCAGGCCGCCGCGCGCGGCGTACTCCCATTCGGCCTCGGTGGGAAGGCGCTTGCCCGCCCACCGCGCGTACGCCGCGGCGTCGTTCCACGAGACGTGGACCACCGGGTGGTTCTGCCGCTCGGCGATCCCGGAACGCGCGCCCTCGGGACGGCGCCAGCAGGCGCCCCGGACGTTGATCCACCACGGAGTCCCGGCCGCCGAGCCCAGGATGTCCGCGGAGGGGGCGGCGACCACGAGGTGGAACACCGCGGACGAGCCGTAGCGCTCCGCGTCCGTCACATGGCCCGTCGCCTTCACGAACGTGGCGAACCGGGCGTTGGTCACGGCGGTCTCGTCGATGTGGAAGGGCGGCAGGCGTACCGGGTGGACGGGAGTCTCGCCGTCGGCCCGGTAGCCCTCGCCGAAGGCGTCACCCATCGCGAACTCGCCGCCGTCCAGCCGGATCTGGCCGCGGGTGGAGCGGCCGGCGGCGACCGGGCCCGGCGCCGCCGGCACCGGTGAGGTGACGGCCGGTGGAGCGGCTGCCCCCGGGGCGCAGCAGGAGCCGTGTTCGCGTGTCATGGGTCCGTCCCCTCGCCTCGGGTGCCGCCGGCCGGCGGCCCGCCCCCTCCGCGGGCCACCGGCGAACGGCCGGGCGGGCCGGGCCGGACCGGCGCACCGCGGCTCCGGCCCGCGCCGCCCGCTACTTCTGGTAGGTCGACTCGTCGAGCCCGCTCAGCGTCGGGTCGTGACCCACCTCGCCGACGTCGTACATCGACGTCATCCAGTGGTAGAAGTTGTCGCCGCGTTCCCGCAGCACGGAGTACAGGCGGCGCATCATCCGCGAGCGGACCTCCGCCTGCTCCGGATGGCCGTACACGTTCTGCAGCTCGTCCGGATCGGTCCGCAGGTCGTACAGCTCGTTGACCGAGTCCGGATTGACCACGAGCTTGTACCGGTCCTCGCGCAACATGCGCTGCGGGTAAGGGAAGTGGTGGCCGTGGAACTCGCAGACGATGTCGTCGCTCCACTCCACGTCCTCGCCGCGTGCCAGCGGCAGCAGGCTGCGCGAGTCGACCGCGGGCTTCGGGTCGAGGCCCGCCAGTTCGAGGATGGTCGCGGTGCAGTCGAGCAGGCTGACGAACTCCGAGCGCACGACGCCGCCGGGAGCGCCGGGGACGCGCAGCAGCCCCGGCGTCCGGTAGGTGTCCTCGTACATCGCGGGACCCTTGTCGTGCAGCCGGTGCGAACCGGTGAACTCGCCGTGGTCGCAGGTGAAGAACACCGCCGTGTCGTCCACCAGGCCGAGCCGTTCCATGGCCGCCATGACCCGGCCGATCTGCCGGTCGATCAGCGCCACGTAGCCCCAGTAGACCGCGATGAGCTTGCGGGTCGTCTCGATCGGCATCGTGTCGAACGTCCAGTGCGCGCTGTAGTTGCGCTGGACCGGCGGCTTGCCCTCGAAGGTCTCCGCGATGGACCGCGGAAGTTCGACGTCCGCGGGGTCGACGAGGTCGAAGTACTCGTCGGGGAGGATGTACGGCAGGTGCGGCCCGAAGAAGTGCAGCGCGAGGAAGAACGGCTGCTCCCTTTGGTGGAAGTCGGCCGCGTACTCCTCGAGTTGCTCGATGGCGCGGGTGGCCAGGTAGTGCTCGAAGGTCGCCTCGACCGGCTGGTGCAGCCTGGCGGCCAGCAGGTTGCCGGGGCCGCCGTTGGGCAGGGTGCCGCGGACCCGGTCGCTGATCCGGTACGGCGGCAGCCCGCGCTCGGCGAGGTAGGCGAGGTAGTCGGGGTTGTCCACCGGGTTGTGCCAGCCCGGCAGGTCGGGGCCGTCGAAGCCGTAGTCGGCGGCGGTCCGCAGGTTCCCCGCGTGCCACTTGCCGAACAGGCCGCAGTTGTAGCCGCCGTCCCGCAGCGCCCGGGAGAAGGTGAACTGGCCGGCGGGCAGGTCCTCCAGGTAGCCGACGTTGCGCTCGTGGTTGGCCAGCACCTTGTGGCGGAAGGGTGCTTGTCCGGTCAGCAGGCTGGCCCGGGCCGGAGTGCAGATCGCCGTGGGGGTGTACCAGCGGTCGAAACGGGTTCCGGTGGCGGCGAGTTCGTCGAGCACGGGGGTGTGCCCCATGGGGTTGCCGTACGCGCCGAGGGTGTCCGTCCGGTGCTGGTCGGTCATGAGGAAGAGGATGTTCTTCCCGGAGGATGCGGCCTGCGTCACTGACCGGCCCCCGTGAAGAGGTCGCCGGTGTAGTAGGTCTTCGGGTCCACGGACTGCTTGAGCTTGCCCGCACCGACGAAGTAGTCGTCCATGCCCTTCAGCCACTTGTCGATGGTGCCGTTCTTCGTCAGCGTGTCGAGTTCGCCGACGTCCAGCAGCTTATTGTTGGCGGCGTCGGCCTTGACCTGGTCCACCGGGATGCCGAGCTTGCTTGCGGTGATGCTGATGGCCTCGTCGGTGTGGGCGGAGCGGAACGCGATGGCGTCACGCAGGACGGCGAGGACCTTCTTGACCTTGTCCGGGTGGTCGGCCACCAGCTTGTTGCCGGCCACGAACGCGGTGGGGAAGGACACGGTGTCCGCGAAGTCGCTGTCCTTGGCGAGCTCGACCAGATCCGGCACCTGCTTCTTGATCGTGGCGGTCGCGGGGTACCAGAAGCCCGCCGCGTCGACCTTCTTGGAGGAGAACGCGGCCACGATCGTCGACGGGTCCATGGGGACCAGCTTCACGTCGTCCTTGGTCATGCCCGCCTTCTTCAGGGCGAGCGTGAGGATCATGTCGCCGGAGGTGCCCTCGGGGACGGCGACCGTCTTTCCCTTGAGCTGCTGCATCGACGTGATGCCCGGCTGGGCGATGACCCGGTCGGCGTTGCCGAGCGTGTTGATCGCGACGACCTTGGCCTGGCCCGAGGCGGGCAGCCACATGGCGCCCGGGCCTATGTAGCCGAAGTCCAGGTTGCCGGTGCCGAGGGCCTGGATCTGCAGCGGGCCGTTGGTGAACACCTTGGTGTCCGCCTTGAGCCCGTGCTTCTTCCACAGGCCCTCCTTGTCGGCGATGGCGATCAGGCTCGCGCCGTTGAAGTCGCCGATGTAGCCGAAGCGCACGGTGCTGCCCGACCCCCCGGCGGAGGACCCGTTGCCGCACGCGGTCAGCAGGGCGGCCACGGCCAGGCCGGCCACGGAGGCGGTGAGGTGTCTGCGAGTGAGGGAGGTCGACACGAGGAGTCCCTTCCAGGTCATGAGCGTGCGGATGCGGAGGCGGAAGGGACCGCCGTGCGGCCTTCCTGGTGGTAGACGGAGTGCCACACCCGGTTGCGCAGGGCGGCGAACCGGGCGCTGAGGCGGAACTCCTCGGTGCGCTCGATGGCGGGGTCGACGTCGATGACGTCGTAGACGCGCCCGGGGCGGGCCGCCATGACGATCACCCGGTTCGCCAGGAACACGGCCTCGTCGACGTCGTGGGTGATGAACAGAACGGTGCGCTTGTCCCGGCTCCAGGTGTGCAGCAGCTGCTCCTGGAGCTTGACCCGGGTCAGCGCGTCGAGGGCCCCGAACGGCTCGTCCATCAGCAGGATGGAGGGGTCGACGGCGTAGGCGCGGGCGATGGCGCAGCGCTGCCGCATGCCCCCGGACAGGGTCTTGGGGAGCGCGTCGGCGAACCGCTCCAGCCCCACCAGCTCGATGAAGTACTCAGCCCGGCTGCGTCGTTCACGCTTGGGCACGCGAGTGGTCCGCAGGCCGAACTCCACGTTCTGGCGGACCGTCAGCCAGGGGAACAGGGCGTACTGCTGGAAGATCACGCCCCGTTCAGGTCCCGGCCCGGAGACCGGGGCGCCGTCCACCAGGGCGCGGCCCGCGGTGGGCGTCTCCAGTCCGGCGAGGATGTTCATCAGGGTGCTCTTGCCGCAGCCCGAGGGGCCGACGACGGTGACGAACTCGTGGTCCGCGATGTCGAGCGAGACCTTGTCCAGCGCGGTGAAGGTCTCGCGGCCCAGCTCGAACGTCTTGGTGACGTCCTGCACGGAGATCTTGGCCGTCTCGGTGGTCATCGGCGCTCCTGCCATCCGGTGAGCTTGCGTTCTGCGAGAAGGAGGGCACGGTCCATGAGCAGACCGAGGATCCCGATGGAGATCAGTCCGACGAAGATGGTGGGGAGGTCGTAGTAGAGCTGGGCGTTCTGGATGCGGTACCCCAGGCCCTTCTGGGCGGCGATGAGTTCGGCGGCGACCAGCGTGGCCCACGCGGAGCCGAGGCCGACCCGCATGCCGACGAGGATGAACGGGGTGGAGGCCGGCACCACGACGCGGGCGAAGATCGTCAGGTCGTTCGCGCCCAGCACCCGGGCGGCGTTGATGAGCGTCCGGTCGACGCTGACCACGCCCTGGTAGGTCGCGACCACGCACGCCAGGAACGCGGCGAGGAAGATGACGAAGATCTTCGGGGTCTCGTCGATGCCCATGATGACGACGGCCAGCGGGATGATCGCCAGCGGCGGGATGGTGCGGAAGAACTGGATCCAGGGTTCGATCAGGCCGCGCAGGATGTCGTACCAGCCCATCAGGAACCCGACCGGGACGGCGGCCGCGGTGCCGAGCGCGAAGCCGATGAGCACCCGGGTCAGGCTGGCGCGGACGTCGCCGGCGAGCGTCCCGTTGCTGATCAGCGTCCCGGCGCGGGAGACGACCTGGGGCGGCGTCGGCAGCGTGAAGCCCGCGGCCGCCAGCACCCACCACAGCCCGATGCCCAGCAGCACGGACACGGCGTTCAGGACCAGGAACAGCCCGCGCCTGCGGGCCGGTTCACGACTCCGGACGATCTTCGGGCCGCCGTCGGCAGCGGCGCCGGAACCGGCCGGCTGGTCCGGCGCCGTGCCGGCGACGGGGTCCCGCTCTTCGGCGCCCTGCTGGTCAAGAACGGACATGGGCGGCTCTTTCTGGGGTCGGGTCGGATCCATCGGAACGGTCCTTCACGTCGGCGGTCTCTGGGTACTTCGCCAGAAGGGGGGAGTTGTGGAAGACGGCGGCGAGCGCGCCGAGCGCGCCGTCCTCGTCGGAGAGCCGCGCGGCCTCGACGACGGGACCGGCCGCCGCGATCGGGAAGAGCTCGCCGGCGAGCGTGGCGGACACCTGCTCCACCATCACCGGTGAGAGCCGGGCGATCTCTCCGCCGATGACCACCTTCGCCGGGTTCAGCACCATCGTCGCGGCCCCCAGCACGCGTCCCAGTGCCGCGGCCGCCTCCCGCACCACCCGTTCCGCGACGGGGTGCTGGCGGGAGAGGGCGTCCGCGAGGGCCTCGGGGCCGTCCAGGCGCAGCCCGAACTCCCAGCAGGTGGCGAGGATTCCGGGGACCGAGGCGACGGTCTCCAGACAGCCGCGCTTGCCGCACCGGCACGGACGGCCCACCGGTTCGACGGTCACATGCCCGAGTTCGCCCGCCAGCCCGGTGGAGCCGGTGACCAGTTGGCCGCCGATGACGAGCCCGCCGCCGACACCGTCCGCCAGGCGTACGTACAGCAGGTCGGCGACGCTGCCGGCGCCGGTGATCGCCTCGGCGAGGGCGGCCAGGCGGGTGTTGTTGTCGACGATCACAGGCGCGTCGAAGCGTTCGGCGAAGGCCACGTCGACGCCTTCCGGGGCCGGGCGCAGGATCGGCGCCCCGGGGTTGGCGGGCGGCCAGGCAGCCCCCTCGGGCGCCGGGTAGGGGCCCGGGACGCCGATGCCGATCCCCTGAAGTGCCCCGTAGCGGACGCCGGCTTGGGAGCCCAGCCGGTCGACGAGCGCGAGGGCGAGCTCGGTGCGGGTCTGCCACGGCGCCGTGTCGGCGTACCGTACGGAGCCCGAGACCATGATCTCGTGGGCGGCGTCGGCAACGGCGACGTGCACCCGCCGGTGCCCGAAGTCGACCCCCATGAACTGCGCCGACGCCGGGTCGAGCGCCAGCCGTTCGGCCGGCCGTCCGCTGCCCCCGCGGATGGCGGCGTCCGTGTCCAGCACGATGATGGCGCCGCGCTGGAGGAGGTTGCCGGTGATCTCGGAGAGGGTCGTGCGGGACAGGCCGACGATCTGGGCGATCTCGCCGCGGCTCATGGCGCCGTTCGCTTGGAGTGCGCGCAGTACGCGGTCCTCATGGGTCCGCCTGACCAGGGCGTGCGCTCCTGTGGGCTTCTGCATGCAGGTCAAGGTAGGAACGCCGAGATATTCCGTCAACACTCCGACAGAAGTAATTGCCGGATCCTTCACATCAGGCGGCGTCGACGACCGGGGGATCGGGGTGCCGCGATCGGCCCGGTCCTCGCCGCTAAACTGCTGTGACCAGCAACGTTGTTCATCCGGACGGTAGTTGGGCGGACCGGCCGATCCTCCGGCCCGGGCCTTCCGGTGCCTGTGGGGGCCGGGGCGGCCGCGATGGGCGGTGCCGGAGTTGTCCGGGAACGCAACTGCCGTTATCCAATCGTGACATGACGAGCGGTCCTTCCCATCGCCCATCTGACGTGGGGAAATGCCATGCCGCCCGGAGTGCCGGCCCGAGGGCGGCGTCCGGATTATTTATCCGGTCTGTTGACCTAATGAGCGGGCCTTTCCAATGCTGTGCGGCATGCCAACCAGGGACGGCCCTCCGAGACATGGCGGATCGGAGCACGAGGCGCTGCTGCTGGAACTGCTGTGCCGGCACGGCCCGCTCAGCCGGAGCGGTCTGCGGGAACTCACCGGATTCTCGAGGACGACCTTGTACGACACGGTCGCGAAGCTCGTGGACGACGGCGCCGTCGTCGTCAGCAGGTACGGCTGCGGCCGGCGCGGCCGGGGCCGGCCGGCGGAGGAACTGACCCTCAGCCCCGGGACGGCAAGGGCGATCCGCTCCGCCCGCATCCCGCACAACGAAGGAGATGTGACTGAATGACCGGCTTTGACAGCAACGGAATGCGCCGGCGGTCCCTGCTGGCCGGCGCCGTCGGCCTGGGAGCGGCTGCCGCACTGCCGATGAGCGCCGCCCAGGCGGATTCCGGGCCGGCGACCGGGGCGTCGATGCGCCGCTACCCGCCCAACTGGCCCGACCTCCAGCCCTACGGCGCCGCCGACACCCGGCTGGACCTGTGGCCCCGCGACGACAACTCCCTCATCCTTCCGCTCGAACTGCGCCCCCGCGACCAGGACCGCGGCGTGGTGTGGGTACGGGACTTCTACGTCAACTGCTTCCAGGAGCACGGCGCTCCCGTCTACGTGGCCACGGGCACCACCCGCGCGCCCGGTCTCGACATCGCCGCCCCGTGGAACGACGGCATCTTCCTGTGGGTCTCCCCGTCCCTCAAGGGACCGTGGCGGCTGATCGACACCACCGGACTGCGGCCGGACGCCGAGAAGGGCAAGGTGTGGTCCCCGGAGTTCGTCGGTGAGAACACCGCCGCGCGCACCGTCGTCGCTCCGTGGCAGGAGTACTGGTACGACGACATGTTCGGCAAGCGCGGCGAGGTCTGGGCGCCGGAGGTGCACCGCTTCGACGGCAAGTGGTACATCGTCGCCTGCATGGGCGACCACTCCCAGAAGGTCGGGTCGTTCATGCTCGTGAGCGAGGGCGGGCTGGAGGGCCCGTACCGGCTGATCGAGGGCAACGTCGACAAGCCCTTCGGCGACTCGTTTATCGGGGGACCGAGCTTCATCAAGCCCGGGGCGTACTTCCACATCGACGGCAGCTTCTTCTCCGAGGGCGACGACGCCTGGCTCGTGCTGCACAACGACCTGTACGCCAGGTTCCGCCCGGACATGGAGGACATCACCACGCCCACGAACCTCCCGGTCTTTCCGCAGGCGCCCTATGCGCCCGAGCCGTACCGCGAGGGCGTGTACGTCTTCAAGCACGGGGGCAAGTACTACCTCTCCCAGGCCGTCTGGGACCGGCAGTACAGCGCGGCCGACGGCAGCACCCAGTACGCCTACAACCGGCTCGGCGCGGCGACCAAGCAGTACCAGTACGACGCGGTCCTCGCCGTCGCCGACCACTTCGAGGGCCCGTACTCGGTGCGCTGGACCGCGGGCGTGGGCCTGGGCCACAACAACTTCTTCACCGACCGCAGCGGGACGCTCTGGTCGACCTTCTTCCGCAACCCGAACCAGGGCTACTGGGCCGACCCCTCCCGCTTCGCCGAGGGCGCCGTCCCCGGCATCGTCCGGATGGAGTGGACCGGCCCGGAGGGCAACCGCGTCTACGTCGAGCGCCGCAACCCCGGCCGCACGATCACCGGCTGACCGCCCCCGCCTGGCGCCGGCGGCGTCACAGCTTGCCGCCGGCCGCCAGGCGCATCAGGTCCGTGGAGAAGTCCACGTCGTCGGTGCTGCGTTCGGCACGGGTGGCATGGCCGCCGAACCGGTGGTCGTAGCCGCTCCACGCGGCGTCGGCGATGGCGGTGCCGACGCCGCTGCGCACCAGCAGGACGAGTTCGGTGGCGGCGCGGGCGATCCGGTGGCCCAGGTCCGCGTCGCCCCAGTCCTCGGGCGCCGCGAACAGGGACGTGGGAGCGGGGATGGCGCGCAGGAAGGCGAACAGCGGCCGCATCTGCTCGTCCACGACCATGGAGTGCCGGGAGGTGCCCGCGGTGGCGGCCAGCACCACCGGCTTGGCGATGAGCAGGTCGTTGTCGAGCAGGTCGGCGAAGGACTTGAACAGCCCGCTGACGCCCGCCTTGTAGACCGGCGTGCTCACGATGAGCGCATCCGCGGAGGCGAGCCGCTCGAACACGCCCTGCAGCCGGTCGCCGGGGTGGCCGGAGACGATCGCCTGCGCGATGTCGACGGCGAGCGGGCCGAGTTCGACGGTGCCGACGGTCGCCGTGCCGCCGGCGTCCTGTATCAGGTCGACCGCCTTCTGCGCCGTGCGGTCGGCGAGCAGGCGGCTCGACGAGGGGTCGCTGACGCCCGCGCTGACGACGACGATGCGGACGGCCGCCTGGCGCTCCGCGGGGTCGTTCGAGTGGAGGGTTGCCACGGTCATCTCGTGCTCCGTTTCTTCACGTTCTTCGTGTTCGTCGTGTTCTTCGGCTCCTGGGTGCCGCTGCCGGCCCTCTCGCCCGCCCGGCCGCCGGCCCGCCCGGCTCCCTCGCGCCGGGCCGAGGCGAGCAGGCCGGTGGTCAGGTCCCGCAGCACCGCCAGGTCGCCCGGCCCGAGCGCCCGGGTCATCGCCTCGGCCACATGGCGCGCCACGGCCCTGCCGACCAGCCGCTGGGCCTCCGCCCCCGCCGGGGTGAGGCGGATCCGGCAGGCTCGCGCGTCGTCCGGGTCGTCCTCGCGCCCGACGAGCCCGCGGGCCTCCAGTCGGATCACCAGCCGGGACATGCCCGGCTGGGTGATCAGCAGGGCGTCGTCGCGCAGTTCGCTGATCCGCAGGCCGCGCGGCGCGTTGGACAGCGCGTGCAGCACGCCGTACTCGCTCGGCAGCAGGTCGCCCCAGATGTCGGCCTCGGTCAGTTCCATGGCGATGGTCGCCTGCGCGCGGTGCAGCGCCTCCCACGCCTCGTTGGCCAGCTTGATGCTGCGGGCCACGGTCACACGACCTGCGGGAAGCGGGCCATGGTGGCCGGGTCGCTGTCCTGGTACGGGGACGCCCCGGACAGGTTGTCGCCGCGGTTCGGGTTCGGGCGCGGCCGGCGCGGCTCGGCGTCGCCGTACTTCGCCCGGACCAGGCTCGCGTGGGTCGGCGCCTCCGGCACCCCCGGCGCACGCCGCGCCGCCATCTCCTTGCGGAGCACCGGGACCACCTCGGTGCCCAGCAGCTCGATCTGCTCGAGCGCCGTCTCCACCGGCAGGGCCAGGCCGTCGACCGCGAACAACTGCCGCTGGTAGTCGCCGAAGCCCGCCTGGAAGGTGAGGACCTTGTCGATGACCTGCTGCGGGCTTCCGACCGTGAGCGGCGTGGAGGCCATGTCGTCCTCGAGCCGGGAGCCGCGGAACACCGGGTAGTTCTCGAAGTACGGGCGGAAGCGTTCGACCGCGTCCTGCGAGCGCTGGGCGATGAACGACATCCCGCCCAGGCCGACGATGGCCTGGGCCGCGGTGCCGTGTCCGTAATGCTCGAAGCGCGCCCGGTAGAAGTCCACCAGCCGCTTGAAGTGGAAGTTCGGGGCGAGGATGTGGTTGGCGAAGAACCCGTTGCCGTAGAACGCGGCCTGTTCGGCGATCTCCGGCGTCCGGATCGAGCCGTGCCAGACGAACGGAGGGACGTCGTCCAGCGGCCGCGGGGTGGAGGTGAAGCCCTGCAAAGCGGTGCGGAACGTGCCCTCCCAGTCGACCACGTCCTCACGCCACAGCCGGTGCAGCAGGTTGTAGTTCTCCAGCGCCAGGGCGACGCCCTGCCGGATGTCCTTGCCGAACCACGGGTAGACCGGCACCGTGTTGCCGCGTCCGACCATGAGGTCAAGCCGGCCCTTCGCGACGTGCTGGAGCATCGCGTAGTCCTCGGCGATCTTCACCGGGTCGTTGGTGGTCATCAGCGTGACCGAGGTGCTCAGCACGATCTGCTCGGTCAGCGCCGCGATGTGCGCCAGCAGTGTGGTCGGCGACGACGGGACGAACGGCGGGTTGTGGTGCTCGCCGAGCGCGAAGACGTCCAGGCCGACCTCGTCCGCCTTCCGCGCGATGCGCACGATGTTGGTGATGCGCTCCGCCTCGCTCTGGGTGTGGCCGGTGACGGGGTCGGGTGCGATGTCACCCACCGTGAAGATCCCGAACTGCATGGTGTCGCCTCTCTCGCTCGCAGCTGTCGTGACGCCAGCCATAACAACATGACTGGGCATGTATTCCTGCGGCCTCCCGCGGGGCTCCCGGCGGCCGCGGTGTCCTGGCGCGGGCAGGGCCGGCCGCCGCGGAAGGCGGTACGGCGTACGGGGCACGGGGCGGTCCGAAAGGGGGTGCCTCCTGGCGTGTCGAGGGGCGCCGCATCGGCCGCTGCCGAGGATCGGTGGCCAGCAGGGCCGCTCCAGCGGAGCGGCCAGGCAGGCGAACACCGTCACCCAGCGAGGAGTGCCATGTCCCAGCAGGACAACATCGCCGCCCAGACCGCCTTCGGCGAAGCCGTGAACAGCGGTGTGCTCGCCGCTCTCGTGGACGTCGTCGCCCCCGGCTCGATCGACCACGACCCCGGACCCGGCCAGGGCCCGGGTCCCGAGGGCTACCAGGCGATGTTCCGGGACCTGCGGCGCGCCTTCCCCGACCTGCATGTAGAGGTCGAGCACCTGGTGGCCACGGACGACGAGCTGGCCTTCGCCTACACGATCACCGGCACCCACCGCGGCGAACTCGCGGGGCACGGGCCGACCGGCAAGCCGGTCCGCTACCGCGGGATGCAGATCAGCCGGTTCGAGAACGGCATGCTCGTCGAGCGCTGGGGCAGCAGCGACGAACTCGGCATGATGCGGCAGCTCGGCCTCGTCTGAGGTCCGCGCGACGGTCAGTGCCCCGCGCTCTGGCCGCCGTCCACATGCGAGATCTCGCCGGTGACGAAGGGCGCCTGCTCCAGGTAGAGGACGGCGCGGACGACGTCGTCGACCTCGCCCATCCTCCGCACCGGGTGGCGCGCTGCCTGGAACCCGTCCGGGTCGGTCGGGTGCATCGGGGTGCGGATCACGCCGAGGGAGACGGCGTTCACCCGGATCCCGCGGGTGGCGTACTCGATCGCCAGCGACCTGGTGACCGCGTTCAGGCCACCCTTGGTCAGGGACGCGAGCGCCCCGGTCACCTCGGCGTCGGCGTTCTCGACCAGGGTCGTCGTCACGTTCACCACGTGTCCGCCGCCGTTACCGGAAAGCATCGCGCCGATCGCGCTGCGCGAGACCTCGAAGAACCCGCGCAGATTCACCCCCGTCACGGTGTCGAAATCCTCGTCGGTGTACTCCGTGAAGGGCTTGGAGACGAAGATCCCGGCATTGTTGACCAGCGTGTCGATGCGGCCGAACCGTTCCATGGCCGCGTCCGCCAGCCGGGCGCCGGCTCCCGGCCGGGCGATGTCCGCGGGAACCGCGACCACGTCCGGATCGCTCGACGGCCGGATCGAGCGGGCGGTCGCGACGACCCCGTACCCGAGCCCGCGGTAGGCCGTGACCAGGCCCTCTCCGATCCCACGCGACGCCCCGGTGATGACGGCGACTTTCCGGGCGGTGTCCATGAGCGGATCCTTCTCCGCGCGCCCGCCCGCGGCGCGCACCTCGGACGGCGTGTCGCGGGAAGGCCACCTGTGCGTTGGCCTCGACGTGATGCGGGACCACGCGGGCTGCGCGAACGTGGAAAGCAGGCCATGGCACCTGCCCGACGAGGAGCCTGGCGATGCCCTTCATCACGGCGAAGGACGGCACGGAGCTCTTCTCCGAGGACTGGGGCTCAGGGCCCGTCGTGTTCAGCTACGGCTGGCCCTGACCGCCGACGCATGGGACCCGCAGGCGAATCTGGTCGTCGACAACGGCATCCGCTTCAGCGCCGACCTCCTGGCCTTCGCCCGCGCCTGGGCCCACGCCCCGGGAGTTCGCCGGTCGGCCCACGCACGCCACCGGCCGGCGAACCGTCACGCCCAGCGGGATGTCAGTGCCGGGTCGTAGCCTGCGGGCACCATTGCGAAAGCGGGTGTCATGGGGTTCTGGGGCCATTTCGTCTTCGCCCGCAGCGAGCGATCGTTGCTGGAGTCGCCGGTGTTCGATGGCCTGGACCAGGGCCGGAAGGCAGCCGTGCACACGTTGTGGCCGCGGCCCGGCGGCTGGCAGACCCTCCAGCTTGAGCACGACGACTGGGACGACAGCCACCTGCCGACGCTGGTGGCGTGGACCGGCGCGCCGGCCTGCACCGCACAGATCTACGACAGCGACATGGCCCGCGTGACAGGGCTTGGAACCGGCGGCCTTCGGTGGGAGGCCGTGCTCCATCCGGACGTGGCCGCCGCGCTCATGGTCGAAGACCCCGCGGACATGGATGACATGAGCGTGTGGGCGAGCAGCCCGGAGTTCGCCGAGGCGCAGCGCCGCATACGCGCGGAACTGGACGCGCAGGTGCCGGATGTCGCCGCGCTGGCCGTCGCCTGGGCGGCTTCGGCCGGTGCAGGGCCGCCGGCCGGCCGGGAGCGCATCGAAGACGTATTGCGGTCGCAGGAGGTCTTCGCGGAAGAGGTCTTCTTCACGTTGCTGGACGCGCTGGGCTTTCCAGCGGCAGGCGAGCCGTAATCCGAGGTGCGGTAGCCGGAGGCTGCACGCCCGCGGCGACGCCGAACTCCACACCGGGCCACCGCCGGGCCGGCTGAAGGCAGGGCCGTGCGGGTGGTCCTGGGGGCGGTGCGGGCGCGACGGCCCGGCGTGGAGGGCCATCTCCTCGACGGCGTGACCCAGCCGGTGCTGGACCGCGCCTTCGACTACTGGAAGCACATCGACGCGAAGATCGGCCGCCGCATCGAGGAGGCAGTGCGGGCCAAGCTCGGCGACTAGGCCCCGGCAGCGTCCCGCTGCGCCCTGCGCCCCGCGTTCGCTTCGGCCGAGCGCGGGGCGCGGACGCCCAAGTGAGCTTCGGGTACACCCCGTTCGTTCGACGTTCAGCCCGCTCCTGGCCGGAGCGGCCCGCTGAGTGTTCGCCGGCCGCGGAAGCCGCTGGTGCGGCATGGCGGGCCGTCCCTAGTCTCCCGGTATGCACACGCCGCTTGTCTCCGTCCAGGCCCAGCCCAGGGACCGCGCGTCCTGGGCGGCACTCGCCCGCCGCGCCGAAGCCCAGGGGTACGACGCCCTGCTGACCGCCGATCACCCCGGCACCACGGCGTCCCCCTTCGTCGCACTCGCCGCCGCGGCCATGGTCACCGAGAGGCTGGGCCTCGGCTCCTACGTCTCCCACGCGGGGATCCGCGAGCCGTTGCTGCTCGCGTCCGATGTCGCGACGCTGGACGTGCTCTCCGGCGGGCGTGCCCGCCTGGCGCTGGGTGCCGGCCACACTCCCGTGGAGTGGGAGATGCTCGGTTCGCGCAGGCCGGACGTCGCCGGCCGGGTCCGCAGGTTCCTGGCCGTCGCCGAGACCTGCCGTGCGCTGCTGGCGGGGGAGTCGGTGACGCGGACGGCACCGGAGATGCGGACGCACGGCGCAACGCTCGCCGGCCCGCGGCCTGTCCAGCAGCCCGTGCCGTTCGTCTTCGGCGGCGGCAACTCCACCCTGCTGCGCTGGGCGGGCGGGCACGCCGACGTCGTCGCGCTCAGCGGTCTGGGACGGACCCTGCCCGACGGTCACAGCCACGAGACCCGCTGGAAACCGGCCGACATCGACCGGCAGGTCCAGCTGGTGGAGGAAGGCGCGGCGGGACGGGCGCGGGCACCGGAGAGGGAAGCGCTCGTCCAGGCCGTGGAGGTGACCGACGACGCCGAAGGCGCGGTGCAGCGGCTCGCCAGGACCTTCGGTACGACGCGGGCGGAGGTGCTCGCCTCGCCCTACGTGTGGGTGGGCACCGTCGCCGAGATCGCCGAGGCCACGGCCCGCCACGCACAGCGGTGGGGGATCACGCGCTACGTCGTGCGCGAGCCGCATCTCGACGACGCCGATCTCGTCCTCGCGCACCTGCGGGGCGGCCGGCCCTAGAGCGGCCGATTCCGCCTTCACCGCCGGGCCCTCGGCCGGGGGCGTCGGCCCGAACGGTGCAAAAGGCGCCGGCCCCCGGGACACCTGGCAGGTGTCCCGGGGGCCGGATGCGCGCTGGTGTCAGCGCGGGTTCGAAGCCCGGTGCGTGTCGTCAGGCCGGTGCTGGTTGTTGCGGCACTCGTGGTGGGCGGGCTCCCAGACGCGCGTCCAGTAGCCGGCGTGCTGCTGCTGGTGGTGGTTGCGGTCCCGGTAGGCCGGGTGCCACACCCACTTCCAGTGGCCCGCGGTCGTCGTGCAGTGCTGCGGCGCCGGCGCACGGTGGTGCATCGGAGCGGCCGACGCGGTGCCGACCGCGCCGACCACCGCGCCCGCGGCCAGGGCCACCGCCACGGCTCCCCGGGCCACAGCCCGCTTCAGTCCATTGCTCATCTCAGGCCTTTCTGTACGCGCTGGGGCCGATGCCCCGTCACCCCGGACCGTCGCGGTCCGGATGAAGGGATCGTGTGCCACCGGCACGACCAAACACCGCAAAGACGCTGACTTCTATCGAAAATGAACCATTTTCTCATCGGTCCTAAATAGTCACAAAAATCCGCCAATGGTACGGCGCGCTGACCAGAACGGCCTGGCCGTTCGGGCCTGATCTTTGGCCGACGATGCAGGGACGGCCAGGTCCCGGGGAACCTACAGTCGGTAACCCGAGCAGGCCGGATCCTCGCCGGTGAGCGGGGATCTGCCGAGTCTTCCGAGTGCGGAGGCCTGATGGCTACCTTGATCGTCTCCATGTCCGTGTCCCTGGACGGCCGCATCGCCGGTCCGGACGGGTCCATCGACTGGGCAGCGCCCGACAGGGAACTGATGGGGTTCCACAACGAGCAGACCCGGGAGCTGACGGGGCATCTGACCGGGCGCGGCCTCTACGAGAGCATGCTCGGATGGGAGACGGCCGAGCAGACCCGCACCGATCCGCTGGAGCTGGAGTTCGCCCGCATCTGGAAGCCCCTCCCGAAGGTGGTGTTCTCCTCCAGCCTGACCTCGGTGCAAGGCAACGCGCGCCTGGCGAGCCGTGATGTCGCCGACGAGGCCGAGGAGTTGAGGAGCCGGCCCGGTGGCGGCATCGTGTCCGTCGGCGGTGCCGGGCTCGCCGCAGCCCTCGCCGAGAAGGACCTCATCGACGAGTACCGGCTGTTCGTCAATCCCGTCGTCCTGGGCGGCGGCACCCCGTACTTCCCGCCGCTGCCGAAGCACCTCGACCTCGAACTCCTGGAGACGCGGACCTTCTCGCAGGTCGTCTACCTCCGGTACCGGCGAAGCCGCTGAAGCCGCGGCCGCTGAAGCCGCGCACGGCTCACGGCGCTCCGGCGATCCGCCGCTTGTAGGCGGAGGGGCTCTCCCCGCAGTGCCTGGCGAAGGACCGGGCGAACGCCCCGACGTCCTCGAAACCCACGGCGATGGAGACCTCGAGGACGGAACGGTCCGGCTCGGCCAGCAGCGTCATGGAGCGAAGGACGCGGGCGCGGAGCAGGTACGTGCGCCACGACATGCCCAGGCGGGCGTGGAAGAGGCGGCGCAGCGTCCGCTCCGAGACCCCGACCGCGCGGGTCACGTCGCCGAGCGTGACGCGGTCGAGGTGGGCGCGGGTGTACTCGGTGGCGGCGGCGGCCAGCGGGTCGTCCGAGGCCGGCAGGTGCAACGGCCGCTCGTCGTCCAGGACTTCGCCGACCATATGGCCGAGCGTCTGGAAGAACGGGTCCGCTGCGGCCGCGGACTCCCTACGCGAGATCGGCCACCGCACCGAGTAGAGCATCATCTCCCGGAGCAGAGCGGAGACGGACAGGATCCGCACCCGGTCCCCGGCCGTCGGCACGAGTCGTGGCTCGAAGAGCACCGCGAGGGTCCGCGCGTCCGCGTTCAGCGTCGTCCGATGACGCAGGCCCGCCGGAATCCACGCCGCCTGGTGGGGCGGCAGCAGATAGTGGCCGGCCTCCGTCGTGACCTCCACCGTCCCACGGCACGCGTACTCGATCTCGTGCACGTCGTGGAAGTGCCAGCCGGTCACCAACTGCTCGCCGCCGTCGTACAGATGGCTGCCGCCGAGCCAGCGGTGGTGCTCCCGCAGGTCCACCAGGCCGGTGGTGGCCGTTGTCACCCTGTCTCTCGCCGAGTTGGAAGGGGCGGTCATGTTCCGGGGACTCTACCGGCCGCTCCTACCGGCCGGTGGCCGGGCCCGCGAGGCGTTCGAGCAGGACCGCGGCGCCGGCCGGGCCGGGCAGCGCGGCGATGGTGTCCGCGAGGCGGCGGGCGTTGCGCGCGTACGCGTCGCCGGTGAGCACGGTGTGGACCGCGCCGGCGATCTGGTCGGGCGTCGCCGTGTCCCCGTCGAGCGCGATCCCGACGCCGAGGCGTTCGATCTGCCCGGCCAGCGCCGGCTGGTCGGCCGCGGGGTTGGGCAGCGCGACCAGCGGCACGCCGTGCGCGAGGGAGGCGCTGACGGTGCCGTGGCCGGCGTGGGTGACCGTGACCGATGCGTGCGGCAGGACGTCGGCGTGCGCAACGTACGGGGCGAGGACCGCGTCGCCCGGTGCCCGCACCCCGCTGACGTCGGCCATCGCTGTGGTGACCAGAACGCGGTAGCGGTCGGCGGACAGCGCGGCGAGCGTGCGGCTGATCCGCGAGGTCTGGTCCCACGCCTGGCCGGTGGAGAAACTCACCAGTGCCAGCGGGCGAGGGTCCTCCGCCGGCCAGGGCCGGGCCCACGGCGCGCCCCTGCGGGGCTCGAAGACCGGTCCGACGTACGCGAACGCCCCGGGCGCGGGAGGTGCGGGCGGGTCGAGGTCGGGAGTGCTGGCGCAGACCACGGGGAACGGCCGCCAGGTCTCCCACAGGTCCTTGACGGCGGGCAGGCCGGCGCTGCTGCGCAGCTCGTTCACGCGGGCGAGGGCGAGCTGGTCCAGGCCGCCGCCCGGTGGCAGGAGCGCGCCCGGCGCGCTGTGCACGAGCACCGCCGCGGGGAGCGACTCCCGTTCGGCGGCGGCCAGCGCGCCGAACATCAGGCAGTCGATCACCAGCGCGTCGTAGTGCTCGGCGGCCAGCAGCTCGGGGACGTCCCGCAGATGCTCCCCGCAGGCCCAGACCACGTCGGCCAGGACCGGCATCCAGTCCGGCGGCTGCGCCGCGGGCCAGCGCCGCTGCGCATGCCGCAGCGTCCGGAACGGGAAGCCGAGCGCGGTGAAGCGCTCGCGTTGCTCGTCGTACCCGGCGAAGGTGATCTCGTGGCCGCGGCCGGCCAGGGCATCGGCCAGGCCGATCGCGGGTGTCTGGTTCCCCGCGCCACCCCAGGTGACGAAGGCGAAGCGTGCCATCTCAACTGCCCCCCAGTACCGAGTCGATCATCAGCAGCATCGTGGATTCGGCGTCGGGCCGCGGGCGTTGCATGTCCCGGCGCAGGAGTTTCCAGGTGTAGACGTCGGTCATGCACACCAGGGCGTCGACGACACGCTCCCGGTCGCCTGCGGGGAACCCGTCCAACTGCGGCGCGAGCACGGTCCGGACCCGCTCCCGGTGGCGCTCGCGGCCGATGCGGACCACCGGTGCCACCGCCGGGTCGTGTTCCTCCACGAGGTTGGCGATCACCACGTCTCCGAACTGCTCGTAGTGGTCGAACCAGGTGCGCACCGCGCCGGCCACGTCGCCCGGTTCGGTCCGGCCGAGGCCGTCGCGCATCTCCTGGAGCACCTCGTCCAGGGCGCTGCGGAACAGCTCCGCCTTGCTGCCGAAGACCCGCAGGACCGTCTGCACGGTGACGCCGGCCTGCGCGGCCACGTCGTTGAGCCGGATGTCGGACCGCAGCCGCTGCTTCAACTGCCCCACCGCGGCCTGGAGTATGCGGCTGCGCGTGCCCTCCGCGCCGGCCGCCCGGGCCCGCATGGTGTACGGCCTTGCCGATTTCATGTGAACGAGATTAACATCAAATAGGCCCCGGGGAGGCGCACTTCAAGCTTCCGCGCCCGTGCCGGGGCCCGCAGTCCGGAAGGGCCGGATGCCCTGCTCACTCCCGGAGGGGAGCGGGAATCCACGGATCCCGCTGGGAAGGTCAGCAGCACGTCGACGCGTGTCCCGTCCAGCCCTTCCGGCACTGCGCCGGCGGCACATCCCGCGCTCCGCATCCCGTGCTCCATCTCGTATGCGCGGGCGGGGTCGACCGGCGTCGCGCGCGGTCCGCCGGGCCGGCGGTGCGGTCAGCGCGCCCCGCCCGGCGACGCCAGGAGATCGGCGCAGAAGCCGCGCAGGGCGCGGATGACGGTGTCCGGCTTCTCCCAGCTCAGGAAGTGCCCGGCCCCCTTGATCCAGAACGGGCCGACCAGTTGCGGATAGGCGACCTCGCACTTCGCCTCGACATGCTCGCCGAGGGTGGCCTGATCGGTACCGACCAGTACCAGAACCGGCTGCTGGATCTTCCGGTCCTCCATCGTCGGCAGCGACGGCGTGCGGTGCCCCGTCACGATCTCGTAGTCGATGAAGGCGACCCGGAGCCGTTCGTGGTCGGCGTAGGCCGCGGTGAGCACCTCGCGGTCGGCGTCGCTGAACGCGCCGGCCGGCGACCACAGGCGATGACCGAAGAACTCGCCGATGTAACGGCGGCGCCGCTCCGGGGTGTTGAGCATGTCGAGCAGCTCCTCGGCGTGCAGGCCCTGGTTGACGTGGTAGTCCAGCACCACCGTGCGGCCCGGGTCCTGCGCCGTGGGGATCCCGGCCGCGGCGTACTCCGCCGGCAGGTCGGGAAGCGTGTCGTCCAGGAACACCACGCGGTCGACCCGGTCCGGGAACCGGCTCGCGAAGTCGAGGGCGACGGCCCCGCCGAGGTCGTGGGCGGCGACGACGGCGCGGTCCCAGCCCAGGGCGTCCATCAGCTCGGCGAGATCGGCGCTGAACGCGGGAAGCTCGTAGGCGTCGCCGGCCACGAGGTCGGAGCGGCCGTACCCGCGCAGGTCCGGCGCGACGACGTCGAACCTCGCCTCGGCCAGCGGGCCGATGGTGCGTGACCAGATCAGGCTCGTGCACGGGAACCCGTGGACGAGCAGGAGCGGAACCCCTCCGTGGCCGGCGCGGCGGACGGCGATGCGGTGGCCGCCGCTCATCATGATCATGTCCGTGATCTCGGTCATCGGATCATCCTGGCAGCCGCCGCTGACAACGGGCCGCGGCTCCGGCCGCGGAACGCCCGGCCAGCGGATGCGGCCCCTTGCGGGAGCGGGCAGGCTGGCAGGGACCCGACCGGCGGTTCCACGGGAGAGCAGAGACATGCAGATCGACCTGTCCGGCAGGACTGCCCTCGTCACCGGCTCCACCCAGGGCATCGGCATGGCCATCGCGGCCGGACTCGCCCGGGCCGGCGCCCGCGTCGGCGTCAACGGGCGCAGCGCCGGGTCGGTGGACGCGGCCGTCGCGCGCCTGCGGGAGGAGACCGGCGGCGCCGCGTTCGTCGCCGTCCCCGGCGACCTGGCCACCGACGACGGCGTCGCCGACGTGGTCGGCGCCCTCCCGGAGGCCGACATCCTCGTCAACAACCTCGGGATCTTCGGCGCCGCGGCACCGCTGGAGGTCAGCGACGCGGAGTGGCGGCGGTACTTCGAGGTCAACGTGCTGACCGCGGTCCGGATGATCCGTGCCCACCTCCCGGGCATGAAGGAGCGCGGCTGGGGGCGCGTGATCAACCTCGCCAGCGACTCCGCCGTGGTCACCCCCGCGGAGATGATCCACTACGGCATGACGAAGACCGCGCTGCTGGCGGTGACCCGCGGCTTCGCCAAGGACGCGGCGGGCACCGGGGTCACCGTCAACTCGCTGATCGCCGGGCCGACGCACACCGGCGGCGTCGAGGACTTCGTCCGCCAGCTGGTCGGTGACGAGCTGCCCTGGGACGAGGCGCAGCACGCGTTCATGCGCCGGCACCGCCCCCAGTCGCTGCTGCAGCGGCTGATCGAGCCCGAGGAGATCGCCAACATGGCCGTCTACCTCAGCTCGCCCTTCGCCTCCGCCACCACCGGCGGAGCCGTCCGCGTGGACGGCGGCTACATCGACTCGATCCTGCCGTAGAGGCAGGGCGCGCCCTTGCCGCACCCTTGCTTGCACCCTCCGGTATTCATCGGGTGAAAGCTCGTCCAACCCCTTCCGAAGTGCCTCCGTCGTGGATAGCCTCCCCGCTTACATCGGATGTCTTCTCCGTGGATGAGGGTGGGCGTAGTGGAGTTCATGGGCATACCACGACCTAGACGGTTGGTCAGAGCGCTCGCGGGCGCGGCGGGGGTGCTGCTGGCGGGGACGGGCCTCGCGGTCGCACCTGCCGCGGCGGCGCAGCAGCCGGGCGACACCGCGCCGGCGGAACGGCCCGCCATCAACCTGTACGTCGCTCCGGACGGCAGTGACGGGAACGCGGGACGTTCGGCGCAGCAGCCGCTCGCCAGCCTCCAGGGCGCGCAGTCCGCCGCGCGGCGGGCCACCCGGTCCGGTCTCCCGGTCCACGTGTGGATCAAGGGCGGCAGCTACCACCTCGGCCGCACGCTCCAGTTCGACGACCGGGACTCGGGGCGCCCCGGCGCGCCCGTCACGTACTCGGCGTACCCCGGCGAGAAGGTCGTCCTCAGCGGCGGCAGGCAGTTGCACCCCCACTGGTCCACGTACCAGGGCGGCATCCAGGTCGCCGATGTGGGCAGCGGCCTGAGCCTCGACGGGCTGTTCGTCGACGGGCAGCGGCAGACCCTCGCCCGCTACCCCAACTACGACCCCGGCACGGCGGTCCTCGGCGGCTCCACCACGATGCAGGACCTCGCCGCGGAGGCCAAGGCCAAAGGGTGGACCGACGTGACCGCCGGCGACGTGCGGGCCCTGCACTGCAACACCTGGGGCGGCGCGTCGTTCCACATCACGGGCATGGCCGCGGACGGCTCGCTCGGAATGAAGTGGGTCGGCGACAACAACCGCAACCTCGCCTGCGCCAATCCCCAACTCCCGTACGACGCCCACCACGTCGTGGCGGAGGGCATCCTCCAGGAGCTCGACGCGCCGGGGGAGTGGTACTACGCCTCCGGCACCGGAAAGCTGTACTACTACCCGCCGGCCGGTACCGACGTCACCCGGGCCACGGTCGAGACGGCCGAACTCGACGAATTGGTGCACCTGGCGGGGACCTCCGCCGAAGCACCCGTGCACGACCTGTCGTTCTCCGGCATCACCTTCACCCAGACCCACCGCACGCTCTTCGACCACCCCTACGAGGGCACGCAGCTCGGGGACTGGGCCGTCGCGCGCACCGGCGCGGTGTACCTCAAGAACGCCCAGCGCGTCACGGTCACCGGCGCGACGTTCGACCAGGTCGGCGGCAACGGCGTGTTCATGGACGGCTACAACGACCACAACACCGTCTCCGACAGCACCTTCCGCGACTCCGGCGCCACGGACGTGCAGGTCGTCGGCTCGGAATCGGCCGTGCGGGACCCCTCCACATGGCAGCACATGGTCACCGCGCTCGACGACACGGCACCCGGGCCCAAGACGCAGGACTACCCGCGGGACATCACGATCAGCGGCAACAGCATGTCAGGCATGGGGGTGTTCGAGAAGCAGAGCGCGGGCGTCAACATCTCGATGAGCCGGCGTGTGACGGTGTCGCACAACACGATCCACGACAGCCCCCGCTCCTGCGTCAACATCGACGACGGCACGTGGGGCGGGCACGTCGTCGAGTTCAACGACATGTTCGACTGCGTCAAGGAGACCGGCGACCACGGCCCGTTCAACTCCTGGGGCCGCGACCGGTTCTGGCCGTTGAGCGACGACGCCACCCAGCGCGCGTACGCGAAGCTCGACGTCGTCGAGCCCAACATCATCCGCAACAACCGGATCTGGCACAGCTCCGAATGGGCCATCGACCTGGACGACGGTTCGGGCAACTACCAGATCACCGGCAACCTGCTGCTCAACGCGGGCATCAAGCTCCGCGACGGCTTCTTCCGCACGGTGGAGAACAACGTCATCGTCGGCGGCAGCATCTACGAGCAGGTCTCGCACGCCGACAACGGCGACGTCATCCGGCACAACATCGTGCTCTCCCCCCAGCCGTACCAGAACGTGCTCAGCGATCCCGCGGTCGCCCGCTACGTCGCCGACGACAACCTCTTCTGGAACAACGGGGGCAAGGTCACCCTGCCGGGCAACTGGGCCGGCAACGGCCTCGACGCCCACTCCGCGGTGTCCGACCCGCAGTTCACCGCCGGCTCACCGTGGCAGCACCCCTCGATGACGGACTTCACGGTGTCCGGCACCTCCCCGGCACTCGCCCTGGGCTTCACCAACGTCCCCATGGACCGGTTCGGCGACGGCCGCCCCGGCGAGGCGACCCCGCCGGCGGTGACCTGGCCGGCGCCGCCCGTCTCCGTGACGGTCGACTCGCAGCCCGAACCACTCATGGGAGCCACCGCCTCCGCGGTCTACTCCGACGCCGTGATGTCCTCCGTCGGCCTCAGCGACCACGACGGCCTGTACCTCGCCGCCGTCCCCGCCGGGTCGTACGCGGCAGCCCAGGGCTTCCAGGCCGCGGACGTGATCCGGGCGGTGAACGGCACCGCCGTCACCACCCGCGACAGCTTCTGGCGGCTGTACAACGTCCTCCCGCCCGGCTCCACGGTGACGGCGGCCGTGTGGCGCCACCAGGCCGCCACCACCGTCAGCTTCACCAAGCCCACCGGCGATCAGACGTACAACGACACGGCGGGCGTGGAGTACACCGGACCGGGCTGGGACTGGAAGGGACCCGACCGCGGCGGCGCCAACTCCTACCAGAACGACCTCTACGCCACGACGAACCACGGTGACGCCTTCAGCTACACCTTCAACGGCACCGGGGTCGACCTCGTCTCCGAGACCAACAGCGACGAGGGCACCGTCGACATCTACGTCGACGGCACCCTGCTCAAGACCGTCGACTGCGCCACCGGCACCCGCCAGTACCAGCAGACCGTCTACTCCCTCACCGGACTGGCCCCTGGCACCCACATTGTCAAGGGGGTGATGACGGGCGGGAGTTACATGATCGTCGACGCGTTCACCGTCCACGGCTGACGCGGCGCCGAGCGGGCGGGCCGCGGCTTCGCGGCCTGCCCGCCCGCAGCCCGAAGGCGTTGGCGCCGCTGTCACCTCGGGGGACCGGAGAGCGGCTGCTCGGCCCAGATGGTCTTGCAGTCACGGCCGTAGCGGGTGCCCCAGCGGGAGGAGACCTGGGCGACCAGGAAGAGACCGCGGCCGCCCTCGTCGTTGATACGTGCGCGGCGGAGGTGGGGGGCGCTGAGGCTGCCGTCGGTGACCTCGCAGATGAGGCTGTCGGCCCGGACGAGGCGGAGCCTGATCGGGCCGCGCGCGTGGCGGATGGCGTTGGTCACCAGTTCGCTGACGATCAGCTCCGTGGTGAACAGGAGCGACTCGAGGTCCCACTTCGCGAGCTGCCGGGCGGCCAGCGAGCGGGCCTGGGCGACCTGCGCGGAGTCGGCGCGCAGATCCCAGGAGACGACCCGGTCCGCCTCCAGCACGTGCGTGCGCGCCAGCAGCAGGGCCACGTCGTCGGACTGCCGCTGCGGTGCGACCGCCTCCACGATCTCCCCGCACATCTGCTCCAGCGGCCCCTCGGCGCCCGCCAGGGCCCGGGCCAGCCGCTTCAGCCCCACGTCGACGTCCTGGCCGGGAGCCTCGACGAGCCCGTCGGTGTACAGCGCGAGGAGCGTGCCCTCCTCCAGCCGGCGCTCGCTGGTCTCGAACGGGAACGCTCCGACGCCCAGCGGCGGCCCGGACGGGATGTCCTCGAGGAACGCGACCGTCCCGTCGGGCTGCACCAGGGCGGGTGGGGGATGGCCGGCGCGGGCGAGGACGCAGCGGCGGGAGACCGGGTCGTACACCGCGTACAGGCAGGTGGCTCCCTGGACGTCGGGATCGTCCCGGGCCAGGCGGATGACCAGGTCGTCGAGCTGGGTGAGGACCTCGTCGGGGTCCAGGTCCAGATCGGCGAGCGTGTGGACGGCGGTGCGCAGCCGCCCCATGACGGCTGCCGCGTGCAGGTCGTGGCCGATGACGTCCCCCACGACCATGGCGACGCGGGCGCCGGACAGCGGCAGGACGTCGAACCAGTCGCCGCCGGTCCCGGCGTGCGAGGCGGTGGGCAGGTAGCGGTAGGCGGTCTCGACGGCGAGGGTGTCGGGCAGGCTGCGCGGCAGCAGGCTGCGCTGCAGGGCCAGGGCGGTGGTGTGCTCGCGGGTGTAGCGGCGGGCGTTGTCGACCCAGACCGCGGCACGCGAGCAGAAGTCCTCCGCCAGCGCCACGTCGCCCTCGTCGTACGGCTCGGGGTTGAGCGAGCGGCTGAAGAAGGCCACGCCGAGGGTGGTTCCGCGGGCCAGGAGCGGGAGCGCCATGAGGGAGTGGATACCCGTCTCGCGGACCCTGCTGGCCCGCCGCTCGTCGAGGGCGTACGTCTCGTCGGCGTCCACCTTCCGCACGAGTACCGGCATGCCGGTGGCCAGGCACCGTGCCTGCGGGGTACCCGGGTGGTACGCCACCGCCTCACCCACCAGGTACGCGGCTTCCGGCGTGCCCCTCCGCGTCGAGGACAACCCCGCGCGCCGGGCCCGCACGTTGCGGTCCACCGGCCCGGGAGGGAACTCCTCGCCCTGCATGGTCGCCTCGAACAGGTCGACGGCGGCCATGTCCGCCAGGTCGGGGACGGCCGTGTCCGCCAGTTCCTGCGCGGTGATCGCCACGTCCAGCGTGGTGCCGATGCGCTCGCTGGCCTCGCTCAGCAGGGCCAGCCGCTGCTGCGCCCGATGCCCCTCGGTGACGTCCACGTACCACTGGCACATCCCCAGGAGGCCGCCGGCCGGGTCGGTCAGCCGAAACGACGACGCCGACCACACCCGGGTGTGGTCCGGGTCCGAGGGGACACGCCCGTGGACCTGGAGGTCCAGGACGGGCTCGCCGCCGTCCCGTACCCGGCGGAGCATGTGCTCCAGCTTCGACACGTCGGCGTACGGGGAGTCGTCGCCGATCCGCCGGCCGACCAGCCGCTCGGCGGGCACGCCCACCGCCCGCGCGGTCGCGTCGTTCACCCACCGGTACCGCAGATCGCGGTCGTGAACGGTCACCGGGAAGGGGCACTGGCTGAACAGCACCTGCCCGATCGCGCGGTCGACCGTCTCCCGTTCCGCCTGACCCGCGTCCGCGGCGCTCACCGCCCAGCCGGCGTGTCCCGCCGCACCGAGCATCGGGCGCACGCGCACGGCCAGCCGCACGGCGTGCCCATCGTGATGCCTCACCCGCCGGACGCCGTCCCAGCCCTGACCGGCCGGAGGCCCTTCACCGGCTGCCAGCGCCGCTTCACGCTCCCCGGGAAGCGGCAGCAGATCCGCTGCGGGGGTCCCGAGGACCTCTTCCGCCGTGTATCCGAGAAGGGCTTCGGCCTCGGGGCTCCACAGCGAGACCCGGCCCCGGCCGTCCACGAACGCCGTGGCCGGGTAACGCTCCACCGGGACTCCTGACACTCGGCCAAGGCCGCCGGAAGAATCAGGCACGTTCATCCGCACCAGCCCATCCCTGGCCGCACCCTCCTTGCTCCAGCATAGAGCGCCGCCAGGTCACCGGCCGTCCCGCTGCCGGATCGCCGCGGCGGCCCGGTGCAGCTCGGCCAGGACGGTCCGCACCGCCCGCCGGGCGGTGCGTTCCGGCCGGTGGAGGACGTCGATGTGGCGTCGGGCGTGAACCCCGCTCAGCGGCCTGAGGACCACGCCTGGGTGCTCGCGGGTGGTCCAGCGGGGCATCAGCGCGACGCCCCCGCCGGCGGCGACGGCCTCGGCGACCACCGCGAACTCGTTGATGCGGTGGACGATGTCGAGCCGCCGGTTGGCGACGCACGCCATCGCCTCGATGGTGGCCATCAGCGGGAAGCCGTCATGGACCGTGATCCACGGCTGATCGGCAACGTCGTGCGGGGTCAGGACCGGTTTCGGGGCCAGCGGGTGGCCGGCCGGCAGCGCGACGTCGAGGGGCTCGTGGAGCAGGGTCGTGGCGGTCACGGTGCGCGGCCACGGCGGGGCGTGGTCGAGGCGGTGCGCGAGCACGAGGTCGTAGTCGCGGGTCAGCGCGGGGAAGCGGTCCTGGGCCACGTCCTCGTCGGCGAACACCGGGCGGGGACGGCCCGCACCGGCGAGCCCGCGGAGCAGGTGCGGGAAGAAGGCGGAGGCCGCGCTGTGGAACGCGGCCACCGACACGGCGCCGTCGCCCTGCTCGGCGAAGTCGGTGATCGTGTGGCGGGCCCGGGCCAGGGCGCCCTCGACCTCCACGGCCGCGGCGGCCAGGGCCTGTCCGGCGTCGGTGAGCACCACCCGGCGTCCTGCCCGCTCGGTGAGCGGGACGGGCACCGCCCGCTGCAGCAGCCGCAGTTGCTGCGAGATCGCGGAGGGCGTCACGTGCAGGGCCTCGGCGACCGCGCTGACACTGCCCCGGTCTCCCAGCTCGCGCAGGATCCGCAACTGCCGCTCGTCCACACTCACAGTGTAGGACTGCTACAGCTTCGTTGTAGAAGTTGGGGCTGGCCTTCAACGTCCGTCCCGGTGCAGCGTAGGCGCATGCAGATTTCGCGCCGTACCGACGCGGTACTCCTCCTGGTCGCGCTCGTCTGGGGATCCAGTTACCTCGCCGCCAAGACCGCCACCGCGGCGCTGCCGGTGATGGCGGTGCTGTTCGCCCGGTACGCGATCTCCGCACTCGCCTGCGGCGGCCTGGTCGCCACCCGCCGCTCCGGGCGCCGCTGGACGCGGGACGAGGTCCGCGCCGGATCGCTGCTGGGCTGCACGCAGGCCGCCGTGCTCGTGCTGGAGACGTACGGGGTGGCGCACACCAGCGCCGCGAACGCGGGACTGATCATCAGCCTGACCATCGTGCTGACACCGGTGCTGGACCGCGCCGGAGGGCGCGGGCTGCCGTGGCGGTTCTTCCTCGCCGCAGGGCTGTGCGTGCTGGCCGTCGGGCTGCTGACCTCCAGCACCGGACTGCACGCGCCGCGGCTCGGAGACGTCCTCGTGCTCGCCGCCGCCGTCGTCAGGGCCGGGCATGTCGCGCTCGTCGGCCGGCTCACCGCGGGCCGCTCCATGGACCCGCTCCGCCTGACCACCGTCCAGACCGTTCTCGGCTCGGTGCTGTTCCTGGCCCCGGCCGCCGGCCACCTGCCCGAACTGGCGCGCAGCGGTGCGGGCACCTGGGGCCAGCTGGTCTATCTCGCCCTGTTCTGCAGCGTGTTCGCCTTCGTCGCCCAGACCTGGGCGGTGCAGGGCACCTCCGCCAGCCGGGCCAGCCTGCTGCTGGGCACCGAACCGATCTGGGCCGTCGCCGTCGGCATCAGCCTCGGCGGCGAGCGGCTCACGCCCTGGGCGACCCTCGGCGCCGTGCTCATGATCGCCGGAACCTACTGGGGCCAGGCGATCGAACGCACCCACCGCACCACGGCAGGGACCGTGCAGGACGGCGCGGCGAGTCCGGAGCCCGCCGACGAGGGCCGGCGCACCCTGTCGCCCACCTGAGACCCGCCGCGCCCGGTCTGCGGCGCGCGCCGGCGCCAGGAGGGTCGGTCAGGCCGGTCGTCGGGAGGGTCGGGCGGGAGCGGTCGGACGGGGCTGTCCGCGGTGAACGTCAGGGCGCGCCACGAACGTTGATCACCACCACGCCGACGACGACCAGCGCGATCCCCGCCCACTGCGACCGCCCCGGCGTCTCGCCGAAGGCCAACGCGCCGATGGCCACGACCGCCGCGGTGCCGGCGCCCGACCAGACCGCGTACGCGACCGACACCGGGATCCGGGTGAGCGCCCGGCCGAGCAGCACGAACGACAGCACGTAGCCGGCCGCCACGGCGACGGTGGGCCACAACCGCGTGTAGCCGTCGGTGAGTTTGAGGCAGCTGGTGGCGCAGACCTCGGCGGCGATGGCGAGGGCGAGCAGCACGTAGGGCACGCTGGGCTCCAGGTCAGATCCGGGCGGCGGCGAGGGCGGACAGCAGCAGCAGGTCGACGTCCTCGAGGCTGTCGAGCACCACCACCCCGGGCTCCTCGGGAATCGGCACGGTGGACGGCACCGCGACCGCCCGGCAGCCGGCCGCGAGCGCCGCGGCCAGCCCGACCGGGCTGTCCTCCACCACCACGCAGTCCCGCGGCGCCACCCCGAGCCGCGCGGCCGCCCGCAGATACGGGTCGGGGGCCGGCTTGGTGCGGGCGGTGTCCTCCGCCGCCACGGTCAGCGCGAACCAGTCCGCGCCGAGGGTGCGCAGCACCACGTCCACCACCCGCCGCGGCGACGCGGTCACCAGCGCCGCCGGCACGCCCGCGTCCTGCAACCGCGCGAGCAGTCCCAGCGCGCCCGGCCGCGGCCGGACCTCCTCGGCGACGCGCGCGGTGAACGCGGCGTCCAGCTCCCGCGCGATCCGCGCCTCAGGAGCCGCACCGCCGCTCACGCGGTGCAGGTGCCGTGCGGTGTACCCGACCGGGCGGCCCAGCACCTCCGGCAGATCGGCGTCGGTCGGGAGGTACCCCAGCCGCCGCGCGGTCTCCTCGACGGCCCGCCACCACAGGTGCTCGGTGTCGACGAGGGTGCCGTCCATGTCGAGCAGGACGGCGGCGGGCAGGGCGGGGGTGCTACGGGAGTGCACTCGGGTGCCGTTCCTAGGAGTTCGGGGAGGGTGAGGGAGGTGAGGTGGGGTGGTGAGGGACGCGGAAGGGGCACGCACGGGCGCGGTTGCGTGCCGGCCGCGCGGTGGGGTGCGGCGCACGGGCGGCCCGGCCGGTCGTCGTACCCGGCCGGGTGCCGCCGCGCGCACCGCGGCCGGTACGGCACGGGACCGGCGCCCGCGCGCCGCAGCGGAGTCAGCGGGCGCGGCGGTCCACCAGGACGGCGCGGGCCGGCAGCGTGACCGTGGCCGGCGAGCCGACCGGCAGGTCGGCCGCGGTCCCGGTGGGCAGGTCGGCCTTGACCTCGGCGCCGCCGGCGAGCCGGACGGTCAGCCGGGTCACCGCGCCGAGGAAGGAGGCGGCCACCACGGTGGCCGATCCCTGGGCGTCGGAAGCCAGCTGGACGGACTCCGGCCGGACCAGGGCGTCCAGCTCGCCGCCGGCGGGCAGCTCGCCCGCCACCGGCAGCCGCTGCCCCAGCACTTCGACCAGTCCTTCGGCCGCGCGCAGCGCGGGGATCCGGCTCATGGTGCCGACGAACTCCGCGACGAAGGCCGTCGCCGGCCGGGCGTACAACTCGGCCGGTTCGGCGACCTGTTCGAGCCGTCCGGCGCGCAGTACGGCGACCCGGTCGGCCATCGACAGCGCCTCCTCCTGGTCGTGCGTCACGAACAACGTGGTGATCCCCAGGTCCTGTTGCAGCCGGCGGATCTCCTCGCGCAGCGAGAGCCGCACCTTCGCGTCGAGCGCCGACAGCGGCTCGTCGAGCAGCAGGACGCGCGGCCGGAGCGCCAGCGCCCGTGCGAGCGCCACCCGTTGCTGCTGCCCGCCGGACATCTGGTGCGGGAACCGGCCGGCCAGCGGCCCGAGGCCCACCAGCTCCAGCAACTCGGCTGCTCTGCGCTGCCGTTCGCCCCTGCCCGTGCCGCGCATCCGCAGCCCGAAGGAGACGTTCTCCGCGGCGGTCAGGTGCGGGAAGAGGCTGTACGACTGGAACACCATGCCGGTGCCGCGCCGGTGGGCGGGCACCCCGGTGATGTCCTCGCCGTCGACCAGCACCTCGCCGGCGTCCGGGTGCTCGAAGCCGGCCAGCATCCGCAGCGCGGTGGTCTTGCCGCAGCCGGACGGGCCGAGCAGCGCCAGCAGTTCGCCGGGCCGGGCAGCCAGGTCCAGGCCCTCCAGCGCGACCGTGGCGCCGAACCTCCGGTGCAGCCCGCGGAACTCGACGGTGGCGCCGGCCGCCGCGCCGGCGGACGCGGTCTTCTGCGCGGTGCTCGCCGCGGTGGTCGCTGCGGTCATGACGTCTCCCGGACGGTCGGCGCCGCGTCGGCGGCGTGGCGGATGCTGCGCGGGGGGCGCTGCGCGCGCCCGCGTCCGGCGGCGGCGAGCAGCAGCAACAGGGCCCAGGTGAGGACCAGGCTGAGCACCGAGACGGCCACCGAGACCTGGGCGTCGCTGCCGCCCAGGGACACGATCCACACCGCGAAGGGCTGGAACCCGAGGATCGAGGCGACGGTGTACTCACCGAGTACCAGGGCCAGGGTGAGGAACGCGGTGTTGAGCAGGGCGCCGCGCAGATTGGGCAGCACCACGTACAGGACGGTCCGCGGCCAGCCCGCCCCGCAGTTGCGGCTCGCCTCCACCAGCGTGGCGAGGTCGAGCGCGCGCAGCCCGGCGTCCAGCGTGCGATACGCCAGCGGCAGCGCCATCAGCACGTACGCCAGCAGCAGCACCACCGGGAAGCCCGGGTCCTGGATCGCGTTGAACGTCTGGAACAACGGGGTGTCCGCGAAGTCGTCCGGGCCCCACCGCAGCACCGAGCCGATGCCCGCGGTGAGCGCCACCGCCGGGACGACCAGCGGAAGCGAGCAGAGCACCTCCACGAGCACCCGCAGCCGCGGCGCGGCCAGCCGTACCGCGATCAGGGCGGGCACGAGCAGCAGCAGGGTCGCCGCGACGGTGGCCGCGGCCAGTTCCAGGGTCAGCCGCAGGCTGCTCCAGAAGCCGGCGGCGCCGAGGATGCCCGTGTAGGAGCCGAGCGTGAAGCCCTTGCCCGGCACGTCCACGGTGAACAGGACGGAGAACGCCATCGGCCCGAGGAAGCAGACGGCGGCCACCAGGCCGACGAGGCCGCGCCACAGCCGGGGCCTGCCCCTGCGCCGGGCGGTGGCGCCCGCGGGCACCGGCGCGGCGGTGTCCTGGCCGGGGGCGGCCGGGGTCAGTGCAGCCATCGCGCGCTCCTGCGCTGCAGCGGGATGTACGCGGCCATCACCAGACCGGCGATCACGATCATGTCCAGGCTCAGCGCGAGCGCCACGTTGCCCTGGCCGGCGAGGACGTTGCCGGACAGCGCGTTGGCGATCTGCAGGGTGATCAGCGGCACCGAGCTGCCGACGATGGCCGCGGCGGTCGCGTAGGCCGCGAACGCGCTGCCGAAGAGCAGGACGAAGCCGCCGAGCAGCGACGGCGCCAGGATCGGCAGCGCCACGTGCGTCCAGTACTGCCGGGTGGTGGCGCCGCTGTTCTGCGCCGCCTCCCGCCACTGGACCCGCAGGCCCTCCAGCGCCGGCGTGACGGTGAGCACCATCAGCGGCACCAGGAAGTACAGGTACACGATCGTCAGGCCGGTGAAGGAGTACAGGCTCCAGCCGTGCCGGGTCAGGTCCAGCGCGCGGGTCAGCTCGCCGGAGTTGCCCAGGGTGGCGACGAAGGCGAAGGCGAGCGGCACCCCGCCGAAGTTGGCGAGCACCCCGGAGGCGGCCAGCACCGCCTCGCGCAGCGCCCGGAAGCGCGAGGTGACGACCGCGTGGGCGAGCGGCAGTCCGAGCAGCACGCCGAGGGCGGCGGTGAGCGCGGAGAGCCGGACGCTGCCCCACAGGGCGGTCAGGTAGGCGCCGTGCACCGACTGGGTGAGGTTCCCGGTGGTCCAGTGCACGCCGCCGGGGGCGCCGGGCGCGGTCTTGAACGCGTTGGTGACGATCGCGAAGGCGGGCAGCCCGAAGACGACGAGCACGAAGGCGATCAGCGGCAGGACGGCGAGCCAGCCGGCGGAACGGCGCCTGCGGCCGGCGTTCCCGCGGGAGGCCGGGGAGGGGGCGGGGGCGAGGGCGGCCGGGCCGCCGCCGGCCTCCTTCGAGGAGGGGTCGGCGGCGGGCGGCGGCGTCGCGGCGTGAGCCGTGGTCATGGCGCCGGTCAGCTCACGGCCTTGGCCCAGCCGGCGAGCACGGCCTTCTGGGCCGCGTCGACCTGGGCGGAGGTCGGGAACGCCGGGGTGCCGGTCACCGGCGGGAGCTTCGCGGCGGCGGCCTGGTCGACGGTGCCCTTCTGCGCCATCGCGGGCATCTCCGCCGGCCGCGAGAAGCCCTGCAGCCACAGGTTCTGGCCCTCGGCGCTGTAGAGGAACTCCTCCCACAGCCGGGCGGCGGCCGGGTGCGGCGCGTACTTGTTGATCGCCTGGCTGTAGTACTGGGCGTACTGGCCGTCGGAGGGCACCGCGACCTTCCACTGGAGTCCCTTGGCCGCGAACTCCCTGGCGTAGCCGGCGTTCAGGTAGTCCCAGTCGATGCTGATCGGCGTCTCGCCCTTCTCGACCGTCGCCGGGGTGGACTCCACCGGGTTGTAGTTGCCGTTCGCCTTGAGCTTGTGGAAGAAGTCCAGGCCGGGCTGGATGTCGTCCAGCGAGCCGCCGCTCGCGAGGGCCGCGGCGAAGACGCCGCCGAACGCCGAGCCCGACTTGGTCGGGTCGCCGTTCAGCGCCACCTGGCCCTTGTACTGCGGCTTGAGCAGGTCGGCGAAGGTGGTCGGGCACTCCTTGACGGCCTTGGCGTCGCAGCCGATGGAGACGTAGCCGCCGTAGTCGTCGTAGCGCAGGCCGCCCGGGTCCTTCTGGGCGGCCGGGATGTCGTCCCAGGTGGCGACCTTGTACGGGGCGAGGATGCCCTGCGAGGCGGCGCTGAGCGCGAAGGAGTTGCCGAGGTCCACGACGTCGGGGGCGCGGCGCTGGCCCTTGCGCGAGGTGATCGCGTTGATCTCGTCCTGGCTGGCGCCGTCGGGGTTCTCGTCCTGGACCTTGATGCCGTACTTCTTCTCGAACGCGGCGATGACCGCGCCGTAGTTGGCCCAGTCCGGCGGCAGGGCGATGGCGTTGAGGGTGCCTTCCTTCTTCGCTGCGGCGACCAGCGCGTCCATCCCGCCGAAGTCCGCGGCGGAGGTGGCGGTCGCCGCGTTCTTGCCGCCCGCGGCGGCGTTCGAGGCCGAGGTCTCGGAGCCGCAGGCGGCCAGTGCGAGGGCCGTGCAGGCGAGCCCGGCGGCCACGAGTGCGGCTCTGAAACGGTGGGCAGTCACGGGAATGTCCTCCAGGGGGAACGTGGCGAGCGGCGGAGATGTCCCCGGGCCGTCCACGGAGCACCAAAGTTGGCTGTACAACTTGGCTCAGTTCGCCAGACGCCGGTGGCCGGAAGGTGAACGGCCGGACGCCGGCGGGGGGATGGGACGGGAATCTCGCCGTCCGCCGGTAGCGGTCCGGTCACCGGGCGGGACGGGTGGCGCGCGGCGGTCACGAAGCGGATAGGGTCCAGCGGGACTGGTGGTGCGCCACGGCGTCGAGTCGCCGAGGGCGGCGCGCGGCCGCCGGTGTCGAGGGGCCACGACGACCGGTCGATGGCCGTGCCGATCGGGGAGGGACCTTGCAGGACGGGCGTGCGGAGCCGGCCAAGGGCACGCTGTACCGCGAGGTCGCGGGCGATCTGCGCGACGCGATCGCCGCCGGCGAGTACGGCTCGGGCGGCCGGCTGCCCGCCGAGGCCGCCCTGGCCGAGCGGTACGGGGTCTCCCGCGGCACCATCCGCCAGGCGCTGGCGTCGCTGCGGGCCGACGGCCTGGTCACCTCACGCCGCGGCACCCGCCGGGTGGTGCTCGGCACCGCGCGGATGCAGAGCTTCGCCGAAGTGGTGAGCTTCACCAGCTGGGCGCGCTCGCTGGGCGAGGAGCCCGGCGGCCGGGTGGAGCGGGTCGAGCGGCGGCCCGCCGACGCCCGCGAGTGCGAGCAGCTGCGGATGGAGCCCGGCGGCGAGGTGGTCCTGGTGCTGCGGGTGCGCACCCTGTCGGGCCGGCCCGTCATGGTGGAGCGGTCGCTCTACCCGCTGTGGGTGGGGGAGTTGGTGGCGCGGATCCCGCCGGACGCGGTCTCGCACACCGAGCCGCTCCAGGAGCAGGGCGTGGTCTTCGCCGACGCCGACCACACCATCGACCTGACCTCGGCCGACGCCGACGACGCGCGGCTGCTCGGCTGCGAGCCCGGCGACGCGCTGCTGCGCGAGCGCCGCCGCTCCACCGACCCCTCCGGCGCGCCCCTCGAATGGTCCGAGGACCGCTACCTGCCCGGCACCGTCGCCTTCACCGTCCACAACTCCATCGCCGCCTCCGCCCTGACCCGCCGCCACCGCCGCGCCCCCTGACCGGTGCGCCTTCCGGGTTCGGCCGGGCGCCGTCCGGGTGGAGCAGCCGCGGAAACCGGTTGATCGCCCCACCCCGCTCGGATAGCAATGTCCCGTGATACGCGGTGAGAAGATCGGCCTGCGGGCCCGGCGCGAGAGCGACGTCCCCGTTCTCCACTCCGAGTTGTACGACGACGTGGCCACCCGGTCGCGCGCCGACTCCCGCCCGTGGCGGCCCGTCGCACCGGACTCGGGGCACTCGCCGTTCGCCGTGGCCGGACCGTCGGAGGGGGCGGCGTGCTTCTCCGTCGTCGAGCTGGACTCGCGGGAACTGGCGGGCGAGGCCCTGCTCTGGGGGATCGACACACACAACCGGATGGCTCACCTCGGGATCGCGCTGCGCCCCGCCTTCCGCGGCCGCGGGCTCAGCGCGGACGTCCTGCGCGTGCTGTGCGACTACGGGTTCGCCGTACGGGGACTGCAGCGCCTGCAGATCGAGACGCTCACGGACAACGCGCCGATGCTCGCGGCGGCCACCGGGGTCGGCTTCACGCGGGAGGGCACGCTGCGCAACTCCGCATGGGTGTACGGCGCCTTCGCGGACGAAGCCGTCCTCGGCCTCCTCGCGCGCGAGTGGGCCCGCCCGGAGGACAGCACGAGTCCGGCCACGGGGTAGAGGGACCCGAACGGGCGGGACTCTATCCCGCAAGGGACTTGTGGAGGACCCCCAGGTCGGGGCCCTGCTCTACGGTGCGGTCGCGGCCGTTCAGGCCGTGCGGCCGGCCATGCGGCTCCAGGACGTCGATGCGCCCGAAGCGCGAGGCCGCCTCCGTGAGCGCCGCGGTGAGCCGGTCCGGGTCGGCCGCGTCACGTCAACTTCAAGCGTGAAGTGACGCGAACTGTTGATCATTCTTACCTTGAAGTGATGAGGGAGCGTGCGGACCCGAAGGGGCGATTCCGGGACCGCCCCTGGACGGGGCGTCGCTCAGGAGCGCACCAGCCGCGCGATGGCCTCCGAGGCTTCCTTCACCTTCAGGTCCGCCTCGGAGCCGCCGGCGGAGATCGCGTCCGCGACGCAGTGGTGGAGGTGCTGCTCCAGCAGGCCGAGGGACAGCGACTGCAGTGCCTTGGTGGCCGCCGATACCTGGGTGAGGATGTCGATGCAGTACTCGTCGCCCTCCACCATCCGCGCCAGCCCGCGGACCTGTCCTTCGATGCGGCGCAGGCGCTTGAGGTACGCGTCCTTGTCCTGGGTGTAGCCGTGCGCCGCGCCGGCTGTTGTCGAGTCCATGAAAACCTCTCTCCTCGCCGATCCCTCCAGGATACCCCCCCTGGGTATGTACCGGGAGGCTGTGATCGCACGTCACGCGGGGCGGGCCGCCCCCTCGGCGGCCCGCCGGTACAGCTGCCCGGGCGACGATCGCAAGGTCGGCACGCAGGCGCGTCCCGTCCGCGGGCGCCCGCCGAGGGCGGGAACCGGTCGGTGGCGCCGGCCCGTTGGGACGGGCGCCCCACTCGGTTGAGCGGGGCGCCCGAGGGGATGGCGGTGCGGTACTGCGTCAGGCGGTGGTCGCGTACCTGGCCGGGTCGGCGTCGAAGGCCGGGCCGCAGCCCGCGCAGCAGAACCAGTAGCGGTTGCCGTCGTAGTCGCGGAACAGGCCCTGGGCCTCGGCGACGCTCTTGACGACGGTACTGCCGGTCATCACCGGGCAGACGGCGGTGTCGTCGCCCGCGGCCGCCGGGGAAGGCGCCGCCGCCTGGCCGCCGCCGCAGCAGCTGCCGGTGGAGGCGACCTGGTGGCCGGTGTTCTCGGTGTTCACGAGGAATACCTGTCTTTCTGTGAAGGGGTGGGTGATCGGGTCAGGCGGTCGTGGTGGCCGTGCCGGTGAAGCCGCGCAGGCGCAGGCTGTTGCCGACGACGAAGACGCTGGAGAAGGCCATGGCGGCACCGGCGAGCATCGGGTTGAGCAGGCCCAGTGCCGCGATCGGGATGGCCGCGACGTTGTAGGCGAAGGCCCAGAACAGGTTGGACTTGATGGTGGCGAGCGTCCTGCGGGACAGGCGGATCGCGTCGACCGCGCTCAGCAGGTCGCCGCGGACCAGGGTGATGTCGGACGCCTCGATCGCGACGTCCGTGCCCGTGCCCATGGCCAGCCCCAGGTCGGCCCTGGCCAGTGCGGGCGCGTCGTTGACGCCGTCGCCGACCATCGCGACCGTCCTGCCCTCGCTCTGCAGGCGGGCCACGACGTCCACCTTGTCCTCGGGCAGCACCTCGGCGAAGACCTGCTCGATCCCCACCTCGGCGGCGATCTGCCGGGCCACCGCGTCGTTGTCCCCGGTGAGCAGGACCGGCGTCAGCCCGATCCTCTTCAACCGGGCTATCGCCTCGGCGCTGGTGGGCTTGACGGTGTCGGCGACCACGAGCACGCCCCGGGCGGCGCCGTCCCAGGCGACCGCGACCGCGGTCCGGCCCTCGGCCTCGGCCCGGGCCTTGGCGGCCGCGGCCTCGGGGCTCAGGTGCAGGGACCACTCGGCGAGCAGGGACTCGCGGCCGACGAGCACGGCGTGCCCCTCGACGACGCCCTGGACGCCCTTGCCCTCGATGTTCGTGAAGTCCTCCGGGGCCGGCGGGGTGCCGGTCTCCTGGGCGGCGGCCTTCGCTACGGCCTGGGCGATCGGGTGCTCGGAGGAGTCCTCCAGGGCGCCGGCCAGGCGGAGCAACTGCGCCCGGTCGGTGCCCGCTTCGGTGATCACCTCGACCAGCGTCATCTTCCCGGTGGTGACGGTCCCGGTCTTGTCGAGCACGACCGTGTCGACCCTGCGCGTGGACTCCAGCACCTCCGGCCCCTTGATTAGCACGCCCATCTGCGCGCCGCGGCCGGTACCGACCAGCAGGGCCGTCGGCGTGGCGAGCCCCAGCGCGCAGGGGCAGGCGACGACGAGCACCGCGACCGCCGCGGTGAACGCCGCGGCCACCGGGAACCCGGCGCCCAGCCACGCGCCCAGCGCGGCCACGGCGACGGCGATGACCACCGGCACGAACACCCCGGAGATCCGGTCGGCCAGGCGCTGCACCTGAGCCTTGCCGGTCTGCGCGTCCTCGACGAGCCGGGCCATCTGCGCGAGCCGGGTGTCCGACCCGACGCGGCCGGCGCGCACCACGAGACGTCCGCCGGCGTTGACCGTGGCGCCGGTGACCGCGTCGCCCTCGCCGACCTCGACCGGGACGGACTCGCCGGTCAGCATCGACGCGTCCACCGCAGAGGTGCCCGACACGACCACGCCGTCGGTCGCGATCTTCTCGCCCGGGCGGACGACGAACTCGTCGCCGACCGTCAGGTCCTCGATCGGGATCTTCGTCTCGACGCCGGCGCGCAGCACCGACACGTCCTTCGCGCCCAGCTCCAGCAGGGCCCGCAGGGCGGCGCCGGCCTGCCGCTTCGAGCGCTTCTCGAAGTACCGGCCGGCCAGGATGAACATCGTCACCCCTGAGGCGACCTCCAGGTAGATGTTGGAGGCCCCGTCGGACGGCGCGAGGGTCAGCTCGAAGGGGTGCTTCATGCCCGGGGTGCCGGCGTCGCCGAGGAACAGCGCGTACAGCGACCACAGGAACGCCGCGGCCGTCCCCATGGAGATCAGCGTGTCCATCGTGGCGGTGCCGTGCTTGAGGTTCGTCCAGGCCGCCTTGTGGAACGGCAGCGCCGCCCACACGATCACCGGGGCCGCGAGGGTCAGCGACGCCCACTGCCAGTTGGTGAACTGCAGCGCCGGGACCATGGCCATCGCGATCACGGGCAGCGTCAGCACGACCGACACCGCCAGGCGGTCGCGCAGCGACGTCAGTTCCGGGTCGGCGTCGTCAGGGGATCCGCCCGGGCCGGCGTCCTTCCCCGCCGTCTCGGGCCGGGGGAGCTCGGCCGTGTAACCGGTCCTCTCGACCTCGGCGACCAGCAGCGCGGGGTCGTAGTCCGCGGGCACGCTCACCTTGGCCTTCTCGGTGGCGTAGTTGACGGTGGCGGTGACGCCGTCGAGCCTGTTCAGCTTCTTCTCGATCCGCATCGCGCAGGAGGCGCAGGTCATCCCGCCGATGTCCAACTCGATGCTCTGCCCGCTCCCGGCGGGCGCTGTGGTACTCATGCCGATCCTTCTTCCGACTCGTCAGGTCCACCGTCCGTGCGGTCAGTGGCCGTGGGAGTCCGTGTCGTGGGTGGCGCCCGCTCCGCCCAGGGCCGCGTCGAGGACGAACGTGGCGGTGTGCACCCGACCGCCGACCTGGAAGTCCAGGTACAGCAGGTAGCGGCCGGCCGTGGGCGCCTGGGCCCCGAACGCGATCCCCGGGCCGCCCCTGTCACCCGGCTCGGGCTCGGCGCCCTGCGGGTGCACGTGCAGATAGGCGAGGTCCCCCTGGCGCAGGGCGACCAGGTGGCCGTAGGCGCCCAGATAGGGCTCCAGGGCCGTCACGGGCTTGCCGTCCCTGGTGACGGTGGCGGTCAGTTCACCCGTCGACCCCGCCGTCAGGCGCCCGGACAGCGACACCGAGAAGCCGTCGACCACGCTGGTCGTGCGTACCGCCGGGGCGGCGGCCGGGGCGAGGTCGCCCGCGACGTCGACGCTGCTCGTCAGCGTCAGGTTCGCGGCGTCCTTGCCGGCGGCCGGTGTGAAGTCCGTGTACACGCGGTACGTGCCCGCCGCGTCCCACCGCCACGGCACCGACCACGTGCCGGTGGCCCGGTCCAGCGTCGGGTGCACATGGCGGAAGTGCGTCCCGTCGGAGCGCACCACGATCAGGTGCAGGTCCTTGTCGTGCGACGCCGCGTAGTCGAGCAGCGGCCTGCCCGCCCCGTCGTGGATCCGGAAGTCCAGCTCTCCGGGCAGACCGGTCGTCCCGGGCGCGCTCACGTCCGTCAGCAGGTAGCCGCCCGCGGACGCCGAGAGCCCGGCGGGAGCCGTCGAGGACTCCTCGTGGGTCATGGTGTGCCGGTCGTTCATGTCGCTCTTCCTCTCCCAGCCGGTGACCACGCTCTGCGGGACCGCGACGGCGGCGATGCCGAAGGCCCCGGCGAACGCGATCGCCAGTCCCGCCGCGTAGGCGGTCAGCCGTCCCGCCGCGTTCATCGGACCCGCACCGCCGCGTAGCCGGCCTCGTCGACGGCCGCGAGCACCTGCGCGTCGTCGACCGCTCCGGAGCCGGTGACGACGAGCCGGCCGCTCAGGGCGCTGACCTCGATGCCCTCGACCCCCGGCACCTGGCCGACCTCCTCGCGGACGGACATCTCGCAGTGGCCGCAGGTCATGCCCGTCACCTTGTACTCGATGCTGCTCATCACGCCGCTCCCCTTCTCGGCTCATATACCCCCAGGGGGTACCCATGTCGGCGACCATATACCCCCTAGGGGTATATGGCAACGGCGGTTGCGGGCGGGTGCGAGGCGCTCCTCGGCGGCCGGAATCCCGGTCGCCCGCGCCCCGCGGATCCGCCACTCTGGGGACGTGACCGTCCTCCACCTGGTGCAGCACGCGGAGAAGAAGCGAGAGCCCGGTGACCCGGGCCTGACGGAGCTGGGGCGGCGGCAGGCGGCCGCGACGGCCGAGTGGGCTCGGCAGGCCGGTGTGCGGGCGCTGTTCAGCAGCCCGTTGCGGCGCGCCCGGGAGACCGCCCAGCCGATCGCCTTCCGGACCGGACTGCTGGTACGGGAGGACGTCCGGCTGCGCGAGCGGATGAACTGGGACGGAGACCAGAGCATCGAGGAGTTCCTGGCGCAGTGGGCGACCGCGGTGCGGGACCGGGACTTCGTCACCTCTTCCGGTGAGTCCTCCCGTGACATCGGCGAGCGCATGCGCGCGTGCCTGGCCGAACTGGCCGGACTGGCCGGCTCGGCCGGACAACCGGGCCCGGTCGCCGTCGTGACGCACGGGGGTGCCACGGTGGACCTGCTGCGCACCCTGATCGGCGACCGGGCGGTACCGGCCGAACTCATGGACCAGGGCGTTCCGTCCTGCGCGATCACCACGCTGGATCAGCTGTCCGTGGTGGAGATCGCCTCGGTGTCGTATCTGACGTCACTGCCGCCGTCCACCGCGTAGCGCCGGCCGCGCTGCGGGGCGGGGGAGGGCGCCGGTCGCTGGACGTGCAGCCGCCGCAGCGCTGGCGTACGTTCCGTATATGGGCGACGTGCGGTGTCACCGGCCGCCCGGACCAGGTGAGCGCGGTGCGGCATTCCACTGACACCGGCAGGCAGGCCGGCTTCGGGCTGGACCACCTGGAGCCGGTGCTGGCTGCCGCGGTACGCGACAGCGGGGCGTCCGCGGGCCTGCTGTATCTGCTGCCGCCGGGCGAACAGGTGCTGTGGCTGTCCCTGGTCTCGGGCGTCCCCAAGGGACTGGCCGCCCCGTGGGCCCGCGTCTCGCTGGAGGCCCCGACACCGGTCGCGGACGCGATTCGGCAGGAACGACTGGTGTGGCTGGCCGGCCGGGAGGAGATGGCCCGCCGGTATCCCCGGCTCGGGGTCGTCATGCCCTACGAGTTCATGGTCGCCGCCGCACCTCTGACCGGCCGCCGCCAGGTGTGGGGGACGCTGGTGCTGCTGTGGCAGGTCTGGCGCCCGCCGCAGCTCAGCGAGCACGAACGGGACACCATCACCGGATTCTGCCGCCGGGCGTCAGCCGTCCTCGACCAGGCTGCCGACGACGGCCGGCCGGTGCGGGCTCCGGAGGAACCCCGGGTCCTGGCGGCCGAGCGCTCCCCGGCGGACCCCACGCAGGCCCCGGCGGCGCTCGAGTTCACGCACCGCCTCCCCCTGGGATGCTGCGCCCTCGATCTGGACGGCCGCCTCACCCTCGTCAATCCCGCCGCCACCGCACTGATGGACGCGGGGGCCGCCACGCTCATCGGCAGACGCCCCTGGGAAGTCCTGCTGTGGCTGTCCGGCCCGGTCTTCGAGGACCGGTACATGGCGGCCGTGCTCAGCCGGCAGCCCACGTCCTTCACCGCCGTCCGCCCGCCGGACACGCCGTTGCTGTTCCGGCTCTACCCCGGGCCCAGCGGCATCAGCGTCGTGATCTCCCACGCCCCCGCCCATGACGCGGCCGCTCCTGCGGACCGGCAGGACGCGGCGCCCGTGGAGCAGTCCGCCGGGACGCCCCTGTACCTGCTGACGCGTCTGGCCGTGGCCCTGGCCGAGGCGGCGGGCGTCCGTGACGTGGCCGAACTGGCGGCCGATCAGATCGTGCCCGCCTTCGGCCCCCAGGGCATGGCCCTGATGACCATCGAGGGCGGCCGCGAGCGCATCCTCAGCAGCCGCGGCTACAGCACGGAGTTCCTCAGCCGCTTCGACGGGGCCCCGGTGACCGAGGGCTACCCGGGCGCGCACGCCGCACGGAACGCGGAGTGCCTCTTCTTCCCCAGCTTCGCCGACTACCAGCGGGCCTTCCCCCGCGTGCTGCGGTACGGCGACAGGAACGCATGGGCCTTCCTGCCGCTGATCACTTCGGGGCGTCCCATCGGCGCCCTCATCCTGTCCTACGACGAACCCCGCGCCTTCTCCGTACCGGAACGGGCCGTCCTGACCTCGCTGGCCGGTCTGGTCGCCCAGGCTCTGGGCCGTGCCCGCCTCTACGACAGCAACCACGAGCTCGCCCGCACCCTGCAGACCGGGCTGCTGCCCCGCGCCCTTCCCCGTATCCCCGGCCTGGAGACCGCGGCCCGCTACCTCCCGGCCGGCCAGGCCGGCATCGGCGGCGACTTCTACGACGTCATCCGCGGCGACGGTCTGGCCGCCGCCGTCATCGGCGACGTCCAGGGCCACAACACCACCGCCGCCGCGCTCATGGGCCAGGTCCGCACCGCCGTCCACGCCCACGCCTCCACGAGCGCCCCACCCGGCGAGGTGCTCGCCCGCACCAACCGCCTCATCGCCGACCTCGACCCCGGACTGTTCACGAGCTGCCTGATCGCCCACATCGACCTGCCCCGCCACCGGGTCCGCCTCGCGTCCGCGGGACACCCGCCGCCCCTGCTCCGGTTTCCCGACGGGCACACGGAAGTCGTGCGCCTGCCACCGGGACTCCTGCTCGGCATCGAGCCCGCCACGGAGTACTCCACCACCGAGATCCCGCTGCCGCCCGGGGCCGTCCTCGCCCTCTACACGGACGGACTCGTCGAGGTTCCCGGCATCGACATCGACCGGACCACCGAGGACCTCGCCCGCCGCCTCGCCCACGCCCCCGCGCGCGACCTGGAACAACTCGCCGACGCCCTCGTCCCCACCCTCGAACCCCCCGCCACCCGCCACGACGACATCGCCCTCCTCCTCATCCGCCCCCAGGACAACGGCAGATGAGAGCCCCGGCGCGGCCGCGACCTGACCAAACGGGGCGGCGATCCGCGAGAGGTCGCCCGCGCGGCCGGCTCGTCGGCCTACGGTGGGGGAGACCGACACCGAGGAGCTGTGGTTGCGTTGACGTTCTACGTGCCGGCGACGTTCGATCTGTACGAGTTCGACGACGGCAGTGTCGCCACAGGGCAGAGCACGCCTCCGAAGCGGTGGTTCGTCCATTGGGACGGGCTGATCGGCGCGCCTGCCGAGGAGGTCATTCTCGGATGGTCGGCGGGCGATGCCGTCGCGATGGTGTGCACGTCAGGAGGCGACTACGACAGGGCCGGAGCGCGGTTCCGGGCGGCCCACCTGGCGCTCGGCGGTGATGCGCTCCCGATACCCGGCCGGCCGCAGGGGATCCTCGCCACCAACCAGGCCATGGAGGAGTTGACGACCTCGGGACTGTGGACCGGGTCCGGAGACGTACCGGATCACGAGGTCACCGCGGAGACCGCGGCAGCGGACGGATTCGCCATCGGCCACCAGCGAGTCGGAGGCTGCTCGGTCTTCATCGCGGCCGTGAACGTTGAGCCGGCCCGCTTCGCGGTGCGCACCGTGCGGGACTGGTCGGCCTACGACGTCGACGCACGGACCAGCTTTCCCCGCGGCGCGCTGAAAGGGTGAGGCAGGACTCCGGGGCCCCGGGCACGGAAACGGCCGCACCGGTCGGGTGACCGGTGCGGGCGGGGTGGACGGGGGTCGGCTTCGGGGTCGGCTTCGGCTTTTGGGGGAGGAAGGGGTCAGGCCTGGGGCGGGGCGGGGGTGATCATGTAGGTCTCCAGCCTGCTGATCCGGTCGCCGCGGAAGGTGACGAGGTCGCAGAAGAGGACCTCCAACTGGCCGCCGTCGGGGAGGGGGGCGAGGACGGTGCCGTTGACGGCGAGGGTGTCGCCCTCCTCGATCATGCGGTCGATCTTGTGGGTCGGACGTTGCGATCCCGCGCCCTCGAGGACCACGCCGTCCGCGTTGTCGATCATGGCGAGGAGTACTTCCTTGCCGCGGAGGACGGGCTGGCCCTTCCTCTCGAACTCGAAGTCGTCGGTCACCAGGGACAGCAGTAAGTCGCGATCGACATTCTGCACGCCGTCGAGATACTTCTTGATGATGTCCTTGTGTTCGCTCATGCCGAAATTATCGGCCGACGAGGCTCGATCGGCAGTGGAGTCCCGGCGGAGACGGGCTTTCCGGAAGACGATCCCGGAGGCCAGGGTGTGTTCACCCGGACTCAGAATCGCCCGGGCTCCGAAGTGCGCTTGCGGTCATATCCGCGCGCACGGCGGCGGATTCAGCCGTCCTGGTTCTCGTCGGATTCGGACAGCAGCGGGTTCAGCCATGGCCGGAACTGGTAGTACGACTGGATCTTGTAGATCTCCTCGCCGGTCGACGACATGGCGAGGTAGTAGAGGAACTTGTCGTCGGCCACCTGGTGCCGAATTCCGGCCAGAAAATTCTCGATCCCCGGTTCCATCGGCACGGGAAGATCCGACGGATCCTTGGCCACGATGGTGAACGCGATCCGCTCGATCCTCGGGGAGTCCCAGCTGAGGGTGGCGTAGACCGCGAACGCCTGCTCGGTCAGCCGGAGCAAATGGCCGCCGGGCTCCGGGAGTTCCATGTCGCGGAAGATCGCGCGGATGCTGTCCGGATCGTTGCGGACCGTGCTGAGGTACAGGTTCACCGTGCGGTGCCGGTAGTCGATCGCGAACGTGGGGATCTGGTCGCCGTCCAGGCCGTGCCTGGTGAAGAAGCCCTGGTTCTGCGCCACGCTGGGCGGCATGGACGCGAGGCCGCCGAGCGACGAAGGCCGTTCCATGGCGTCCGGGGGGAACACCACGTACATCTTCTTGAGGCCGCCGGCGGCTCCGAAGTCCACGCCGTAGGAACGGACATCGCAGCGTTCCGTGATCTCGGAGAGAAGCGCGGAAACCGGATGGTCGGTACTCTCGATCAATCCCTGCGCCAGTGCGACGGAGTAGGGATCGGCGCCGCCAACCGGAACCGAGAAACGCCAGTCGACATCCTGGGAATACTGCTGTCCGGTCCCCATCCGGAAGGCGATCGCCGCATTCGGCAGCGCATCCGCGTACGTGGTCAGGATGGACCGGACCTTGTCTTCCGAAAACGGAACGTCGAGCACTCGGGCCGATTCCTCGATTGCCGAGCAGAGATCGGATAACTCGGGGCTCCAGGACATGTTTCCTCCACGGGTCGGAGCGTGCATTTGCCGCGAGTCTTGCCGAGGAGGCTCGAGACCCGGTCGAGTCCGATCACGCGGCCGCATCACTTCACGTGCTGCTTCCGGGGGTATGCGACCGGAATGTTGGCCGGGAAGTCGGCTGAATTGTTCCTCAGGTTCCGCTGATGGTCCGGCCGGGCATCGGCTCGGCCAGTGCGGCCCGCCGGGACGGCGCATCGAAGGGGTCGGCGAAGTACTGCGTCTCGTGGACCACGTGCCGGCCGGTGAATTCCATGACGCTCACCGAGTACGACGGCGCACCGTCGTAGGTGATGAGGCATTCGCTGACCCACAGGTCCCCGCCGCCGGTGATCCGCAGGACGGTGAAGTGACGGTCGGCCGGGTGCCCGCCGCGCTGCGCCGCGATCGCCGCGCGGCCGCGGTACCGCTCACCCGACTGCGGGTAGTCCAGGATCGCGTCGGTGGCGTAGATCGCGTGCTCGATCCCGGTGTCCCCGCGTTCCGAGGCCCGCCAGTGCTCCTCGATCGCGGCCCTGGTCAACGCGTCGGCATCCATGGCATCGCCCTTCCGTAGCGGGCACAGCCTAGGCATCGGGTGCCGCGGCAGGCCGGGAGCCTGGCGGACGCCGGCCGCCAAGTCCCCCCTTTGGCCTGATCGGAGGGCGGTGACGTCCACCGCGGCTCCCCTCCGGGGTCTCGTTTCGGTTCCGGCGATGTTTCGGGCTCGTGGGCAATCCAGGTTTTACCCAACGCCTCGGCTGTCGGTTTCCGGCCGCCTTCGGGCCGTCATGACCGGTACCGCGGACCGCTGGTGCGCAGCGGCAAACGTGCACTTCAGGCCAGGTGGTCGGGTTTCCGCCACGCTCCCCGCGGTGCCGGTCCGGACGGCGTCGCCGCGAGTGCCGGCCGGCCGCCTCGCGCCTCGCGCCGTCAGAAGACCGTCTGCAGAAGCGTTGACCGGCCCGTTTCCGCGCACTAGCCTCCCGGTCATTCCAGTGGAAGCAAGGTTCCAGTGAGTGGAAGTCCGACATGAGCGCTGTGCATCTGGAAGCCCCGACCGCCCTCGACGTGCGGCTGACCGACGTCGGGAAGACCTATCCCAACGGCGAGAACGCAGTCGTGGACATGAACCTCGGCGTCGAGCGTGGCGAGTTCTTCTCGCTGCTCGGGCCGTCGGGGTGCGGCAAGTCGACCACGCTGCGGATGCTGGCCGGCCTGGAGCAGCCCACCACCGGGACGGTGGCCATCGCCGGCCAGGACGTCACCGGGGTGCCGGCCAACCGGCGCCCGACCAACCTGGTCTTCCAGAAGCTGGCGCTCTTCCCGCATCTGACGGTGGCCGAGAACATCGCCTTCGGCCCGAAGATCGGCCGCATGCCGCGGGCGGCGGTCCGGTCCGTCGTCGAGGAGATGCTCGCCCTGGTCGACCTCGGCGACTACGCCGGCCGCAAGCCGGCGCAGCTGTCCGGCGGCCAGCAGCAGCGGGTGGCCATCGCCCGCGCCCTGGCCAACAAACCCGCCGTCCTCCTGCTCGACGAGCCCCTCGGCGCTCTCGACCTGCGGCTGCGCGTGCAGATGCAGCGCGCGCTGAAGCGGATCCAGCAGGAGTCCGGCACGACCTTCGTCTTCGTCACGCACGACCAGACCGAGGCGTTCACCGTCTCGGACCGGATCGCCGTGATGAACCGCGGCCGCGTCGAGCAGGTCGGCCGGCCCGACGAGCTCTACAACCGCCCCGCGACCGAGTTCGTCGCCACGTTCCTCGGCGACACGAACATCATCCGCGGCACCGCCGGTGACGGCGTGCTGCGGGCGGGGGAGTTCACCTGCCGCATCCCGGGCCCCGGGACGGCGCTGTCCATCAGGCCGGAGTCCATCGCCATGGGCCACCGGCTGACCACCGCGTTCGACAACCGCTTCACCGCCAGGGTGGCCGACGTGACCTTCCAGGGGGCCGGGGTCCGCTTCCAGGTGGAGGTGGCCGGCAACGGCCCGGCGCTGGTGGTCCAACTTTCCGCCAAGCAGGCGGCGGGGATCGCCACGGGGGACGAGGTCGAGATCGGCTGGCCGGCCGACGCGGCCGTGATGCTCGGCGGCACCGGCGGCACCGCCGGTGACCGGGCCGGCGAAGGAGCCGGCGAGGACGCGGAGCAGCACGGCACGGCGCACAGCGGCCGGGCGCACAACAGCGCGAAGAACTAGGGAGTGACCATGGAAGGCAGCACCACCACCCCCGGCACCGCTGACGCGGCAGCCGGCGGTTCCCCGGACCGCAGAGGCACCGGCACCCCGCTCACCCGGCGTTCGCTGCTGGCCGGCGGCGGCGCCGTCGCGGCAGGGCTGTTCCTCGCCGCCTGCGCCTCCAACAAGCAGCCCGGTTCGACGGGCAGTTCGGGCGGCGGCAAGAAGCTGGTCATCACCATGACGCCGTTCGCCGGCGCCGATCTGGGGCTGATGCCGCGGGAGTTCGCCAAGGAGTACCAGGACAAGCACCCCAACGTGCAGATCAAGATCGACGACACGTTGATCATGACGAAGCAGACCGCGGCCTACCAGGCCGACCCGCACAAGCCGCTGAACAACCTGGCGTTCTCCAACGGCGGTTACACCGCCACCGGCAAGTCCACCGGGATGTACCTCAAGCTCGACTACAGCCGCATACCCAACACCCAGTACCTGCACCCGAAGTTCGTCGAGGCCGACCACTGCGGCGTGGTGTTCGGGGCCGACCAGATGGGCCTGGTCTACAACTCCAAGACCTACCCCCAGGGCTTCAGCTCGTGGGCCGACCTGTGGGCGCCCGCGCAGAACGGCAAGCTCTGCTTCTTCTCCATCCCCTGGTGGGCGATCGGCATGGCCGCCAAGCTCCACGGCGGCGGCTGGGACGCCATGGACCCCGGCTTCAGCCTGTGGGCCGAGCACGCCAAGAACATCCGCACCATCGTGACGGCCAACCCCCAGTTCCTCAACGTGCTGTCCACCAGCGAGGCCCCGCTGACCTCCCACTACCTGGGGACGTCCACCGCCTGGCGCGCCCAGGGAGCGCCGATCGGCTACAGCCGCCCGGACGAGGGCGCCTTCTTCGACCCGGTCGGCATCAACATCAACTCCGGTTCCTCCGACGACCAGTTGGAGGTCTGCTACGACATCATCAACGAGATGCTGGCCCCCAAGTGGAACCAGCGCTGGGTGGACACCTCCGTGGAGATCCCCGCCGTCAGCACCTCCCGCCTCACCGACAAGCTCAAGGCCATCCCGGCCATCGCTGCAGGAGCCGACCAGAAGTTCGTCGACGTCGACTGGGCCACCGTCGGAAAGAGCATGACCGCCTGGACCGAGCGCTGGAACAAGGACGTCGTCTCCAAGATCTGACGTCCCACCACGAAAGGAAGGAAGCGCCCGATGGTGGACACCTCTGCGGGCAGCCTCGGCGGCACGGCCACGGCGGAACCCCCCGCACCCGCGCCGCGCACCCCCCGTCCGAAGCGCCCCGCCCGCGCGGCCGGGCGCCTGCGGGAACGGCGCACCGCGCTGCTGCTGCTGGCGCCCAGCGTGGTGCTGCTCATCGCGGTGTTCGCGTTCGCGATGGAGTCGCTGGTCGAGTACTCGCTGCAGAAGTACCAGCCCGGGGGCGTCAACACCACCGGCACGCTGGCCTCCTGGACGAAGGTGCTGGGTGACTCCTACTACTGGTCGGTGATCTGGCAGACCGTGCTCATCGGTCTGCTGGTCACCGCGATCACCGCGGTGGCCGGCTACCTCACCGCCCTCGCCCTGCACCACACCAAGCGTGCCGGATGGCGCAACACCGGCTACGCGGTGGTCTTCTCCTCGCTCATCTTCTCCGGCATCGCCTCCGTCTACTCCTGGCAACTCCTGCTGGGCCAGGAGGGGTTCGTCAACTCGGCGCTCGGCCTGGTCGGCATCGGCCCGGTGCACCTGCTCTACGAGCGCACCGCCGTGGTGGTCGCCCTGGTGCACACGCTGCTGCCGGTGATGGTGCTGCCGATCGTCAGCAGCCTGCGGCAGATCGACGGCACCCTGGTCGAGGCCGCCGACGACTTCGGCGCCTCGCGCCTGCGCACCTTCCGCACCATCACCCTGCCGCTCAGCGCACCCGGTCTCATCGCCGGCTGCCAGCTCACCTTCGCGCTGGCCATCTCCAGCTTCACCGCCCCCAGCCTGCTCGGCGGAGGGCGGGTGGCGATGCTGTCCACCACCATCTACTCGCTCGTCGGGACCACCGACTTCCCTGCCGCCTCCGTCTGCGCCCTGGTGCTGCTCGTGCTGGCCCTGGTGTCCGCCGGGGTGTTCGTCCTGATCCAGCGACGGTTCGCCGAAGCCGACCAGGGCGGGGTCACCGTCACCCCGTCCGCGCCCCGCGGCCTGCGCGGCATGGGCGTGTGGATGGTCGTGCTGTACGCCTTCCAGTTGCTGCCGGCGGTGATCGTGGTCATCAGCTCGATGTCCTCGGTCTCCTACGGGGTGTGGCCCCCGCCGAGCCTGTCCACCCGCTGGTACACCAACCTCTTCCACCAGGACGGCGTCATGCACGCCTTCCTCGGCAGCCTGTGGATCGGCGCGGTGGTGGCCGTCCTCGCGGTGCTGCTCGGCTCGGCCGCCGCCGTCGCGCTCGTCCGCCACCGCTTCCGCGGCAGCGGCGCGGTGCAGTCCGCGCTGTTCTCACCCGTCGTCGTACCGAAGATCGCCTTCGGCTTCGCGGTGTTCATGCTGCTCGCCAGGACCGGGATGGCCTCCGGGCGCGGGGCGGTGGTGCTCGCCCACACGGTGGCCACCGTGCCCTTCGTCATCGTGCTGCTGTCCGCGGCGCTGGCCAGGGCCGACCGCACCCTGGACCAGGCCGCCGTCGATCTCGGCGCCCGCCCGCTCACCGCGTTCCTGCGCTCCACGCTGCCGCAGATCGCCCCGGCCATGCTGGTCGGCGGGGTGTTCGCCTTCCTGGTCAGCTTCAACGAGATCGACCTGTCGATCTTCCTGCTCAACTCCGACCAGCAGACCCTGCCGGTGTGGATGTTCAGCTACCTGAACAACTATCAGGACCCCACCCCGGCAGCCCTGTCCACCGTGATGACCGCCCTGTCGGTCGTGGTCGTCGGCCTCGGCGCGCTCCTGCTGCGGTTCGTCCAGCGCGGCCGCCGGATCCTGCCGTGACCGCCGCGCACCGCGAGCCCCCACGACCCGCACCCGCCCGGCCCGCCCCCGCCCGCACCGGCCCCGAGGGAGATCCCACGATGCCCGAGCTCTTCCCGCGCCTGCGCCGCCTGTGCGACCTCGACGCCGCCTACCTGCGCGAGTACTCGGGGCTGCACGACCCGTACGACGGCACGATCGCCGACCTGTCGCCGGCCGGCGTGGCCTCTGCGCTGGCCGCGCTCGGCGGACCGCCGCTGCCCGACCCGCACGACGAGGCCCAGCTCGCCGCCACCGAGAACGCCATGCGCACCCGGTTCGGGCGGCTGCGCCAGCACCGCTACGACCCCTGGGTGCACGTCGAAGCCCTCGACCTGTCGCCCTACGACCGGCCCTACGCCGACGAAGCGGCACGCGAGGAGGCCAGGAGCCGGCACCTGCGGCACTGGCCGGACGCGGTGGACAACGCGCTGGAAGCACTCGACGAGGTCTCGGCGCCGGTCGCCGCCATGTTCCTGCCCGCGTCCCGCGGCCTGGCCGCCGGGGTACGGCCGGACGACGGCGACGACGGCCGCCGCGCCCTGGCCGCGCTCGACCGCCTCGCCGCCCACCTCGAACGCGCGGCACGGGAAGGCGAGCAGGCCCCCTCCCTCGGCCGCGACGACCTCACCGCGCTGCTCGGCTGCGAGGACCGCGTCGCGGTGGACATCGACGACCTGGCCGCGGTCGCGGACAGCGAGTACGCCCGGATGCACGACATCCTCGCCGACGCCGCCGCCCGGCTCGACCGCTCGCCCGGCACCGACCGTGCGGACCCGGCCGAACTGGTCCGCAGGGTCAACGCCGTCGTCCGGGCCGACCACGGCGACTTCCCGCGGATCGTGGCCGACACCCAGGCCCAGGTCGCCACCGCCGCCCGCTTCGTACGCGAGCGCGACCTCGTCCCCGTCGTCGACGACGCGTGCGTCATCGAACCGTCCCCGCCGGCCCGCAGCTGGGCGGCCGGCCGGGTGAGCTGGACCGCGCCCTGGGAGACCTGCGGCCACTCGATCTTCCACGTGACCGGGCCGGCCGCCGGCTGGTCGGCGGAGGACCGGCGGGCCTGGCTGGAGCGGTTCAACCGCCCCGCCATGGCGGTGATGACCGTCCACGAGATCGGCCCCGGGCACTGCAGCCACGCCCTGATGATGGGCCAGGTGGACAACCCCGTCCGCAAGACCCTCTGGTCGGAGCTGTTCTTCGAGGGGTGGGCCCACTACGCCGAGGAGATGATGTGGGAGGAGGGCTACCAGGACGACACCCCGCTCTACCAGTTCGGCATGGCGCAGGAAGCCATGATGCGGGTCGTGCGCGTCCAGGCGGTGCTCGGCATCCACACCGGCGCCCTCACCCTGGACGAGGCCACCGCCCTGTTCGAGCAGCGGGCGTTCCTGGCCGGCCCCGCCGCCCGCGCCGAAGCGCTGCGCGCGGTGTGGGAGCCCACCTGCGTGCGCTACACCTGGGGCAAGGTCCTCATGCGGCGGCTGCGCGACCAGGCCCGCGCAGCCTGGGGCCCCGGCTTCTCCCTGCCGCGCTTCCACCGCGAACTGATGGCGTTCGGCTCCCCGCCCGTCGGCCTCGTGGCCGGTGCCATGGGCATCGCGCCACCACCGCGCGAGGCGGGGGAGGAGGGCGTGCCGCGATGACCGACGCACGCAAGTCCCGCCCGGCCGGGACCGACGCAGGCGAGGCGACCGCCGCCGACGGCGAACACCCTTACTGCGCCCGCGACATGGCGAACGGCGAACACCCGCGGTACGCCCGCGACGTGGAGCAGGGCCCCAAGCCGGCCGCCCACGGCACCACCGCCATGGTCTCGGCCTCGCACCCCGCCGTCGCCGACGCGATGGAAGCCGTGGTGCGCCGCGGCGGCAACGCGATGGACGCGGTGCTGACCGCCGTCCCCCTGCAGGCCGTCGTCGAACCGCAGATGACCACGCTGGCCGGCGGCATGTCCGTGCTGTACTACGACGCCGGCCGCCGCGCCTTCTCCTACGTCGACGGCGAACTCGACCACACCCGCGACGATCCGCCGGTGGCCGCCACCTGGGACCAGTACGGCGCGGTGGACGGCGCCCTCGACCCCGGCTCCGGCCGCAGGACCGGCGTGCCCGGCACCGTGGCCGGCATGCACGAGGCCATGACCGGCCACGGCACCCTGGCCTGGGCGGACTACTTCGCCCCCGCGATCGAGGCGGCCGGCAGTGGCTTCCCCATGTACTCCTTCCTCTACGGCGAGACGTTCGCGGCCGCCGGCCGCCTCGCCGTACACCCCTCCGGGCGTGCGGAGTTCCTCCCGGGCGGGCACGTACCGGCGGTCGGCGCCCCCGTGGTGCGGCCCGCCCTCGCCGAGACCCTGCGCCGCATCGCCGCGGACGGCCCCGACCACCTCTACCGCGGCCCCTGGGCACAGCGCTTCGTGGCAGCCGTGCGCGCCACCGGCGGCACCCTGACCGCCGGCGACCTCGCCGGCTACGCCGCCCGCGTCCTGGAACCCACCCGCGCCACCTACCACGGGTACGACATCGTCGGCGCCCCGCCGCCGTCCGCCGCCGGCGTGATGATCTCCCTGACGCTCGGCATCCTCGAACACGCCGAACTGCCGTCGCTGGGCCACTACACCACCGAGGCCGAGGCTCTGGAAGTGCTGCGCCGCGCGGTCGCGTTCGGCGAGTTCTTCACCGAACGCTTCGTCAGGGACCCGCTGTCCTACCAGGTCCCCGACGCCCGGCTGCTCGCACCGGAGTTCGCCGCCTCGCTCGCCGCCCTGGTCCGCGGCTCAGCCCGCCGCGACCCGCTCCCCGCGGGCCCGCCGCGCCCCGCGGCGCACGGCGCCCCGCACGCGACCAACACCGACCACGTGGTCGCCGTCGACGGGGACGGCAACATGGCGTCGCTGACGCACAGCGTCTACGGCACCACCTTCGGGACCGGCCTGGTGGTCGACGGCATCCACGCCAACAGCGGCAACGGCTTCCCCGGCACCGGCTCCGGCCCCGGGCGGCGCGCCCTGTCGCCCTTCCCGCCGACGATGGCCGCCCGCGACGGCGTGGCCTTCCTCGCACTCGGCTCACCCGGCCTGTCCGCACGGGCCACCGCCCTCGTCCTCGCCAACCACCTCGGCTACGGCCTGGACCTGGCGAGCGCGATCGACCAGCCGCGCTTCCAAGGCGCCCAAGTGGACCAGCCGTTCACCGTCGAAGCCCGCATCGATCCGGCCGTGCTTGAGGAGTTGACGGTCCGTTACGGCGCCGACGTGCGCCTGACGACCCCGTACCACTGGCACTTCGGCGCCGTCCACGCGGTCGCCGTCGACGCCGACGGCACCCGGCGCGGATACTGCGACCCGCGGCGCCCGGGCCGGGCCACTGGATGGTGAACGGCCCGGCCGGCAACCGCCGGACAACGCGCAAGCCCAGGGGACGACAGGAGACGAACAGCCATGGCACAGGGGAACGGAAGCAGCGCAGCAGCGGACCCCTCCGACACCACCAAGTCGCCCAGCTACATGGGGCGGATCCTCAACCTGCTGGAACTGTCGGTGATCGCCGACAGCGCCCCGCTGACACTGAGCGGACTGGCCACCGCGGCCGACGCGCCGCTGTCCACCGTCTCCCGGCTGACCGCCCAACTGGTCGCCTGGGGATTCCTCAACGAGACCGCGGAACACCGGTTCGTGCCCGGCCGCCGGCTGGTCGCCATGGCCACCGCCGTCGGTGAGCACCTCTACAGCAACGACCGCCTCCAGCAGGCGACCCGGCACCTCACCGGCGTCACCGGGGAGTCCACCACCGCCGGCCGCATCGTCGGCAACAGCATGTACATCATCGCCCGCACCGAATCCGAGCAGCCGCTGCGCTCGGTCAGCCGGATCGGCGAGGTCATCCCGCCGCACAGTTCCGCGCTGGGCAAGGCGATCATGTCCCGGCTGCCGCGCTCCCGGCAGCTCGCCCTCCTGGGAGGCGCGGGCCTGGAGGACCCGGAGGCGGTCCTGGAGAAGATGCAGCCCGAACTGGAGGAGGCCCGCCGCTGCGGCTACGCGGTGGACGAGGAGACCTACACCGTGGGCCTGCGATGCCGCGCCGCCGCGGTGATCGGCCCCGACGGCACCGCCGTCGCGGGCCTGTCCATCAGCGGGCCGGCCGCCCGCTTCGTGCACGAACTGGCCGAGCAGGCCGTCCCCGCCCTGTGCCGGGAGGCCGCCGCCATCGGAGACCTGCGGTGACGCCCGGGCCGGCGGCCCCGGCCCGGCACACCGTGCCCGTACCGAACAGCACCGAGGAGTAACCGCACATGAACGACACCGCCACCCCCGCCGCCGGCCGCACCGTCGAGACCGTCCCCGTCACGCGGCTGGGCAACGGCCACGACCTGGCGCTGACCGTCCACCGCGTCGTCGGCGCCCGCCCCGGCCCCACGCTGGTCGCCTTCGGCGGGATCCACGGCGACGAGGCGATGGGACCGGAGGAGGTACGCCGCCTGGTCTCCTCGGTCACCACCGACGAACTGGCCGGCACCATCGTCGCCGTCCCCGTCGCCAACCCCTACGCCTACGACGCGATGTGCCGCTTCACCCCGCAGGACGGCCTCAACCTCAACCGCATCTTCCCCGGCGACCGCAACGGCTCGGTGACCGAGCAACTCGCCGCCGTGCTCGCCGAGATCATGCTCCAGGCCGACTACTTCATCGACTTCCACTCCAGCGGCCTGTACTCCACCGTCGAGTACTCCTACCTGATGGACGACGGCCGGGCGATGGCCACCAGCTTCGGCGCCTCCCTCCTCTACCACCACGCCCCCTACGAGGGCACCTCCAACGCGTGGGCCATCAAGAACGGCATCGCCTCCACCGTCTGCGAACTCGGCGGCGGCGGGCAGCTCACCGACACCTACCTCGCCAAGGCCGTACGCCAGGGCCGCAACATGCTCAAGGGCATCGGCATGCTCGACGGCGAGCCGGAGACCCTGGTGGAGCAGCAGACCGTGATGACCGAACTGGTCACCCTGCGCCCCACCAAGGGCGGCGCCATGATCGCGCACTTCGGCCCCGAGCGCCTCGGCGAGACGATCAAGGGCGGCACCGTGCTCGGAGAGGTCGTCGACCCCTACACCTTCGAGGTGCTGGAGGAGCTCGTCGCCCCCTTCGAGTCCAACATCCTCGTCCTCAGCAGGGAGGGCTACACCCGGACGTCGCCGGGCGACTACGGCTTCATGGTCGGCAACGCCGGCACCACGACCACCGTCGAGGAGATCTTCGCCTCCTGACGGCCCGCGCCGCACGCCCAGAAGGAGCCGCGGGCGGGCCCCGACGGGCACGACGAAACACGAGGAAAGGAGCACCGGCACCGATGAACATCAGGCACGTCACCGTGGTCGACCCCGAGCACGAACAGCTGCTCGGCGACCGGCGGATCACCCTGGACGGCGACCGGATCACCGCCGTCGCCGCCGACACCACCGAGCCGCTGCGCGCGGGCGACCTGGACGGGACCGGGCTGTACGCGGTGCCGGGACTCATCGACTGCCACGTGCACGTCACGTCGGTCACCGCCGACGAGTGGGGCGACACCGCGCTGCCGCCGAGCTACGTCACCGCGCACGCGCTGCGCGAACTGCGCCGGATGCTGGACTGCGGGTTCACCGCCGTCCGGGACGCCGGCGGAGCCGACGCCGGCCTCGCCGAGGCCCTCGACGAGGGCATCGCCCCCGGCCCCCGGCTCCATGTGTGCGGGCGCGCCCTGTCCCAGACCGGCGGGCACGGCGACCTGCGCCCGCGCGGCCGCCTGCACGCCGACGACCACCCGGCCGTCCCCGGCATCGGCCGGGTGGTCGACGGCACCGACGCGATGCGGATCGCCGTGCGCGAACAGGTGCGCGCCGGGGCCTCCTTCATCAAGCTCATGCTGTCCGGGGGCATCTCCAGCCCCACCGACCGGATCGACGGGGCGCAGTACTCCGACGACGAGATCCGGGTCGCGGTGGAGGAGGCGGAACGCGCCGGCATCTACTGCGCCGGACACGCCTACACCCCCGAGGCGGTGGCCCGCGCGCTGCGGCTGGGCGTGCGCACCATCGAGCACGGCAACCTCCTCGGCCCGGCGGAGGCCGCGCTGTTCGCCGGCCACGGCGCCTACTACGTACCCACCCTGGTCACCTACACGGTCCTCGCCGAGGAAGGCCCCCGCTTCGGACTGCCGCCGCAGAGCGTGGCCAAGGTCGCGGCGGTGGCCGACGGGGGACTGGCCGCCCTCGGCCACGCCCACCGGGCGGGCGCCCCCATCGCCTTCGGCACCGACCTGCTCGGGCAGATGCGCGGCCACCAGCCACGCGAGTTCGCCCTGCGGGCCCGGGTCCAGCCCGGCTGGGCGGTGCTGCGCAGCGCCACCACCACCGGCGCCCGGCTGCTCGGTGCCGCCGGAACCCTCGGCGTGATCGCCCCCGGCGCCCTCGGCGACATCGTGCTGACCCGGCACGACCCGGGCACGCACGTCGAACTGCTGGCGGACCCCGAGGCCGAGATCGCCGTGGTCGTGTCCCGCGGACGCCTGGCCGTCAGCCGCTAGCGGCACGCCGCCCGCCCACCCGACCGCCGAACCACCTCCACCTTTTCACCCATCACCCGCGAGACAGGTAGACGCATGCCCGAATCCCCTCATCCCACCGGTTCCACCCGCCCCTGCGGGCGTGTGGCGGCCTTCCCGATCGGCCTGGGCGGCATGCGGCTGTCCATCGAGGGGCGCCCCGATCGCGCCCAGGCCGTGGACACCGTCCACGCGGCGCTCGACGCCGGGGTCACCCTCCTCGACAGCGCCTCCGCGTACCACGTCGGCGCCGACGAAGTGGGGCACAACGAGGTGCTGTTCGCCGACGCGCTCGACAGCTGGCCGGGCGACGCCTCGCGGATCACCGTGGCCACCAAGGCCGGTCGGGTCCGGCCCGGCGACGGCCGCTGGCTCACCGACAGCAGCCCCGACCACCTCGTCCGCTCCGCCCACGAGTCCCTCGCCCGGCTGCGCGTCGACCGCATCGACCTGTTCTTCCTGCACGCCCCGGACCCCGAGGTGCCGCTCAAGGACTCCCTCGCGGCCCTGCGCCAGCTGGTGGACGACGCGGTGGTCGCCGAGGTCGGCGTCTCCAACGTCACCGCGCCCCAACTCGACCTCGCCCAGGACGTGCTGGGCGACGCGCTGGTCGCCGTGCAGAACGAGTTCTCGCCGAGCGCACTCCAGCACCTCGACGTCCTGCGCAGAAGCGAGCAGCTCGGCCTCGCGTTCCTGGCCTGGCGCCCGCTGGGCACCGTCGGCCGGAAGGACGACGCGCTGACCGCGGCCTTCACCGAGGTCGCTCGCGCCCACGGGGCCAGCCCGCAGGCCGCGGTGCTCGCCTGGCTGCTGGCGGTCAGCCCCGCGATGATCCCCATCCCGGGAGCCCGCCGCCCCCGGACCGCGCGCGACTCCGCCGCCGCGGCGCACCTGCGCCTGTCGCCCGGGGCCCTGAACACCCTGAACGCCGCAACCGGCCTCGCGGCGCCGCCTCCTGCCGGCTGACCGCCCGCGCCTCATCGCCTGCGCACATCTCCGGCCCGGGACCCTGGCGGGTCAACTCCTCGGTGCCGGTGCGCCGGAGGGCGCGCGGCCGCCGTCCGAGCGAGGGCGCCGCAGCGTGAAGGTGTCCGCGGGCTCGACCACGCCGTAGGGGCCGGTGACCGCGTAGTAGGTGACGGACAGGGTCGTCGGGGCGCCGGGACCCGCGCCGGGATCGACGGTGAACGCCGCGAAGCCATAGGGGTTGACCCGGTCGCGGAAGGCGGACCAGGGGGCGGGCTCGGTGACGTACACCGGCGTCCGCTTGCCGTTCGCGCCGACCGGTCCGACGCCGGTGATGACGTTGCACTGCGGGGTGTCGAAGAGGACGTCGGTCGAAGGAACGGACGTGCCCCCGCCGCCGATGACCATGTGGACGGTGCCGGCCGAGGTGTCCACCACGTCGGTACGGGTGGCCGCCGGGTCGGGGGTCAGCGTGTCGTTGGGCTGCGCGCCCCTGATCGGGTGGGACCGCTCGTAGTGGTGCTCGTGGCCGCACACGACCACGTCCACGCCGTGGCGGTCGAACAGCGGCAGCCACTCCTGGCGGATCGCCAGGTCCGCGCCGTTGCCCGGGTGGTCGGCGGTGGACACGGCGACCTGGTGCATCACGACCACGATCCAGTCGATGTTCCGGTCGGCCCGGGAGCGCGCCAACTCCGCCTCCAGCCAGCGCCGTTGCGCGCCGCCGGAGTAGCCGCGGACATAGCTGCTGCCGGCGTCCTGGTAGACGATGTCGTCGTTGGCCAGGCTGACCACGCGCACCGAGCCGACGGTGAAGGCGTACCACAGGCCGCGGGTTTCCGGATCGCCGCCGTTGCCCGGCAGCGCGAAGTACGCCTGGTAGGCGCCGAACCCGATCGGGCCGTTGCCCAGCTCGTTCTCGTGGTTGCCGGCCGCCGGCATCCAGGGGCGGAACCGCGCGGACCTGCTGGTCATGTCGAACCAGTCCGACCAGGTGCGGATCCGGTCCTGCGCCAGATTGGCGTAGCACAGGTCGCCGTTGACCAGGTGGAACAGCGGTGCGACCCGTTCGACGGCGGTCGTGACGTCGTTGGCGTACGGGGAACCCAGGTTGTCGTTGAGGTACGTCAGCTTCGCGGTGACCTTCGGCGGCCGCGGCCCGTCGAGCCGGCCGACCGTCGGCGTGCCCTGGTCGCCGAAGCTGGTGAAGGTGAACGGCGCGCGTCCGGCCGGCCCGGTCCGGAACGACCCCGGCTCGGGCGTCGTCCCGTCGTGCACGGCCGCGTAGACGTAGTCCGTACCGGGCCGCAGCCCCGCCAGCGCCGCGTGGTGCACGTAGAGGCTCTGCCCGGACTGGGCGTCCTTGTAGTACGTGGTGCGGGCCGCCTTCTCGCCGCCCAGCCCGTGCGTTGCCGTGCCCAGCAGCACGCGCGGGTTCCGCACCGGCACCGGGGTCTGCCAGGACACCACGACCTCGCGGGCCGCGTCCGCCCCGAACTGCAGGTGCAGCCCGCTCACCGGCGGCATGCCGGAGCCCTCGGGCCGCAGCCACAGCACCGGGGAGGCAGCCGCGGTACCGGCGTCGGCGAGCGCGCCGAGTCCCGCGGCCGCCGTTCCGGCCGCGACGACCAGCCCGCGCCGGCTCACCCGGCCGGTGCTCTCCCGCCCGGCGGGCGGTGGGTCGATGGGCCGTCGCTCCGCTGCGGCCGGTGCGGTCGAAGAAGCCTCACGGGGCCCGGTCGATGGAGGTGTTGTCGTCATGCACCGCAAGCTCCCACGCACGGACCGCCCGCCCACACCGGCCCGTTGTGAACAGTGCCGCAACCGGTGCTACGCGCAGGCGACCCCCGGCCGAACCCCGACAACCACATCCCCGTGGGACGTTGCGGCGGGCCGCCGGCCCGGCGCAGGCTGGCCGGGTGGACGGAGCGAGGACGAACGAGAACGGGACGGCCCGCGCGGCGGAAGCCCCGACGGATGAGACGGCGGGCTCGGTCCCGGAGGCGGTGCGCACGCTGGACGCCGCGCTGCGCACCCTGCGGCACGGACGGTTCGGCATGTACGGGCCCTGGGTGCGGGAGCGGTTCCTGTCCGGCCTGCCCGTCACCGTCACGGCGACCGGCTACCGCGTCCTGCGCTTCGTCGAGGCCAGCACCCCGCCGCCGCCGACCGTCTCCGACATCGCGGACCTGCTGCTCACCGACCGCGCCCGCGCCGTACGGGTCGTCGACGGCCTCGCCGGGGTGGGCTGGTCGAACGTGTCCACGACACCGTCGACCGGCGCGTCCGCCGCGTGGCGCTCACCGGTGCCGGCCGCGGCCTGCTCGACGCAGCCACCGCCGCCCGCACCCGCCGGCTGGCCGCCGCCATCGCCGGCTGGCCCGCACAGGACCTCACCGACCTGGCCGCACTCCTGACCCGCCTCAACGACTCCGTCCTGCGCGAAGTCGCCCTCGAACCCGTCGTCGAAGCCGTCGTCGAACCCACCCTCGGTCCCGCCCCGCGCTCCGATCCTCCGCCCGGATGAGGCGCCGTCGCCCGCGCGCGACAGGGCCCGCCCGACGGGCCGTTCGTCCGGCCGCGGCACGACGCGCCGCCGGGCTCAACCGGCTTGTGTCCCCGGGGCGAAGGCCGCGGCGAGCTGTTCGAGCAGCGGCGCGGTGCAGGGGTGGGTGTCGCGGCGCGCTGTGATCGTGTAGATGCCCCGGGTCGGGGGATCGACGAGGCGGACCGCGGTGACGTCGACCCGCAACGCGCACCGCAGCACTCCGGGGACCAGCGCGATGGCGTGACCGGTGGCGACCAGGGCCAGCTTGCCGGACAGATCGGCCGCGGCGAGGTCGATGCGGGCGCTGACCCCGGCCCGGGCGGCGTGCTGGCGCAGGAGCGCCGCGGAGCCGTCGTTGTCCTCGACCCAGATCTGGTCGGCGAGCGCCTCGATGCGCACGGGGCCGCGCCCGGCCTGCGGATGCCCGGCGGGCAGCACGACGACCATCTCGTCCAGCCCGAGGAACCGGCGTTCGACCTGCGGGTCCGCGGGGAGGCCCGGCGGAGCGTCGGTGACGACGGCGACATCGAGATCGCCGGCGACCACGCGGCTGTGCAGCGGCGCGCTCAGCCCGGGGACCAGGCTCCACCGCAGGGAACCGGCCTGCTCCAGCAGGCCGCGGACGGCCTCGGGGACGATCCCCGCGGCGAGGGAGGGCGTCGCGCCGATGGCCAGCGGCCGGGCGAACGCCCCGCCGTGCACCTCACGGGCGGCGCGAACGGCGCGGTCGGCCTCGTTGAGCGTGGCCAGGGCGTGCCGCCGGAACACCTCCCCGGCCGGCGTCGGACGCACGCCACGCGCATGGCGTTCCATCAGAGGCACGCCGAGTTGCCGCTCCAGCCCGGCGATCTGCCGGGAGACGGCCGACTGGGTGTGATGCAGCTCGGTGGCCGCCGCCGACAGCGATCCGAGCCGGCACACGGTCACGAAGGTCTGCCAGACAGCCAGGTCCATGGCGGCAGTATGCCCTGCCGGTATGCGCATCGAGCAGGGCGGCCATGCGAAATCTGCGCTTGTCGCATGTGTCGCGGCGCACCACTGTGATCCGCATGACCACATCGCACACGATCGCCGTCCTCGGCCTGGGGCGCATGGGCAGCGCCATCGCGACACGGCTGGCCGACCAGGGCTGGGACGTCGTCGGCTGGACGCGCTCGGGACGCACCCCGGCCGCCGTCAAGCCGGCCGCAGACCCCGACGAGGCCGTCGCCAAAGCCGACTTCGTCGTCCTCGCGCTGTTCGACGGCCCGGCCTGCCGGCAGGTCCTCGACGGCGTCCGCGACGCGCTGCGACCGGACACGATCGTGCTCAACACCAGCACGGTCGCCCCTGCCGAGGCGTCGGGGCTGGCCCGGCGACTCGGCCGGTCGTACGTCCACGCACCCGTGCTCGGCTCCGTGCCGGCGGTCGGCGCCGGCGCCCTGCAGATCCTCGCCGCCGGCGAGCAGGACGCGCTCGACCGGGCCCGGCCGGTCCTGGACACGCTGGGGACCGTCCGGCAGGTCGACGACGCCTCCACCGCCGCGGCCCTCAAGCTGGTCGCCAACAACAGCCTCGCCGGCGCGGTGCTCGCGCTGCGTGACACGCTGCGCCAGGCGGATGCCCTGGGCCTGCCCCGTGACCGGACGCTGGACATCCTCGAACTCGGCCAGCTCGGCGGGCTCGTGGCCCGCAAGCGGCGCTTCCTCCTCGGCGGGCCGGCGGCTGCCCCCGCCACCGCGGAGTTCACGATCGGTGCGCTGGCCAAGGACATGGCTCTGCTGGCCGCCGCGTCGGACACCCCGTTGCGCAGCGCGGCCGGCCTGGCCGGCACCCCCGCCGCGCCCGAGGCCGACATGGCGGTCGCCGCCACGGATCCGGCCGTGGACGACGCCGTGCTCGCACCGCTCCGCGCCTACATCCGCGGGCACGCCACCGGCGACCCCACCCACTTCCGCGACGCGTTCTGGCCCACCGCCCACATCGAGGGGATCCGGGACGGCGCGTTCGTCTCGTGGCGACTGGACGAGTACTGCGCTCTCTTCGAGGGCCGGCCGGCCCCGGACGAGGCGACCCGCTCCCGCCGCATCGAGGCGATCGACGTCCACGGCACCGTCGCGAACGCGACCATGACGCTGTCGCACGGCGCGGACACGTTCACCGACGTCTTCCTGCTGGTCCGCGCCGGCGGCTGGCGGATCGCCAACAAGGCCTACCACCGGCATTCCTGAGACGGCGGAACCCGGGAGACGGTCAGCACAGGCCCGCGACGAGGTCGGCGACGGCCCGCGGCCGGGACAGGAACGGGTGGTGGCCCGCGGCCATCTCGACGGCCCTGTCCGCGCGGAGCGAGAACCCGCGTTGCGCGGCCACCGGGGTGCCCCGGTCCTCGGCGCAGACCACGTAGGTCGTGGGCACGTCGTGCCACGCCGCCGCGCCGACCGGCTGCCGGGTCACGGCCAGCGTCTGCCGGGCCAGCCGGGCTGCCGCGTCGCGGACGATCCGCGGCGGGCAGTCCTGGGCGAAGGTCTCGGCGAACAGCTCGGGCCGGGCGCCGAACGTGCCGCCGTCGGGATCGAAGTCCAGGAACGGCGGCGGCACTTCGGCACCGAACGTCGACAGCGACTCGCCGGGCTCGGGCAGATAGCTCGACACGTACACCAGGTGGCGCACCGCCTCGACGCCTGCCGCCGCCTCGGAGGCGACGATGCCGCCGTAGCTGTGTGCCACGACCACGGTCGGCTCGTCCCCCTCGGCCAGGGCGGCGCGCACCGCGGCGACGTCCTCGGGCAGCCCGGGACCGTGCGGTCCGGCCGGCCGGTCGCCCTCACCGCAGCTCGGCAGCGCCGGCGCGACGCTGCCGACGCCGTGCTCCCGCAGGGCCGCGGCGGCCAGGTGCCACCACCACGATCCGTCACGGACACACGCCCCGTGCACGAAGACCACACGCATCTCTTCCTCCTCGGTCCGGACGTCCCTTCCCCTGGGACCAACGGTAGACGTAACGCGGGTTACGTGAAAAAGTGCGGTGATGGGACGGCACAAGCAACCCGAGATCCGCGACCGGATCCTCGACGCCTGCGCCGACCACGCCCTCGCACACGGGCTGCCCGACCGCCTGGAGCCGCTCGCGGTGGCGTCCGGCGTCTCGACGCGGATGCTGATCTACCACTTCGGGACCCGGGACGCGCTGCTGCGGGAGACCCTGGGCCGGGCGCGGCGGCGCCAGCGCGACTTCTTCGGCGACCTGCTGTCCCCGCGGCCGGACGAGCCCTATCCGAGCACGCTGCGGCGGGCGTGGCAGGTGATGACCGGCCCGGCCGGCCGCCCGTACCTCGCCATGTTCGGCAGGCTCCGCGAGAACGCCGGGCAGCAGCTGTGGCCGGACTTCCGCCGCGAGGCCACCACGGACTGGCTGCGCCCGTTGGAGGACGGCATGCGCACCGTCGGCCGTCCCGAACTCGGCACCCTCGTCCTTGCCGTCGTCCGCGGCCTCATCATGGACATCGAGGCCACGGGTGACGTGGCGCGAGCCGATCGGGCCTTCGACGACTTCCTGGCCTCGCTGGCCGCCGTCACCCCGTCGGCCTGAGGACCCGCTGCCGGCACCTGCGCCGAGCCGGCGCCGCCGCGCGGAGGAGAAGGGGCACCCGCACCCCGGGCGGACGTGGACCGGCGGTCCGGTCCCGGGGTGCGGGTACGGCGGGCGGGACTACTGCGCGGTGACCGCGAGGTCGTCGAACTGCCCGGCCGCGTAGGAGCCGAGACCCAGGCCGACCTGGCCCTGGCTGTACGTGGTGTCGGTGACGTCGGCCAGCGCGGTGCCGTTCACCTCGGCGGTGATCCGCGATCCGGAGAAGGACAGCCGGAGCCCGGTCAAGGCGCCGTCGACGGGCTCGGGCAGGGTGCCGGAGGCCAGGACGCGGGTGGACTTGTCGGGAGCCAGCACCTCCAGCGACCAGTCGCCGGAGTCCGAGACCTTCAGCGAGTACCCCTCCCACGCGGTGACGCGGCCGGTGCCGACCAGATTGAGCTGGTTCACCACCCGGCCCAGCAGGGACGTCGTGCCACCCTGCGGGATCCGCGCCTTCACGGACACGGCGTAGTCACCCCAGGTGGCGTCGCCGACCAGGGTGAGCGGGCTGGGCACCCTCGCCCACTGGATGGGCTTGGTGGTGATCACCTGCTGCAGGCACTGGTCGTGCTTCCGCGCCGCCGCGCCGTCCTGCGGATCGGGGGAGCAGGGCGCGACCTGGAACGCGCCCTCCATGTCCGACACGTACCGCGGCGTCGCCCCGGTCCTGTAGCCGTCGAAGGACTCCCGGTAGGGCAGCGCCATCGGCTGCGAGGCCGGTGCCTTGGCCGCGGCGGCGCTCTTGCCGCCGGCGACCGTGGTGAGGGTGGTGACCGTGCCGGGCTGGAGGGTCACCCCGTAGCCGCCGTCCGCCCCGGCGTGCACGTCGGCGCCGTGGACGAACCAGTCCGCCGGGTCGGTGGACTCCAGCGTCGTCGACCAGCGGTGCAGCGTGCCGTGCGGCAGCGGACCGGTCGGTGCCAGCTCGACGGACTGCGGCGCGGACGCGCCGGTCGTCTCGAACACCGTGGTGTACTGCGGCCGTTGCCCGGGAGAGCGCAGCGTCACGTAGGTGCCGCCGCCGTCGAGGTAGCCGCTGGCCGAATCGATGTAGGACCAGCCGGGGTGGGTGAACTGCGCGGTCTGGGCCACGGTCCACAGCGTCGGGCCCAGCTCGTAGTGTCCGGTCCACGGCTCGTCGGCGCGCAGCAGCCCGCTGCCCTGCATCTGGACGGTCGGGTACCAGGCATACACGGCCGGCCAGTTGATGAAGGCGGTGATGCGCGAGTCCACGTACTCGTGGTTCATCTCGGCGGCCAGCCGGGTCGCCCCGGTCAGGTAGTTGTTCCAGCCCGACTCGCTGGCGAACAGCGGCTTGTCCAGGCTCAGCGCGTCCGCGGAGGAGGAGCAGTGGACGGCCGAGCAGGGGTAGTGGATCCCGACGACGTCCGTGGCCTGGTCGAAGGCCGGGTCGTTCTTCATGTCGGTGGCCACCTGCCAGCCGGCGTTGTCGGCCGCGACGATCTTCACCCGGCCGTAGCCCTCACGCACCAGGGCGGCCTTGAGCTGCTCGTACCAGGCAGCGTCCCAGCCCTTCTCGTTCCAGCCGCCGAGGTAGTCGATGTTCAGGCCGTGCTGCCTGGCGCAGCCCAGCCACGCCGTCAGGTAGCGGATGTTGTCGGCCGACCAGAACCCGCCGCTGAACCAGCCGGGCGCGCCCCACTCCAGCCCGTAGAACCGGATGTCCGGGTTACGCTTCTGCGCCTGCTCCATCAGCCACCACTCGTAACCGCGGTTGCAGTTGACCTCGGTCGGGGTGCGCATGTGGCTGGGTTCCGCGCCGTTGCTGGAGTTGGTGTCGGAGCCGATCTCGACCTTGAGGATCTGCAGGCCGGCGCCGTAGCCCGGCTTGAACAGGTAGTCGAGGATCTGGTCGCGCTGGGGTTCGGGGTAGTCGACGAGCAGCCGCGAGGTGCCCCCGCCGCCGCTGATGGCGCCGACGCCGTCGAAGACCCGCCCGGTGCCGTTGCCGTCGACGGTGATGTGCTGGGAGGCCGTCGCCTCGGTCGCCGCAACCGCCGTGGGCGGCACCAGCGTTGCCACGCAGGCCGTGACCACCGCGCCGACCGCCCACACGGCACGGCGGGGGGTCCTGCGGCCGAACAGTCGTCTCCAGGTGTGGAGCATGGGTGAGCCTTCCTCAGATCGTGGCGTCGCGGGCCGGCAGCGGAGAGCGGCCGGATGAATGTTCGCGCTCGCGCAATCGGCCGTCGCGGGGTGGGGGCCCGGAAGTGGCGGCCGGCTGGCACACGCGCCGCCCCGGCGCGTGAGTCATCGTCATAGGACCTTCCGTTCGTGTCGGGATGAGCTGTCCCACCTGCACTGACACCGATCGGGATGACGACCTGGGCGTCGTGGGGACAGCCCTACAGAGCCCGCGTGAGGATGGCGCGCGGGCTGCATCGTGAACCGCATGGCATTGTTAGCGTTCACACAATGGGCAGTCAATAGTCCTGACACGACCGGCCGATACCGGATGTCCGCTGCCGTTCGGGAGATCGAACCCGCGGCCCGAGCGGACGGCTGGGTGACGAGGTGATGGGCAGTCCTTCCCGGGCGGGCTCAGGCCGGCTCGGCCGACTCCCTTGACGGCGGCGGGAGTTCGAGGTGGCGGGCGCCCGGGCGACGCAGCGGGCCGGGCCCGGACGGCGTGGTTCCCGGCGCCGGTGGACACAACGCCGCCCTGGCGGAGCGGTGTTCACCGCCAGCACGCGTGCCGGCGGCCGGCCGGCACCGCCGGCGCTCGGCGGAAGGGCTCAGCCGGCCGCCCGTCGCACGTCAGGGAAGCGGAGCCGCGTCCGGGGAGGGCAGGTGGGCGTGGAGGAAGGCGAGTTCGGCGGCGAGGGCCTGGTCGTGGGCGGCGAGGAAGGGCGCGTAGTGGCCCCCGGGGACGTGCACGACGTCCCCGTGCGGCGCCCGTTGCCCAGCGGCCGCGGCGGGAACCGGAGCGGCCGTCGCGTCCTGGTCGCAGACCAGCACGAGGAGCGGGCACGGGATGCGCGACGCGAACCGCCCAGGCCGGGAGAGCGCCATCGCGAGCGCCGACCTCGCGGCGACCTCCTGGCGCCAGTCCGGATACCGCCCGCCGGGATCGAGCGCGGGCCCGGAGTCCGCCACGTCCGGCGTCGTGATCACGGCGATCTCGCCGGGCTCCCCGCCCAGCGGCACGAGCAGCGGCGGCCGCCCGACGAGCCCGCCGAGGACGTCGAGCAGGGCGCGCCCGGTGAACCGCAGCATGGCCAGGGGCTTCTGATGCCGCGTCGCGTGGCGGGTCGCGGCGAGGCCGCCGACGTTCGGCGTCTGCGCGACGACCGCCGCCGGCGGCAGGGACCCGGCAGGGGTCTCCGCGGCCACCCGCAACACGTGCCCGCCGGACGCGGAGAACGCCCAGAGCGCGATCCTCGCGGGATCGACCCCCGGCAGGGTGCGGGCGAACGCGATCGCCGCGTGCCAGTCGGCGCGCTGCCGGCGCAGGGGCAGCACTTGCCTGGGCTGCCCGCCGCTCTCGCCGATACCGCGGTAGTCGAAGGCGAGCACGCCGAACCCCGCCTCCTGGAACCGGCGGGCGAACAGGTCGGTGGCCGGCTCCTTGGTCACCGCCAGGCCGCCGGCCATGACCACGCAGGACTCTTCGGTCCCCGGGTAGTACCAGGCGGCGCACTCGTCGGAGCCGCTGGCGAATCGGACCTTCTGGCGTTCCATGGACATGTGCACGCCTGCCTTCACGCGGATCGGAGGGACCCCTCTCCACCAAGTGAACCACGCGGTTCGCAACGTGTCACGCCGCCCCTCGCCGGGGACACGCGCCCCCGGCGGGCCTACCCGCCGTCCGCCGCCTCCTCGCGGTCCAGCGCGCGGAGCAGCGCTTCGAGCCCCGCGGCCACTCCCGCGTCGTCCCCGCTGGCCGACCGCTCCAGCAGGAAGCCGCGCAGGGTCGCCAGGATCATCTCGGCGACCTCCAGCCGGCGTGGCTCGGGCCACCGCGGCGGGCAGAAGGACGCGAGCACGGGCAGGTACTGCCCGGACGCGTAGCGGCTGAGCCCGCCGTAGCGCTCGCGGTCGTACATGGCCAGACCCATGGCCTGGTCGAGGACGCGGGACAGGCCCGGCTCCTCCTCGACGAGGACCTGCCACACCTGGCGGACCCGCTCGGCGAGCGACCGGTCCGGCGGCCCCGAGGCGGCCGCGAGCGCCTGGGCGATGCGGCGGTCGCGGAGCCGGCCGACGGCCTGCCGCAGCAGGTCCTCGGCCCCCTCGAAGTGGTACAGCAGCACCTTGTGGGTGGTGCCCGCGGCCCGGGCGGCGCGCCGCAGCGAGAAGTCCACCAGGCCGTTGGCGGCCAGATCGTCGGTGACGCGTTCGAGCAGGTCCCTCTTCCTGGCCTCGCCGCGCGGCGAGCCCGCGGAGCGGCGGAACCCCGTGCCGCCGGTCTCCGGGCCGGGCGCGCCCTGCCCGCCCTCGCCTTCCGGCGACCCGCCACCGGTGGGGCCGTTCACCGCAGAAGCGTCCACGTTCGTCCGTCCTCGCGCGCCGGGTCAGTTCCGCCGACCCTAGCGCGTGTGCCCAGGTGGGAGACGTGGCCGCGCCCCGGCCGGAGGGCGCCGGTCAGGGCGTGAGGAGCGCCTTGACGGCGCGGCGCTCGTCCATGGCCCGGTAGCCCTCGGCGACCTGCTCCAGCGGGAGCGTGAGGTCGAAGACCTTGCCGGGGTCGATCCGTCCGGTCAGCACCCGCTCGATCAGGTCGGGCAGGTAGCGGCGCACCGGAGCGGGGCCGCCGCGCAGGCCGACGTGGGAGAAGAACAGCTCCTGGCCGTCGACCGCCACGTCGTGCGGGACGCCGACGAAGCCGATGCTGCCGCCCGGCCGGGTCGCGTGCAGGGCCTGCCGCATCGCCTCGGCGGTGCCCACGCACTCCAGCACCGCGTCCGCGCCGATGCCGCCGGTGAGGTCCTTGATCCGCGCGACACCCTCCTCGCCGCGCTCGGTGACGATGTCGGTGGCGCCGAACTCGCGGGCGAGCTTCTGGCGGGGCTCGTGGCGGCTCATCGCGATGATCCGCTCGGCTCCCCGCTCCTTCGCGGCGATCACCGCGCACAGGCCGACGGCTCCGTCGCCGACGACGACGGCGGTGGAGCCGGGCTCCACCCGGGCGGCGTCGGCGGCGAACCAGCCCGTGCCCATGACGTCGGAGACGGCCAGCAGGCCGGGCCAGTACTCCTGGCCGGGCACCTCGTCGGTGGCGACCAGGGTGCCCTGGGCGTTCGGGATGCGCACGTACTCGGCCTGGCACGTGCTCATGAACTCGCGGTTCAGGCAGTTGGACTGGAAGCCGTTGCGGCAGTTCGCGCAGGTGTTGTCCGAGGTGGCGAACGATCCGACGACGAACTGGCCGGGCCTGACCGCGGTGACCTCGCTGCCGACCTCCTCGACGAAGCCGACGTACTCGTGGCCCATCGGGTGCGCCTCGCCGGTGGCGTCCAGGCCGCGCCAGGGCCACAGGTCGGAGCCGCAGACGCAGGTGGCGGCGGTGCGGATGACCGCGTCGGTCGGGCTGATGATCTTCGGGTCGGCGAGCGTCTCGAAACGTACGTCGCCGGGGGCGTGGATCACTGCTCCGCGCATGGGAGAAGTCCTTACGTTCTGATCGGGTCGGGCCGCACGGGGCGGCCGGTGAGCTGGGTCCCAGGTAACCCGCGTTTCCCGCGGTCAGCGAGTCACCGATGAGAGGTGTACTGCTGGTACATCCCTCGCCGGCCGTCCGCGCCGTACGGTCGAAGACATGGACACCAGCGAGGAGGCCCGCGAGTTCCTGACCTCGCGGCGAGCGAAGATCAGCCCGGAGCAGGCCGGCCTGCCCGCCGGGTCGCGGCGCCGGGTGCCGGGGCTGCGCAGGAGCGAGGTCGCGGCCCTGGCGGACATGAGCGTGGAGTACTACGCGAAGCTGGAGCGGGGCAGCCTCGCCGGCGCCTCCCCGGCCGTTCTGGAGGCCGTCGCCCGTGCGCTGCAGCTGGACGACGCGGAGCGCGCCCACCTCCTCCACCTGGCCCGGGCGGCCGACGGCTCCGACGCCCTCACCCGCCCCCGGCGCCGGTCCGCCCGCCAGTCGGCCCCGCACCGCAGCCTGCAGTGGACCCTGGACGCGATCACCGCCGGGCCCGCCGTCGTGGGCAACGGCCGGATGGACATCCTGGCCGCCAACCCCCTCGGCCGCGCCTTCTACGCCGACCTCCTCGCCTGCGGCGAGAACAAGGCGAACCTGGCCCGCTTCAACTTCCTCGACCCCGCCGCCCGCCGGTTCTACCCCGACTGGGAACGGTTCGCGGACATGGCGGTGGCCATGCTGCGCCGCGAGGCCGGCCGCGACCCCCACGACAAGGACCTGCACGACCTCGTCGGCGAACTGTCCACCCGCAGCGCCGAGTTCCGCACCCGCTGGGGTGCCCACAACGTCCGCCGCCACGGGACGGGAACCAAACGGTTCCACCACGGCGCCGTCGGCGACCTCACGCTCGCCTACGAGACCCTGGACCTGGCCGCCGAGCCTGGACTCACCATGACGATCTACACCGCGGAGCCGGGCTCGCCCAGCGAGGAGGGCCTGCGCCTGCTGGCCTCCCTGGCCGCCACCGAGGAGCCGGCCCGGCTGCCCGGCGCCCCGTCGGCCGAGCCCGTCGAGTGAACCCGCCCTTCTTCCGGGCCTCCCCGAGGCGCGCCGGTACGGGGTGCGCGCGGCGCCCGGGGTAAACCGGAATCCGCACCCGGTTCGTCATTCGCCGGCATAATGCACGGTGGCGCCAATTCCGCCGAGGAGTTCCAAGACGCCCCCGGTGAAGGGTAAGTCGGCCTCCGTTTGCTCTGGGCATATTGCATTCGAATATGCCCCCGGCTGGGCGGATCGATAGAGGCTTCTCTTCGTACCCGGCTGACAAATTGCCTTCGAAATTGGCCGATTCGATGCGGAGTCCGGAGCGGGTCGCGGCTATTGCGGTGCGGTGGCCCGCTGCGTGCCCCGTGCCGATGGCGCGGGGGATGCGGAGCGGCGCCAGGGGCGGTGTGCCGCCACGGTCAGGGTGAGGAGTGCGACGGCTGCCCACAGGGGCGTGCGCAGGTCGCTCTGCTGGGCGGTGAGGCCCCCGGCGAGGGCTCCCAGCCCTGCCGCTCCGATGCCGAAGAGGCGGAAGGCGGAGACGACCCGGCCGAGCAGGTGGTCGGGGGTGAGCGCCGCGCGCGCCGAGCTGGCGGCCACGCTCACCAGGGTGGACGCGGCGCCGATGACGCCCAGGAAGACGGCGATGGCGAGGGCCTGGTGGACGGTGGCGATGCCCAGCCAGGCGACCGCCTGGAGCGCGGTCGCGAGCGTCATGGTCTGCCGGTGGCTCAGATTGCGGGTGATGCGCGCGGCACGCCAGCCGGTGGCGATGCCGCCGAGGGCGCCGAGGGCCAGGAGGACGCCGTAACCGGAGTCGGCGATGTGCAGCGGGCCGGTGGCGTAGAGGACGAAGGTGGCCATGGCGACGTTGTACGAGAAGTTGTACGCGGCCATGGTCGCGGCCAGTTCGCGCAGCTGGCGGGTGCGCCGCAGGTGGGCGAGGCCCTCGCGGATCGCGGTGAGCAGCGGCTGCGGCGTCCCGGCGGCCGGCATCCTCGGCAGGCGGCTGATGCACAGCGCGGAGGCGGCGAAGGAGACCGCGTCGCCGACGAAGGGCAGGGAGCGGCCGGCGGCGAACGACAGGGAGCCGCCCGACGGTCCGAGTAGCGAGCGGCCGACGGTGTCGATGGACCAGTAGCGGCCGTTGACCCTGGCCAGCACCTCCTTGTCCCGCCCGGCCAGGGTCGGGATGACCGCCTGGGAGGACGCGTCGAAGAAGCAGCCTGCGATGCCGGTGAGCAGGATGACCGCCAGCAGGAGGGGCAGCCCGGCGTGCCCGGTCAGGACCAGGGCGGCGAGCAGTCCGATGAGGCAGGCGCGTACCAGGTCGGCGGCGAGCATGACCCGGCGGCGGGGCCACCGGTCGGCCAGCGCTCCCGCGGGCAGCCCGGCGACCAGCCAGGGAAGGTAGAAGGCGGCCGTCACCGTGGAGACGGCGAGCGGGTCGCGGGTGAGCGAGGCGGCGAGGAGGGGCGCGGCCACCAGGAACGCGCCGTCCCCCGTGACGGAGACACCGGCTGCGGCGAGCAGGGGGGTGAGGGAACCGGAGTCCCGCGCGGCGGCCTGGTCCACCGCGCGGGAGCCGGACCTCAGAGAGAGAGCCACTCGGGAGCGAACTCGCCGTGGTGCAGGTCCTGGACGAAGGACGTCCACGCCTGCCGGTCGAAACGCAGAACGGGGCCGCTGCCCTTGTCCTTGGTGTCACGGACACCGACCACCGTGGGGGTGAAGGCCACCTCGACGCAGCCGCCTTCACCGCTTCCGTTCGCCTTGAACCAGAATGCGCCGTCGAATGTCGAGTCGGACACGGGATCCTCCCGATATGGAGAGTGGTCGTCGGGGATGAGGCCATGGAGCCAGCGACCGCACCGCCCAGCAAGAGGGGCGGGTCGAATACCGGCCAATACCCCTACGAGAGCGCCCAATAGGCGTCTATACTCATGTGGTTGGTGAGATGTCGTGATGGCGGTGAGGCGGGGATGGACGCGGCACTGACCACTGTGGCCGTCACGGCGGGCACGACCCTGGTCACCCTGACGGTCACCGCGGTGTGGCAGCGGGCCCGCGCGGGGGCGACGGCACTGGCACGCCGCGTGCGCGGCACCGCGGTTGCCGGCGCCACCGCACCGTCCGGTTCCCCCTCCGGCCCGTCCCGTCCCGCCGGTTCCCCGTCCCGGCCGCACGACGGCCGGCCGGCCGGCGATCCGGAACCCGCGCCGGACGGCGCCGCGGCGGAACCCTTCCGGCCCGGGGGACCGCGGCACGCGTACCGGGACCACCACCACGCGTTCGGGGACCCGTTCGTCAACTCCGCGGAACGGGAGACCGATCTGTGGCAGGAGTCGGTCCGCACCCCCCGGGTGGAGAGCCCGCCGCGGGTCTTCCGCGACCGCGAGGAGCTCGCGTCCGCGCTGACCGCCGCGGCGCACATACCCGGCACCCCGCACGTGCTCCACGGCATGGGCGGGAGCGGGAAGACCGCGCTCGCCGCCGAGGTCTTCCGCGCGGCCGAGTCCGCCGGGCTGACCGGACTGTGGGTGGTCGGCGCCGACCGCGCCGGACTGCGGCGCGGGATGCTCGCCGTGGCCGCCGAACTCGGCGCCGACCCCGCGGACTTGAAGGCCGCCCACGACGGCCGGCTGGCCGCGGCCGACCTGGTGTGGCGGCACCTGGCGCGAGCGCAGCGCTGGCTGCTGGTCATCGACAAGGCGGACAGCCCCGAACTCCTCGACGGGTGGCTGCGCCCCAGCCGCACCGGCACGGTCCTGGTCACCACGCGCCGAGCCCGTGCCCCGCAGTGGCAGAACGCCACGCTCCACCACCTGGAGGTCCTGCCCCAGGAGGACGCGGCCCGGGTCATCACGGACTTCGCCCCCGGCCGCGGCACGGCGCGCGACGCGCTCGACCTGGCGAACCGCCTCGGGCGCCTGCCCCTCGCGCTGCGGCTCGCGGGCAGCTATCTGGAGCGCCAGGCGCTGGAGACCTGGTCCCTGAACGACTACCGGGCCCGCTTCGAACGCGACGGCACCCTCCTGGCCGACCAGGGCGCCGAACTCCCGTACATCGAGGACGCCGGCGCACCGGCCACCGAGGGTGAACTGCGCCAGCGCCTGTCCTGGACCTGGCAGATCACCCTCGACGACCTGGCCGCCCGCGGACTGCCGGAGGCCACCGTCCTGCTGCGGCTGCTGTCCTGCTGGAGCCAGGCCCCCGTCCCCCGATCCGTGCTGTCGGGCCACCACCCGGACCCCGACGCGGGACCCGCGACGCGCACCCGCTTCTGGGACCGCGCGGAGACGGCGCTGCGCGCGCTGATCGACAACTCCCTGGTCTCGGCCCACTCCTTTGCCGGGCCGTCGCCGGCGGGCACGCCGACGCCCTGCCTCCAGGCCCACGGACTGGTCCTGGAGAGCGTCCACGCCGGCATCGACGCCGAGGAACGTCCCGGTTACCTGCTCACCGCCATCCACCTGATCGACGCGGCCCTTCCCGGTGACGCGGCGCCCGCCCATCTCGCCCGGCTGCGGCTCCTCGTGCCGCACGTCACGGCGCTCCTGCACCACACGGACGCCCGGACGTGCCCGCAGGCCGCCGCGCTCGGCATCAGGACGGCCCAGCTCGTCTGCGAGGCCGGGGACTACCGCGGCGCCGTGGAGGCCGCCACGCTGACGGGCGACGTCTCACAGCGGCTGCAGGGCCCCGACCACCACGACACCATGACGGCCCGCCACCACCAGGGGGACTACCTGCGCCGCCTCGGCGCCTACGACGAAGCCGAGCACGTCCTGCGCGGCGTCCACACCCGGCGCGCGGCCACCCTGGGGGCACGCCACCACGAGACGCTGGAGACCGCGGCGGCGCTGAGCATGACGCTCTACCTGATGGGACGGTCCGAGGAGTCCCTCACCTGGATCCGCCGGGCCATCGACGGACAGCGGCGCACCCTCGGCAACGACCACGCGGAGACCCTGCGCAGCCGCGCCTACGCGCTGGAGTTCCTCGCCCACGCCGGCCGCACGGAGACGTTCCTGCGCGACGGCCCCGCCACGATCGCCGACGCCGAGCACAGCCTGGGCCCCGACCACGTGGTCACCGCCATCGCCTACAGCAACTACGCCTACGGGCTGCTGCGCACCGACACCCCCAAGGAGGCCAAGCTCGCGGCCGCGGAACGCGCCCTCCAGGCGCGCATCCACCTCTACGGCGAGGGGCACCCGCTCGTCCACTCCGCGAAACTCGTCCTCAGCTGGGCCCGTTCGCTGTCCGGCGACCACGCGTCGGCGCTCGCCCTGATGCGCGAGGCACTGGAAGGACGCGAACGCCTCCTCGGCGCCTCGCACCCTCTCACCATCAAGGCCCGCGTGCTCTACGCCGAACGGCTCGCCGAAGCCGGCCACGCCGGCCGGGCCGCCCGCCTCCTCCGGGACAACCTGCCCCAGGCCGAGGCCATCTACGGCCCGCACGACTTGGACGTCCGGCGCGCGACGGCACTTCACGCCCGCCTCACGGCCCCGTAGCGGGCCGGCCGGCACCGGCCGCCCGGGCCACGGGACGGGCGTGCGGGGCGACGAGGCGTTGACTACCCTTGACCGGGTCAAGGAATGTTCCCGGGCAGGAAGCGAAAGGCGCGCCATGGCGGAGGAATTCGCGGTCGGCGACCACGTGCGGTGGAATTCGGAAGCCGGACACGTCCAAGGGACGATCATCAGGAAGCACACCCGGGACGTGGAGTACAAGGGTCATATGCGCCGGTGCAGCGAGCAGGACCCGCAGTACGAGATCAGGAGCGACACGACCGATCACATCGCCATGCACAAGAGTGGCGCGCTCACCAAGCTGTGACGGCGCGGCACGATGACGGCACGCGTCTGCACCGTGGGGCATTCGACCCATGCGTTCGAGGAGTTCCTGGCGATGCTCCGGGAGAACGGGGTGCACTGCCTGGTCGACGTCCGCTCCTTTCCGTCGTCGAGGAAGTTCCCGCAGTGGAACCAGGCGGCCATCGTCGAGAACCTGCCGGACGACATCGGCTACCGGTGGATCAGGAAGCTGGGTGGCCGCCGGCACACCCCGAAGGGCACCCCGAGCGAGAACGGTGCGTGGCGGGTCAAGGCGTTCCGTGACTACGCCGACTACATGGCGACCGGGGAGTTCGCGGAGGGCCTGGACGAACTGCTCGCGCTGGCCGAGCAGGAGCTCCCGGCGATCATGTGCAGCGAGGCGCTGCCGTGGCGCTGCCACCGCCGGCTGATCACCGACGCGCTGATCGTCCACGGCGTGGACGTGCGGGACATCATGTCGGACGGCTCGACGCGCGAGGCGACGTTGAACCCCCACGCGCGCGTGGTGGACGGGCGGTTGACCTATCCGCCCGCAGCCTGACGGTCCCCTGGTTCACTCCGCGGTGGGAAGCGGGTGGGGCGGCGGGGTGCGGGCGATGAGGCCGGTGCCGCGGCTCTTTGTGGTGGGCTCGATGTCGCGGGGGCAGAGGCCGAAGGAGGCGGCGAGGTCGGGAGCCATGTCGAAGGTGGCCCACGCCCACTCCTCCTGGTCCTCGTCGGGCTCGGTGGCCTCGTCCCAGGCCGGGGGAAGGCCGAGTTCACGGCGCCGGTCCCGCTCGTAGGGGAGGGGTTCGCCGAGGGTGAGGAGGGCGTCCTCGGGGTCGCCGGCTTCGCAGTAGCGGCGCAGGACCGTGCCGTTCTCGGTGATCAGCCAGGCGGACCCGTCACCCTGGGCGCCGTAGTAGAAGGCGTGCGCGTGCCCGTACCGGGCGCTGAGGGCGGCGCACAGCCGGGCCACGTCCTCGGTGCGCTCGGGATCGGCGGGGCTGCACCAGCGGCCGATGACGAAGGTCCAGCCGTCGAGTTCGGGGCTCACGTACACCCGGACGCTCCCCTGGGGGTCGACGGCGGCCAGATCGTTGTGGCTGTCCAGGTCCACGAACTCCTCGGCCCCGGCGAACCCCACGGGCTCGGGATCGGTCAGCCCGAGCACCTCCAGGACGCCCGCCTGGTCGCCGGTGGGAACGGCGATCCAGTGCAGCCAGCACGTCGTGAACGCCCTGGGCGGATCGGCTGTCGCGGCACTGCCGTGGATCGTGGACACGGCAGACACCATGCCATGGTTCGGCTGCTTGTTCGAGAGCCCGCGTCGGCACACTCACCGGATGCCGGCCGTTCTCGTCGGTCCGGCGTCATGCCGGGGCGGAGGCGGCGGCGAGGAAGAAGGGGAGGGCGACGAGGAGGCGGTCGGTGGCGGCGCGGCGACGCTGTTCGGCGAGCCAGGACCCGGCCCGGTCGCCGGCGACGGTGTCGCCGGCTGCGGCCTGGTGGGCAAGACGGGAGAGCAGCGGGAGGCCCGGGGCGCCGGTGAGGACGAGGGTGTACACCTCGACGGTGACGTCGTCGAAGCCGCCGTCGAGCAGGAGGTTGCGGTACCGGCGGGCGGAGACGGGCGCGCTCAGGAGGTCGGCGCGGGCGTGCACGACGGCGCGGGTGAGGGCCGCGTCGTCCGAGTCGATCATGAAGGCGTCCCAGTCCTGCCCGATCAGGACGATCCGCCCTCCGGGGGCGAGGACGCGCCGCGCCTCGGCCACCGCGCGTTCCGGCTCCGCCAGCAGGTGGAGGACCTTGTCGGCGCGGTAGCCGCGCACACTGCCGTCGGCGAACGGCAGTTGCTCCGCCCCCGCCTCGCGGAACACGGCCGCCGGCCACCGCTCCCGGGCCGCGGCCAGCATCAACGGGTCGGGGTCCACGCCCACCGCGCGGACGCCGCGTTCGGCCAGTTCGGCGACGGCCCGTCCGGCACCGCAGCCGACGTCCACGACGGCGGTGCCGGGGAGGGGAGCGAGCAGTTCGTAGGAGCGGGCCCGCATCCGGGCCACGCTCGGCATGCGGTCCGCCGTGTCGAGGAGCGACAGCAGGGCCTGCGTGCCGCGGTGCTCTCCCCCCGCCTCCTGCGGTCCCACCGATTCCTGGTCTTCCACCGCTTCCTGGTTCTTGGACATGCACGGCAGCATGCGACTTAATGTCGACATGAAGTCAAGCGAGGCCGGCGACCGCGCGGAAACGATGAGTATCGGCGCGCTCGCGGCACGGTTCGGCCTGGACACGCATGTCCTGCGGCACTGGAAGAAGATGGGACTGCTCCACCCCGGACGGGACGCGGGCGGCCGCCGCCGCTACGACGCGGACGACCTCACCCGCGTCGCGGTGATCCTCCTGTACAAGGAGGCCGGCCTCGCACTGGACACCATCAGAGGCCTGTTCGCCACCGCCGACCGCGGCACCCGGCGCGGGATCCTGCACCGCGAGGCCGAACAGCTCCGCGCGCGCATCGCCGCGGCCCAGGCATCCCTGGACCTCATCGAGGGCGGCCTGAACTGCACCCACCAGGACATCACCCGCTGCCCCAACTACCAGCGCCGGGTGGCCGATCGCATCAGCGCCCGGGCGGCGCCCGCGCCCTGACAGTGAGAGCCGGTCATCGGCCGTCGGGCACACCCGAGTCGTCGAACGAGCATGCGACGTGTTCGTATACTCCGGTCGTGAAGTTCTTCCGGCCACGAGGCCGCAACGACCGTGTGCGGACGGCGAGATCCCCCCTGACGCAGGCCACGGCCCTGTACCGCGCCGGACGTTATGCCGCGGCGGAGGCCGAGGCCCGAGCCGTCGCCCGGTCCCGGGTGCCGGACGATCCCTACGCGTCGCTGGCGCTGGGCTTCGTCGCGATGGCGATCGGCGCCCAGGGCCGCCACGGCGACGCCGTTGCCGCGTACGACGCCCTCCTGCCGGACTTCGGCCGGCTCTTCGGCGCCGAACACCCGCAGACCCTGAAGCTGCGCTCGGACCGGGCCCAGCAACTGACGGCGCTCGGCCGGCACGCGGAATGCGAGGCGGAATGCGCGGCCGTCGCACGGACCGCCGCCCGCGGCACCGGGCCCGAGATGCACCTCATCGCCGCGGCCGCGGCCAACGGACTGGTCTTCGCCGTCAACGCCCAGGGCCGGCACGCCGAGGCCGAGGCGCTCGCCCGCGAGGCACTCACCGCCTACGGCGAGCAGGACCTGCTCGCTCTCGTACTGCGGCTCGGCCTGGCCCGCGGCCTCAACGGCCAAGGCCGCCACGGGGAGGCCCTCGCCGAAGCGGAAGGCGCCGACGAACTGCGCCGGCACGTGCCCGAGGACGAGTACCGCCCGCAGGGCGGAGCCGTCGACCTGGTCATGGCCACCGCCCTCTTCGGGCTGGGGCGCAGCAGCGAGGCCCGCTCCCGGGCGACGGCCGCCCACGACGCCTGCCTCGCCGCCGTCGGCCCTGATCACCGCCGCACCGTGGAGGCGCGAACCCTGCTGGACCGCATCGACGGCGCCTGAGCCCCGGCTCCGGCTCCGCCCCGAAACGGGTGCCCGCCGGCCCAGTTGGTCCGCGGCCGGCGACGGACGACCCCGGCGGGCACCCGGTCGTGCCGGGGTCCGCCGGGGTCGGCTCGGGGCCGGAGGGGTCAGCCGTTGGGGAGGATGACCGCGCGGCCGTTGACGGTGCCGGCGTGCAGCCGCTCGTAGGCGCGCGGGGCGTCGTCCAGGGAGAAGGTCTCCGTGTGGACGGAGACCGCGCCGGCGCGGGCCAGCGCCAGCACCTCCTGGAGCTCGGCGCGAGAACCCCAGTAGGGGGCGCTGACCGAGACCTCGAAGGGCAGCACGCCGAACCCGACCGGGAGGGTGCCGCCGCCGATGCCCACCAGGACGACCTCGGCCTCGACCGCGGCCACGGCCCCGGCGGTGCGGACGGTGGGGGCGGCGCCGACGAAGTCGAAGACCGCCTGCGCGCCCAGGCCGCCGGTCAGCTCGCGGACGGCGGCGGGGGCGGCGTCGTCGGAGAGCACCGTCTCGTGCGCGCCGACCTCGCGGGCCAGCCGCAGCTTGTCCTCGCTGACGTCCAGGGCGACGACCCGGGCCGGGGTCAGCGCCCGCAGCAACTGGATCGCGACGTGCCCGAGGCCGCCGGTGCCGATGACGACCGCGGTGGAACCCGGGACCAGCTTGGGCAGCGCCCGCTTGACGGCGTGATAGGGCGTCAGGCCCGCGTCGGTCAGTGGGACCGCGGCCACCGGGTCGAGCCCGTCCAGCGGGACGAGGTGGCGCGGGTCGTCGACGAGGAGGTACTCGGCGATCGCGCCGGGCGCTCCCAGACCGGGCGGGCGGATGCCGAGCTCGTCGGCGCGCAGGCAGTAGTTCTCCTTGCCCTCGGCGCACTTGGCGCACCGGCCGCAGCCCCAGGGGCCGTACACGGCGACGGCGTCGCCCTCGCGTACCCCGGTCGCGCCGGGGCCGAGCGCGGCGACCGTGCCGACGCCCTCGTGGCCGAGGGTCAGCGGCAGCGCGTACGGGAAGCCTTCGGCGGGCCAGCTCATCACGGCGATGTCGGAGTGGCACACGCCGGCGGCGGTGACCTTCAGGAGCACCTGGCCGGGGCCGGGCTCGGGGTCGGGGACGGTCACCACCTCGGGGGCGGCGCCGATGGTGCGGTACTGAAGTGCCTTCACGGTGGTCTCCTCTCCGGTGGTTCAGACGGCGGTGTAGGCGCCGTCGACGAGGTGGTAGCTGCCGGTGACGAACGAGGCGCGGTCGGAGAGGAGGAACGCGATCAGCTCGGCGACCTCCTCGGGGCGGCCCAGCCGGCCGGCCGGGTGCAGGCCGACGAGCGCGGCCCTGGCCTGGTCGTCCATCTGCCGCAGCAGCGGGGTCTCGATGAAGCCGGGGCCGACCGAGTTGATCCGGATGCCCCGGGCCGAGTACTCGGCGGCGGCGCTCTTCGTCAGCCCGACGACGCCGTGCTTGGCGGCCACGTACGCGGGCGACCCGGCGAAGCCGACCGAGCCCAGGATGGAGGCCACGTTGACGACGGCGCCGCCGCGACCTGCGGCCTCGATGGCGGGCAGCTCGTGGCGCAAGCAGTAGAAGACGCCGTCGAGGTTGGTGCGGATGACGCGGTCGTACTCCGCGATGTCGTACGCGCCCGTGGGAGCGCTCGGGCCGCCGATCCCGGCGTTGTTCACGGCGAGGTGCAGGCCGCCGAAGGTCTCGGTGGCGAACCGGACGGCCGCCTCGGCCGACTCCGGGCGGGTGACGTCCAGCGCGACCGCCGCGGCCGAGCGGCCCTCCGCGGTGAGTGCGGCGGCGGCCTTCTCGGCGCCCGGGACGTCGTAGTCGGCGATCACGACGTCGGCGCCGCCGGCGGCCAGCAGCCGCGCGGTGGCCAGGCCGATGCCGGACGCGGCCCCGGTGACCAGGGCGGTGCGGCCGGCGAACTCGGCAGAGTCGGGGGTGGGGGTGGGGGTGGTGCTCATGGTGGTCTCACTCATCGGTAGTGCGGGGTTCTTCGGTGGTGCGTGATGGATCGGTGGTGCGGTGGGCGGCCGCCGAGGCGGCCTCCCGGGTCAGGGCGTCGTAGGCCCGCTCCACGAGGTCCGCGAGGTCGGCGCCGGCCGCGTTCCCGGCGTCCCGGCCGTCCGGACCGTCCGGGATGCCTGTGCTGTCGGTTCCGGTCGTGGTGTCCGGGCCGTCCCGGTCGTCCGGGCCGCGGGCCCAGGCACGCAGCGCGGCGGTCAGCACGCCCGCCGCCGCCTCCACGACGACGGCCGGGCGCAGGTCCCGGAGGTCGTCGGTGCCGAGGCGCTCGGCGATGATCCGGATCGACTCCTCCTGGGCGTCGACGCGGATGCGCTCGTAGGCGGCGAACAGGGTGGGCTCCTGGTCGAGGAGGCCGATGATCCGCCGCATCTGCGGGCGCAGGTGCCGGGCGGGGGAGTCGCGGTCGGCCAGCCAGGCACGGACGGCCCGCCGGTAGGCCAGCAGCGGCGGTTCGCCCGCCGGCCGGGCGCGCAGCAGCGCGTTGATCCGCTCGCCGTCGTCGCGGACGAAGCCGAGGGCGGCGTCCTCCTTGCCGGTGAAGTACCGGCTGAAGGTGCGCCGGGTGACGTCCGCGCGTTCGGCGACGGCCTCCACCGTGGTGGCGGCCAGACCCCGTTCCAGGATCAGGTCGACCGCTGCGGTGGCCAGCGCCTCACGGGTGCGGCGCGCCCGCAGCAACCGCCGGTCCGGCACGGCGGAGCCGCCCGGTTCAGGTTCGTCGGCGTCCATGTCTCCGACGGTACGCCTCGATGTCTCACTGGGACATATTTCCCGATGAGACATATGTCCCAACGGGACATCCGCGCCGTCCGGCGTCGGGAGTGGCTCGCCGGGAGCCGCGGCCGCCGGCGCCGGGCTCAGGCGGGCGGGTCGCCGTGCAGGGCCGGGGCGTAGGAGATCCCGACGATCAGGCCGTCGGAGGTGAGGACCCTGGCCACCGTCTGCCCCCAGGGCTCGGTGCGGGCCGGGTGCAGCAGGGCGAAGCCCGCGTCCTGCAGCTCGGCGGCGGCAGCCTCGACGGCCGCGGCGTCGGCCACTTCGAACTCGATCGATGCCTGCGGGACCACGCGGTCGGCCGGCCACCGGGGCGTGCCGAAGCAAGCCTCCGCGGCCTGCGAGAGCGGCCACAGACCGAAGTGCTTGCTGCCGGGGACGTCCCCGCTGGACCAGTAGCCGTCGCCTTCGCCCTCCAGGGGGAGGCCGAGCAGGTCGACGAACAACTTGCGGCTCTGCGGCGGGTCGGCGACGACCGCGGCCACGCTCGTGAGGAAGAGGACGTCCATCCTGATCGCTGCTCCGCTGCTGGGACCGATGCCGTGGTCGCGGGACGGCCGCGAGGCGGCCTCCGGCGGGTGGGACGCCACGCTAGCGCCGGTGGCCGCGGTGATCGGGTCACCACGCCGGAACGTGCCGTGCCGCGCCGGGCGGGGGTCTCTGCCGGGCGGGTGAAGGCTGTGGTGCCGGCGGGTGATCAGCGCAGGGGCCGTGTGGCTGGAGCAGGTGTTCGGGCTAGGAAACGGGGGCCATACGAGTCGATGTGAGGGGCTGGCCCGACCATGTTCAAGACCGCGCTGCGGATCGCATCCGCTGCCTCCCTTGTCGTCGCTTCGCTGACGTTCGCCTCCTCGGCGGGCGCGACGACGGAGCCTTTCCCGGGGACCCCGGAGCAGATCCGTGACACCGGGCCCTGTGGTCCGACGGGCGGCTACCGGTCGTCGGAGTGGACGCAGACGACGACGAACCGCGCCCTGCGGCCGCAGGTCGATCTGGCCGCGGTGAGCGAGGACTGGTACTGGCGCCACGATGTGAACACGCTGTGGCGGGGGGACACCCGGCCGGACCCGCAGGCGATCTTCCGGAGCGGCTTCACGCCCCTGGGGACGGACCTGACGCCGCTGTCGAAGTGGATCATCGGTGGCGGTGGCCAGAACTCCGCGCATGTGAGCACGAGTTGCGACCGGTGGGTGGCGCAGGGCTTCGCCACGGGGGGCGGGAAGGACGGCTGGGTGTACGCGATCCAGGCGCCGGGCGGGATCGACGTGAACGCCACCGCGCGGATGACCGGCATCCAGTCGCAGTACCTGTGGAACAAGGAGATCGACTTCCCCGGCGGTGTGCAGGGCCGGTTCATCGAAGGCGCGTGCCAGTACCACTGGGCCGGCCAGGACCCGCAGACGAACGTGAACATCTACCAGAACCTGGGCTGCGTCACGAACAGCGCCTTCCACCCCGTCGACGACCGCGTGAAGACCCCGGCCCTGCCGTCCCGCTGAACGCCCGTGCCGCGGGGGCGAACCCGCCCCCGCACCCGGCAACGGGCGCTGTCCGCCGCGCGGTTCATGGCGCACAATGGACGGCATGACGATGTGAAGAGCACCTGGCGAGCGGCGGCGGTGGCTGAACGTCGGGACCTGGGAGACGGTCCCCGACGGTGACCGGCGGGTCTGCGCCGACTGCGGGACGCCCGTCCGCTCCTACCAGTACCGCTTCCACCCGCCCGAGTCGTCCCTGTTCGAGCGGTGCGTCGGCTTCGCCTGGTGCTCCACATGCCGGGTCTACTCCGGCGCTATGGTGCACGTTCCCCGCAGGCGGGTCCTCGTCGACGCCCTGGCCTCCCTCCCTCGCGAGCAGCGGGAACGGCTGCGGCGCAACGAGTCGCGCCTGATCGAGTACCTCGACCGGCGGTTCGGGGACGGCGAGGCGCCGCCCGGCCGCTGACGGTTTCCCGGGCACCCCCGACGAGGCGGATCCATCGGAGGTATTGCCCCTCCTTGGGCTGGAATCCCCTCGCCTACCCCCACGTTGCGGCGGATGCGGCGCCTGCCCATGTGAGCGCCCACAGACCCATCTTCTTGCGCAGTACCCTCTCCCACCCTGGTGGAGAGTATTGACGTGCTCACGGCGTCCTGTTAGGAAGTCATCGGACCTCTGCCTCCCCCCTCGGACCTACGACGGAGAGGACTTCCTCCATGACCCGACACGACGTCACCAGACGCGGGTTCCTCCACCGGACCGGCGCGATCGGCGCGGGTGCCGCGCTCGCCTCGCTCGCGGGACGGCAGACCGCTTCCGCATCCACCGCCGCCTCCGCGACCCCGCTGCTCCAGGCGCCCGGTCCGTATGTCGCGACCTCCGCGTCACTGGCGGCGCACACCGCACCCGCGTGGTACCGCGACGCGAAGTTCGGCGTCTTCATCCACTGGGGCGTCTACTCCGTCCCCGCCTGGGGCGCCAACGCCGCCTACCACTCCGCGGAGTGGTACTCGTACGCGATGCACATCAGCTCCCCGGACCAGACGTACCAGCACCATCTGCAGACCTACGGCGCCGACTACGACTACGACCGCTTCATCCCGCAGTTCCGGGCCGAGCACTACGACGCGCGGGAATGGATCGACCTCATCGAGCGCGCCGGCGCCCGCTACTTCGTGCTCACCTCCAAGCACCACGACGGCTTCCAGCTCTTCCCCAACCCGGCCTCCGACCGGAACTCGGTCATGATGGGGCCGCGCCGCGACCTGGTGGGGGAGCTGTTCCACGCCGCACGCACCAGCCATCTCAAGGGCGGCATCTACCACTCGCTCGGCGAGTTCTTCAACCCCGCGCTGCAGACGCCGCCGTGGAACCCGTACACCAAGGCGCCGATCCCCTACACCGGATACAAGCCGGTCCAGAACTACGTCGACGACTACCTGCACCTGATGCTGAAGACGCTCGTCGAACGCTACGACCCGGACCTGTTGTGGGCCGACGGCGAGCACTGGCACGCCGACCTCGGCGCGGGCCCGGCGTTCAAGCCGCAGGACATGGACTGGCGCGGCAACGAGATCCTCGCCTACTACTACAACCAGGCCCTCTCCCGGCCGAATCCGAAGGAGGTGCTCGTCAACGACCGCTTCGAGGCCAGTCACCGGGACTACGCCACCCTCGAGGGCGACAAGTCGAGCTACTCGCTGCGGGCGGACAAGTGGGAGGCGTGCCTGACGCTGGGCCGCTCCTGGGGCTACGACACCAACGAGGACCCGGCGTCCATCAAGTCCTCGCCGCAGATCGTGCGGCTGCTCGTCGACATCGTCAGCAAGAACGGCAACCTGCTCCTCAACATCGGCCCCAAGGCCGACGGGACGATCGCCTCCTGGCAGTCCGAGCGGCTGCTGGCCGTCGGGTCATGGCTCGACACGAACGGCACGGCCGTCTTCGACACCGCTCCCTGGAGCCGCGCCGCGGACGGCAACCTGCGCTACACCGTCTCCGACGGCTCGTTCAACGTCCTGGGCCTGGACTGGCCCGGCGCGCAGCTCACCGTCCCGGCGGATCTGCCGATCGACGCCCACTCGCAGATCAGACTGCTGGGCGCGGAAGGGCACAAGCTGCCCTTCCGGATCACCGCTTCCGGGGTGGAGATCGACCTTCCGGACCGCAACCCGAACGGCGACGACTACCCGTTCGTCCTCCGGATCACCAGCAGCTGAGACCGGCCGGGCGGCCCCGCGGAGCACTCCTCGGCGGGGCCGCCCCGGTGGGCGGGCGGCGTCAGCCGCCCGCGGTGAGCTCGCCGCTGAGGGCCTCGTGCATCCGGGCGCTGGGCTGGTTGAGGCCGACGATCTCCACGGACTTGCCGCGGGCGGCGTACCTCGTGGTGACAACCCCTGGCCCCCACCGACCCCGCCTGAGACGCCGCCACGGCACGCCGGTCCGTTGCGGGCGCGGGGGGAGCGGGGCGGTCAGAATGCGTCGTATGGACGCTGAAGTGCGGGACTACATCGACGCGATCGCGGCCGAGCACCGGCCGCTGTTCGACCGGGTGCACCGGCTGATTCTGCAGGCGTACCCGGAGGCGGGCCCCACGCTGTCCTATGGGATGCCGACGTACCGGGTGGGGGACCGGAAGGTGCATGTCGGGGTGTGGCAGCACGGGGTCTCGATCTACGGGTGGGACAGGGAGCGGGGTGCCGGATTCACCGCCCGGCACCCGGACTTCCTCAGCGGGAAGGCCACGATCAGGCTGCCCTCCCGGAAAGCCGCGGACGTCACCGACGCCGAACTGAGCGACCTGCTGCGCGGTTCGCTGGACGCCTGACGCGTGTCACCGGGCGACATGGCGTTGTGCGCCAACACCCTTGCGCGCAGGGCCAACGACATTCCCGCGGGCAGCGGGAAGAGTCGTGTCCGTGCCCATCGACCGGAACGGCTCGGCGCCGCTCGGCCCCGCTCGAACCCGGTCGGGCGCGGACCGGACCACAGCATCGGGGAAAGCAGGAAGCATGAAGAAGCGGAAGACCGCGGCGCTGGCCGCGAGCGCGCTCGCCCTCGCGGTCGGCGCCTCGGTGCCGGCGGCGGCCGCCCCGGCGGCCGCCGCGTCCCGTACGGGGACGTTCTACGGCACCTACCAGCACGCCGACGGGTGCGTGTACCTGCGGTCCAAGGCCGGGTACCACTACCTGCTGGTGGGCTACACGATGGGCGGCAACGGCGGCCTGTACAAGAAGGGCGGCGGCTTCGTCGCGTACCCGGGCTGGCGGATCGCGGCCAAGGGCACCCAGTACAACACGTCCGGCGGCACCACCCTGTGCACGACCTGGGGTGCCTACCGCCGGATCAAGGCGACGTCGATCCACGCCTACTGAGCGCGCGCGGCCCCGCCCGCCTGCCGGTACACGGCGACGGCGACCACCAGGTCCTCCCAGCCCATCCCGGACGTCTTGACGACGACCGGCCGGCCTGCGGGCAGCGCGGCCTTCGAGGTGAGCAGATCGGCCATGGTCAGCAGCGTCCGGGGGTCGAGCCTGCCCTCCGCCGCCGCCAGGACGACGTCCCCGGCCTCGCGCAGCGCGGTCTCCCGGCTCTCGACGACGACGGTGGCGCGTTCCATGAGCACGCCGTCGAGTTCGCGCACCGCCGGCTCGTGGGAGCCGACGGCCAGGACGAGCGCCGTGTCGCGGACGAGGCGCCCGTCGACGACCGGCTCGCGGGCCGAGGTCGCGGTGACGATGACGTCCGCGTCCCGGACGCGCTCGGCGACGGCCGGGTCGTCCGCGGCCAGCCGGCGGTCCGTCCAGGCCGCGCTCGCGCCGCCGCGGCGGGTGACCGCCGTGACGTCGGCGACCGGTGCGTGGGCTCGCATGGTACGGACGTGCCACTCGGCCTGCGGGCCCGCGCCGAAGACCACGACGCGCAAGCCCTCCGCCGCGCTCTCGGCCAGCTCGTGCAGCCGGTCCAGGCCGGCGCCGACCGAGACCGCTGGCGTGCGCAGCGTCGTCAGCGCGACGCCGTCGAGGATCGCGGTGGGCATCAGCGTCTCGCTGTCGTGCAGGAGGTAGGTCGCGTTGATGCGGTCCAGGCCGCGCGCGGCATTGCCCGGGGCGACGGTCGCGACCTTCACCCCGAACCAGCCGCCGGCCTCGGACGGCATGAGCAGGCCCTGGCCGTTGGCCAGCGGGATGATGGCGCGCGGCATGTCGGCGTCCGGATCGAGTCCGGTGGCCAGCGCGTCACGGACGGCCCGGACCGCGCCGGCCGGGCCGAGCGAGAAGACCGCTGCGGCGTCGATGACCGCGGTCACCGGAGCACGAACCCGGGCAGGAGCGAGTCGCGGGGGTCGACGGTGAAGCGGCACGTGCCGACTTCGTGCGCCGTTCCCGTGACCTCCGTGACGACCGCCGGGATCCCGTGGGCCGTGGTCTGCTCCGCGATCCGGGCGTGGAACACGGAGCCCACCACGGACTCGTGCCGCAACTCGTCGCCCGGGCCCAGCTCTCCGGTACCGGCCAGCACCGCGACCCTGGCCGACGTGCCGGAACCGCAGGGGGAGCGGTCGACCTGGCCGTCCGCGAACACGGTGAGGTTGCGCTGCCGCACCAGCCGGCTGCCGTCGGCCCGCACCTGGGTGGGCCCGGTCTCCTCGGTGAAGATCGTCCCGTAGATCCCCGAGAGCCGGGGGTCCAGGGGGTGTTCGGCGGCGCGGGCGGCGTTGAGCGCATCGCGGATCTCCCGCCCGACGGCGGTGAGCCCGGTGACGTCGCCCGGCCGGACGCTCAGTCCGAAGGACCCGGCCGGCACCACCGCGTACATCGCGCCGCCGAAGGCGATGTCGACGGTGACGTTCCCGCGGGAGGTCGCCACCTCGACGCCGCGCGCGTGGACGTAGCTGGGCACGTTCGTGAACGTGGCGTCCTGGACCAGGCCGCCACTGGTGCGGACGCTCGCCGTCACGCGCCCGGAGGGGACGTCGATCACGACGTCCGTCACGCCGTCGGCGGGTGCCGGGACCAGGCCCGAGGCGACGGCCCAGGCCCCCAGGGCGATCGTGCCGTGCCCGCAGGCGGTGGAGAACCCGTCGTTGTGCCAGAAGAGGACGCCCAGGTGGGCCCCGGCGTCGTCGGGCGGAACCAGGAACCCGCCGTACATCCCGGCGTGGCCGCGCGGCTCACCGCACAGCAGCGCCCGCACCCACTGCGCTTCCTCGCTCCCGATCGCGGCGACCCGGCGCTCGGCGACGGTCAGCCCGTCACCCGTCACGGCTGCCGGGCTGTCCGCGACGATCCGGAACGGTTCGCCGCCGGTGTGCCAGTCGATCGTCTCGATCGGCTGCGTCCTCGTCATCCCCACACACTCCCAGGTAGGCATCGACCCCGCGCAGCCCCGGCTCGGCGGGCACGCCTGACGGCGGGCGGTGTTCTGGGTGGTCCGGCGACAGTGCTGGGTACCGGAGCATTGTCGGCGACTTCCCCCCAGTGCAATGTTACATAGCGCTGCCTGCCCCGGGTGGCTCCCCTCCGCTCCCCCCACGGGAGATGCGATGCATCGTCGATCACTCCTGCCCGGATTCCTGGCCGCCGGGCTGGCGGCCGGAGGGCTGGTCGCCGGCCTGATGACCACTCAGGCCGCGGCGGCGACGGCCACCGACCGGCACGCGGACGGTGGTCACCAGGCGATTCCGGCGGCCACCGGCAAGTGGTCGCTCCCGGTGGCCGGCAGCACCCGTGAACTGACCGGCTTCACCCCCCTGACCAGGATCTGGTCGATCCGCACCACCGGGAACCCGGCCGGCCAGGTGAAGCCGAAGCCGCTTCCGGCCACGTCCTGGGCCGACCGCAGTTGCGACGTGACGCCGGCGAACGCGCGGTCGTCCATCGCGCCGTTCAGGTCGCCGAGCAGCACCACCCGCGGGCTCGGATCGGCGGCGACGGCCTCGGCCAGCGCCCGCGCACCCCTGTCCCGGTCGGCCGTACCGAAGCCCCCCCGGGGAGTCACGCGCACGGATCCCAGGTGGGCCACGTACACCGTCAGCGGCCCCCGGTCCGTGGCCACCGTGGTGCGCAGGGCCCGGTTCACGGCCATCCTGGCCTCGACCGACTTGGTCGCCGCCAGCGGCCCGTAGTCCGTCCGGATGTCGACCGGCCGGGTGCCCGACAGGGGCAGCCTGCTCCACAGCCCCACCGTGCCCAGCACCACGTGGTACCGGTACGCCTTCGCCAGCCCCTTCTCGTACGTGCCCCGCGCCTGCTCGGTCAGCTCGACCAGGGCCAGCACGTCCGCCCCTGACGCGGCCAGTTCGCGGGCGGTGCCGGCCGGATCGTGGTTGCCGGCGTCGACGTTGTGCTCGGCCAGCGTGAGGTCGCCGCCCGACTGGGACTTGTCGACCAGGAGCCCGCCGAAGAGGCCGAGCCACACCACGAGCGGCAGCAGGACCGCGACCAGCGCGGAGGCCGAGCGCCGCCACAGCGCCGCGGCCAGCAGTACCGGGACGAACAGGCCGAACCACGGCAGGAAGGTCTCCACCAGGCTGCCCGGATTCCCGAACCCGTTCGGGATCCGGGCGTGCAGCGCCATGAGCAGGCCCAGCAGCACCGCCAGCGCCGCGAGCACCCGGCCGCGCTTCCACGGCCCCGGCCGGGAACCGATGCGGCCGGCCCAGCGGATGCCCGCCTGCCGGATCCGGGCGCCGGCGGTCCGGTGGCCGTCACCGGCCTGTTCGGTCTCCCCGGTCTCCCCGGCGTCCACCCGTGCCACCGGCCGCCGGGAAGGGGGATCCGGTGCGTCCTGAGGCGGGTCGTCGGTGCTGACGGCGGGGAGGTGCTTCATGCTGCCAGCCAACGCCCTCCGGTGTTGCCGGCACGTATGCGGTTTTCGATACGCGGACGATATGCCCCGGGCGCCGCGGCTCAGCGCGCGAGGCGGTAGAGGTGCTCGGGGCGGCCGTTGGTGCCGTAGCGGAGTTCCAGGCGGACCGTGCCCTCCTTGACGAGGTAGGACAGATACCGCTGGGCCGTCGCCCGGGAGACGCCGGTCGCCTCGGCGGCCTCGGCGGCCGAGAGGGAACCGCGGCTGTCGCGCAGGGCCTGGTGGATCGCCCCGAGGGTGGGTGCGGAGTGTCCCTTGGCGGGGATGCGCAGGGCGGCGGGGGGACGGGCGGCGCTGAACAGGGCGTCCACGTCGGCCTGGTCGGTGGTCGCCGTCCGGCTGAGCGCGTCGACGCGGTCGCTGAGCCGGCGGTAGGCGAGCAGGCGTTCGGCGAGATCCGGGGCGCCGAACGGCTTCACCAGGTAGCCCACCGCCCCGAGCTTCATGGCGGCCCGCACGGAGGAGATGTCGTGGTCGGCGGTGATCACGAGCGCGTCGGGGCGGGTGTCGCCCTGGTCCTGGCTGAGCCGCCGCAGGATGTCGAGCCCGCTGCCGTCCGGCAGGAAGATGTCGAGCAGCAGCAGGTCCGGCTCCTGGGCACGGACGGCGACCAGGGCCTCGGCCACGCTCACGGCTCTGCCGACCACGTCGAAGCCCGGGACGCGGCGCACGTAGTCGCTGTGGATCTGGCCGACCCGGAAGTCGTCGTCCACCACGAGGGTCCGGATCATCCCAGGTCACTTCCCATCGGCAACGCCTTCGTGAACAGTGCGCCCTGCGGTACCGGCGCCGTGGCGGGGTGCGGCAGCACGACTGTGAAGACCGCCCCCGGGCCCTCGCTGACCGTGATGGTGCCGCCGTGCCGCTGCACCAGGCGGTGCACCAGCGCCAGCCCCAGGCCGCGGCGTGCGGTGCCCCGCCCGGGGCGGGTGGACCAGCCGTCCTCGAAGATCGACTGGGCGGTGCCCGGGGCGATGCCCCGGCCGTTGTCGGCAACGCGCAGGACGACGACGTCCTCGGCCTCCGTCACCGTCAGCAGGATCCGCCGCCCTTCCTCGGCGGCCGGCGCCTCCGCCGTCGCGTCGACCGCGTTGTCGAGCAGGTTGCCGGCGATGGTCAGCAGCCGCCGCAGGTGCGGCGGGTCGTCGCCGAGCGCGGAGTCGTCGGTGAGGACGATCCGCACCCCGCGTTCGGCGGCGACGGTGGTCTTGGCCACGATGAGCCCGACCATCAGCGGGTTGCCGATGTGCCGGCGCACGGCCTCGGTGAGGGCCTGCCCGGAGCGTGCCGTCTCGATGGCGTAGTCGTACGCGGACTCGTGGTCGCCGATGTCCAGCAGCCCGGCCAGCGTGTGCATCCGGTTGGTGAACTCGTGCTGCTGGGCCCGCAGGGCGTCGGTGAGCCCGCGTACGGAGTCCAGTTCGCGCAGCAGGCCGATCATCTCGGTGCGGTCGCGGACGGTGACGACGGCGCCCAGCGCGCGGCCCTGCAGGGTGACCGGCATGCGGTTGACGACGAGGCAGTGGTCGTCGGTCAGGACGCTGACGTCGGTGCCGGTCAGCGTGCCGTCCAGGGCGCGGCGCAGCCGGCCATCGGGCAGCACCTCGTCCAGCCGGTGGCCGAGCGCCGTGCCGATGCCGAGCAGCCGCCGGGCCTCGTCGTTGACGACGGTGATCGTCTTGTCGGGGGCGAAGGCGACCACGCCTTCCCGGATGCCGTGCAGCATCGCCTCCCGGTCCTGCAGCAGGCAGGCGATCTCCTCCAGTTCCAGGCCGAACGTGGTCCGCTTCAGCCGCCGGGCCAGCAGTGAGGCGGCGACCGCGCCGATCGCGGTGGCGAGCGCGGCGTAGAGCCCGAAGGTGGGCAGTTCGAACCACAGCTCGCCGAGCACGGCGCGTTCCGCGATGCCGACGGACACCTCGCCGACCAGGGCGCCCGACGTGCCGTACAGCGGGGCCTTGGCATTGGCGGACCGGCCCAACGCGCCCTGGTCGATGCCGACATGCGTGCGGCCGTCCCGCACCACGATCGGCTCGGCGACCCGCTTCCCGATGAGGGACGGCATGGGGTGCGAGTGCCGTACCCGCTCCAGGTCGATCACCACCACGTACGACGCCTGGGCCGCCTTGCCGATGCGCTGGGCGACGGACTGCACCGTGTGGCCGCGGTCCCCGTGCTCGGTGGCGTGCCGGATCTGCGGATCCGCCGCCGCGACCTTGGCGATCTCCAGGGCCCGCTGCTCGTAGGAGCGGTCGAGTTCGGCCCGCTGCGCGAACGCGAACAGGACGAAGCCGATCAGGCCGGTGAGCGCGAGGATGGCGAGCTCGTTGGCGAGGATCCGGGTGGAAAGCCGCCGCCTTCCGCCGCGTCCCGCCCGGAAACGGATGGCTGTCACGGCTACCTCTTGGTTCCGGTGGTGCGTCGTGCCGGGTCGGCCCGTGCAGGATGCGCGGGTGGCGCGATTGTGCCCCACGGCCGGGACGCTGCCCACCCCGTGTTCGCCGAGCAAAACGAGCAGAAGTCCGCGTTACGCGGGCATCGCGGGATAGCTCGGAAACAGCGACGCAACAAAGGCCCCGCCCCTAGCGTCTGCCTTCCTCGGCCGGCGAGGGACCCCGGCGCATCGTCCGAAGGGCACCCCGAGGAACGGCCGGTGAACCCCGAAAGCAGGAAGGAAGCGGTCCATCCATGGCTTCGCGAAACGATGTCGCGACGAGCCCGGGCACCGGTGCGGCGGCCCCGTCGAACGCACGCATCGAGATATCCGGTCTCACGAAGCGGTTCCTGACCCCCGCCGGTGAGGTGTTCACGGCGCTGCAAGGTGTCTCGTTCACCGTGGAACCCGGCCAGTTCTGCGCCGTGGTGGGGCCCACCGGCTGCGGCAAGTCGACGACGCTGAGCATGGTCTCCGGGCTCGACCGGCCCAGCGAGGGCTCGGTCCGGGTCGGCGGCCGCGAGGTGAACGGCATCACCGACGGCGTCAGCTTCATGTTCCAGACCGACGCGCTCCTGCCCTGGAAGACGGTCCTCGGCAACGTGCTGATGGGCCCGGTCTTCCGCAAGGTGCCCAAGCAGCAGGCGCAGACCTCCGCGCGTGACTGGCTGCGCAGGGTCGGCCTCGCCGGCTTCGAGGACCGCTACCCCCACCAGCTGTCCGGCGGGATGCGCAAGCGCGTGGCGATGGCGGCGGCCCTGATCAACGAGCCCAGGATCCTGATCATGGACGAGCCGTTCGGCGCCCTCGACGTGCAGACCAAGGCCATCATGTCGACCGAGTTGCTGAGCCTGTGGGAGCAGATCCGCCCGTCCGTGGTGTTCATCACCCACGACCTGGACGAGGCGGTGGCACTCGCCGACCGGGTGGTCGTGATGACGTCCGGCCCCGGCTCGGTCAAGGCGGTCTTCGACATCGACCTGCCCCGCCCGCGCGGGTCGGTCCAGGAGATCCGCTTCCAGCCCCGCTTCATCGAACTGCAGCAGCAGATCTGGGAGACGCTGCGCGAAGAGGTCGAGCGCGCGTACGCACTCACCGCTGGAGGCACGGCATGAGCACGACGTCCACCCCTTCGACCCCTCCCACGCCCTCCTCGTCTTCCTCGCCTTCCACCGGGTCGGCCCCTTCCGCCGCCAAGGGCCCGGCCGCGCACCTCGCACGCCGCGCCGCCCGGCGCCGTGCCGCCCGGGTGTGGGCGGGGCGGGTCGGCCTCGCGGTCCTTGTGATCGGCGGCTGGCAGGCGTTCACGACCTGGGGCATCGTCGACCCGTTCTTCTACGGCCAGCCCTCGGGGATCTGGAAGCGGCTGCTCGAACTCTTCCAGCACGGAACCCAGTTCGGCTCCTTCTACCAGAACATCTGGACCACCATCCAGGAGGCGCTCGTCGGCTTCGCCGTGGGCTCGGTCAGCGGGATCGTCTTCGGCGTCGCACTCGGCCAGAGCCGCTACCTCTCCGACGTGCTCGGCCCCTACATCAAGATGGTCAACGCGATCCCGCGGATCGTCCTCGGCTCGATCTTCATCGTCGCCTTCGGCATCGGTGTGACCCCGAAGATCCTGCTCGCCGCGGTGCTGGTGTTCTTCATCGTCTTCTTCAACGCCTTCCAGGGCGTCCGCGAGGTCGACCGCAACGTCCTCGCCAACGTCCGGGTGCTCGGCGCCTCCCGGATGCAGATCACCCGGCACGTCATCGTGCCCTCCGCGCTGACCTGGATCATCGCCAGCCTGCACAGCGCCTTCGGCTTCGCCATCGTCGGCGCGCTCGTCGGTGAGGTGCTCGGCGCGCAGAGCGGACTGGGCCTGGTCATCAAGACCGCGCAGAACAACTTCGACCCCAACGGCGTGTTCGCCACGATGCTCGTCATCGCGGTGATCGTGCTCGGCGCGGAATGGCTGATCGGCAAGCTCGAACGCCGGCTGCTCTCCTGGCGCCCACCGGCCCCCTCCGAGGCGAACACGCTCTGACCGGCGCCTCGCCTCGCCCCCGCTTCCCCCATCGATTTCCGTCCCCCCGGAATGCGGTTCCCGCATGCCCGCATGCGCCGCATCCCCCGTCAGGGCACCCGCGCTCCCGAAAGGTGAACACCCCGTCATGACCACGAGAACCCTCACCGCCTCGCTCGTCACCGTTCTCGCCCTCGCCGCGGCCTCGGCGTGTTCCGGTAGTTCCGGCTCCGGTGGCACACCGACCGTCACGCTCATGGTCGGCGGCATCGACAAGCAGATCTACCTGCCCTACCAGCTCGCCGAGAGCCTCGGCTTCTACACGAAGTACGGTGTCAAGGTCCGTCTGAGCACCGAGCAGGACGGCGGTGTCGGCGCCGAGGAGGCCATGGCCTCGGGCCAGGTGGACATGGCGGGCGCCTGGTACAACCACACGATCGAGTTCCAGGCCAAGGGCAAGGCGGTCGAGGACATCGTCCAGCTGTCCGGCGCGCCGGGCGAGCGGGAGATGTGCACCGCGAAGAGCGGCGTGAAGTCGGGCGCCGACTTCAAGGGCAAGACGCTCGGCGTCACCGACCTCGGCTCCGGCACCGACACCCTCACCCAGTTCATCGCGGCGCAGAAGGGCGTGAAGGCGGGGGAGTTCCACCGGCTCGCGGTCGGTGCCGGCTCCACGGCCGTCGCCGCGCTGCAGAACGGCAAGGCCGACTGCGTCATGACGACACAGCCGACCGTCGCCGCGATCCAGAAGAAGGGCGTCGGCACCTCCGCGGTCGACCTCGCCACCATCGACGGTGCCAAGGCCGCGCTGGGCGGGGCGTTCCCGGCCGCGAGTGTCCTCGCGCGCACCGACTGGGTGACGTCGCACAAGGACGCGGCGCAGCGGGTCGTCGACGCGCTCGTCGCCACCATGCACTGGATCAACACGCACAGCGCGGCCGACATCGCCGACAAGCTGCCGCAGTCGTTCGTGCAGAACCAACTGGTCACCAAGGCCGACTACATCAAGGCGCTGGACGAGGACAAGGGACAGTTCCTGCCGGACGGGATCATGCCCGCGGGCGGCCCGAAGACCGCGCTGGCCACCGAGAAGATGGTCGGGACCGTGACGTCGCCGGTGGACCTCGGCACGACGTTCACCAACGAGTTCGCGATCAACGCGAACAAGAAGGAGGGCTTCACCACCACCACGAACCCCGCCGGCGCCGACGGCTGAGCACCGATCGTCCAAGGGGCCGTCCGGGCACGCGCAGCCCGGGCGGCCCCAAGCGCTGAGGGGAGATCGCGCCCGGAGCGCCGCACCGGCGCCCGGCGTCGCTGAGGCACCGTCACCCCGTCCTGAGGGGTGTCCCGCCCTGCCGGGTCCGGCGTCCGGTTCACGAGAGTCGCGAATTCCCGGCCCTCGTGAACCGGACGCCGGTGTGCCGCAATAGAGGGAGTGATGGACGACGACGAGCTGATCGCCCGCCTGGCCGGTGGCGACGAGAGTGCGCTCCGCGAGCTGTTCCGCCGGCATGCGCCCTGGCTGGCGGCGCGGCTGCGCACGGCGCTGCCGGCCCGGGACGTCGAGGACGTGCTGCAGGAGACGTTCCTCGCGGTCTGGCGCAGCGCGGGGGACTACCGTCCGCAGGGATCGGCGGGCGGCTGGCTCTGGGTGATCGCCCGCCGGCAGGCGGCCGGGTGGCTGCGCCGCCACGGACGCGACGCGAGCCCGGTCGACACCGCCGCTCTCGACGACACCGCTTTCGACGGGGCCCTGGCGGCGGCGGGACGGGCGGCTGCCAGGGACCCGGTGGAGGCCGTGATGGCGCGGACCGACCTGGCCGCCGCGCTGGCGGTGCTCGGTCCGGAGGGCAGCCCCGAACGGGAGGTCTGGCGGCTGCTGTACGTGGAGGACCAGCCGGTCGCGCAGGTGGCACGGCAGATGGGGGTTCCCCAGGGAACGGTCAAGAGCCGGGCCCACCGGGTGCGGCGGCTGATGAGGACGGCGCTGGCCGGGCGTGCGGCGCAGGAGGAGGGACTGTGAGGGAGGCACCGCGTGACCCGCGGCGTACGGGTCGGGCCGGCTCGGCCCCCGACGCCCCTGCCGGCGTGGCCCAGAACCGGGCAGATATGACCCCCGACGACGACGGCGCGGGCGGTGTCGACCTCGACCGGGTGTGGCTGGGCGTGGCCGCCGCGGTGTGGCGGCGCGAGCCCGGCCGGATCGAGCGGCTGGCCGCGCGGCTGCTGCGTTCGCCGGGACTGGCCCGGGCGCTGCTGACCACCCCGTCCCTGCTGCTGCCGTGGCTGATCGCCACAGTCGTGGTGTTCGCAGCCGGCGCCGTGGCAGCCGCCGGTACCGGGCAGCCGGTGGTGGCGCTGGCCGCGCCGGGGCTGGCCGGGGCCGCGGTCGCGTACTCGTACGGGCCTGGGCTCGACTCCGCCTGGGAGCTGTCGCGCACCATGGCGGTCAGCGACCGGATGGTGCTGCTGGCCCGGGTCCTCGCGGTCTTCGCGGTCAACGCCCTGCTGGCCTCCCTCGCCTCGGTGGTGTCGCCCACCGCGGCGGGCATCGCGTTCGGCTGGCTGGTGCCGATGGCCGCAGTGTCGGCGCTCGCCCTGGCGGTGGCCACGGTCGCCGGGTCGGCGAACACCGGCGTCGGCGCGGCCCTCGCCGTCTGGGCCCTCACCGTGATCGGGAGCCAGTCCGCCACCGGGCGGCTCGCCGCCGCCGTCACCGGATCCGCGCTCGTCCTTCCCTACCTTGCGGTCGCCGCCTGCTGCGTCGCCGTCGTACTGCACTCCACCAGGACCACGAAGGGAACCCGGTGAACATCGAGATCGCTGAGCTGACCAGGCGGTTCGGCCGCACCCGGGCGGTGGACGGCGTCAACCTCCTCGCGGACACGGGCGTGTTGGGGCTGCTCGGCCCCAACGGCGCGGGCAAGACCTCGTTGCTGCGGATGCTGGCCACGGTCATCCCGCCGAACTCCGGCACCCTGCGCCTGCTGGAGCGCGACCCCTCCGAGCACGGACCGCGCCGCGAGATCCGGCGCAGGCTGGGCTACCTGCCGCAGAACCTCGGCTACTACCCGGGGTTCACGGTGGTCGAGTTCGTCGAGTACTTCGCGCTCCTGAAGGAGATGCCGCCGCGCCGGGTGGCCGCGGCGGTCGCCACCGCGGTGGAGCGGGTCGGCCTGGGCGACAAGGCCAAGGCGAAGCTGCGCACCCTGTCCGGCGGGATGCTGCGCCGGGCCGGGATCGCGCAGGCGATCGTCAACGAGCCGGAACTGCTGCTCTTCGACGAGCCGACCGCCGGGCTCGACCCGGAGCAGCGCGTGGAGTTCCGGTCCCTGCTCCGGGAGTTGGGGCAATGCTCGACCGTCGTCGTCAGCACCCACCTGGTCGAGGACGTGGGCGCCGCGTGCGCCGGGGTCGCCCTGATGCACCAGGGCAGGATCGCCTTCCAGGGCACCCCCGACGAGCTGGTCGCCCGCGGCGCGGGCCACGGCACCGGCGACGCACCCCTGGAGCGCGGCTACAGCGCCGTCCTCGCGGCGGCGCGGGCATGAGCGCCGTCACCGTTCCCGCGCAGGGCGGCCGCCGGCGGCCGCGCCCCGGGATCCCGGACGTGTGCCGGCTCGCCGCGGGCCGCCTGCTGCTCCTGGAACTGCGGCGCAGCACCATGATGTGGATGGTGCCGCTGGCCCTGCTGGCGTTCTGGCTGGACACCTACCGCAGCAGCATGGCCCTTTCCCCACTGTGGAGTTCGCGCACGCTGATCCTGCGCCAGGGGGCTGCCGTGGACGACTTCGCGCCCTTCGCCGTGGGCGCGGCGGCCTGGGTCGGCGGCCGCGACCGCCGGCGCGGTATCCGGGAGCAGGTGGACATCACGCCGCTGCCGCGCTGGGCCGGCCGGCTGGCCGCCTGGGGGGCGACCGCCGGCTGGGCGCTGGGTGCGTATCTGGCCTGTGTGGGCGTGCTCTACGGGGCGATCGCCTGGGAGGGGGCCGCGGGCAGCCCGCTGTGGTGGCCGGTGGTGGTCGGCGCGGTCGCGCTGGTCGCCTGCAGTTCTCTGGGGTTCGCCGCAGGGGTGCTGATCCCCAGCCGGTTCACCGCACCCCTGGCGGCCATCGTCACCGCACTCGTCCTGCGGCAGACCCTGCGCAGCGGCGGGCAGTACGTCCTGCTGTCGCCAGTGACCTCGCCCGCCTACTCGCTGGCGCCGCCCAAGTCCGACGCGGGCGTCTTCTTCCCCTACCTGCCCGACCTCTCCTACGTGCAGCTGCTGTTCCTCGGCGGCCTGGCGGTGACGGGGCTCGGGGTGCTCGGCGTGCAGGCGGTCTGCGGCCGGGCCGGCCTGCGCCGCCTGGCGGCCGCGGTCACCGCGGCGGGCCTCGCCTCGTGCGGGACCTCGGTCGCCCTGGTCGGGACCGCCCGGGTGGAGGCCAACGGCGTGGTCGTGCCCGCCCTGCACGACGCGGCCGACGACCGGCCCCTCGCCTACACGCCGGTGTGCGGCGGATCGGTGATCAAGATCTGCCTCAACCCCGTCTACCGGGCCTATCTGCCGACACTGGCCACGGCCCTGGACCCGCTGCTGCGCGAGGTGGCAGGACTGCCGGGCGCGCCGGTGCGAGCCGTCCAGGTCGCCCTGTCCGAACGGGGATGGCCCCTCGCGGGTGCGACCGTCGGCGGCGAACCACCGGTGGTCCGCCTGGCCCTGAACATCGGGTACGACGGTGCGATGTGGATCGGGCCGCCCACCCCGGCCGGGAACGTGTCACCCGGACACTGCTGCACCTCCCAGCAGATGTGGACCAGCGTCCCCCGCATCACCGCGGAGGTGCTGCCCCCGGTCGCCGGCGCGGTCGTCGACCACCTCGTCGGCGACACGGGCCAGGCGCAGCAGGCGGTCCGCGAGGGCCTGCTCAAGGCGGTCGGGGTGGCGCCGGACGCCATGGCGGTCCTCGCCCGCATCGAGGGGGTGACGGACGCCCTGCCGCGCCCGGGTACCGCTGCCTATGCCGCCGGCGAGCGTTTCGCCGCGCTGCCCGCGGCGGACCGGCACGCCTGGCTGGCCGCCCACCTGCCCGCGCTGCGGGCCGGCCACGTCACCCTGGAGCAACTGCCATGACCGGCACGGCCCTGACCGCGGACCTGCCCGGCTCGCGGCAGGCACATCTGCGGCTGCTCCGGCTCCATCTGACCAGCCGGGGGACGCCGGGCGCCCTGGCGCTGCTGGCCGGTTGCGCGGCGGTGCTGCGCCTCGTCCTGCAATTGCACGGCCTCCAGAGTGACGGCGCGGCCGGCCGGCAGACGCTGCTGCTGATCGAATGCGCGGCCGCTTCCGCCGTGGCCGTCGCCGCCCGGAACCCCTTCGGCGAGAGCGAGCGGGCCACCGGCCGGCCGCTGCCCCTGCTGCGGCTGAGTGCCGCCCTGCTGCTCAGCGCGGTCGCCGTCGCCGCCCTGGCGCTCGGCGCCACCGGGGCGAGGCTGCCGGGCGGCGGCGCGGGGCTGCCGCGCGATGTGGCGGGCCTGGTCGGCATCGGGCTTCTCACGGCCGCGGCTCTGGGCGGCCCGCTCGCCTGGGCCGGGCCGCTGACGTACACCGTCGTCGCCGAGTTCGCGCTCGTCGAGGGCTGGCAGACCCCGTGGACATGGCCCGCGCGGCCCGCCCACGACACGGGTGCCTGGTGGTGCGCCGGCCTCGTGTTCGCCGCCGGCACCGCGGTCGTCGCCGCTCGCGGTGCCAGGGACACCGCGGGGGAGGCGTAGGCGTTCCACCCGGGGAAGGACGGGGCCGGCCCGCCTCCCGCACCGTGATGGTGCGGAGGCGGGCCGGCCCGCCGTGTTTACTTGCCGATGCGCGGGATGTTGCCGAGCGCCCCGGGCAGCGCGGTGTCGGTCTGCTGGGCCCGCATGAGCGCGACGACCGCGCCGGCGCCCGCGAGGATCAGGCTCAACCAGAAGCTGAACCCGTGGCCGCCGGCCGGCCCGAAGTCCGAGTGGGCGAAGATCGCGATGAGGTAGAGCACGAAACCGGCCCCGAAGGCGACGAAGGTCAGCATCCGGGCCGGCGCGGGCAGGTTGACCGTAGGGGCGAACAGGCTGACCGCCAGTACGCCGGCGCCGAGCACGGTGACGACCATTGCCAGCCAGGCTATGAACAGGCCGTGGTCGAAGTGCCAGGCACTCCAGCTCACGCTACCGATGTTGATGCCGTATCGGTTGCCGAAATCCCAGGAGTAGTAGTCGAAGAACGAGAAGATGAACACGATGAATCCGATACCGAGAATCGCCCAGTCCAGGCGGTTGACCGATGCCGGGTCGAAAGAACCGCCGGACGGACCGCCGGCGTTCGGCGGCGGAGCCGGTGAGTTGGGGGGCGGCGGCACGTCGTGCGTCATGGTGTCCTGTCTCTCTGGTGATGGCGTCCCATGGACTTTGGGGGCTGAGACTAGCGGTACGCCACCCCCGCTGTATGCACGTTCGGTCAGGCCGGCATCGGGTGGTTTCATTCGTTACCCGATCCGTACATACGGCTTTGCCCGTGACGGGAGTTGATTTCCCGGACCTGTGGGATCAGCGGGATCGAGGAGAACTCCCAGCGGGGCCATCGGCACCTGTTCCAGGTTCAAACGACCGTAAATTCCGGGCAATTGACCCGATTGCCGTGCGTGCGGCGTCACTACGCCTCGGTGAGCAGCGGGTCGTACGGGGACGAGCGCAGGCGGCCCGACATGAAGGAGAGGAAGTCCTTCACGAACGCGCTGCGGGTGTAGCTCGGGGCGGAGCCGGCCACGGTGCGGCGCAGCCCGGTCCGGAACAGCGCCCGGTACTCGTCCTCGTCGATCACCTGGTTGCCGTCCCTGTCGGTGACGTCGAAGAGGACCTCGGCGACCCTGATCAGCGCGGGCCCGGCGAGGGAGGGAACGGCGGCCGCGTACTCCTGCCTGCTGACCCGGCCGTCCCCGTCGGCGTCGAGGGCCCCCTGGAGCTCCCGCCACCATGCGGCGTAGGCGTCGTAGAGCCTGGTCTCCTGAGGTTCGTCCAGGTCCAGGCGGGAGGAGATCTCCCGCGCCATGGCGGCGAGGTCGGGCCACTCCAGGTAGCCGTCGCCGGTCTGGTCCAGCACCTCGGTGAAGAACTCGGCGGCAGTGCGCCGCGGCGCGGCCGACGAGGCCGGCGCGCCCGGCGCGGACAGCGGCGTCACCAGGCGCACGAAGGCGCCGGCCTGCTTCATGCGCTCGCGCAGCGCGCCGAAGGCGGCCGCCCGGGGATCGTCGCCGTCCGGCGACAGGTAGAGCAGGTCGGTGAGGGTCTCGGTCCGGATCCACTCGTCGGGCAGGAAGCGGGCCAGACCCACGGCCGTGTAGACGCTCTGCATCAGGGTCCGGGCACCGGGGACCTCGGGCAGCCCGGCCCGCCGGCGGAACGGCTCGGGAAGGGACGCCACGGTGATCGTGCTGACCACCGGGCCGGCGAGGGCGCGGCCCGCCGCCCACACCGTGGGGAGCCCGTCCAGCAGGGGCGGCGCCGGGACGTGGTCGAACAGCTTGTAGAGGATGATGCGCATCGCCTCGGTGTCCTCCAGCACCTCCGCCACCATGTGGTCGTAGTACGACCAGAACTCCGGAAGCGTGGACGGCAGTTGACCCGGGCCGTCCTCCAGGGCCGCCAGGAACGCGCGGAATTCGGCGTAGAGCTGCTCCATGGTGGCCTGGTCGAGCGGCTGCCCGCTCAGCCGGCACATGGTCACCGAGCTCTCGAAGAGCGTCGCGACCACCCAGGCGCGGACCTGCGGATCCATCGCATGGTACGGCCGGTGCCGGGCGTCGGTCCCGCTCAGCCGGGCGTGCAGGCGGTTGAGCCGCGCCGCCTCCCGCTGCCGCGTGCCCTCGTCGGTGCCGAACATGCGCTGCAGGCTCACCAGGGTGTTGCGCAGCCGCCGCCAAGGGTGCGCCACGAACGTCGAGTTGTCGATCAGGGCCGCGCCGACCTGCGGATGGGCGGCCTCCAGCACCGTCGCCCTGAGCATGGCCAGCGCCCAGCGCGGATCGTTGAAGAAGCGGTGGAACTGGGAACCGGGGCCGAACATCGACCCCGGCGGCACGCCGGGAGCGGGCCGTGCGGGACCGCCCGGGTCGCCGGTCGTCGCGGAACGGGGGCGCTGGGGCCGGCTGCTGCCGCCTGAGTCCGTCACGTGTGGGGTTCTCCGTTCGCGTGCGGGGTCACGCCGCCGAAGCGGCGATCGCGGGACTGGTAGGCGCGCAGGCACTCCAGGAAGTGCGGCGCGCGGAAGTCGGGCCACAGCACCGGCGGGAAGACCCACTCGGCGTAGGCCACCTGCCAGAGCATGAAGTTGGAGATGCGCTGCTCGCCGGAGGTCCTGATCACCAGGTCCACGTCGGGGGTGTCGGGGAACGGCAGATGGGCGGCGAAGTGCCGCTCGTCGACGGCGTCGGCCGGCACGCCGCTGCGGATGAGGGAGCGGGCCGCCTCGACGATGTCCCGGCGGCCGCCGTGGTCGAACGCGACGGTCAGCGTCATGCCGCGGTTGGCGGCGGTCAGCGTCATCAGGTCGGCGAAGTCACGGGCGAGCGGTGCGGGGATCCTCGGGTCCGCCACGCCGAGGAACCGGCAGCGGATGCCGCGCGCATGCAGCAGGGCGGCGTGCTTGCGCACCACCCGGCGCACCAGCCACATGAGGAAGTCGACCTCGTCGTCGGGCCGCTGCCAGTTCTCCGTGGAGAACGCGTACAGGCTCAGCCAGCGCACGCCCGCCGACCGTGCCGCCTCGATGACGTCGATCACCGTCGCCTCGGCTGCCTTGTGACCCGACGTGCGCGGCAGGGCCCGCCGGGCCGCCCACCGCCCGTTCCCGTCCATCACGCAGGCGACGTGGGACGGCACGCCCCGGGCGCGCCGGTCAGCGCCCGGTATGTGACGTGACGGGTCCGCCGGCGATCCGGCAGCCGTCCCGCCGGCTCGGTCAAATGCCATACGTGCCCCCCGGCCGTCACTCCACCACCACCCACCCCGCACTCAGGAGTCTCCCCGCGCCCGGACCGTCGTGCGCCGGATCGCCGGCCGCTTCACCCGCCGTACGCACGTCGCATTTCGCGGGCGGGCGACGGGACCCCGGCGGGCGGACCGCCCCGGGCGGCGCTCCCGGCCTGCCCCGTTCCCGGCGGACGCGTAGGGTGACAGCGAGGGTGAGGATGCCGGTGTCGGAAGGACGCACCATGGCGCACGACCCGGGGGTGCCGCCGTTCGAGGGCCGGCCGCCGGAGGTCGCCCCGGCCGCCCGGTCCCTGGGCGCGCTGGACCGGCACCAGCTGCGGGGACTGCTCGACGTGGTGCTGGCGATCAGCGCCGACATGGACACCCGCACCGTGCTGCACCGCATCGTGGAAGCCGCCGCGGACCTCGTCTCCGCCCGCTACGGGGCGCTGGGCGTGCTCTCGGAGACCGGCGAGATCACCGACCTGATCACCGTGGGTGTCGACGACCCCGGCATGTGCGCCGCCATGGGCCTGCCGCAGGGCCACGGCCTGCTGCACAGCCTGGTGAAGGAGCGGCAGCCGCTGCGTGTGGCGGACGTGGCCGCGCACCCCCGCGCCGTCGGTTTCCCGGACCGGCACCCGGTCATGCACACCCTGCTGGGCGTCCCGCTCCTGGTGCGCGGCACTGCCTACGGCGACCTCTACGTCGCCGACAAGGAGGACGGCACCGCCTTCGACGACGAGGACGAGGGCCTGCTCACCGTGCTGGCCAGCGCCGCGAGCGTCACCATCGAGAACGCCCGCCTGTACGAGCACCTCAAGAGCACCGCCGAGCACTTCCAGCGCCGCATGCTGCCGGTCCTTCCCGAGCTGGCGCCGCTGCAGGCCGCGGCGCGCTACGAACCCGCCTCCGAACTGCCCAGGCTGGGCGGCGACTGGTACGACGCCCTGGTCCTGCCCGACGGGGCGATCTGCGTGGTGGTGGGCGACGTCACCGGCCACGACGTCGAGGCGGCGCCGCTGATGGGCCAGATCCGCAACATGCTGCGGGCGCTGGCCCTGGACCGGGGCGGGCCCCCCGACCTCGTCGTGGCGCGCCTCGACCGCGCCCTGACGATGCTCGACGACCCGCCCACGGCCACGCTGGTGCTCGGGCTGATCGAGCGCGGCCGCGGCCCGGGCGGCGGGTACACGTTCGCCTGGAGCAACGCCGGGCACCCGCCGCCGCTGCTCGTCGGCGCGGACGGCGGCACGCGCTATCTGGCACCGGACAGCCACGGGATCCCGGTGGGGATCGACGCGTCCGTCCCCCGGTTCACGCACGAGCACCCGCTGCCGGCGGGCGGCACGCTGCTGCTGTTCACCGACGGGCTGGTCGAGCGCCGCGGCCAGGACATCGACGCCGGGCTGGGCGACCTGGCCGCACACGCGAGCCGTCTCGCCGGCGCACCGCCGGACGAGCTGTGCGACGCCCTGGTCGGCCGGAACGGCGAGGTGTTCCACGACGACGTCGCGATCCTCGCCCTGCGCATCCCGGCCTCCGGGCGGTAGGCGCCCGCGTCCCGGCGCCGAAGCCGCGGCCTAACGGGCCGGCGAGGCGGCGGGAGCCGTGCGGATCATCGTCCAGGAGACCGGCGGGAGTTCCGCGGACAGACCGGTGGGCTCGACGAAGTGGCGGGTGGAGGTGCGCGGTTCGGCGCGGCGCGGCGCCGTTTTCGCGTTCGTCGCCAGCAGGTCCTGCCCGCCGAGGACGACGTGCTCGACGACCTCGTGCCCGCCGCCGACCAGCCGCAGCCGCAGGGTCGCCGCCTGGCTGTCGTCGCGGTTGACGGCGAAGACCGTGGTCTCTCCCGTCTCCGGGTCCCGGGTGGCGGTCACGTCGACCGCGGCCACGTCGCCGAGCGTGGCCGAGTGCAGCGACGGCGAGACCGGCTCGACCCGCAGCACCTCGCCCCGGGCGTGCCGGGCGGTGAGGGCGAACGGGTAGAAGATGGTCTGCCGCCAGGCCCCGGTGTCGGGCTCGGTCCTGATCGGCGCGATGACGTTGACGAGCTGGGCGAGGCAGGCGATCGTCACCCGGTCGCTGTGCCGCAGCAGGCTCATCAGCAGGTTGCCCAGTACGACGGCGTCCTCGACGGTGTACTCGTCCTCGATCAGCCGCGGTGCCCGCGCCCAGTCCAGGTTGTCCTGGCCGGCGAACCGGCTCTCGTACCAGAGGTTCCACTCGTCGAAGGACAGCATCAGCCTGCGCCGGGAGCGGCGCTTGGCGGCGATGTGGTCGCAGGTCGCGACGACGCCCTCGATGAAGGAGTCCATGGCCTGCGCCGAGGCCAGGAAGCCGACCCGGTCGTCGCCGTGCTGCTCGAAGTAGGCATGCAGGGATATGTAGTCGACCACGTCGTACGCCTCGTCGAGGACCTGCGCCTCCCAGGAGCCGAAGGTCGGCATCCGCTCGTTGGAGCTGCCGCAGGCGACGAGTTCGATGTCGGGGTCGATGCGCCGCATGGCCTTGCCCGTCTCGGCGGCCAGCCGGCCGTACTCGGTGGCCGTCTTCTGCCCGATCTGCCACGGGCCGTCCATCTCGTTGCCCAGGCACCAGGTCCTGATGCGGTGCGGCTCCCGGACGCCGTGCGCGACGCGCAGGTCCGACCAGCGGGTCCCGCCGGGGAAGTTGGCGTACTCCAGCAGGTTGCAGGCGTCCTCGACGCCGCGGGTGCCGAGGTTGACCGCCATGATCGGCTCGACGTCGGTCTGCCGGGCCCAGGCCATGAACTCGTTGAGCCCGAAGGTGTTCCGCTCGATGGACCGCCAGGCCAGGTCCAGCGTCTCCGGGCGCTGCTCGCGCGGGCCGACACCGTCCTCCCACCGGTAGCCGGAGACGAAGTTGCCGCCGGGATAGCGCACGGCGCTGACGCCCAGCTCCCGGGTCAGCTTGATGACGTCGAGCCGCAGGCCGTCCACGTCGGCCTCGGGGTGGCCGGGCTCGTAGATGCCGCCGTACACGCAGCGGCCCATGTGCTCGACGAACGATCCGAACAGGCGCGGCGGCACCGGCGCGACGGTGAAGGCGGGGTCGATGGTTGCAGTGCAGGTGAGCACACCTGTCTCCGATTTCTGTGCAGGAGCGTGAGGTCACTTGATGCCCGTGGTCGCGACGCTCTGCACGAAGTAGCGCTGCAGGACGAGGAAGGCGACGGCGAGCGGGGTGAGGGAGATGGCGGCGCCGGCCATCAGCGCGGCATGGTCCACCCCGGACTGGCTGGAGAACAGGGTCAGGGCGGCCGGCAGCGTCTGCATGTCGGCGTTGCTGGTGACCACCAGGGGCCACAGGAAGTCGTTCCACAGCGCCGCGAACTGGATGATGAACAGCGAGGCGAGGACGGGCCTGGCGTTGGGCAGGATGATCCGCCAGAACAGGGTGAAGTCGTTCGCCCCGTCGATCCGTGCCGCGTCGTCCAGTTCGCGCGGGAGCTGGAGGAAGAACTGGCGCAGCAGGAAGATGCCCAGCGCGCTCGTCGCACGCGGCAGGACCAGCCCCTGGTAGGAGTTGAGCCAGCCCAGATGGAACAGGGTGAGGAAGACCGGCACCAGGGTGACCTGGAACGGCACCATCAACGTGGCCAGGATGAGCAGGAACACCACGTTGCTGCCGCGGAACCGCAGCCGCGCCAGCGCGAAGGCGGTCATCGAGTCGAACAGCAGGAGCAGCACGGTGGTGCCGCCGGCGAACACGAAGGTGTTCACCACCAGCCTGCCGAACGGCAGTTGGTGGAGCACCGCGTGCACGCCGTGCATCGTCCAGTGCCCGGGGAGCAACCGCGCGGGGTCGGCGTAGAGGTCGGCGTTGGTGCGGAAGGCGACGCCGAGCATCCACAGGAACGGCACGATCGTCGCGAGGGCGCCGACGACGACCGCGGCCCAGGACAGCACCGCGCCGCCACGGGCGAGGAGCCGGCCCGCGGCCAGCAGGCGGGCCGACCGCGGCGACCGCGGCCCGCCGTCGTACGGTCCGCCGAGGCCGAGGGCGGAACGCCGGGGCAGGGTGTCAGTCGGCATCGCGGTACCTCGACAGTCGCAGTTGGAGCGCGGAGATCGCCAGGATGACCACGAACAGCACCCAGGCGATCGCACTCGCGTAGCCCATCCGGAACTCCACGAAGCCCGTCTGGTACAGGTACATGACCACCGATTCGGTGTGGAAGATCGGCCCGCCGCCGGTCATCGAGAAGACCAGATCGAAGAGCTGCAGACCGGTGACCGTGGCGATGAGGGTGGTGAACAGCAGGGCCGGCCGCAGCGCGGGCAGCGTCACATGGCGGAAGCGCTGCCACGCCCCCGCGCCGTCGAGCGCGGCCGCCTCGTACAGGTCGGGCGGGATCTGCTGCATGCTCGCCAGCAGGACGATCATCGTGAAGCCGACGTTCTTCCAGATGCCCACGGCGATGACCGTCGGCAGCGCGAGGGACGTCGACTGCAGCCACTCCGGCGGGGTGACGCCCGCCTTGGACAGCCAGGCGTCCACCAGGCCGACCTGCGGGTCGAGCAGGAACTTCCAGACGATCCCGCTCACCACCAGCGACGCGATGAACGGGAAGAAGTACGCGGTGCGCAGCAGCGCGGTGTACCAGGTGGTCCTGCGCAGCCGGGAGGCGATCGCCAGGCCGAGCAGCACCTGCCCGGCGGTGACGGCGGCGGTGTAGAGCACCGTCACCCGCAGGGCGTTCCAGAACCGGTGGTCGTGGTACAGCGCGGTGTAGTTGTCGAAGCCGACGAAGGCGTGGTGGGACTCGCCGACCGTCCAGTCGTGCAGGCTCATCCAGCCCGACTGGACGATCGGCTCCGCGATGAACACGCCGATCAGCAGCACGCTGGGGAGGATGAACAGATAGGCGCTGTTGAGGCGGGGCCGGCGGGTGCGCGGCCGGGCGGGGGACAGGGGAGTGCTCGACATCGTGGCGCTCAGTTCTTGTGGCATCCGGTGAGCGAGTCGATCGACTTCGCCGCCGCGCTCGCGGTCGACGCGACGTCGGCGCCGCGCTCTATCTTCTGGATGAGCGGGATGTAGACGTCGGAGTCGATCCGGGTGGCGTCGGCCTGGCCGGCGAGGTAGAGCTTCGCGTGCGGCAGGGCCTTGGCGAACTCGGCGACGGTGGGGTCGCCGGACACGGCGCTGCCCAGGTCGGTCCTGGCCGGCGGGAAGCCCGACAGCTTGGAGAACTGCGTCTGGGCGGCCTTGCCGGTGTACCAGGCGAGGAACTCCTTGGCCTGCGCGGCGTGCTTGGTGGTGCGGGCGATCATCAGCGGCACGGTCGAGGCCAGGGTGACCGGGCCGGCCGAGCCCACCGGCACCTGCGCGATGCCGAGGTTGACGCCGGCGGACCGGAAACCGGCCGCGGCCCAGGGGCCGTTGATCTCCATCGCGGCCTTCTTGGACGAGAACAGCGTGTCGGCGTCGGCGCCGGACTGCCCGACCGGGCTGATGTGGTCCCTGGCGACCAGGGTGCTCCACCGGGTCAGCGCGCCGGTGCTGGCCGGGCTGTCGACGAGCGCGCAGCCGTCGCTGCCGACGATGTCGCCGCCGTTCATCCACTGCAGGATCGGCCACATCTGGATGGTGTTGTTGTCGGCCAGCGAGAGCCCGTACTGGCTGGGCCTGCTGCCGGAACCGGTGGTGAGCTTCCTGGCGTCGGCGACGAACTCGGCCTCGGTGGCGGGCGGCGCAGCGATGCCCGCGGCGGAGAACATGTCCTTGTTGTAGTAGAGCACCAGCGTGGCCATGTTGGCCGGCACCGCGTACAGCTTGCCGTCCACCGTGAACGCCGACTTCACCGGCGCAGGGAAGGCGCCGGAGTCGATCTGCCCGCTGCCGGTGCCGACCGAGGAGTCCAGCGGCAGCACCGAGTTGGTCTTGATGTAGGTGAAGATCGAGCCCGGGTCGGAGCTCGGGGTGGCCAGGTCCGGACCCTGGCCGGTGGCCCAGGAGGCGGGCAGTTTCTGGCCGATGGTGGCCCAGGGCTGGGCCGTCATGGTGACGTGGATCTTGGGGTGGGTGGCGTTGAACTGCTTGACCAGCGCCTGGTACGACGGTGCGTCGGGTCCGGTGAACCCGGTGAGCATCGTCAGGTTCACCACCCCGCCGGCGGACGTGCCGCCGCCGCCCGCGCCGTTGTCGCCGCAGCCGGCGAGGAGCAGCGAGACCGTGGTCGCCGCGGCCACCGCGGCGGCCGCTCTGCCGAAGCCGGGAAATCGACTGTGACTGACGTGCATGCCGATCGTTCCATTTCGTCCGGTGCCCCGTGTCCAGGGGCGGGAGGGTCGATGGGACTGTCTCCTTCTGCGGACCGCCGGTCCGGCGGTCGTTCCGGCAGCGGGCGGGCCGCCGGTGCGGCGGCCGGCCGGGTCAGCCGGCGTGGGTGCCGCAGGACTCGCGGATCACGAGGTCGAACGGCAGAACGGTGTGGACGGGCTCCGGCGCCGTGCCGTCGACCAGGTCGAACAGGACGGCCGCGGCCTTGCGGCCGAGCGCCTCGGCCGGCACGTGGACGGTGGTGATGCCGGGAGTGGTCAGCCGGGAGATGCCGAAGTCGTCGTAGCCGGCCAGCGCGACGTCCTCGGGGATGCGCAGGCCGCGCGACCGGATCTCCAGCATCGCGCCGTACGCCATCTCGTCGTTGGCGGCGAAGATCGCCTGGACGTCGGTCATGCTGTCCAGCACCTGCCGGGCCGCGGCGCGCCCCGACTCCTCGCTGAAGTCGCCCACCGCGAGGGTGTGGGTGCACGGTTTCCCCGACGCGGCGAGCGCGTCGCGGAAGCCCTCGTAGCGGTCCACCGCGGTCTGGTGGTCGAGCGGCCCGCTGATGTGCGCGATGCGGGTCAGCCCGTGCTCCTCCACCAGGTGGCGGGTGATCGCCGCGGCTCCGGCGATCTCGTCGATGCCCACGCTCACCGCGTGCGGCAGGTGGACGAACCGGCCGATGAGCACCACCGGCAGGGCGGCGTCCACCATGCGGTTCACGTTCGGGTCGGTGATCGAGGCCGAGGCGACGATCGCGCCCGACGCGGCCTGCGAGCGCAGCACCCGCTCGTACGCGGCGACGCCGTGGGTCTCGTCCGGGTTGGTGGACAGCATCAGGGCCGCGTCCCGGGCGTTGGCCTCGGCCGTGACCCCCACCAGCAGGTGCATGAAGTAGGGATGGCCGAAGACGTGCTGGCCGGTGTGCGGGACGACGACCGCGATGGACGTCGAACGCCCCGCGCGCAGCGCCCGCCCGGCCGAGTTGGGGACGTAGCCGAGCCGGGCCGCGGCGGCCCGCACCGCCTGCTTGGTGGACTCGCTGATGCGCGGATGGTCCGACAGCGCCATGGACACCGCGCTCTGCGAGATCCCGACCGCCGTCGCGACGTCCTTGAGCGTGACGCTGGTGCGCCTGCCCGCCGTCCGCCCCGCCCCCGAAGGGCCGTCGCCCGGCACGGTGTCCGTCACGCGGCACACCCCCTTCCCGCCAAGGGCCCACGTCCGACAGGAAGGCGGCCCGACGATCGACTGCTTCAACGTTTCAGCGCCATGGACGCTAGGTGCAGCCCGAAAGGGCGTCAAGCGTTCGGACGACATTTTCCGAGGCAAATTCGCCGTGCTCGGGAGGGTTGACGGAGCCGGCGGTGCGCTCTACCTTCGCAGCTGCTGAATCGTGTGAGCACCGCAGCGAGGGACCGCGGCGCTCACGGTGGCGGCGGTCGCGCGCGCCAACCAGTGGGGAGGACGCGCGTGATCGCCGCGACGTCCTCCCCCAAGTGGTGCGTCAGACCGCGGGCTTCCGGTCGGGGAGTGGGCCCGTGGCCATCAGGGCGGCGATCTCGGCGCCGAGCTGCGTGCCCAGCTCGCCCCAGCCGTCCTTGTAGCCGTAGACGCTCGCGAGCGTGCGGGCGTCGTAGTCGCCGTTCATGACCTCGACGTCGGTGGCGGTGATGAGGCCCGGGTGCGGCACGCCGAGCGCCGCCGAGACCTTGGTCAGCTCCTTGCGCAGGGTCTGCAGGTAGACGGCGGCACGGGTGGACTTCGACGCGGGGTCGACCCCGCGGGCCAGCCACGGGTTCTGGGTGGCGATGCCGGTGGGGCACTTGTCCGTGTGGCACTTCTGCGACTGGATGCAGCCGATCGACAGCATCGCCTCACGGGCGACGTTGATCATGTCGGCGCCGAGGGCGAAGGCCACCGCGGCGTTCTCGGGCAGGCCCAGCTTGCCGGAACCGATGAACGTCAGGTCGTCGGTCAGGCCCAGCTCGGCGAAGGTGCCGTAGACCCGCGAGAAGCCCATCCGGAACGGCAGCGACACCGAGTCGGTGAAGGTCAGCGGCGCCGCACCGGTGCCGCCCTCGCCGCCGTCGACCGTCACGAAGTCGACCCCGCGGTCGCCGCGCGCCATCAGGGTCGCCAGCTCCTGCCAGAAGTCCCGCTCGCCGACCGCGCTCTTGATCCCGACCGGCAGTCCGGTCTCGGAGGCGAGGAGTTCGACGAAGTCGAGCATCGAGTCGACGTCGCCGAACGCGGTGTGCCGCGACGGGGAGGCGCAGTCCTTGCCGAGCGGGATCCCGCGGATCTCGGCGATCTCCGGGGTGACCTTCGCGCCCGGGAGCATCCCGCCGAGCCCGGGCTTGGCTCCCTGGGACAGCTTGATCTCGATCGCCCTGACCGGGGCGCTGCCGACGACGTCCTTGAGCTTGCCGAGGTCGAAGCTGCCGTCCTCGTTGCGGCAGCCGAAGTAGGCGGTGCCGATCTGGAGCACGAGGTCGCCGCCGTTGCGGTGGTAAGGGGAGAGTCCGCCCTCGCCCGTGTTGTGCATCGTGCCCGCCAGCGCGGCGCCCTTGTTGAGGGCCGTGATCGCCGCACCGGACAGCGAACCGAAGCTCATCGCGGATATGTTGACCACGCTCGCCGGCCGGAAGGCCTTGGCACGCCCGCGGGGACCGCCCAGCACCTTGGCCGAGGGCAGCGGCGCCTGCGGGTCGTGCATGGCCGGGAGCTCGCCGGCGAAGGCGCGGTGCTTGAGGTACGCGTGCCCCTGCATGTGCTCGACGTCGGCGTCGGTCCCGAACCCGAAGTAGTTGTTCTCGCCCTTCGCCGAGGCGTAGACCCAGGTGCGCTGGTCACGGCTGAACGGTCGCTCCTCCTCGTTGGAGGTCACGATGTACTGCCGCAGTTCCGGACCGACCCTCTCCAGCAGGTACCGGGCGTGCCCGATCACCGGGAAGTTCCGGAGCAGGGCGTGCTTCTTCTGGATGAGGTCGCGGGCGGCCACCACGGCCAGTGCTGCTGCGGTGGCTGCGCCGACTGTCCGGGCGCGCATGAACGTTCCTCTCCTCGCTGATCGGCTCCGTTGCCGTCTCAGGACAAACCCCGACAGTAGAGGATGGCCTCCGCCGGGAGCATCGCCGGGCCCCGGGAGCCCCGCCGGGCCCGGGGATCAGGGCGCCCGGTTTCCGCGCCGGACGGTGTCCTCACCATGGAGGTTCCGAGGCCGCACGCGGCCCGGTCCCGCAGGCACTGGCGAAGGAGTACGGGTGGCAGGCGAGGCGACGGGCGAGGCAACGGGTGCGGGCACGGCGGCCGGGGTGGCGGAGGCGTCGCGGGCGGAAGGCTTCGCCCGCCGGCTCGAACCGTTCCGGAGCGAGCTGCTGGCGTACTGCCACCGGATCCTCGGCCCGGCGCACGACGCGGAGGACCTGGTCCAGGAGACCTACCTGAGGGCGTGGCGGGCGCGGGAGCGGTACGACGAGACGCGCAGTTCCCTGCGCACCTGGCTCTACCGGATCGCCACGAACGGCTGCCTGACCGCCTTGGAGGTCCGCGGGCGCCGGCCGCTGCCGTCGGGGCTGGTGGCCGCCTCGGAGTCGGGCGCCGCTGAACCGTCCGTTGCGCGAACCGCGCCGTCGAACGGCGTGCGGCCCCTGGTGGGCGGAGGTCGTGACGAGAGTCCGACCTTCCGGGGGCTGCACGCCTTCACCGCCGTGGCCGAGCGACAGCGCCGAGGGCCGCGACGGCCATGCGCACCGCCCGGTCCGCCACGGCGGCGTAGTCGTCGCCCGCTTCCAGGGCCGCGGTCGCGGCGTGGACGAGTCCCTGGAGCAGCCGCGCCGTCCTGAGCGGGGCGTCGTCCCCGAGATCCCGCAGGGTGTCCACGAGCGGGTCGAGCAGCGCGCGGTGTGCGGCGTCCGCGCTCTCCCGCAGGACCGCGGCGTCCTGCGCGTCCGCGCCGGCGCGGGCGATGCGGTGCTCGCCGTCGCGCACCATCTCCAGTTGGGCCGTGACGTAGGCGGCGACCCGGTCCTCGGGCGCGTCGCCGGCCGCGGCGAGGGATGCCTGGATCCGCTCGGTCCAGCGCGGTGCGGCCTGGCGGACCACCTCGTCCAGCAGTTCACGGCGGTCGGTGAAGTACTTGTAGACGCTGTTGCGGGCCAGTCCGGTGCGGCGGGCGACCGTCGCGAACGTCACCCGGGAGGCGTCGCCCTCGGCGAGCAGTTCCCGTGCCGCGTCGAGCAGGGCGGCACGCTGCTGGGCACGGTGGTCGGCGACCGATGCCGCGTGGATCTTGGGCACGGAGCCAGTCTAGGACCCCGCTTGGAGACGCCCTGTCCCCATCTTCTATTTTGGGGACACCATGTCCCTATCTTTGGAAGGAACGCCGTGTTCCTCGCCCTGCTGGAACTCAGAGCGGCCCGGGGCCGCTTCCTGCTGATGGGCGGCGTCGTCGTCCTCGTTGCGGCGCTCGTCGGCATCGTCTCCGGGTTCACCACCGGCCTCGGTGACGACACCGTCTCCGCCCTGCGGAGGCTGCCCGCCACGCACATCGCCTTCGCCGCGGGGTCCGACTCCGACCAGTTCGCCCGCAGCCTGATCGACGAAGGGAGCGCTGACGGCTGGGAACGGGAGAAAGGCGTCGCGGCCACCCCGCTGGGCGTCGCCATCACCCGCGGCACCACGGACCGCCAGGTCGAGGTGGACCTCGCCGCGTTCGGCGTGGAACCCGGCGCCTTCACCGACCCCGGAGCCACCACCGGCCGGCCCCTGGACGCCGCTGCGCCGGACGGCGTCGTGGTCTCCCGCCAGCTCGTGAGCGACGGCATCCGCATCGGCGACGTCCTCACCGTCGACCGGCTCGGCATCCGCCTGAAGGTGATCGGCACCACCGGCCGCTCCTCCTACGGCCACGTCCCCGCGGCCTACGTCACCACGGACACCTGGCGGCGGATCCGCTTCGTGGCGCCCGGCGGGGACGCCCGCGCCGTCGACCTCCCGCGCCAGTACAGCGCGATCGCTCTCGAGCTCCCCGCGGGCTTCGGCGGGAAGGCGCTGGCGGACGCCGACCGCCGCCACCGCACGACGACCGTCCCGCTCCGAAACGCCTTCGCCGCGGCCCCCGGCTACCAGGGCGAGCGGTTGACGATGCTCTCCATCCAGACCTTCCTCTTCCTCATCGCCCCGCTGGTCGTCGGGGCCTTCTTCGCCGTCTGGACCATCCAGCGCACCCCGGAACTCGCCCTGCTGCGGGCCATGGGCGCCTCCCGGCGCCGCCTGCTCGGCCACACCCTCACCCAGGCCGCCGTGGTCGTCGTCGCGGGAACCGCGGTCGGAGCCGCCATCGCCTCCGCCGTCGGAATGGCCGTCGGCGAGCGGGTGCCTTTCAGCCTGCCCGCCACCGCCCTCGTCACCACCATGGCGGCGGTGGCCCTGGTCGGGCTCGCCGGCTCCGCCTTCACCCTGCGCCGGGTCGCCGGCGCCGACCCGATGACCATGCTGGGAGCCGCGCGATGACCCTCCGCCTGAACGCCGTGACCGTCTCCCTCGGTCGCGGTGAATCGCGCACCACGGCCCTGCGCGGGCTGACCGCGGCCTTCCGTCCGGGCGCCTTCACCGCCCTCGTGGGTCCCTCCGGTTCGGGAAAGTCGACCCTCCTCGCCGTCGCCGGCGGGATGCTCCGCCCGGACGAGGGGCAGGTGCTGCTCGGCGACACCGACCTGGCCGCTCTCACCGACCGCGAACGCGCCCGCGTCCGCCGCACGTGCATCGGCTACGTGTTCCAGAGCGGTAACCTCCTCGGCGGCCTCACCGCCGAGGAACAACTGCTCGCGGCCGCCTCGGTCGCCGGCCGCGGGCCTCGCGCCCTGCGGGGCAGGGCCCGCGAGCTGCTCGCCGAGGTCGGGCTCGCCCACCGGCTCCGCCACCGCCCGGACCAGCTCTCCGGCGGCGAGCGCCAGCGAGTCGCCCTGGCCCGCGCGCTTCTGATGCAGCCTCGTCTGCTGCTCGTCGACGAGCCGACCGCCGCCGTCGATCGGACCCGTGCCGACGACCTGACCGCGCTTCTCGTCCGCACCACGCACCAGCACGGCTGCGTCACCGTCGTCGCCACCCACGACCCGGTGGTCGTCGAGGCGGCCGACAGCGCGATCGACATGCTGGACCAGGAGGGGGGAAACGGGCGCTGACCCGTGCGGACGGTCGCTCCGCGCTGGTGTGCGTGTACCCCATGGGGTGTATGCGCGCCAGCGAGGGACGACCACCCTGTGCCGGCGAGCCGGCTGCCGGAATGCGACAAGGTCACCTGCCGCGGCTGCGGAAGGCACGTCGGGCAGGTCCTGGCCGGAGTTCCGGCGTCGCGGCGCTGCACCTGCGTGAAGGAGGCGCCGTCCGCCTCCTCGCGTGCTCCTGCGTCGTGCAGCCACGACTGACCGGCGTCCGCGCGGGCCCGACACCCCGCGCACCCCCAACGCGGCCCTGCCGCCCGCCTGTTGGCCTGCAGGTGTGACGAAATCGGGACAACCCCGAGGGGCGGGACCGCATCTGCCTCTGTGCCCGCACCACTCACAGGGGAGTCACAGGTGACAGAGCAGGGGGAAGACCACCGCTCCGGGAAGCAGGACGGAGCGAGGGCACGCACGCTCAGGAGGGCACTGTGGGGCGCCGGCCTCGCCGTCGCGGCCACCGCCGCCATGATCGCCGTCACGCTGCCGAGGGGAGCCTCGGCGCACGGCGGCAGCACCACCGCGGGCGCCACCGCGCCGGCGGCACGGCCGGGACGGGACGGCACGGGCACCACCGCCGTGACCGAGAACGCCGCGCCGCAGGGACCGCAGACCGGGATCGGGCCTCTGACCAAGGCCGAGGTCGACCGGGCCAGGTCCCTGGCACTTCAGCACGCGCCGCGCGGCCTGCGCGCCGCCGACGGTACGCAGGGCGCGGAGTACCTCGACACCGACCTGGTGGACGCGCCGGACGCCACGGCCGGCACACCGCGCCGCGTCGAGGTGCTGTCCTACGACTACGCGCACGACCGGCTGGTGAAGCAGACCGTCAACCTCCTTACGGGGACGGTGGAGCGCACCGACACGGCGACCGGCGTCCAGCCGCCGCCGTCCGGGGACGAGACGCGGCGCGCGGCCGCGCTGCTCATCGAGGACCCGCTGGGCCGGGCGCTGCGCACCGACTTCAAGGCCGCCACGAAGGGGCAGACCCTCACGTCGCCCGGCCAGCTGCGGCTGCGCGGCATGTCCTTCAACACCGGGGAGCAGTCCGCACCGGCCGGCCTCGACAAGTGCGGGACCCACCGCTGCGTCCGGCTGTTCACACAGGTGGAGAACGGTCCCTGGATCGACACGACGGACTACGTCATCGACCTGAGCGACCACACCGTCGGCCGGATCGTCTGAGAGCGGAGACCACGGCAATCATGCGCATACCCAACGCCCGCCGCGCACTCGGCGCGACCTCGGCACTGCTGCTCCTGCCCGCCCTGTTCACCGGGGCCATGACCGGCAGCGCGGCAGCCGCCCCGCCCACGGCCCCCGCCGCGACGGAGCACACGGATTCCGCCGCCGCGCCGGCCACCTGCGGCACGGCCCGGCCGATCACCAGGAAGCTGCGCGGCGGCACCACATGGACCATGTGCTGGCGGATCAGCGGCACGAAGGGGCTGGTCCTGGAGAAGATCGCCTACCAGCCGAAAAGGGAGCCCAGGCCGATCACCGTGCTCGCCTCGGCGGCGCTCGCCCAGGTCGACGTCCCCTACGACTCGGGTTCGGTGGAGTACAACGACCTGTCGGACATCGGCTTCGGCAACACCGCCGTCGACATCGGTCCCTCCGAGTGCCCCGGCGGCGCCATCAGTTCGGCGTACATCCCCCAGCAGGAGCGGAACGTCAAGGCGCTGTGCGTCACCACCGCGCCGCACGGCTACGCCTACCGCAACGACGACTCCGACGCGCACGGCAACCCGAAGAGGTACACCGCGCAGGGCAGCGACCTCGTCGTCTTCTCGGTCTCCCAGCTGGGCTGGTACGAGTACGTGACCCAGTGGAACTTCTCCGACGACGGCACCGTCACCGCCAAGGTCGGCGCCACCGGCGACCTCTCGCCCGGCGACTACAGCGGCCAGGGCACCGGCTGGCCGATCGGCAAGGGGAACCACGACCGGGCCACCAGCCACTACCACTCCGTCTTCTGGAGGCTGGACTTCGACCTGGACGGCTCGTCCAGGGCCAAGGTCGAGCAGTACGACACCGGGAAGGCGGGACGGGGCAGCGGCGCGGCCATCCTGAAGACGACCAGGACCGCCGTCACGAAGGAACTGGCCGCCACCTCCGCGCTGCGCCGCTGGTGGCGGGTGGTGTCCACGGCGGGCCGGAACAGCGACCAGCACCCGCGGTCCTGGGAACTCGTCCAGCAGCACTCGGACCACTACGACGCCCACGCCTACACCTCGAAGGACCTGTACGTCACCCAGTACCGGGCCTGTGAGCAACTCGCCAGCGGCAACAGCGATCCCGCGTGCGCCGGCCGCGGCACGTCGGTCGACAGGTGGGTCGACGGCGAGACGCTCACCCACCCGGTGATGTGGGTCAACGTCGGCTTCCACCACATCCCGCGCGACGAGGACCAGACCCCGATGCCCATCCACTGGCAGGGCTTCCAGCTGGTGCCCCGGGACGTCACCGCGATGAGCCCGCTCACCCCTGACGCCCTCGCCGGCAACGACGGCCGGGGCCACTGACCCGTCGCCGTCCGCCCGACCCGCGCCCCGCCCGGTGTCCCCGGGCGGGGCGCGGCGTTCACCGCCGCAGGGGAAGGCGAGGGCAGGTCACAGCCGGGTGGCCGTGCGGACCAGCCCGGCGAGGGCGAGGGAGCGGCTGTGCGCGGGCCAGGCGATGTGGGTGACCACGGGCGGCGCGTCGGACAGGGGGACGGCGGCGTGCTCGGCCCACAGCCAGGCGCGGGCGGAGTCGGGGAAGACGGCCGCCGTGCGGCCGAGGGCGATCAGCTGGGCGAGTTGCGTCTGGTCGTGGATCTCGGGCCCCGGGCCGGGCGGGTACGTGCCGTTGCGGGCCCAGCGGGCGAGCGGAAGACCGGGGATGTCGCCGGCCTCCGCCACGGAAAGGCTCGTGCGCGCGGCGAGGGGGTGGCCGGCGGGCAGGACGGCGATCTGCCCCTCGGTCATCAGCTCCTCGCTGTCGAACCCGGCGAGGGAGTTGAACGGCGCGTGCATCAGCGCCACGTCGGCGCGCCCGTCGCGCAGCATCCCCTCCTGCTCGCACGTGCCGCTCGGCAGCACCTCGACCTCGGCGGCACCGGGCTCGGCCGCGTAGGCGTCGAGGAGCTTGTGCAGCAGTTCGTGGGACGCGCCGGCCTTCACCGCCAGCACGAGGCGGTCGCGTGGGCCACCCGGCCCGTCGGCGCCGCCGGCGCGCCGGGTGCGGCGGGCGGCGGCCTCGGTCGCGTCGAGGGCCGCGCGGCCCTCGTGCACGAGTGTCTCCCCGGCGCGGGTCAGGGCGACGCCGCGGCGGTTGCGGGTGAGCAGGGCGACGCCGAGCCGGCGTTCCAGCTGCTGGATCGCCCGGGACAGCGGCGGCTGGGCCATGCCGAGGCGCTCGGCGGCGCGGCCGAAGTGCAGCTCCTCGGCGACGGCCATGAAGTACCGCAGCTCGCGGGTCTCCAAGGTGTCCATGGCCCGAGCATACGTCGGTGATACCCGGCGGGTATGACAGGGCACCGGGCCGGTATTGGATGCGCCGCCCCTCCGCGGGCGACCATCGGCGGCAGGAGCGAACCGCTGCGCGCGCGGGTGAACCGCGCGGACACGCGGTGCCGTCGGCGTACGGCGCACCGGTGACGGGCCACGCTCCGCAGTACCCACCTCAGCTGAAGGACACAGGTATGAGCACACCCTCCGCGTCCCTGCCCGGCGGCACCTGGACGCTCGGCGATCTGACCGTCTCCCGCGTCGGCTACGGCGCCATGCAGCTCGCCGGCCCCGGGGTGATGGGACCGCCCGCGGACCGCGACGGCGCACTCGCCGTCCTCCGCGAGGCCGCCGGACTCGGGATCACCCATGTCGACACCGCGGGTGCGTACGGCCCGCGTGTCACCAACCGGTTGATCCGAGAAGCCCTGCACCCCTATCCCGCGTCGCTGCACATCGTGACGAAGGTCGGCGCGGTGCGCGACGAGCAGGGCGGCTGGCCCCCCGCCCGGCGGCCCGGGGAACTGCGCCGGGCCGTCCAGGAGAACCTCGAGGACCTCGGCCTCGACGCGCTCGACGTGGTCAACCTCCGCCTCGGCGACGCCCAGGGGCCCCGGCCCGGCTCGCTCGCCGAGCCCTTCGAGGCCCTCGTGGAGCTCCAACGGCAGGGCCTGATCCGGCACCTCGGCGTGAGCAACGTGACGGCGGAACAGGTCGCCGAGGCGCAGGCGATCGCGCCGATCGTGTGCGTGCAGAACCTGTACAACCTCGCCCACCGCCAGGACGACGAGCTGATCGACGACCTCGCCGCCAAGGGCATCGCCTACGTGCCCTTCTTCCCGCTCGGCGGCTTCACCCCGCTGCAGTCCACGGCGCTGTCCGCCGTGGCCGCCCGGCTGGACGCGACGCCGATGTCGGTGGCCCTGGCCTGGCTGCTGCGGCGGTCGCCCAACATCCTGCTCATTCCCGGCACTTCGTCGGTGGCGCACCTGCGGGAGAACGTCGCGGGCGCGGGACTCCCGCTGTCCGACGCGGACCTCGCCGAGCTGGACAGGATCGGCGGCTAGCACCGCGGCCCGGCCCGGCCTTCCGGCCTGCGCGGCTCAGCCGGGCGCCGCCGCGCCGGGCCGGCTCGCCGCCGCCTCGCGCAGCGGCCCGGTGAGGCGCTCGGCCATCAGCCGGTAGCCCTCCGGGCCGGGGTGCAGGCCGTCGGGCAGGAGCCCGGCGTCCCGCGCGCCCAGGACGGTGCGGCCGTCGATCACCCGGAGGTGGCGGTCGCCGAGCCGCTGGAGCGCACCGGCGACCGAGGCCACCGTGTCCCGGACGTTGGCCAGGGTCATGCCGGCGGCGTTGGGCCTGTCCTCGCGCGCCGGGGAGACGATCGGCGAGATCACCGCGAGGGGCGTCCGCGGATGCCGCTCGCGGATGGCGCCGATGAACGCGGCGACCCGCCCGGGCAGCGTCCGCGGACCGTAGCTCGCCACCCCGTAGATGTTGATGCCGAGGCACAGCGAGACGAAGTCTGCCTCGGCCTCGGCGATCGTCTGCGCGGCCACCGTGTCCATGTGGCACTGGCCGGCCACCCCCAGGCAGGTGAGGTCCCAGCCGAGGCCGCGTGCCACCAGCGCCGGCCAGGTCTCGCTCGGCCCGGGGGCGGCGTCGCAGTGGGTGAGGGAGCTGCCGTAGGTGATCCAGCGCGGCCGGGGTTCCGGTGCGGCCGGCGGGTCCAGCGTGCCGTCCAGGGTCAGCGGCCCGACGGTGATCTCGCCGAACTGCGGCAGCCACACCTCGACGTCCTTGGTCCCGGCCGGCAGACGCACCCGGTGCACGTTCGAGCCGGCGTGCTGCGGCCGCCGTGCCCACAGCACGCCGTCGACCAGGACGTCCAGCGGCGAGACCCGGTTGTCGGCCGCCGTGATCTCGAGGGTCAGCTTCCTGGCGTCGGTACGGACCGCCGCGCGCACCCCGGCCGCCATCCGGGCGATCCGGCCCAGAGCCGGGGCGAACGCGGTGTCGAGGCGGGCGGGCGGCAGGCGCCACGGCTGCCAGGCGGAACCCACCGGAGTCCACGCGACGCATCCGCGCCAGACGCCCGGCGCGTCGCCCGGCGTCACGCGCAGGCTTCGTCTGTGCTCCATGGTCCACTCTCCGATCCGTCGACATCCCGCGCGGGTTGCGCGGTGCGGGCGTGCGGGACACGGCGGTTGCGCCTACGCGGCGCTCACCCGCGGCCGGGTCGCCCGTGGTGCGGTCACCAGTTGGTGAACGCGCCGTCAGGGGTGCGCAGATGGGGCCGCTCGTCGGCCACGGCCTGGTAGCGCCGGGCTTCCTTGCGGTCGATGTCCACCCCGATGCCCGGGACCGTGCTGCGCTCGATCCGGCCCGGCAGCACGGTGGGGCGGACGGTGAACAGCTCGGCCAGGACGCCGTCCGGCTCCGTCTGGTGCTCCTGGATGGCGACGTTGGAGCAGGCCAGGTTGAGCTGGAGGGAGGAGGCGGCCGTGACCGGGCCCAGCGGGTTGTGCGTGGCGAGCCGGATGTAGTGCGTCTCGGCCATGGCGGCGATCTTCCTGGCCTCCGTCAGGCCCGCCACCACGCCCACGTCGACGCGGGCGTAGTCGATCAGCTCCTCCTCGATGAGCTGCCGGAACTCCCACTTGGAACCGAACTGCTCGCCCGCGGCCAGCGGCACCCCGGTACGCGCCCGCAGCATCCGGTAGCTGTCGGGGTTCTCGCTGCGCAGCGCGTCCTCGACGAAGTAGGGCCGGGCGGCTTCGATCTCCCGGCACAGGGTGACGGCCTCCGGCGGGTCGAGGCGGGTGTGGACGTCGAGGATCAGCTCCACGCTGTCGCCGACGGTGTCGCGGACCTGGTGGAAGAGGTCCACGGTGTCGCGCAGGCAGCGCCGGGGGTCGAGGATGCCGTCCTCGTCGTGCACGGTCGAGAACCGCAGATGGCGCCAGCCCTCGGCGACCAGCGACCGGCACCGGTCGAGGAACCGCTCGCGGTCGTGGTAGCCGTCGCCGACGTGGACGTACGCCGGCACGTGGTCCCGCACGCGGCCGCCGAGCAGTTCGTGCACCGGCACCCCGAGGGCCTTGCCGCGGATGTCCCACAACGCCACGTCCACCGCGGCGATGGCGGCGGAGAGGAAGCGGTCGGCGGGGAAGAAGCCACGCCGGAACATCACTTGCCACAAGTGCTCGATCCGCGCCGGATCCTCGCCCACGAGCAGCTCGGCCAGGTGCTCCAGGCCGCCGGCGACGGCTCTCTGCCGCGAGCGTATGCCGACCTCGCCGAGCCCGTGGATGCCCTCGTCCGTGTCCACGGCCACCAGCATCATGCTGTCGCCGTGGTCCGGGAGAGTGAGCACTTCGAGGCCGGTGATCTTCATGGGACTCCTCAGGGCCGATGGACGATGAGAACGTTCCCGAGATTCTGAGAATCGTTCGCGGAGCATCATCGCCGCACGCCGGCCGCCACGGCAAGACCCGTTCATGTTCTGCATTTTTTTCGATGCAACGCTCTTGACGCTCGCGGGAACGTTCGCAAAGCTTCGGTCCATTCGCCGCACCTTCGACCCGAGAGGCCACCACGTGGCAGTCACCATCAGGGAAGTCGCCAGCGCCGCGGGGGTCTCCGTGTCGACGGTGTCCCGCGCCTTCATCTCGCCGGACCAGGTCCAGGCGGCCACCCGGCAGCGGATCATGGAGGCGGCGGCCAAGCTCGGTTACGCGCCGAACCCGGCTGCCCGGTCGCTGCGCGGCGCCGGCACCAACTCCCTGGGGCTGATCATCCCGGACATCGCGAACCCGTTCTTCCCGCCGATCGTCAAGGCGATGCAGGCCCGCGCCCGGCGCCAGGGCTACACGGTGCTGGTCGCCGACAGCGACGAGCGGGAGGCCGACGAGCTGGAGACGATCGCGGCCGTCTCCAAGAAGGTGGACGGCCTGATCCTGTGGGCCTCGACGCTCGGCGAGGAGCGGCTGCGCGAGCTGAACAGCCAGATGCCGCTGGTGCTGGTGAACCGTCATGTGCCCGGCATCCCCGAGCTGCACATCTCGCTGGAGGCCGGGATCCACCAGGCCGCTGAGCACCTGCGGGCCTACGGCCACCGGCGCTGCGTGTTCGTCAACGCCTCGCGGGCCGAGCTCAGCCGCGGCAAGTCCATCCAGGAGTCCTTCGAGGCCCTCGACCTCTCGCTAGTCGAACTGGGCCCCTACGAGCCGCGGTTCGAGACCGGCGTGCACGCCGCGACCCTGGTCGCGGCGCACGGGGCCACGGCGGTCGTCGCCCACAACGACCTGGTGGCCCTGGGGGTCCTGCACCAGCTCGCCAAACTGGGCATCTCCGTACCCGACCAGGTCAGCGTGATCGGCATCGACGACACGCTGCTCGCCTCGGTGTCCACTCCGAGCCTGTCCACGATCCGGATCGACCCCGAGGAACTGGCCCGCCAGGCCGGCGATCTGCTGATCGACACCATCGCCGGCAAGGGCGGCGGCGGTCCGGTCTCCCTGGTCGAGGTCGGCTCGCGACTCGTTCCCCGCGCCTCCACCGGTCCTGCGCCCCGGTAGCCGGCCCGCTCCGCGTCGCACACCCCGCACGACACCCGCATCGATCCCGCACGCCCCTCTGGAGATGAAATGTTCCGTATATCCCGAAGAGTGCTCAGAGCCACGGCCATCGGAGCCATCGCCACCCTGTCGGCGACCGCGGCCACCGCGTGCTCCTCCGTCACCCCCGGCAAGTCCGGCGGCGACGGCGGGGGAAAGACCGTGCTGCGCGTGCAGGGCATGCCGCCGGGCACCGACAAGGCGGGTCTCGCCCAGTTCGACAAGCAGGTCGCGGAGTTCGAGAAGGCCAACCCCGACGTCAAGATCCAGGGCTCCACCACGGTCTTCGACCCGCTGACCTTCTCCGCCAAGCTCGCCGGCGGCAGCGTCGAGGACGTCATCAAGGTCCCGCTCACCGAGCCGCAGCGGCTGATCGCCCAGGGCCAGGTGCAGCCGATCACCGGCCGCCTGAAGGAGTGGGACCACTTCAAGGAGTTCAACCCGCAGGTGCTCAAGCCCCTGTCGGACGCCGCGGGGGGCGTGTACGGCGTCCCGCAGAACCCGTACGCGCAGGGCCTGGTCTACAACCGCGACCTCTTCAAGCAGGCAGGACTCGACCCGGACAAGCCGCCCACGACCTGGGAGGAGGTCCGCTCGGACGCGAAGCAGATCAGCTCCAGGACCGGCAAGGCGGGCTTCGTCCAGGAGTCCAAGGACAACCAGGGCGGCTGGCAGCTGACGATGCTCAGCTACGCCCACGGCGGCGACATGGAGCGTGACAGCGGCGGCACCTACACCACCGCCTTCGACTCCGCCCCCACCAAGCAGTCCCTGCAGCTGCTGAAGGACATGCGCTGGAGCGACGACTCGATGGGTCGCAACCAGCTCGTCAACCAGAACGACGTCATCAAGGCGTTCGCCGCGGGCCAGGTCGGGATGTACATGGGCAGCCCGGGCACCTACCGGCTGGCGAAGATGCAGTTCGGCATGGAGAACATCGACGCCTTCGGCATCGGGCCGATGCCCCAGTCCGGCGGCAGCGCCACGCTCATCGGCGGCGACGTCTACATGGTTCCCAAGTCGGTCGACGCCAAGCACGCCCAGGCGGCGGTCAAGTGGCTGATCTACGCCTACGCCCAGCCGCAGTACGACACCACGGCCGCCGCGCAGGCCGCCAAGGACCTGGCCGCCGACCCCAAGGCGGCGGTGGGCGTACCGACGCTGCCGGTCTTCGACGCCCAGCGGCAGACCGCGATCAACGCGGCCATCAAGCCGTACGTCAACGTCAAGCTGGAGAACTTCCAGCCCTACACCGACGGCCTGGGCAAGCTGGAGCTCAAGCCCGAGCCGCCGTTCGAGGCGCAGACCGTCTACACGGCCCTGGACTCGGTCGTCCAGTCCGTCCTCACCGAACGCAACGCCGACATCGACGCCCTGCTCTCCAAGGCCGCCAAGGAAGTCGACGCCAAGCTCGCCACCGACCAGAAGTAGCATCCGATGAGCGCACTGACGCACCCCCCGAGCACCGCCGGTGTGGAAGCCACCCCGCCCGGGGCGCGCACGAAGCGGCGCCCGTCCGGCCGCGGCACCGGTACCCGCCGGCAGCTGACCGCCTGGCTGTTCCTCGTCCCCGCGCTGGTGATCTTCGGCCTCTTCGCATGGTGGCCGATCGTCCGCGGCCTGCTGATGAGCTTCCAGCACAACGACCTCGTCAACCCCCCGACCTGGGTCGGCCTGGACAACTTCCGCGCCGTGTTCGACGATCCGCTGCTCGGCACGGCCGTCTCGAACACCGCGGTGTTCGTGGGGCTCGCCCTGCTCATCGGCTTCCCGCTGCCGATCGTCCTGGCCTCGGTGATGTCGACGGTGCGGCGCGGCGCGGGCGTCTACCGCTTCCTGGCCTACCTGCCGGTGGTCATCCCGCCGGTCGTGGCGATCCTGCTGTGGAAGTGGTTCTACGACCCGGGCGCCGGTCTGTTCAACAACGCCCTGGGCACGATCGGCCTCGGCCCCTATCCGTGGCTGGACTCCCCGCACAGCGCGATGTTCTCGCTGGTGCTGGAGTCCACCTGGGCCGGCATGGGCGGCGCGGTGCTCATCTACCTCGCCGCCATGGCCGGGATCCCCGGCGAGCTGTACGAGGCGGCCGAGATGGACGGCGCGAGCGTGTGGCGGCGCATCTGGCACGTGATGCTGCCGCAACTGCGGCCGGTCATCGGCCTGATGCTGCTGGTGCAGCTGATCGGCACGGTCCAGGTGTTCACCGAGCCGTACGTCTTCACCGGCGGCGGCCCCAACAACGCCACGCTCACCGTGCTGCTGCTGATCTTCCGATACGCCTTCCAGGACGGCGAGTACGGCCAGGCGGCCGCGCTCACCCTCCTGATGGTGCTCGTCCTCGCCGCGCTCTCCGCGGTCTATCTGCGGGCCACCCGCAGCTGGAGCAAGTCATGACGGCCTCGCCGACGTTCCTCGCCCTCGACCGGCAGCGCCCCGCCTCCCGGGCCGCGGTCCGCACCCTGCAGGCGGTCACGCTGCTGGGACTGCTGGTGGCCGGCATCGGGCCGCTGTTCTGGATGGTCAAGGGCGCGGTGTCCACGCCGACCCAGCTGACCTCGAAACCGCTCGCCCTGTGGCCGGACAACCCGCGGTTCGGCAACTTCTCCTCCGCGTACACCGATCTGGGCATCGGCCGCTCGCTGCTCAACACGGCGCTGATCGTGGGCGGTTGCTGGATCGTGCAGCTCTTCGTCTCGACCACGGCCGGGTTCGCCCTGTCCGTGCTGCGGCCGAAGTTCGGCAACGTCGTCTACGGCGCGATCCTTGCCACGATGTTCGTGCCGTACAGCGTCAACATGGTCAGCCTCTTCCTGACCGTGATCGACGTGCCGATCCTCCACCTCGACCTGGGCGACACCTACTGGGCGATCTGGCTGCCCGCGGGCACCAACGCCTTCACCGTGCTGCTCGCCAAGCAGTTCTTCGACGCCCTGCCGAGGGAGCTCTTCGACGCGGCCCGCGTCGACGGCGCGTCCACCCGCCAGTTGCTCACCCGGATCGTGCTGCCGATGAGCCGTCCGGTGCTGGCGGTGATCAGCCTGCTGTCGGTCATGCACGCGTGGAAGGACTTCGTCTGGCCGCTCGTCGCGCTCACCGACCCGGCCAAGCAGCCCATCAGCGTCACGCTCTCCCAACTCGCCAACCAGGCACCGCAGGACCAGCTGATCGCCGCGATGGTGATGGCCGTCGCGCCGCCGGTGCTGGTGTTCGTCGTCTGCCAGAAGTACATCGTCGCCGGTCTCGGCTTCACCGGCGTCAAGGGCTGAACACCCGCCCCTCCACGCTCCTTTCGCTCCTTCCTCTTCCGGGACAAGAGAAAGGCACCGCCATGTCCGGATTCCCGCGCCGCCGTTTCGTCCAGGGCGCAGCCGCGGCAAGCCTCGTCACCGCCGTCGGCACGACGACCGCCGCACACGCCGCCGAACCCGTCACCGTCTCCGCCGAGGGCATCACGCTCGTCGGCAACGCCGACGGCAGCCTGCTGATCCGGGACGGCTCGGGCGCCGACCGGGTACTGCTCCCGCACTTCATGATCAAGGACAGCCAGTACGGCCAGCAGCGCACCTTCGGCGGCACACCCGCCCTGATCACGCTTCCGGACGGGCGCCAGGCCGTGCGGATCACCTACGCCATGGGTTCCGCCGCGCCCGGCGTCACCGTCCGCGGCACCTTCAACGTCACCTCGTACAAGGCCCATCTGAAGTGGGAGGTCGGCGGCTCGGCGACGCTGCTCCCGACCGGGTTCATGTTCGCCCGCACCCTGTACGGCACCAGCGCCGCGGAGTCCTACGAGGCGCTGACCGTCTGGGAGCGCGACAGCCGCGGCGGCATCCCGTACGAGGTCGACGCGGGCCGCGCCTACACCGAGACCTGGCCGCAGACCAAGGGATCCTTCTGCCTGGCGACCAGCAACGCGAGCTACACCAACGCCACCTGGGTCCACGCCCCCGGAACCGCGACCGGCACCGGCACCGCGGTCTGCGAGGCGGACTTCGTCCTCGGGGGGCTGCGCCCGCGCGCCGCGGGAACGATCGCCGCCGGCCGGCCGCTGGGCGTGGAGGTGTGGACCGACCAGCCGTTCAACCTCTACCAGGCGGCCGGACAGCCCATGACGGTCAACACCCAGGTGGTCAACGGCGGTCCGGCGGCGAAGTCCGTGACGCTGACCTGGTCGGCGCGCGACTTCGCGGGACGGGTGGTGGGCAGCGGGAGCACGACGCAGGAACTGGCCGCCGGCTCCGGCTGGGACACCTCCTTCACCCTGCCCGCGCCGAAGCAGGGCATCGTCTTCACCGAGGTCGAGGCGGTCTCGGGCGACGACCGGGCACTGGCCCGCACCAATCTCGGCGGGCTCCCCGACTTCGACTACCGGGCCGGCGCCGACTCGATGTTCGGCCTCGCCAACTACCCCTGGCTGCTCCAGCCCAGCAGGGACGCCGTCCTCGGCCTGCTGAGGACCCTCGGCATCAAGTGGATCCGCATCGCCTACGCGGGCGCCCCCGGGATCGACACCGCCACCCTCGACGCCCACGGCATCGGCCACAACGTCGAGTTGAGCGGCATCCCGGTCGGCAGCTCCGCCGACCAGATCGCCGCGTGGGCCGACACAGCCGTGGCGAAGGCGCTCGACGCCCGCGCCGCGTACTTCGAGGTGTCGAACGAGGTCAACCAGCCCTGGATGTCCGGCCGCGGCGCCGACGCGTACGTCAGCGACGGGCTGAAGCAGGTCACCGACCGGCTGGCCGCGGCGGGCTCCTCGATGAAGGTGATGAACGCCGGACTCGGCGGCATGGACTACGTGTGGGCGGAGAACTTCCGGAACGCCGGCGGCTGGGACCTCATCGACGTCTTCGCCTTCCACCCCGGGCGCGGCAACTTCGCCCCCGACTACGCCCCGCCGCCCGAGGAGTGGACGCAAGGGTCCAGCGGCAGCTACTGGAACTTCCTCGGCGCGCTGCGCAAGGCCCGCCAGATCGTCGACGAGTACGGCGGCGGCAAGGAACTGTGGCTGACCGAGGCGTACGCACCCACCAAGCCCAACGTCTGGTGGTCCGACACCTACCGGACCGCCGCCGAGAACGTGCTGCTGCAACTCGCGCTCGCCAAGTCCGAAGGGGTGCGCGGCGTCAACTGGTACCAGCTGCACGACTCCACCATCAACCACCCGCAGGAGGCCGACCCGTCCAACGCCGAGTTCCACCACGGCCTGACCAACCGTGACACCTCCCTCAAGCCGTCCCTGCTGGCGTACGCCACGGCGGCGCGGGTGCTCGACCAGGCCACCTTCGTCCGCTGGCTGTCGTTCACCGACGACGAGGTCAGGGGACTCCTCTTCTCGACCCCCGACGGGCCGGTGTCGATCCTGTGGACCCGCAAGGACGGCTACATCCTCAACGCCGACCACGGCACCGACCCCTGGTACGCCACCCCCGAGCCGTGGGTGGACCCGTGGCCGACGAAGACCGACGTGCTGCTCACGACCGCGAAGTCCGGCGGCGCCGTCCGCGTACTGGACTGCATCGGGCAGGAGTCCGTGCTGACCGCCCAGGGCAACCATGTCAGAGTGCGTCTCGACGGCGCACCGCGGGTGTACTACGGGTTGACCGACGCGCCGGAGGGCGTCGTCCTCCCGCACGCGGCGACCGCCGCACCGATCAAGGGAGAGCAGACGGCGCGATGAGGAACGAAACAGCGACCCACGACCTGACGGTCATCGGCGGCGGACTCGCCGGGATCAACGCGGCCATAGCCGCCGCCCGGCTGGGCAGCACCGTGGCCCTGGTCAACAACCGCCCGGTACTCGGGGGCAACTCGTCCAGCGAGGTCCGCGTCTGGGTGGTCGGGGCCACCGGCCACGGAAAGAACCACTACGCCCGCGAGGGCGGCATCATGGGCGAGCTGCTGGTCGAGAACCAGTACCGCAACCCCGACGGCAACCCCTACTACTGGGACACGGTCGTGCTCGACGCGGTCCGGGCCGAACCCAACATCACCCTCTACCTCAACACCGACGTCCGCGAGGTCGAGGCCGAGGGCCCGGAGGACGAGCGCCGCATCACCTCCGTGACCGGCTGGATGATGGGCTCGGAGCGCCGTATCCGCTTCGAGTCCGCGCTCTACCTCGACTGCACCGGCGACGGCCTGATCGGCGCGCTGGCCGGCGCCCGGCACCGGATCGGCCGGGAGTCGCGGGAGGAGTACGGCGAGCCGTGGGCACCGGAGACGGCCGACGACATCACCCTCGGCTCCACGCTGCTCTTCTACACCAAGGACGTGGGCCACCCCGTCAAGTACGTCCCCCCGGCCTTCGCCAAGGACATCACCACGACGTCGATCCCCGAGCGGCGCATCATCAAGGCCGGCGACAACGGCTGCGCCTACTGGTGGATCGAGTTCGGCGGCGAGCTGGACACCGTCCACGACAACGAGCGCATCCGCGACGAGCTCTGGTCGGTGATCTACGGCATCTGGGACCACATCAAGAACTCCGGCCGGTTCGACGCCGAGACCATGACCCTGGAGTGGGTCGGATCGGTGCCGGGCAAGCGCGAGTACCGCCGCTTCCTCGGCGATCACGTCCTCACCCAGCACGACATCATCGGCCAGACGGAGTTCGCCGACCGGGTCGCCTTCGGCGGCTGGTCCATCGACCTGCACCCGCCGCAGGGCATGTACGCCACCGAGGCCGGCGCCAAGCAGCGCTACGCGGACGGCACTTACCACATCCCGTACCGGTGCCTGTACTCCGTGAACACCGCCAACCTGCTCTTCGCGGGACGCGACATCTCCGCCAGCCACGTCGCCTTCGGCTCCACCCGGGTGATGGCCACCTGCGCCACCCTCGGCCAGGCCGCCGGCACCGCCGCGGCGCTGTGCGCCGCGCACGGCGTCAGCCCGCGCGAGGTGGACGTGGCGGAGCTCCAGCGCACGCTGCTCCGCGAGGACGCGTCGGTGCTGGGCCTGGCGGCCGACGACCCGGCGGACCTGGCACGGACCGCCCGTGCCGGCGCGTCGTCGGAGCTGGCCGCGCTGTCGGTCGAGACCCCCGCCGAGCGGTGGCCGCTGACCGCGGACGCGGGCCTGCTGCTGCCGGTCGACCCGTCGCTCACCGGGCTCTCGCTCCTCGTGGACGCCGAGGCGGACACGGAGCTGGTCGTCGAGCTGTTCGACCCCGAGCTGGGGCAGAACTACGTGCCGCGGAAGCTGGTGGGCACGGCGACCGTTCCCGTCCCGGCCGGCTCCAAGCAGTGGGTCGACACCGGGCTCGACTGGACCCCGGACACCCCCCGCAACGCGTTCGTCGTCGTACGGGCCGACCCCGACCTGGCCCTGTACGCCTCCGACGCGCCCACCCCGGGGATGCTGAGCTTCACCCGGGTCCCGCTGCGCCCGCAGGACGAGGCGCCGCAACTGCTGCGCGAGTGGTCCGACGCGGGGCTGCTGCGGCGCAGCTACTGCCTGCGCACCGGGCCCACCCGCGCGTACGCGCCCGGGAAGGCGGTCGACGGATACGCCCGGCCGCACGGCGGCCCGCACATGTGGGTGTCGTCGCCCGGCGACGACGCGCCCTGGCTGCGGCTGGACTGGCCCGAGCCCGTGGAGATCGGCCGGATCGAGCTGCTGCTGGACGACGACGTGAACGAGGACCTGATCAACCTGCACCACCACAGGACCCCGTTCGACACGCTGCCGACCCTGCTGCGGGACTACCGGATCGAGTCGCTCGGCGACGACGGCAGCTGGCAGCGCGTGGCAGGCGGCACGGACAACCGCCGCCGCCGGCTGGTGCACACCACGCCCGGGCCGCTGCGCACCTCGGCGCTGCGCGTCGTCGCCGAGGCGACCAACGGGGCACCGTCCGCGCATGTCGTCGCGGTGCGCGCGTACCGGCCGGAGCAGGGCGCGTAGGAACGGGGACCGGGCGTCCGCCCGGTCGTGACGAGAGGTGTGGGATGGTCGCCAGGGTCATGGTCACCGGTGCCGCGGGGCGCATCGGGCGCGCGGTGCTCGCGCTGTGCGCCGAGGAGGGAGTCGAGGTCAACGCCCTGGTGCTGGACGACCCCGGCGACCTGCCCGCGCGCCTGGTGGTGACGGGCGACGCCGCCGACCCCGCCACCGTGCGGCAGGCGCTGGCCGGCGCGGACGCGGTGGTCCACCTCGCGGCCATCCCCACACCGCTGCGGCACCCGGCACGCGAGGTCTTCGCGGTCAACACGCTGTCCACCTTCACGGTCCTGGAGGAGGCCGGCCGCGCGGGCATCCGCCGCGCGGCGCTGGCCAGTTCGTGGGGCGTCACGGGCCTGCCCTGGACCGCGGTGGAGGACCCGCACCCTCCGTACGTCCCGGTGGACGAGGCGATGCCCTCGCAGGTCGCGGACCCGTACGGTCTGTCCAAGCAGGTCGACGAGGCGACCGCGACCGCCATGGCGCGCCGGCACTCGATGACCGTGGTGTGCCTGCGCTACCCCTACGTCGGCGGCTTCGACGAACGGCTCCGCGCGCACGCGGCGGAGGTCACCGCGGACCCGGCCAAGGGCGCCCGCGAACTGTGGACGTACCTGGAGGTCCGCGACGCGGCGCGGGCCGCGCTCGCGGCCCTGTCCGTCCGGGACCAGGGCGCCCACACGGCCTACCTGTGCGCCCCCGAGACCCTCGTCCCGCACCCGACGGAGGAGCTCCTGGCGCGCTACCATCCGGGCACCCCGCTGCGCCGCCCGATCCCCGGGCGCCAGGCGCCGGTCGATCTGTCCGCGGCGGAGCGGCTGCTGGGGTTCCGGGCGCGCCACCTGCTGTGAGGGCGGGGCGGAGGGCTCCGGCGCCGCGTGACGAAGCCGGCGGAGCGGCCGGGTCCGCGGCGGCGGTCAGCCGGCCGGCTGGCGCGGCCGTGCGCCGCCGTCGGAGGCGGGTGCCTCGCGGGCGACGATGAGGCGGTCGGCGCTGCGGATCGGGCCGATCTGCGGGTCGCAGTAGCGCAACGGGCGCCCGTCGCGCACCACGGCGAGCAGGGGTTCGCGGACGTGCTCCGTGCCCTTGCCGACCTCGGTCGCGTCCGGCGCCCGCTCGGCCACCTCCAGGCCGAGCCCCACCGACAGCAGATCCTCCAGCACCGTCCCGACGGCCGGGCTGAGCGCGGCCACACCGAGCAGGTGGCCGGCCGTCTCGGAGGACGTGATGACGTTGTCCGCCCCGCCCTCGCGCAGCAGCGGGACGTTCTCCGAGCGGTTGACGGAGGCGGTGATGACCGCGGACGGGTTCATCCGGCGGGCGGTGAGCGCGGCCAGCACGGCCGTGTCGTCCCGCGACGTGGCGATCAGCACGTGCCGGGCCTTGCCGAGTTCCGCCCGCGCCAGGACGTCGCTGCCGGTGCCGTCGCCGACGATCCCGACCAGGCCGTGCCGGTTGGCGTCGCCCACCGCCGCCGGGTCGAGGTCGATCGCGACGATGCGGCGCGGCCGGCCACCACGCGCCCGCAGGGTCGCGACGGCCGCGCGTCCCGTGGTCCCGTAGCCGATGACGACGGTGTGGTCGTGCACCTTGCGCCTCCAGGACTGCTCGCGCCACTCGCGGCGGGTGCGCTCGGTCAGCGCGCGGAAGGTGGTGCCGACCAGGACCAGCAGGAAGCCGAGCCGCAGCGGCGTGATCACCAGCGTGTTGACCAGGCGGGCCCGCCCGCTCACCGGCACGACGTCGCCGTAGCCGATGGTGGTCAGCGTCACCACCGCGTAGTAGAAGCTGGTCAGCCAGTTGACCGGCCGCCCGGTGGAGTCGCTGTAGCCGGCGCGTCCGACGTAGACCACGCAGGCGGCCACCACGATGAGGGCCAGCGCCACGGCCAGCCGGCCGAGGATGGTCCGCACCGGCCCGCGCACGCGGTACGGCATGCGCACCCATGCCCGTGCCTCTCCCTCCCCGTAGTCGCCGTCCACCGCCTCCGCCACGTCCCGAGTGTCCCCGAGCGCCCGGGCGGCGGCGACCGCACCCACCCACCTGGGTCAAGCGGGTCCGCCCGGTCCCGGCCAGGGGCCGTGACGACGAGCCGGGCCGTGGGGGAGGGGGAGCCGGGTCACCCCGCCCTGGTGAACGTCGACGGCGCGCCCGGGGCCTGCGAGCCCGCGCCGAGGTGCAGCTTCCCGCCGGCCATCGTCACCCGAGCTCCGTTGCCGTCTGCCGCAGCGTCGCCCGGGGACGGCTATCCCGAGGCGGCCGCCGTGCCGGTGGTCGTGAAGCGGCTGCGGAACTCGGTGGGGGTGGTGCCCAGATGGCGGGCGAAGACCCGTCGCAGGGTCTCGTCGCTGCCCAGGCCGCTGGCCTGCGCGGCCAGGGTGACGCTGTGCCCTTCGATGAGCAGCTGCTGCGCGCGGTCGAGGCGGACGCGTTCGAGCCAGCGTGCCGGTGTGGTGCCCAGCTCGGCGCGGAAGAGGCGGGTCAGATGGCGCGGGCTGACGGCCGCGCGGGCCGCCATCGCGTCCATCCCGTGGTCGGCGGCCGGATCGGAGAGCACCTCGGCGACCAGCGCACGCAGCAGGGTGCTGCGCGCGGGCGGGGTGTCCAGCGCGGTGGAGAACTGGGACTGCCCGCCGGGCCGCTGCATGAAGACCACCAGTTCGCGGGCGACCTCCCTGGCCACGCCGGCTCCGTGGTCCTCCTCCACCAGGGCGAGGGTCAGGTCGATCCCGGCGCTGATGCCCGCCGAGGTGACGTACCGTCCGTCGCGCACATGGATGGCGTCGGACTCCACGCGCACTCTCGGGTAGCGGCGGGCCAGCGTCCCGGCGTGGCGCCAGTGCGTCGTCGCGCGCCGGCCGTCCAGCAGGCTGAGTTCCGCGAGGACGAACGCGCCGGTGCATACCGAGGCGACCCGCTCGGCATGCCCGCTGAGCGTGGCGACCGCGTCCAGCAGCTCCCGCTCCACCGGCTGCCGGGCCAGGCGGTCACCGCCGGCGACCACGAGCGTGTGCAGCGGACCGGCCTCCGACGCGGGGACGGTCCCGCTCAGCGTGATCCCCGGGGACGTGGTGACCGGGCCGCCGCGCGGTGAGACCAGCAGGACCTCGTAGGGCGGAGCGAGGCGGCCCGCCTGGTGCAGCACCTCCGACGGGCCGGTGACGTCGAGCATCGTCACCCCGTCGAAGACCACGAAGGCGACCCTGCGGTGCGGTCCGGCCATCGCGGTCATGTCCGGATCTGTGGGGTGTGTGGCTGTGAGGACATGGCACCAGGGTAGGCCGTCCGACCACTGTGGAGGCACACCGCCAGACCGGCGAGCAGACGTGGAGGAACCATGAGCGAGACGATCGCGGACGTGCGCATTCCGGACAGCGCCCTGGCGAAGGAGGCAACCGAGCTGGTCCGGGAGGCCGCGTCGCCGCTGCTGTTCGACCACTCCCGGCGGGTCTACCTGTGGGGCTCGCTGCGGGGACGCGAGCAGGGTCTCGACTTCGACCCCGAACTGCTCTACGTGGGCGCGATGTTCCACGACCTCGGGCTCACCGAGCGGTTCCGCCGCACCGACCAGCGCTTCGAGATCGACGGCGCCGACGAGGCCCGGCGGTTCCTGCACGCCCACGGCGTCACCGGCGAGCCGGCGACGCGGGTGTGGACGGGCATCGCCCTGCACACCACCCCCGAGATCCCGCTGCACATGGCCCCGGAGATCGCCCTGGTCACCCGCGGCGTGGAGCTGGACGTCCTCGGCATCGGCTACGACGCCGTCGCGGCGGAGCAGCGCGCCGCCGTGGTGGCCGCCCACCCGCGCCCGGACTTCAAGAACCGGATCCTCGCCGCCTTCACCGAGGGCATCCAGGACCGCCCGGGCACGACCTTCGGCAACGTCAAGGCGGACGTGCTGGCGCACTTCGCGCCCGGCTTCGTACGCGGCGACTTCGTCGAGGTGATCAAGAACTCCGCCTGGCCGGAGTGACGCGGCCGGCCGCCCCGGCGCACCGCCGGCTCATCGACCCCCTTCCACCCAGCGAGCCCCTCCGGACAAGGACAAGGCGCACCATGGCAACCCAGGACGACCGGCGTTCCCCGCTCACCACCGAGACCGGCGCACCCGTCGGGGACAACCAGCACACCGAGACGGCGGGCCCGGGCGGGCCGCTGCTCGTGCAGGACCAGCAACTCTTCGAGAAACTCGCCCGGTTCAACCGCGAGCGGATCCCGGAGCGGATCGTGCACGCGCGGGGTGCCGGCGCGTACGGCACGTTCACCGCGACCCGCGACGTCAGCCGGTGGACCCGGGCCGCCTTCCTGTCCCGAGTGGGCAAGGAGACCGAGGTGTTCGCGCGCTTCTCCACCGTGGCGGGAAACCTGGGCGCGGCGGACGCGGTGCGCGACCCGCGCGGCTTCTCGCTCAAGTTCTACACCGAGGAGGGGAACTACGACCTCGTCGGCAACAACACGCCCGTCTTCTTCATCAAGGACCCGAGCAAGTTCCCCGACTTCATCCACACGCAGAAGCGCGACCCGTACACCGGGTCCCAGGAGCCGGACAACGTCTGGGACTTCTTCGGGCTGAGCCCGGAGACGACCCACCAGGTCGTCTGGCTCTTCGGCGACCGCGGCATCCCCGCCTCCTACCGCCACATGAACGGCTACGGCTCCCACACCTACCAGTGGAACAACGCGGCCGGCGAGGCGTTCTGGGTCAAGTACCACTTCACTACCGACCAGGGCATCGCGACCCTCACCTCCGAGGAGGCCGCCGTCCTCGCCGGCCGGGACCCCGACAGCCACCAGCGGGACCTGCGGGAGGCCATCGAGCGCGGTGAGTACCCGAGCTGGACGGTGCGGGTGCAGATCATCCCCGCCGCCGAGGCCGCGGGCATCCGCTTCAACCCGTTCGACCTGACCAAGGTCTGGCCGCACGCCGACCACCCGCTGATCGAGATCGGCCGCCTGGAACTGGACCGCAACCCCGAGAACGTCTTCGCCGAGGTCGAGCAGTCGGCGTTCTCTCCCGCGCACTTCGTGCCCGGCATCGGCCCGTCCCCGGACAAGATGCTCCAGGGCCGCCTCTTCGCGTACGGCGACGCGCACCGCTACCGGGTCGGCGTCAACGCCGACCAGCTCCCGGTCAACCGCCCCCACGCCACCGAGGCGCGCACCTACGGCCGCGACGGCCGCCTGTACGACGGACGCCACGCCGGCGCCGCGAACTACGAACCCAACAGCTCCGGTGGCCCCGCCGAGACCGGCCAGCCGCTGTGGGCGGCCACGCGGGTCTCCGGCCCCACCGGCAACCACGCCGCCCCGCCGCACCGCGAGGACGACGACTTCGTCCAGGCCGGGAACCTCTACCGGCTGATGCCGCCGGACGAGCAGGAGCGCCTGGTCACCAACCTGGCCGGCAGCATCGCGGCCGTCTCGGCCGACCGCGACGACATCGTCGAGCGGGCCGTCCGGAACTTCCGCCGCGCGGACGCCGGCCTCGGCGACCTCCTCGCGACAGCGGTGAAGCAGCGCCGCGGCCGGTAGCTCCACGCACCCGGCGGCGGAGCGTCGGCCGGCTCACTCGCCGAGGACCAGCCGCTCCAGCGCCGCCCGGGCCCGGGCGTCGGAGCCGGCGCGGGTGGCGACCGCGACCGCGAGGGTGCGGACCCACTCGTCGAGGGCCACCGGGCGGCGCGAGAGGACGACTCCGCGGACCTCCTTGCAGACCTGGCCCTTCGGGCGGCCGCCCGCCAGGTCGAGGACGAGGCGGTGCTCGTCGAGGACGACCTCGACCCGCTCGACCCGGCCCTCGCGGCCGGCGAGCCGGTCCGACATGCTGCGCTTGCGCACCACGGTGACGGAGTCCGGCGGCAGCGCCTCGGCCAGCGTCGTCGTCAGCACCTGGGCGTAGACGTCCAGATCCGCGGCGTCCCTGCGCAGCGCGGCGGTCAGCAGGTCGATCGAGGCGGCGTCCCCGCCGGCCTGGAACGCCGGGGGATCGTGGGGCGAGGTCATCGTGGCGTCTCCCGTGGGGTGGTTGCTCCGGGCTTGGCGGGCAGGGCGGTCAGCCGTCCAGGCTGAGGACCATCGCCGGGCGCTCGATGACATGGTCGTCACGCAGCGGCCGCACGGCGGTGCCGATCGCGAAGAACTCGGTGGTGTGCCCACCCCAGCGGTGGTTGTGGGCGTTGAGCTGCACGCCGACGACGCCCTCCGCCTGAAGCTCCTCCGCCTCGTGCTGCATCCGCTCCATCGCCAGCTCCCGCGCGTCGTACAGCGCCTGCGTGAACTGCTCGATCTCCACGTTCTGGCCGATGTTGGACAGCATCTGCCCCATGCGCCGGTGCGCGATGTGGTAGACGCAGGTGCCCATCACCATGCCCAGCGGGGCGTACCCGGCGCGGATCAGCGTCCAGAAGTCCTGGCCGTTGAGGTCGGAGGTGAACGGCTGGCCCTTGCGGTTGCGCCAGCTGCCGCCGTTGCCGCCCGGCGCCGGGTGGTCGGCCTTGACCGCCGTCCCGATCGCGATGAACTCCGCGATGTCGTTGCCGAACTCGCGGGCCTCCACGCTCAGCCGGACGCCGACGATGCCGTCCGCGCCCAGCTGCGCCGCCTCCGCCTCCATGCGGGTCATCGCCAACTCGCGGGCGTGGTACATCGCCTGGCTGAGCGTGGTCAGCTCCTGGTTCTTCCCCCAGCGGCCCAGCTGGATGCCCACGTGGTAGATCGAGCTGCCCAGGACGAGGCCGATGGGCCGGAAGCCCGCCTCGCGCACGAGCAGGAACTCGTTGACCGACAGGTCGCTGGTGAAGATCGACCCCGGCCGGCCCGGCTGGAGTTCGGCCAGCCGCCGCATCGCGTCGGCCGGCACGCCCTGGGCCGGCACGCCGTCGGACGTGCCGTCCGCGGAGTTGAAGACGGTCATGAACGGGTTCCCCTCATCGGATGTCGGTTCCGGTACGGCGTGTGGTGCGCCCGCGTCCTCGCGGGCCGAGCGGCATCACGGTGAGGGCGCGCGGCGGCTCCTCGCGCACCGTGAAGCGGGCGACGCTGGTGCCCACCAGCGTCGCCTCGGCCACGTGGTCCTCCTGGTCGTTGTTGTTGCTGCGGATGCAGGACTCCTTCCACACCCGGAAGCTGCCGGCGGACAGCACCACGCCGTCCCCGCCCCGCCGCCCGCCCTGCGCCGCCAGCGCGGCCCGGGCGTCGGCACGCACGTCGTGGACGAGCTCGCTCCAGCCGCCGACCTCGGTGTTGCGCCACGAGGTGCGCTGCATGCGGGTGCGGTAGTCGTCGTGCCGCACGCCGATGGACATCCCGTACAGCAGCTCGACGGGGACCCACCCGGCGGTCACCAGCTTCGCGAAGCCCTGGCCGTCGAGGTGGCAGGTGAACGGCCACGGCGCCCGCACGGTGCCGGCCGCGCGGACCGCGGTCCCGATGACCTGGAACTCGAAGCAGTTGGACTGCGCCACGAAGGGGGCCACCGTCAGCCGCGCCGCGACCACGCCGTCCCCGCCAAGGGCCGAGCACTCCGCGGTCATCCGCCCGAGGGCCGAACGGCGCGCCTCGTCGAGCACGGTGACCAGCCCGGCCGAGGGCGCGCCGCGCCCCGAGAGGGCGACCGGGGCGCCGCTGCCGGTGCCGAACAGGCCGGACCTGAACTGGCAGTCGTGATAGCCCCAGTACCGGCCGGAGCGCCCCACATGGTAGACCGCCGAGCCCATGACCTGGCCCACCGGGTCGAAGCCCACGGCGCGCAACGCGGCGAACTCGCCGGTGGAGAGCGCCGAGGACCACGTGCCGCTGCTCCGCGCCTCCGCGGTGCGCGCGGCTGCCATCGGAGGCAGCCCCGCCCCGTTCCATTCCCCGCTCACGGCCCCCACTTCCCGCCGCGCCCCGACCGAGGACGCAGCGGCCGGATTCTACGCCCGGCCCTCGGGCCGCTTCCTGCGGCGCCCCGCACCGGCGGCGCCGCCGGCCCCGGTCCCGGCGGCCGAGCCGTTCGCCGACCCCGCTCCGCCGCCGCTCCTGCGGCGCCCGGCACCGGTGCCCGCACCGGCCGAGCCGTTCGCCGAACCGGTCCCGCCGCCGCTCCTGCGGCGCCCCGCACCGGCGGCCCCGCCGGCCCCGGTCCCGGCGGCCGAGCCGTTCGCCGACCCCGCCCCGCCACCGCTCCTGCGGCGCGGGCCGGAACGGCGGGCGGGCCTGGCACCGGGCTTGCGCTCCGGTCCGGCCGCCGCCGGGGCGGCCGGCTGCGGCACCTCGATCGTGACGGGCACGCCCGACGGTTCGCGGGCGCCGGTGATCGTCGCCAGCTCCGGGTCGCCCGAGGTGATCCGGGCGGTCCGCGGCCGGATGCCCGCGTGCGTCATCAGCCGGCTGAACTCCCGCTTCTGGTCCGGCAGGACCAGCGTGACCACGCTGCCTGACCCGCCGGCGCGGGCCGTGCGGCCGCCCCGGTGGAGGTAGTCCTTGTGGTCCGTGGGCGGATCGACGTTCACGACCAGGTCGAGGTCGTCGACGTGTATGCCCCGGGCCGCGACGTTCGTCGCCACCAGCGCGGTGACCTGGCCGCTCTTGAACTGCTCCAGGGTGCGGTTGCGCTGCGGCTGGGAGCGGCCCCCGTGCAGCGCGGCCGCGCGGACACCGACGGCCAGCAGCCGCTTGGCGAGCCGGTCGGCGGACCTCTTGGTGTCGAGGAAGAGGATCACCCGGCCGTCGCGGGCGGCGATGTACGCGGTGACCTGCTTCTTGTCGGTCTCGTCCTGGACGTGGAGCACGTGGTGCTCCATGGTGGTGACCGCTCCGGCGGACGGGTCCACGGAGTGCACCACGGGGTCGGACAGGAACCGCTGCACCAGGCGGTCGATGTTGTGGTCCAGGGTGGCCGAGAAGAGCATGCGCTGGCCGTCCGGCCGCACCTGCTGGATCAGCCGGGTGATCTGCGGCAGGAAGCCCATGTCGGTCATCTGGTCGGCCTCGTCCAGCACCGTGATGCGCACGTCGCCGAGCACGCAGTCCCCGCGGTCCACGAGGTCGTTGAGCCGGCCGGGGCTCGCCACGACCACCTCGACGCCGCGCCGGAGCGTCGCGGCCTGCTTGGTGATCGACAGTCCGCCGACCACGGTCGCCATCCGGAGGTTCACCGCCGTCGCATAGGGCGTCAGCGCGTCCGTCACCTGCTGGGCGAGTTCACGGGTGGGGACCAGCACCAGGGCCAGGGGCGCCTTGGGCTGCGCGCGCAGCCCGGCGGTGCGGGCCAGCAGCGCGAGCCCGAAAGCGAGGGTCTTGCCGGAGCCGGTGCGTCCGCGTCCCAGCAGGTCACGGCCGGCCAGCGAGTTCGGCAGTGTGGCGGCCTGGATGGGGAACGGTGTCGTCACGCCCTGGGCGGTGAGGGTCGCGACCAGCGCCGCGGGCATGTCCAGGGCGGCGAAGTCCGCCACGGCGGGAAGCGCGGGCGTCGTGCTCTCCGGCAGCCGGAATTCCCGGGGCGACGACGGGGACGGTGAGGGTGACGCGGCGCGCCGGTTCGGCTTCTGGGGCCTGCGGGACATGCGGCTTTCTGCCTTCCTGGATACAGCACAAACCGGGGTCTGCACCGTGCGGTGCGGACCCCGGTGAGTGACGAGGCGTCCTGCGATCAGGCGGGGACGATGTTCTCCGCCTGCGGGCCCTTCTGGCCCTGCGTGACGTCGAAGGAGACCCGCTGGCCCTCCTGGAGCTCACGGAATCCCTGGGTCGCGATGTTCGAGTAGTGGGCGAAGACGTCCGGGCCGCCGCCGTCCTGCTCGATGAATCCGAAACCCTTTTCGGAGTTGAACCACTTCACGGTTCCCTGTGCCATGACAATTCTCTTTCTGTAAGGCAGAGGGACCCATCCGGAGATGCCGGAAAACAAATAATGCGCCTGGACGAAACATTCCCGTCAGGCGCACATAGGTTCATGGGTACCACAACTGCAACACCAGAGAATCTAGCACAGTCCCGCCCTGCGGCGCGCGTCGACAACACGATGGGACGACCCGCGGACGACTGTTGACGCCGCCGGACCGGGGAGCGATAGTGGGCGGTCACACGCGGCGTGTCACTCAGCGTTATCAACACGAGTAGATACGTCGCCGTCGTCAATCAACACGAGTAGATAGCGCCATGGCGCTGGAGGAGGGCCTGGGATGCGGAACGGCCAGGTGGTGGTCGTCGGCTCGGCGAACTGGGACAGGACGGTCGTGGCCGGCCGCCTGCCGCTGCCCGGCGAGACCGTGCTCGGGCGGTCGGTGCAGGCCGGGGCGGGCGGCAAGGGCGCCAACCAGGCCGTGGCCGCCGCCCGGGCCGGAGCCCGCTGCCGCCTGGTGGCCACGGTCGGTGACGACACCGAGGGCCGGGAACTGCGCCGGCGGCTGGACGAGGCCGGCGTCGACACCGATGTCGTGCGGTCGGACCCGGCACGGCCGACGGGCGCGGCCCTGGTCACCGTCGACGACGGCGGGGAGAACACCATCGTCGTCGTCCCGGGAGCCAACGCCGCCACCGACGCCACCGCCGTCCGCGCGGCGGCCCCGCTGCTGCGCGGCGCGGACGTGGTGGTCGCCCAGGCGGAGATCCCCGCGGCCGCGATCGAGGAGGCGGTCCTGGCCGGAGCGCGGCTGTTCGTCCTCAACCTCGCCCCCTACACCCCGCTCGCGCGCGGCGCCCTGGAACGCGTCGACGTCCTGGTCGTCAACGCCACCGAGGCCGGGCAGGTGCTGGGCGCGCAACCGCCGGCCGGTGTCGCCGAGGCGCTGGCGGCGGCCGACCGGCTGGCCGGCCTCGCCCGGTCGGCGGTGATCACCCTCGGCGGTCTGGGGGCGGTCGTGTCGGCCGGCCCGCAGGGCGGCGGCGCACGGCACGTGCCCGCCCCCCGGCCCGCGCGGGTCGTCGACACCACGGGCGCCGGCGACGCGTTCGTGGGCGTGCTCGCCGCGCGGCTCGCCGCCGGCGAGGACCTGCCGCAAGCCGTGTCCGCCGGAGTACGGGCGGCCACCCTCAGCGTCGCCACTCCCGGAGCGGCCTCGTCCTACCCGGACTTCACCGCCCTGCCCGAGCCCGGATCCGAGCCCGGATCCGAGCCCGAGTCCTCGTCCGAGTCCTCGCCGCAGCCCGGGCAGCACGGCGGGCCGCGCGGCGCCGGCGGGCTCCCGCAGGGCGCCGCCCGCCACGTCCCGGCCGCGGCGGCGGCCGGGGGCAGCCCCCGACCGCCGCACGAGGCCGGTCGCCGTACTGGAGGTGCGCACGCATGACCACCGACGCACAGGCCCCGCAGGCCGGCGGGCGGCGCGAGTCCCGGCCCGGCGAGCCCGGCGCCGCACCCGCGCGCCGCGGGATCCCCGACGCCCCGCGGGTCGCCACCCGCGCCGATGTGGCACGCCTGGCCGGCTGCTCCAGCGCGGTCGTCAGCTACGTCGTCAACGGCGGCCCCCGCTCGGTGGCGCCGGCGACCCGCGAGCGGGTCCTCGCGGCGATCGACGAGCTGGGCTACCGGCCCAACGCCGTGGCCCGGGCCCTGCGCAAGCGGGCCACCTCCACGATCGCGCTGCTCGTCCCCGACATCTCCAACCCGTTCTTCGCCGACTTCGCGCGGGCCGTCCAGGACGCGGCCTTCGACCGCGGCAAGGTGCTGCTGATGGGCGACTCCGGCGGCAACGTCCTGCGCGAGGAGGCGTACCTGGAGCGGTTCGTCGACGAGCAGGTCGAGGGGATCGTGGTGATCGGCGCCAGCCGCGCCTCGGTGCTGCGGGCCGTCGGCGCCTCGCCGGTGCGCGCCGTGGCGCTGGACCGGCCGCTTCACGGCGCCGGCATCCCCTTCGTGGGCATCGACAACCAGCGGGCCGCGTTCGAGGCGACCCGGCACCTGCTCGACCACGGCCACCGCCGCGTCGCCTGCCTGGCGGGACCCGACGACCAGTCCAACGCCACGGCCCGGTTGGCCGGCTGGGCGCAGGCCCTGCACGGAGCGGGGGTCGCGGCGGGGCCCGACCTGGTCGGCGTCCACCCGTTCTCCGCCGAGGGCGGCGAGGCCGGCGGGCGGGCGCTGCTGGACGTCCCCGCCGACCGGCGCCCCACCGCGGTCTTCGTCAGCAGCGACTCGCAGGCCGAGGGGCTGCTCGCGGTGGCCCGCCGGATGGGCCTGTCGATCCCCGAGGACCTGGCCGTGTTCGGCTTCGACGGCACGCGGCGCAGCGTCTACTCCGAGCCGGCGATGTCCGTGGTGGAACAGCCGGTACGGGCCGCGGCCGCCGCGGCCGTCGACCTGCTTCAGAACCCGCCCCCCGCCGGTGCCCCGCTCGAGCACCGCATCCTCGACTTCTCCCTGGTCCTGCGCCGCTCGTGCGGCTGCACCGGCCGCACCCCGTCCCCCGAACCGCTCGCGCCGGCGAACGAAGGAGTTCACCCATGAGCCAGACCGACCATCCCGCCCCCGCCATACGGCAGGTGGAGCGCAACGGCGTCAACCCCGTCCCCGACGGTGAACGCCACGGCACCCCGCGCAGCCTGTTCGGCGTGTGGTTCTCCTGGAACGTCTCGATCCTCGGCGTCAGCTACGGCATCTACGTCTTCGGTGTCGGCCTCAACGCCTGGCAGGCGGTCCTGGCCGGGCTGCTGGGATACGCGCTGTCGGCCGTCCTCGTCGGCATCCTCGCCGTCGGCGGGCCCCGCACCGGACTGCCGACCCTGACGCAGACCCGCGTCGCCTTCGGCTTCCACGGCAACAAGTTCCCCACGTTCTTCGCCTACCTGTCGAACGTGGGCTGGAAGGTCACCATCATCACGCTGGCCTCCACCACCGGGGCCGACCTCTTCGCGCGGCTGTGGCCGGGCGCGTTCGCCGACTCCCACGGCAAGGGGACGACGGCCGGCGTGGTGGTGTGGTTCGTGGTGGTGCTGCTGGTGACCGTCACCGTCGCCGTCCTCGGCCACGCCGTGATCGTGCGGGTGGAGCGGTGGATCGCCTGGCTGACCTCCGTGATGACGGTGGTCTTCATCGGCCTGATGATCCCGCACATCCACTGGAGCCGGATCGGTGACGCCCCCGCCGGATCGTTCGGCCAGTTCGTCGGCGGCATGATCCTGGCGTTGACGTTGGTCGGTATCGGGTTCCTCAACTACGGCGGCGACTTCGCCCGCTACCTGCCGCGCCGCACGCCGGCGCCCGGCGTCGTGGGCTGGACCGCGGGCGGCATCACCCTGCCCGTCGCCGTGCTGCTGATCCTGGGCGTGCTGCTCGTCGCCGGCGACCCCCAGCTCGGCTCCGCCGCCGCGGCCGACCCGGTGGGGGCGCTGACCGCGCTGCTGCCGATGTGGTTCTTCGTCCCGTTCAGCATCGTCATCGTCATCTCGCTGGTGGCCGCCGCGATCACCGGCCTGTACTCCTCCGGCCTGGCGCTGCTGGCGCTCGGCGTCCCGGTGTCGCGGGTGGGCACCACCGTCATCAACATGGTCGTGATCTCGGCCGGTGCCTTCTACCTGCTGTTCATCTCCACCTCCTTCCTCGCCACCTTCCAGGCGTTCCTGGCACTGATCGCCGTGGTCATGGGCACCATGGGCGGCATCCAGCTGCTCGACTTCATCCGCCAGCGCCGCCTGGGATGGCCGGTCTCGCAGGCCATGCCCGCCGGGCAGGGCGGCCGCAACGGCCGCTGGACGGCACTGCTCTCGCTGCTCGTGGCCACCGTCATCGGCCTGGGCATGGTGACCTCCTCCGACCCGAACATCGCCAAGGCCGTCGGCTTCCTGCTGAGCGACGACGAGAAGAAGGGCGTCATCGGGACCACCAACGTGGGCGTGCTCGTCGCGATGGCCGTCGGAGCGGCCCTGTACGCGCTGCTCACCTTCGTGCTGAAGCTCGACCCGAGCCGCCGGACCGCGCTCGGCGGCACGGCGCCCGCCGCCGGCGACCGGCAGGCCGCCGGGACCGAGCACGGCGGCCGCTCCACGCGGACGCCGGCCTGAGACCGGCCGAGCCCCCGGCACCGCACCCCAGCCCTCCCACCCACAGGACGCCGCCATGAGCTTCACCGACCCCGACCCCTGGCACGCGCCGGCCACCTACTGGTTCTGGCAGCGCGTTCCCACCGACCAGGAGATCAGCGAGCAGCTGGACGCCATGGAAGCGGCCGGGTTCGGATCGTTCCAGATCCAGGCCCGGCTCTCCTTCCCGCGCCGGCAGTACCTGGACGAGTCCTTCCTCGGCGCCTACGCGCGGGTGGCAGAACAGGCCGCGGCCCGCGGCCTGATGATGGGTGTCTACGACGAGTACAACTGGCTGTCGGGTCACGCCGGGGGCCGTACCGTCGAGGGCCGCGACGACCTGCGCGAGCGGCACATGTTCTTCTCCTCCGCCCCCGCCGGGACCGGCGGGCAGCCGGTGGAGTGCCCGGTCGACGCGATCACCGCCCAGGACGTGGAGTACCTCCTCCAGCCCGGCAGGGACTGGGTGTTCGACGGCGGAGCCCCGCGGTGGGCGGACTGGGAGATCGTCGCGGCCTTCGCCCACCCCCGCGGCCCGGTCACCGGCGAGGCGCAGATCGTCGACGTGACCGGCCGGGCGCGGCTGGTGCGCGCCGACGCCGGCGGCTGCACGGTGTCCGTACCGGCCGAGGCGGTGGCCGCCGCCGGTGCGGACGCCGAGGTGACGGTGTTCACTGCCGCCCGCTGCACGACCAGCCGCATGATCAACTACCTGCTGCCGCAGGCCGCGGAGCGGTTCGTGGAGGTGGGCTACGAACCGCTGGCCCGCGCCCTCGGAGAGCATCTGGGCACCACGGTGAGGTATGTCTTCTTCGACCAGCCGCACGGCTGCTTCTACCACTGGCGCCAGCTCCACGACGCGACGCACGCCCGGCAGCAGCAGGGGGAGACGGGCCACGTCACCGCGTCGCTGATGTACGCGCCGTCGGTGGTGCCCGAGGACCGCCGGGTCCTGCTGTCGCTCGCCCGCGACGTGGGCCCGCGCACCGGGGAGTGGCGGAGCGCGTTCTTCGAGCGGTACGCGCGCACCGGCATCGACGCCTTCTTCGGCACCCTGTCCCGGTGGTGCCGCGACCACGGCGTGGCCCTGTCCGGCCACGAGGTGCTCGGCTACGTCTCCTCGTGGGACCCCACCAGCACCGTCATCACCGACGATCCGCGGACCAACTTCGGCACGGACTACTTCGCCGTCGACCGCCTGCGGGACCTGACCGCCGTCGACGCCCGCAACGACCACCCGCAGCTCGCCGCGAAGTTCGGCGACTCCCTCGCCCGCGCGCACGGCCGCTCCGGCTGCCTGGTCGAGCAGTACTTCGCCAGCACCGACGCCGGCACGCACTTCGCAGAGGGGGCCTGGGAGCTGACGCTGGGGCGCATGCGCGCGGCCGCGGTCCGCCACCACCTGCTGGGCGCACGCCAGTTGCTCACCCACGCCTTCTGGCTCACCGACACCCCCGCCGACCCCCAGGACGCCGGCCAGGTCTTCACCGACCCCCGGCTGGACTTCCCGCCCGGCGTCAACTTCGAGCCGTGGTTCTCCCACCACCGCGCGCTGGCCGCCGAGTCGGGCCGGCTCTCGGAGTTCCTCGACGCGGCCTCCCCGCTGCCGGGCATCGCACTGCTCTACCCGCTGCGGACCAGCTGGGCGGGCGGCCCCGACCACCCCTACGGCGCGCACTTCGCCTTCTGGGCCGAGCACCTGGCGCGCGCCGGGCACGAGTTCCGCATCGTCGAGGAGCGGCAGGTCCGCGACGGTCTCACCGGCGACACCACCGCACTGGTCCTGCCCGGCGCGGAGGTCCTGGAGGACACCGCGACACTGGCGGCGGTGGCGACGTTCGTCGAGGCCGGCGGCACGCTGCTGGCCTCCGGGCCGCTGCCCCGGCTGTTCCAGCACGGCGACGGCGGGCCCGCCGCGACCGAGCGGACGAAGGCGCTGCTGGCGGGGCCGCGCGGCGCGTACTGGCCCGAACTGCCCCTGCCCCACGAGGTGGACAGCCACCTGGCCGCCGTGCCGGGCCCGCGGGCCGCGACGGTCGAGGCCGCCACGGACGTGTGGACGTCCCGGCGCGCCGGCCCGGACGGCGGGACCCGCCTCGCGCTGTTCAACGACACCGGCGAGCCGCGCGCCGTGACCGTCCGCCCGGCCGCGCTCCCCGCCCGGCTCAGCCGGTGGGACGGCGCCACCGGGCAGGTGACCGCGCCGAGCGCCCTCGCCGGGGAGCTGACCCTGCTGCTGCGGCCCGCCGAACTGGCCTGCCTGCAGGTCGAGGACGCGGCCGGCGCCGTGCCCGTGCCCGCACCGCACGTCCTCGACACCGGCTGGACCCTCGCCCTGGACGGCCGCGAACTGGCCGGCGCCGACGTGCGGCAGGGATGGGAGCGGCAGGGCTTCGCGGGCACCGCGGGCGAAGGCGTCTACCGGGCCCGGTTCGCGCTGCCGGCCGGGGAGTTGGAGCAGTGGCCCGCGTGGCAGCTGGTGCTGCCCGCCGTCGCCGGCAGCGCGCGCGCCGACATCGACGGTCAGCAGGTGGGCGCATGGGGCTGGGGCCCGTTCGCGTGCGAGGTGCCGGCCGGCGTGCTCACCGGCGGAACGCAGACCCTCACGATCACCGTGGCGTCCTCGGCGGTGAGCCGATACGCGCCGGATCGCGCCGAGCCCTGCGGCCTGCTGGCAGCCCCCGTGCTGCGGCCCGCCCTGACGGCGGGCGCATGACGCGGGCGGCCCCGCCCCCCGGAGAGGGGCGGGGCCGCCCGCTTGCGTGCCGGCCGGCCGCGAGGGTCAGCCGGCGGTCAGCCCGTAGGCGTCGTAGGTGGTCTGGGTGACCGAGTCGCCCGCGGCGTCGGCGGCCTGGACCTTGACGGACACCGCGCCGCTGGTCTTCGCCAGCGACGGCACCCGGTAGTCGGCGCTGTAGGCGCCGGACTCCGAGCGGGAGACGGCCGACTCCGTCCAGGTGCCGCCGCCGTCCGTCGACGTCCACACCTTCAGGCTGGTGAGGGCGTACGGGGTGGACGGGTCTGCCATGGTGTACGGCGTGATCTCGATCCGGTGCCGCGCGTCGGCCCGCACCGTGTCGCCCGTGCCGGCGAAGGCGTTGTAGCGCAGCTGGATCAGCGGGTCGGCGCCGCAGGGTCCGCTGTGGCCGAAGTACTGCCCGACGCAGTTGAACGCCTGCGGAAGCCCGTTGGCGGTCGGCCGGCGCGAGGTGAACGTCCAGTCGCTGTGGAGGTCGCCCGCGTCGACGGTGAAGCGGTCCGTGGCCGGCTGGTCGGAGAGCTGGTAGAGGGCGACCCCGCCGACCATGTGCTGCGGCAGTTCGGCTCCGTCCTGGTAGAGGTGGATGGTCGAGGGGTCGAAGATGTACGGCAGGTACGGGCTGTTGACCAGCGACGGGTTCGCGCCCGAGGTGAGATAGGTCGTCGGGTAGAAGAGGTCGCCCTGCCGGCAGAACGCGCAGTAGTAGAGGCCGCCCAGCGGCAGGCCCGTCCCGTAGACCGCGTCCGGCACCGCCGGCGCTCCTGGCGCGTCGGGAGCCGCGAACCACTCCTCGGTCCCCTTCGCGGGCTTGTCGAACACGTCGAGCGCCTGGTCGGGTCCGGAACCGCCGCCCGCGTTGCTCAGGGAGCCGATCCGGTCCCAGATCAGATCAGGCGAGACCGGCCCGAAGTACTGCTGCACCGTCGAGGGCGCCGGGGCGAACACCGAGGGCACGAGCAGCGCGAAGAAGTCGTCGGGGTGGAACACCGACTCCGCCTGCGTCACGCTGCCGGGCTGCGGGCTGTGGTACGACGTGGTCCGCTGGGCGAGCCGGCCGTCGTCGACGGAGTAGTGGAGCGTGGCCGGCACCCGGCCCTCCTCGGCGAAGGCCAGGTTGTAGAAGTAGGGGCTGTACCCGTGATCGGTGATGCTGACCGTCGCCGCGCCCTTGGCGAGCAGCGCGGAGAGCGCGGTCGCGTCGTCCGGCGTGATCGTGGCGAACGGGATCTTCACCGGCTGCTCGCCGGTCCACCACCAGTAGGGCTCGACGGGAATGTCCGGCAGGTTCGTCGGGTCGTCGTCGCGCGGATCGATCAGCACCCCGGCCGCGCCCGCCTGGAGCGCGGCGGCGAGCTGCGCGGTGGAGATGACGGAGATGCCGGAGACCCGCCGCATCAGCACGAGCTTCCCGTGCACGTCCGCCTTGGCGAAGTCCGCCGCGCTGCCGGATCCGACACTCACCACCTGGGCGGTGGTCGTGCCGGAGAACCGGGTGAACCGGGGCGCGTCCAGATCGGTGTAGCGCGCGTAGTACGGGTGCAGGGTCAGCCGCGACGGCGCGCTGACGGCGGCGGAGACCGGCGCCTGGCCGCGCAGCCAGAAGCTGCTCAGGTGGAAGTTGCCGACGGTGACCGGCTCGGTCGGGGTGACCCAGTCGGTGTCCAGACCGCTGCTGTCGGGCTGCTGCCAGGCGCTGTAGACGCCGGGCGCGGTGCGGCTGTTGCTGATGTAGTGCTCCAGGTCGACGGCCGCCCGCGGGGTGTCCACCGAGACCTTGGCGGCCTTGTCCAGGTCGCTCGTCACGGTGGTGTCACCGGCCACCACGACCTGCGGGACCACCGTGTCCACGAGCTGCACGATGCCGTGCAGGCGGAACGTGGCGCTCATGTCCTGCGCGTCGTACACCCCGTTGGGCACGGTGAAGGTCACCGTGTACCTGGTGCACGGGTCGGCGTCGAGGCAGTCGAAGCCGGTCGGGGTGACGGTCTGTCCCGCCGCCGCCCCTGTCAGTCCGATGAGGACGGGGTAGTACGGGCAGGCGGTGGAGGAGTCGACGCCGAGGAACCACCCGAAGATCGGGCACCAGGCCGCGTCCCCCTGCTTCTTGGTGAAGGTCCAGGTGACGGTCGAGCTCGGCGCGCCGGCCGGGACGACCGACGCCGGAGCCTGATGGCCCGTCAGCCACGCCTTGGTGACACCGCCGGCGAACGCCGGACGGGCGGTGCCGCGGGCCGCTGCCGACTGCCGGGCGCCCCCGGTCAGGGCGGCCCAGAAGGCGCCCGCCCTGGCCGCCGGCACGCTCAGCCGGACGTCCCCGCTGCCCGCGTCGGCGCGGACCACGGTGGCACCGGTGAGCGTCCGCGCCTTGGCGGTGAGTGCCGCGGCGCTGTTCCGGCCGCCGTAGTGCACGGTCAGCGGGATGCGGGCCCTGGCGCCGCTGTCGCCGTGGCCGGCCAGCCAGGTCACGTCGAACGCCTGGGCGTCCAGCAGGTGCAGCTGGACGAAGGCCGCGGCCGCTTCTGGAAACGCGGACACATGGGCCTGCTCGGCGGTCCTGCCGAGCACCGAGAAGGTGATCCGTGACGGGCTGTCGGGCGCCGCCGACATCAGGTACTTGCCGGACTTCTCCCGGCGCAGGGTCACCTTGTCGCCGGTGGGCAGGGTGACGGTGGCGGCGCTCCCGGTCAGGCCGGGGACGCTCACCGGCTTGAGGGCCGGGGCGGGGGCAGGGGCGTGCGAGGCGACGCCCGGGGTCCCGGGGGCCGGTGTCGCGGTCGCGGCGGCGGAGGCCGCCGTCGGCGAGCCGGCCGTCGGGGACTGCGCCGGGCTCGTCGCGCTCGCCGTGCCGGGCAGGGCCACGGCGAAGCCGAGGGCCACGGCGAGCAGGCCGCGCAGGGCCAGGCGTCTGCGGGCAGGGGGCTGCCGTCGTGAGTTCACCAGCGCGTTCTCCAGAACCTTCGTCATCGGGTGCCTCCCACGGCGTGCAGGTCCCAGTCCAGCCGGGTGACCCGGTCCGGGGAGACGGCGGTGGTGGCGGTGGCGGTGGTGTAGCCGGGTGTGGTGGCGCCGAGCTGCTTGCGGCCGGCCTCGAGGAACAGCGAGTAGAAGCCGGACACGGTCGCCTGCTCCGTCGTCCCCGCGACGGCGCGGTCGCTCGGCGACGCGGTGTCCGCGACGACGCTTCCCTGGACGGGCTTGCCCGTGGCGTGGTCGGTGACCAGGCCGCTGACGATGCCGCCGGGCAGCGCGGTGCAGGTGCGGGTGCCGAGCAGCAGGTCGTCCAGCGACCACCACCAGCCGTGGACGCCGGTGAAGTGGAACCGGACCCGCACGTCCTTCTTGCCCGCGGCCTGCGGGACCGGCAGGTCGACGCTGCCCGCGCCGTTGGCCGTCGTCCGGTGCCAGACGCCGGTCCAGGAGCGGCCGCCGTCGGTGCTGAGTTCGACGTCCGCGCGCTGCCCGTTCGCGCCGTAGTAGCCGGACATGAAGGTGAGGTGCGGTGCCTTCTGGCCCGACAGGTCCACGGCCGGGGAGGTGAGCGTGCTGTCGATCCGCCCCTTGGCGGCGCCGCTGTCCGCCACCGCGAAGTGGCTGTCCAGCTGGTTCACCGCCGCGCGGTTGCCGGGGTTGTCGAACCGCCAGCCGGTGCTGGAGCCGGACACGGTCCAGCCGTCGCCCGGGGTACCGCCCTGGGCGTCGGAGAAGCCCTCGGACAGGCCGTTCCAGCCGTATCCCGGTGCGGTGCACGCGGTCTGGTCGACCGTCAGCCGGAAGTCCCGGCTGACGTCGCTGCTGCTCACCGTGAGATCGGTGTCCTGCTGGAGGTAGCCGTCGTCCGGGGCGCCCAGCACGCCGGGGTACACCGGGACCACGTGCACCTGGTAGGTGCTCTGGCCGGCGAGGGTCACGCTGTAGCGCCCGGTGAACGGGTCCGTGTAGATCGGGCCGCCCGGGTAGCCGTCGATGGTGATCCGCGCGAACAGCGGCCAACCGTGCCCGGAGCCGTCGGCCACCGTGCCGGACACGGTCGCCCGCGACTTGGCCTGGAGCGTGAAGTCCGCGGTGGTACCGGCGTCCGCGGCGACGTCGACACCGGTACGGCTCGCTGACGCGTACGTGTACGACGTCGCGGTGACGGTGTAGGAGCCGACGTTGGCGCTGATGTCGTAGTGCCCGGTGGAGTCGGTGTGGGTGAGGTACCCGCCCGGCGACGCCGTGATCACCGCGTCCGTGACGGGTGCCCCGGTCGCCGCGTCGGTCACCTGCCCGGTGATGTCGCCGTGCTCGCCGTAGGACAGCGCCTCGACGCCGTTGGGCGTGCCCAGACCGGTGGGACCGTCCCAGCCGGGACCGGCGTTGCACAGCACGTTGCCGCAGGTGCCGTTCGAGCCCTGGGTGATGTCGAACAGGTCGGTGGCCGCGTGCGCGTCGTGGTAGGGGTAGGTCACCGGGTAGGTGCCGGCCGCAGGGGTGCCCGCCAGCGCGTACATCGCGGTGACCAGCGGGGAGGCCAGGCTGGTGCCGCCGACCTGCAGCCAGCCGCCCTGGCCCAGCGTGTCGTAGATCGCCAGACCGCTGGCCGGGTCCGCGTCGGCGGAGATGTCGGAGGTGGCCCGGTTCGCGCAGTGCGTGTCCTGCGCCACCTGGTAGTCCGGCCGGGCCGAGATGGTCGAGCATCCGGAGCCCGCGGACGTCCAGGCGGTCTCGTTCCAGCCGCGCGACGTCGAGGTGTCCTTGGCCAGCTTGGTGCCGCCGACCGAGACGACGTTCTGGAAGCTGGACGGCGAGCCGACCTTGTTGCCGACGTCACCGCTGGACGCGGCGATCACCACGCCGGGGTGGTCGTAGTAGTGGCTGTAGGCGAGTTCGCTCGGGTCCTCGTCGGCGCCGTAGGAGTTGGACACGAACTTCGCACCGAGCGCCACCGCGGTGTTCTCGGCGGTCCCCAGGCTGTCGAAGGACGCGTCGTCGCCCTGCACCAGCAGGATGTTGCAGGCCGGGCAGGCCGCGGACACCGCGTCGAGGTCGAGGGTGGTCTCCGTACCCCATTCGGGGTCGTCCGGCGGGTAGTTGCTGCCGCCGTTCTGGTCCACCTTCTTGAAGCAGCCGCTCGCGGTCGTGCAGGGAGGCAGGTTGTAGTAGGCGCGGTAGGCGGCCAGGTCCTCCTCGGCCTTCGAGTCGCCGTAGGCGTCCACGATGGCCACCGTCTGGCCCCCGCCGCGTCCGGCCGGGAGCCGGTACGCGCCCTGGATGTCCGAGGGGGTCAGCGCGGTGGCGGGCGGTGCGGCGACCTGCGGGGTCACCACGTGGTCCGCGGGCGTCCGCACGACGGACATGCAGCGCACGAATCCCTTGCGCGGCGTCTTGTTGCAGCCGGTGTTGGTGCTCGTGGTCAGGGGCACCGTCGCGGCCGCGACGGTGCCCGGCGCGGACCGGGCCGGCAGGTGCAGGCCCAGTCCGATCAGGGCCGCGAGGGCCAGGGCCACCACCGGGGCGACGACCGGCCTGCGTCGGATGAGTCCAGGTATGCGCATATGCGCGTGCCTTCCCGCCCGGCCGGCACGGGTGCGCCGCTCGGGCTGGCTCAGGGGTACGGGGAATCGGGAACGGGGGAACGGAACGGGAACGGGGCAGCGGGTGTCCGCTTGCGGGTACGGGGGAGCGGTGCGCCGGGCGCGGGCGATCAGGAGCCCGGGCGCGGGGAGTTCACAGCGGCCGGTAGTGGTCGCTGCCGTGCCCCGTCCCGCTGTCGTGCCCGGCGTCCGTCGTGGGGCCGGGCACCGTGCCGCCGGGGGTGCTCTGGTCGTCGGCGGCGGTGGGATCCGGGTCCGCGGAGGCCGGCTGGGGATCCTCCTGGTCCCTGGCGAAGGGTCCCGCGGCGGTGCTCGGGCTCCCGTCGGGACGGTTCATGTGCAGATCCCCTCTCGGAGTGCGTCGCGTACCCGTCGAGTGTCGACACGCCGCGGCGACCGGGGATGCGTCAGATGACCCAAACATCGCCGTGCCCATGACCCAAAGTTCCGGGCGCCCCTGAACGCCCGCCGTGCTCAGGCGTCGGGGTTCACGTGACCCCCGTCGCGGCCCGCGAGGTCGAGGCGGACCCGCCCGTCTGTTTTGGCGGCGACGGCGTCGGCCACCTCGGCCCAGTCCGCGCCGGTCAGGTGCGAGGAGTCCAGCGCGTGGCGGCGCGTCCCCTGGGCGGGGAGGACGTAGAGGGACACGACCGGGTCGCGGTAGTCCTGGGCGAACTCCAGGCCCGACACGTCACGCCACGGGAGGTCCAGATGGCTGCGCCAGGTCCCGGTGATCGACTGCTCGACCGCGAAGCCGTCCGGGCCGACCGTCACCCGTACCTGCCGCGAGGAGACGGTCATCCGGTACGGCCGGTGCCGCTGCTTGTGCTGCCGGGTGGCGGCCTCGTAGATCCGGTCCGCGGGCGTCGTCCCCGCGCCGGAGGGGGCAGGCTTCGGCCGCCTGGCGGACGGGCGCGTCCGCCCGCCGCCCGCCGGGCGCGGACCCGGTGGACGCGGCGGCACGTAGTAGGTGCCCTTCGCATTCCTGAGGGCACGCCGCCGCTTGGCGCGCACCGACACGCTCACGAGCAGCAGGAAGGGGATGAGCAGGCCCGGCAGGAGCCCCCAGAGCAGCTTCGGCAGCGGCTCCAGGCCCAGCGGCGCCAGACCCGGCGTCCCCGCGTGGAGTCCCGTCGTCTCGAACGCGGTGCCGTCGACGACGAGGACCTTGACCGTCACCCCCGTCGGGTCGTCGGCGCTTCCCGGCTCCGGCCCGAACATCGGGTTGTCCAGGCCGGCAACGGTGTAGTAGTGGCCGTAGCGGTCCCATGCGCCGGGGCCGAACTCGAGGTTCATGGTGCGCCACCACTGGCCGTCGACCCTCACGGTGGTCGGCCCGTTCCACCCCCGGGGCAGGTCCGCCGTCCCGGCCCGGCCGTACCGCAGGACGTAACCCGGGCCGTCGTGCTGATCGGCCGCCACCGCCCCGGCCAGGCCGGTGGGGAGGGCGACGGCCGCGACCAGCGCGACCGGCCACCAGTACCACGCGTACGAAGGGCCCGCCCCCAGCATCAGCCCGCACAGCAGCAGGACGACCGGGCCCACCGCGGCGAGCAGCAGCAGCGTGCCGACCGGAACCCAGGACGAGGGGCCGAGCACCGCGGCGAGGCCAAGGAGCAGCAGCACCCCGGTCAGGTACAAGCACAGCAGGATCCGCAGCGGTATCCCGTGCCGCCGCGCCTGCCCACGGCTCCGTACGGCGCCCAGCACGGCGAGTGCGACGGCCGCCGCGGCCGCGGCGCTCATCCCGGAGATCCGCAGTGCCGACATGTCCTCGGTCCCTCCCCGTCCTCCGAGCCGTGGCCGCGAGCGCCCGCTGCCCGGCGCCCCGCGCCGACCGGCCCACCGGCGCCCACCGGCCGCCACAGGCAGGGCAGTCGCCCGCTCCGGCCCGCCCCGTCCGTGCGGGCACCATGCCACCCAGGCGCCCCAGGCTACCCATCACGGGCGAACACGGACAGGCGCTCGGCCCGTCGCCCCACCTGTCGAGTCGGATCCCTCGCGGCGACGAGGGCGGTATGACGGGCCGGCGGCGTCAACTCGTCCGGTAGTAGGTCTCGATGGGCCGGCGGGCCTGCTCGAACAGGGCCGGGCCCTCCTGCGCCACCGCCGGCCACTGACCCGACGCCGGGTTGAGCTCGACGAGTTGCTCGGTGGAGAGCGCGAAGACGACCCGGCCGATGCCGGAGCGCAGGATGCCGCCGGCGCACATGCCGCACGGCTGGCAGCTGGTGTACATCGTGGTACCCGCGGCCGCCTGCTGGTCGAGTTCGCGGGCCGCCCAGCGGGCCAGCTTCAGTTCCGGGTGGGCCGTGATGTCGTCGTCGCGCCGCACCGTGTTGTGGGCCTCGGCCAGGACGGTGCCGTCGGGGCCGGCCAGCAACGAGCCGTAGGGCGCGTCGCCTTGGGCGACGGCGCCGGCCGCGATGCCGATGGCCCGGCGCAGCAGCGTCTCGTCGGCGGTGGTGATCACGATGCGTTCCTCCAGTGGGTGGCCATCTCGGTGAGCGCCCGCCAGGCCGCGTGCGGCCGGCGCGCCTCCTCCGGATCGCCGTGGCAGGGATCGAGTACGACGGCGCCGCCGCCGAGCAGGCGCAGCCGGCCGCGTGCCCGGCCCGCGGTCGGGAATGGCGACGCCGCGTCGCATGACCGGAAGCTACCGCGGCGACTGCCCGATGGGGAACCTGAACCTGCCGGTGAAAGCGGTCTTGTTCCGTGGTTCTGCCGGTAGGATCGTCGGATGACCGTGAATCTCGACGCCATCGACTGGGCGATCATCGAGCAGCTGCAGCGGGAGGCCCGGATCTCCCTCAGCGAGCTGGGGCGGCGAGTCGGGCTCAGCTCGTCGGCCACCACGGAACGGGTGCGGAACCTCGAGTCGCTGGGCGTCGTCACCGGCTACCGGGACTATTCGCAGTGCACCGGGCTTTAGCCCGGTGGTGAAGCGAATCTGAGAGCTGCTCTCTGACCTCAGCGGTGTGCGCGGATCCGCACTATTCACCTCAGCTCGGGTCAGAGCCGGTTCTGCTGCTCGATGTACTGCTTCACGATGCTGAGCGGCGCACCTTCGACGGATCCGGCGAAGTACGAGCCGGACCACAGGCGCTGCGCCCGCCAGTAGTGGCGGACGAGGTCAGGGAACTCCTGGCGCAGCCGCCGGGAAGAGACGCCCTTGAGGCTGTTGACCAGCTTGGACACGGCGACCTTTGGCGGGAAGTTCACGAGGAGGTGCACGTGGTTGGACTCGCCGTTGAACTCGACCAGCTCCGCCTCGAAGTCCTCGCACACGGCCCGCATGATCTCCTCGCACCGCGTCAGGTGCCGGTCGGCGAAGACCTTGTGCCGATACTTCGTCACGAAAACCAAGTGGACATGCATACGGAAGACGCAGTGACGACCAGTACGAACGTTCTCATCGATACCCATAAACCAATTGTGTATCATGATCAGCGTGCGGCTTCGATACAGCTTCCGCTTGTACCCGGGCGCCGGTCAGCGCAGCGCGTTGGCCAGGGCGTTTGGATGTGCGCGGGTGGTCTACAACGATGCGCTTCGCGCTCGGGAGACCG